>JAPOIM010000056.1 GCA_029978905.1 Planctomycetota bacterium
CTCAGGTGGCGGCCCAGGTCAACCCGGTGGACCGCTGCCTGTTTGGCGCCCACGTGCACGGTACCGCGGTGACCAATGGCGCCCCTCGCGTGGTGGAGGGGAGCGACCCCGCATCCCCAAGCTTCACGATGCACTTCCAGGGCCATACCAGCACTGACACCGTGGCCACCAAAGGCCCCGTTCGGGCGAGGACGAAAGGCGAGGCGACGTTCGACGTGCGTCGCGACATCATGTTCGATGCCAGCGGCTTTCATGCCAGCGACACCGCAATCGACTGCGACTTCACTTCGTCACTCGCTGGCCTCGGCACGCCCCCCGGCGTGCGTGGCCGCGTGGTCCGTCGCATCGCAATGCCCCAAATAGAGAAAACCCAACCGGTAGCCAACACGGTCTCGCTTAACCAGGTGAAGGCGGAGGTGCTCGAAGCCTTCAATGACCAGACCGACGACCTCGTCAGCAGCCTCAACCGAAGGCTCCCCTGGAAAGCCACGCTCGCGATTGTCGCCCCCAACGGTACCGAACGCGTGCGGAAGATGAGCACCACGCCGGTCTATTTGGAAATCCGATCGCATGTCGTCGACAGCGACGTGCCGGATCTCCCGATCGAGTCCGACGACCTGCGGGCACCGATCGAACTGTGGGTGCTGGGAGAACCAAGCCCGTTCGTAGCCGCCGAACTGATGGCCCTGTGGGGGCTCAGCAAGATGGCGCTGCCCGCGGCGTCGCCTGGTGACCAGTCCCCTCCGCTGACCGAAGATCCTGCCCCCAGCCAGCCCGCGGCCCATGGCTTTGAGCCCGAACTGCTTGGCGAGTGGTGGGTGATGCGGCTGGGAGCCGACCTGATGGAACAGTTTTTCGACGCGCCCGCCACGCCAGACAGCGGCACGGACAGCTGAGCCTCACGCGAGCGGGGCCACTTCGAGCTGCAGGTTCACGGCCCGAGACGTTCGCAGCGTCACACGGGGCTGAGGCCTGATCTCAGCGAGGTCCGCGAGGCGTCCACGAAATCTCGACAGCAGCGTGCCCATCAGGATCTGCGATTCGATCATCGCAAAACTCGCCCCAAGGCAGATCCGCGGCCCCGCCCCAAACGGTAGATACGCAAACTTGTTCTTCTGCTCTTCGTGACCGGCCTCAAACCGCTCTGGCCGAAAAACCTCGCCGTCGCGCCACAGCTCCGGCAGGCGGTGGATCGCATAGGGACAGAAGATCACCAACTCCCCCTTCTTCACTGCCGTGCCGCCGAGGATATCTGGCCCAATCGCCCGACGATCAAACATCCACACGGGGGGATAAAGCCTGAGCGTTTCTTGGATGACAGCCTTGAGACGCGCGAGTTTGGGCACGTCGTCGATCGTGGGCGCGTGCCCGCCCGTCACGTCTTTGAGCTCCGCCCGCAATCGCTCCTGCTCCTCGGGATGACGATCCAGCAGCACCCACAGCCACGAGAGGGCATTCGCCGTGGTCTCGTGCCCCGCGATCATCAGCGTCATCACTTCGTCGCGCAGTTGGGCATCGCTCATCGATTCACCCGTTTCCTCATCGCGAGCGCGCATGAGGATCGTCAGCAGGTCGGCGTGGTCGTCGTCTTTGGCACTGCCATCGGCAATCCGCCGACGTTTCGTGGCGATGAGTTCCCACACGATCGCATCGAGCGCCGCGAGCGCAGGGCGGAGGTTCCGGTTGTTCTTCGTCGGCATCCACAAGGGTGGTCGCACAGGGGAGGAAACCCGCGCCGCAAGGCAGGCAAGAATCGTCGGAAAGACGCGGTTGATCTCATCCGCACTCGCCGCCATATCGTCACCAAAAAGCGTATCGGCCACGCCGCGGAGCGTGATCTTCATCATGTCGCTGCACACGTCGACCGGCCGGCCTGCCTCAGCAGCCTCCTGCCACGCGTCGGCGCACTCGTTCGCCAGCCGCACGAGGATCGGGGCGAACCGCTTCACGCTCTCGCCGTGGAAGGCAGGGGAGGCAATCCGCCGTTGTCGCTTCCAGAAACTGCCGCTGCTGGTAAACATGCCGTTGCCAAGCACCACCCGCACGGCGTCGTAGGCGGGCGTGTGCTTATCGTAATTGCTTGCATTTTCAAGCAACACGTGCCGGATCAGCGCTGGGTCAGAAACCAGGTGCGCACGCGTGAGGCCGATTTTGAGCGGCACGATTCCCCCCAGCCGAGAGCGCCGGCAAAACTCGCCAAGGGCGTCCTTCGCAAGTTCCGGAAGGTCGCCGGCAATCAGTCGGAGGAGCATGAACGCACTTCGGTCGGTGAACGGACCAAGGGAGCGAAGCTTGTCGCGACAGAGTGCGCCCCACCACTCGCCAGCCTATGCAACGTGGCGGTATCTTCCAATCTGCCCCACGCAACCTCAACACGCGGCGATTTCACCATCCACGAACGAGAGGCACCATGCCAGCAGTCTGCCCGGGCCGCTATCGACACTACAAAGGACGCGAATACACCGTCGTCGGGATCGCCCGGCACAGCGAAACGCTTGAGGAGCTTGTCGTCTACCAACAGGAGTATGGCGAACGCGGCCTGTGGGTTCGGCCGGTCGCCATGTTCTCAGAAACCGTCATTGTGGAGGGTGTGCCGGTGCCACGCTTTGCCTTGATCGATGGCGAGACCCAGGCCTCCGCGGAAGCCATCAGGCATCTTCCGGAGTGAGTCCCACCACAATGTCGAACCCTGCCGCGAGTTCGCCGATTCGTGAGCCTTCCACCGGCGTGAAATCCACCGTCACACTGGCTCGCCGGCCGTCGTCTGGAATCCGCTGGTAGATGCCGTCGCGGTCATTCTGGGCGTGACCATTGATGTAGCACTGCGTCGTCAACAGGTGCTGGCCGCCCCGGCTGAGCTTGAAGTGGATGTGCGGCGTACGGCCGGGATACGGCACGGGCTTGATCGTACGAAAGCCGTAGCTCCCCTCAAGCCCGGTCACGAACCGCCCATAGCCCTGGAAGTTCGCGTCTCGGTTGTCGGCATTCCCTGAGCCACTGTGGAGGTAGGCACCGTTTGCGTCGCACTGCCAGATCTCGACCAGCACGTTTCGCAGCGGTGTGCCGCTGGTGTCGAGCACACGCCCCGAGAGCCAGGTCACCTCGCCCACTGAGGGGTCGAGGGCGTCGTTGATGATCAGGAGGTCGTTGTCGGTATCGAGTGGCAGGTTGTCTGGGAAAAACGGGCCCTCGGTTTGCGCGAAGGTTCGCGTGAGTTCCTCGGCGAAGGCCCCGGAGTGTGTCGCAAAGACACTACCCATCGCTGCCAACCGCAGCAGCCGACGACGATGTTCATCCGGTCGCTCAAACGTCTTCGTGTTGAGAAGGTTCATGCCAAATCTCCGGGTTCACGGGAGGAAACGAGCGGGCCGTGTGGCCACACTCTAACGACGGCATCACGTGCCGCAAAATGTTCGGTACGGTCCACTGCCCGCCGGCGGCCCTAATCGATACGCGGCATGGTCGGCCGACTGCTGGAAGGGCTGAGAAACCGCCGCCAGAAGTCGGTGAAACGGCTGCATCTCCCCAATTTCGGCCGCTGCGAGCGCCTCCTCGACGTGGTGGTTTCGGGGGATCACCAGCGGATTTGCCAACCGCATCCGGCCTTTCGCTGCCTCCTGCTGCGCTCCCTCGTCGGCGAGCCGCCGCAACCACGCCTCCCGCCACGTGGGCGTGAATCCCGGAGGGAGGCACGACGTAGGCCCGGCCTCTTCGAGCAGCCGAGGCAACGCTGCGAAGGTGGCCGTAAAGTCAGCGTGGGCTTCGTGCATCTGCGTCAGGAGGGAACGGAAGAGCGCCTCGTCTCCCTCCCGAACTTCGGCGAGGCCGAGTTTTGCTGCTGCACCAGCGGCGTAATGGGTCTTGTAGCGCTCGGCGAACCGCTCAAGCACACCCCGCACGCGATCCACGGCCTGCTGCTCGTCGCCGTCCACCAGCGGCAGCAGGCTTTCCGCGAGCCGGGCCAGGTTCCACTGCGCGATGGCAGGCTGGTTGGCGTAGGCATACCTCCCCTGCTGATCGATCGAACTAAACACCGTGGCAGGATCGTAGACATCGAGAAACGCGCACGGGCCGTAGTCGATCGTCTCGCCGGAGATGGCCATGTTGTCGGTGTTCATGACGCCGTGCACAAAGCCAACAAGCATCCACCGAGCCACGAGAGACGCCTGCCGCTCAGCGACGGCCTCAAGCAGAGCCACTGCCGGCTCGGACACGTCGGCAAGTTCTGGATCGTGCCGCGCGATCACGTAGTTCAGCAACGTCTCCTGCAGCGTTCGATCGCCGAGGGCCGCTGCCAGTTGGAAGGTGCCGACACGGACATGGCTCTTCGCCACGCGTGTGAGGATGGCCCCCGGCAGCGGCTTTTCTCGCATCACCACGTCCCCAGTCGCGGCTACCGCGAGGCTTCTGGTGGTCGGGATGCCAAGGCCGTGCATCGCCTCACTGATCAGATACTCGCGAAGCATCGGGCCCAGGGCGGCACGCCCATCGCCACTGCGGGAGTAGCGGGTGCGGCCGGAACCTTTCAGTTGAATGTCAAAGCGTTCCTCCGTTGGCGTGAGCTGCTCGCCCAAGAGGATCGCTCGGCCGTCGCCGAGGTTGGTGAAATGCCCAAACTGATGCCCTGCATACGCCTGGGCAATCGGCTCCGCACCGTGCGGCAGCGCATTCCCGGCGAAGATCGCCGCGGCGTCGTGGAGCGACCCCGCAAGGCCGAGCTGCTCCGCAAGGGCGCCATTGAAGACCACCATCCGCGGCGCCCTCACTGGCCCCGGTTCGACACGTGTCGCGAGCTGCTCAGGAAGCCGTGCATAGGTGTTATCGAATCGCCAGCCCGCGTCGGACGCTGTCATGCCATTTCCTTTGCTCGCCACGTGCGCTTTCTTGCAACCCATCGGTCTCGCTAAGGCTGCGGCTCAAGAAAGACGATGCACGACGGATTGCCCACGGGCACGAACTGACCGGTGAACCGCGGCTGCCCGCTACCAGCGTCGACCGCAAACACAGCCACGTTATCGCTCCGCTGATTGCAGCAATAGAGGAACCGCCCCGAGGGGTCGAGGTTGAAACTTCGCGGATAGTTCCCTCGGCTCCACTGCTCGCCGCGATAGGTCAACTCACCATCGTCGCCGATCGCAAAGACCGCGATGCTGTCGTGCAATCGATTGCCTGCGTAGAGATGCCGGCCTTGGGCATCGATGAGAATCTCGGAACAAAACACACTCCCGGCAAAGCCTTCAGGCAGCGTCGGCCAGCTGCGTCGAGCGCTCAGCGTGCCCTCCTGAGGATCGAAGTCGAACAGCGTGACCGTCGCTCCTTCTTCCTGAATCGAATAGAACCAGCGTCCGTTGGGATGAAGGTCGAAGTGACGCGGGCCATCCCCTGGCGGCACCTGCACCCACGGCTGCTCGGCCGGCTCAAGCGTTCCCGACGACGCGTCAAACGCCCACACAAAGATCCGGTCGAGCCCCAGATCAACGTGAAACACGAACCGGCCATCGGGGGTCGCCTCCACCATGTGGGCGTGTGTGCGATCGTGACCGCTGAAGGCGAAACTGCCCGGCGGGGCGTTGGTCGCCGTCGTTGGGCCGATCTCTCCCTGCGGCGTTTTCACATCCGACGCGGGCTTGAGGTGACCGTCGCCATCGATAGGGAGCACCGCCACCGCACCCCCGAAGTAGTTGGCCACGAGAAGATGCCCACCTTGAGGATGCAGGCTCACGTAGGTTGGCCCGGCCGCTCCGGACGGCACGGTGTTGAGAAGCGTGAGCTGCCCAGTTTTTCGGTCAATCGCAAAACTGCTCACGGTACCTTGGCCGTCTTCCCCAACGCGGTCCGTCTCATTCGCCGAATACATCCGCGTGCCCGCGGCATTGACCACCAAGCTGCTCGGGCTCGTTCCCAGGTCCACCGTGCCAAGGCTCTCGAGCCCACCGGTCTGCCGATCGACTTGAAAACAGTGAATGCCGCGTCCGTTGCCAGGTGGCAAATCGACCTGTGTCGGCAACACGTCACCGAGCGGCGAGCTGAACGTGCCGACATACGCAAAGAGCGGCGTCTCCTCCGCAGCGTCTCCCCCGCGGCCCCCCAAGAGCCCCGCCAGGCACACAGCCACGATCATCCAAGCCCGTACATCACCCTGTTTCATCTGCTCGCCCTGCCCTGCTACCAAAGAACGGCGTCCACCCGCGCACACACTCCAACCAGTAGACCCGCCCCTCATCTCCCTGTCATCACTGCCACCAGCCCTCGCGCGCACCGCGTACAACGAGCGGAGGCCTGACGGTCGGGGAAAGCTCGAGGAGTGTTCGGACACGCCTCGTGTCCGGCGACGAGACTTTCACCGCCGGCAGGCCGGAGCGGTGCTCACGACGACCTCAGGAAAGACCGTGATGCAGTATGTTCTGATGCGACCGGCTCGCGGGAGCGGCATGCTCAAGGTTCTGGAGGTTCGTGGTGTCGCTTGCACTTTCTTTCAGCGAGGTGGGTGAAGGTCCCACGCTGGTGATTCTGCCGGGGCTGTTTGGCTCCAAACGCAACTGGACGTCGATGGCTCGTGCCCTCTCCGAGACACGGCGAGTGATCACGGTCGACCTTCGCAATCATGGCGAGAGCCCGTGGGATGCTCTTCACGACTACCCGTCGATGGCCTCCGACGTGGCTGCGCTTTTGGAGTCGCTCGGCGTTGGCCCGGTCGCAGTGCTCGGCCACAGCATGGGGGGCAAGGCAGCGATGACCCTTGCGCTCACGCGCCCTGAGTTGGTGGAACGGCTGATCGTGGTCGACATCGCCCCGGTTCGTTCGACCGCCAACACACGAGCCGTGCTGCAGGCCATGCAGGATGTGCCGTTGGAGTCGATCCGCACGCGTTCGGAGGCAAAGGCATCGATGGCAGAGGCCGTGCCGTCGGCGGGAGTCCGCGACTTCTTGGCTTTAAACCTACTCAGTGGCCCCGAGGGGCTCACGTGGGGGGTGAATCTGGCCGCGCTCGACCGCAACTTTGAGAGCATCCTTAGCTTTCCGTCGTTTCCGGATGGCGCGCGATTTGAGAAGCCGACGCTGTTTGTCGCTGGCGGTCGCTCACCGTATGTGCAGCCCGAGCACCACGCTGAGATCCATCGGCTCTTTCCCTCCGCGCGGATTGAAACGATTCCTGGGGCGGGACATTGGGTGCACGCGGAGGCCCCGTCAGAGTTTCTTGCTTCGGTGTCCAGCTTTCTCGCCTAACCTTGCGACTGGGGTGCCGAGGCGTTTCCCCAGCGACATTCACGCAAGGAGATCGAGCGAGTCACACCAGCAGCCCCGCGATCGCCGCGGAGAGCGCGGTGGCCAAGGTTGCCACGATCAACGCCTTGAAGCCGAGCCTCGCGAGATCCTGTCGCCGTTCGGGCACGAGGGCACCAATGCCCCCCACCTGAATCCCAATACTCGCGAGGTTGGCAAAACTGCACATCGCAATCGTCGTGAGCATCACGGCCCGTTCGCTCAGCGCTCCACCTCGGACAAACTTCCCAAGCTCCTGATAGGCCACCACCTCGTTGGTGACCGTGCGGATGCCGAGCAGCCCACCGACGCTGCCGCACTCATTCCAAGGAACGCCAATCAGCCACGCCACCGGAGCCAACACCCACCCCAGGATCTTCTCCACCGAGAAGTCCGGATCGGCAAGCCAGCCACCGAGCCATCCAAGACCCATGTTCACCAGCGCGATTAATCCCAGAAATGCGATCAGGATTGCCCCCACGTTCACCGCGAGCAAAAGCCCGTCGCGCGTCCCGCGAGCGGCCGCGTCAATGATGTTGGCATCGCGCACCGACGCATCGGCACGAAACCGCCCGCGCGTCTCCGGCTCGTCGGTTTCCGGCACCACGATTTTGGCGAGGGAGATCGTCGCGGGGAACGTCATCAAAATGGCAGTCAAGAGATGCCGTGATGCCGACGCACGCAACGCCTCATTGCCCCCTCCCACAAACCCAATGTAGGCCGCGAGCATCCCACCCGACACGAGCCCCATGCCGCTGACCATCACCACCATCAGCTCTGACCGGGTGAGCCTCGCGAGGTACGGTCGGATCGTGAGTGGAGCCTCAGTCTGCCCGAGGAAGATCGACGCCGCGGCATTGAGCGACTCCGCCCCGCTCGACCCCAACACACCCGCGGTCAGCCTGGCCACCACCTGCACCACGCGCTGCATCACGCCGAGATGATAGAGCACGGCAAACAGGGCGGCGACAAAGATGATGGCGGGTAATACCTGCGTGGCAAACACGAATCCCACCGGCCCATCTGCCCGCGTGAGCTGTTCACCAAAGAGAAACTCTGCACCCACAGTCGCGCACGCGAGCACGGCATTGACCCATGCGGCCGCACCGTCGAGCACCGCCCGCCCCGTGTCGCTCCGCAGCAGGAGGAAACCGAGCCCTGCTTGCAGCAGGAGCCCCCCAAGTGCCGTCCTCCATGAGATCGCGCGGCGGTTCTCCGACATCAGCCAGAGCACTGCGAGGAAAGCAACAACCCCAAAGGCACCCTGATAGCGCATCGGTTCATCCATGCTGCATGCCTCGCCCAGATCCACATCTTAAAAAAACTGGTCGAGGGATCACTCGGCATCCCCCGACCAGCGAGTTTTACAACATCAACCACGGGCCCCTTCGGCTGAAGCCCCCGTCGGTCACGGCAGCATCTCAGACATCAGGTCCTGACGGCCATCCGCCTCAACGAGCACGAGCACCATCTCGTTGTTGAGACGATCCATCTGCAATACGCCTTGCAACGACTCGACCTGCTCAAAGCCCTGACCGGCCGTGCCGCCACCCTGCACTGGCTCACTGAGCTCTTCGGCGCTTTCCAAGCCTGCCGTTGGAATCTTCATCACACCACGGGCGGAGTTGCTCAGCAGCAGGTACCCCACGCCATCCTTCTCGTACGACACCATGTCGAGCGGCCGATTGCGATTCCCAAGCTCGGCCACGGTCGTCCCCCGCACCCGCTCGCCAGACTCGCTGAGCGACTTGACGGGAATCTTGACCAGCGGCGTGCAGACATACGCCGCCACAATCGTAGGCTGCCCATCGATCGAGAGTGGCACAAACGTCCGCATGGCCGCGTTGTCTTCATCGCGACCGTGTGCTGCGTGGTAGATCTCCACCGCCACACCGTCATCCCATTCAGCAAACGGGAACGCCAATTCGCGGACCGTTGAAGACGCGAGGGCACTTCGCAGCCCCGACACAAGCAACTTGTTTTCAAAAAAGGCGAGGTCGGTGATCGAATCGTCACGGCGGTTGCGGGCACGCGGCCCTTCGCCCACCACCTCATCAGCGGGTGCATCGCCGAGCACGGCCTTGGAGAACCCAATCGACTCAAGGGCGACCCTGGAGATCTTGCCGGTGCCATCGACCTTCACAATCGCAGGATGGCCATCAACCGTCGCTGCGAGGAATGCCGTGCCGGTACGCGGGTTGACAGCGAGATCATTCACGACGGCTTCGCCCGCACCGAGCGCCGCAGCCACCGCCTTGGGCACGTCATGGATGTGAATCGACGCCGAGGCGGGATCTCCCTCGGTATCTCCGGTGGCGATCGCAAACACGCTTGCGCCTTTGGCGTCACCAACAAAGAGGATGTCGTCTGGCCCCATCGCCAGCGTCGTGGCCGAGGCGAGGTCGGCGTGGCCCTGCTTGAGCCCCCAGAGGTTTGCAGCCTCCGCGGATGTGGCCAAAGCAACCAACAGGGCGGCGAACCCGTAGACCGAGCAGGTGCGTGTCATCAGATCAATCTCCAAGCGAAGAAAGCAGTTCGAGCACTTCAAACGGGGAACACACAGGATCGTTCCCGTCCGCATCCCCCGCGGGCCGCATCTTACCAAGGTGCCGTGCGCTGCGTCGCCCCCCGCTTTGCGCAGGGGTAAACGGAGAGCCCGCGGGGCCGTCGGCGGCCTGTCATCAACGGTCGAAACGAAAGGCTTGCGGCTCGGCGTTTTGGCTGCGCAGCTCGATCGACTGGATTTCTATTCCTGCCGCCCCCGCAGGAAGAATGATGCGGAGATGGAGAATGCGAGCTCGCTCCGGCAAGGTCACGCGGACTTCCTGCCAGTCGGCACTCGCGGGCCAACGACACGAGACTGCTTGGTGGGGCTCGAAGCTGCCTGCCTTGGTCCGCCAGGTGATGCTAGCCTGCCCACTCGCAAAGTCGGTTGACCGTAGTTTCAAAACGGCCGTCACGGGACCAGGAAGATCGAGTTGGGAGTGCGTGAGAAAGGCCGGAGCGTTGCCGGGACGAACAGCATCGGGGGTGAAGGCTAACGCCCCGTTTTTCAGGTCGAGCATTCCGTTGCGGCCGAGCCATCCCTGAACGCGTACATCCGGGGAGGGTCGCTTGCCCGTCAGATCGCCCGAGGAGAGACGTTTCGTGGCACGCTCGATCGTCTTTTCCACGTGCGCTGCGAAGAACATCGTATCCTGCGCATTGTTTTTCTCAGGAGGGCCGGGAGGCTGCAGGGAAGAGCTCCACGAACTCAGCTTCGCTTCCAGTCGCGAGGCAATCTCAGGCTGGCTGGCCAGAAGGTTCGTGAGTTCCCCATCCGGCAGGGTGACGTTAAACAGGTAACGCTCGCTCTCGCCGAGCTGAATGAGTTTCCACGGAAACTCCAGTGCCGCAGCCTGCGAACGCCACCGCCAGAACAGCGTGTCGTGCGGTGGATCCAGGTTTTCACCCGTGAGGTACGGCATCAAGTTCACGCCATCGAGATGCGTCTCCTGGGGCTGGTGCGAAAGGGCGACCGCCGTCGCGGCAACGTCGAGTGAACTGACCGGGTGCTCATACACCTGCCCCGCTGGAATCCTGCCTGGCCAGGCAGCCACGAATGGCACTCGTACGCCTCCGTCGGTCAGCATTCCTTTCTCACCAATCAAAGGGAGGTTCAGCGACCCGTTCCAGGCTCCTTCTTTCAGCGGTGCGCCGTTGTCTCCAATGAAGAAGATCAGGGTGTTCTGGTCGACCCCCATCGCTTGCAGTTTCGCGCGGAGACGTCCCAGGCCGTCATCCATGGCGGCCATCATGGCGAGGGCCTGGCGGCGCTCCTTGGGCAGGCGGGCGGGCGTCTGAGAAAACCACGGCTCGGGCGACTCAAGAGGCACGTGTGGCGCGTACCAGGCGAGGTAGAGGAACCAGGGTTGGCCGGGCGTGGCGGCACGGCGATCAAGAAAAGACAGAGCGGCTTCGGTCTGCACGCTCACGCGAAAGCGACTGTCTTTCACCAACCGCGGTGCGTCTTCGTAGGGTGTTCCGTCGAGGCCGTGCGAGGCAAAGTATTCATGCATCTCGCCACGGAAGTACTCGTCAAAACCCTGATGATGCGGGAGGTGATCTCGCTGAATACGGGACAGCTTTGAGAGGCCCTTCCCGCTCCTGATATCGAGATGGCTCTTGCCCACCCAGCCGCTGGTGTAGCCAGCCGGTTTCAGCCGCTCAGCGATCGTCAACTCATTAAGTGGCAAAGGACCTTTGTTGTTGTCCTCGACACCGAATCGCTGCTGGTAGCGCCCCGTGATGACTCCAGCTCGCGACGGCACGCACTGGGGAGCCGTCACATACCCCCGCGTGAATCGCACTCCGTCCCTAGCCAGTTGATCAAGATGGGGTGTCTGGATATCCGGATCGCTGCCTTGGAGCCCCATGTCTGCCCAACCGTGGTCATCCGTGTAGATCAGCAGGATGTTGGGACGGGACGTGGGTGTCGGCGCATCGGCCGCGTGCAGCAATGACGGCAGCACGGCGAGGAACATCTGCAGACTGACTCGCGGGAACCTCATGGTTTCGCCTTTCAATTCACGTGCTTGCGGCTGAGAGGATAGCCCGGTCGTCGTGCACTCGCACGATTTTGCCGCGCGGCTGACTTGATAGAGTGAGGAGAGCGGCCCGTACAAGTGAGGGAGCGATCGACTGCGAAGATCCAGCACCGATGAGAAGAATCATGCGAAACGTCGTCTTTTTGACACTCGTTTTCCTTGGCTTGGCCGGCTCCTCCCTCACGCACGCGCAGGTACTTGACAAGCAAAAACTGCTCGAACATCAGGCGTGGTGGGACAACCGCGACTTCGACTGGTACACACAGCAGATACCGTTTTTTGAGTGTCCGGATGCGGAAATTCAGACGACGTACTACTACCGCTGGGATTTGCTGACCAAGCACCTGACCTACGGTTCCCCCAACAGCGGATACTCCTTCACCGAGTTCATAGACCGACCGTTCTGGTCGGGTGCTTACGGCGCGATCTCCTGCCCAGCAGGCCATCAACTGTACGAAGCACGCTGGTTGCGTTCACCGCGAATCGTGAACGACTACACCAAGTACTGGTTCCGAACGCCAGGCGCTCAGCCACGAAATTACTCGACATGGCTGGCCGACTCCGCGTGGGCGATCGATCTGGTCCATCCCAACAAAGATTTCCTGATTGATCTGCTGCCAGATCTCATCGCCAACTACCGGGGCTGGGAACAGCGACACTACGTCCCCGAAGTCGGACTGTTTTGGCAAACAGGCCACGACGACGGCATGGAGTTCAACATCAACAGTCGGCAGACGCAGGATATTTTGCGAGGGGCGCCCAGCTATCGGCCTTCTTTCAATGCCTACATGTACGCGGATGCGCAAGCGATTTCACGAATCGCAGCGCTCGCCGAGCAGCCGGATACGGCACGAGAGTTTGCCGGCAAAGCCGCTGCACTCAAAGCGAAAATGCTCGAGCTGATGTGGGACCCAAAACGACAGTTCTTCTTCCCTGTGCTCAAGAACGACGAACAGCGTGACGGCTTCACGCTGAGGGCACTGACGAGAACTTACGAAAGCGGCCAGTACGCAGGCGACCCGCACGGCCGTGAGTTAATTGGCTACGTGCCGTGGCAGTTCGACGTCGTCAAGGGCGAGCACCACTACGATGTCGCCTGGAAGAAACTGATGGATCGAGACGGTTTTTACGCCGACTTTGGTCCATCGTTTGTCGAACGCAACGATCCGATGTTCCTCATCACCAACCACTGCTGTTGGTGGAGTGGGCAGTCGTGGCCCTACGCAACGACACAGACCTTGAAGGCGCTCGCGAAGCTGCTCCAAAACGACGGCACCGTGCTTACGCCTGCGGACTACGTTGCGACCTTGCATATCTACGCACAGTCTCACCGCAAAGACGGCCAGCCGTATCTGGCCGAAGCCCTGCATCCGGACACGGGCTCCTTCGAGGGCTACGACGGCTACAACCATTCCGAACACTACCTGCATTCCGGCTACACCGACCTGGTCATTACCGGCTTGATCGGCCTTGTGCCTCGTGACGACGACACACTGCATATTCACCCGCTCGCTCCAGCCGAATGGGAGTATTTCGCACTCGACGACGTCCCGTATCGCGGCCACCTGGTTTCAGTTGCGTGGGACAAGTCGGGCGAACGGTATGGCATGGGGCCAGGCCTGCACGTGCTCGTGGATGGCAGCAAGGTGCATACCGCCGAGTCGGTCCGGCGCATCGAGATTGATGGGGCGGTTCCCGGCGTTTCCAGCGAGAAGACGAACCTTGTGCCGACCAACTTTGCTGTCAACAACGACGGCACCTACTATCCGCGACTGACAACGACGTACACGGCCAGTGGCAGTTCGGCGTCGAAGCTGAACGACGGCAACTATTGGTACCTCAAGGATCCACCCAATCGCTGGACCTGCGAAGGTTCGCCGAACGCGGTTGATGCGATCGAAGTTGACTTCGGCACGTCACGAACGATTCACACGATTCGGGCTCTCACGCTTGATGATCGCGACATTTCGAACTCACTGATTCGGAGTCCTCAGAAGATCGAGCTCCATCACTGGCGGGATGACAAGTGGTACCCCATCAACGTGACACATGAAGTTCCAGCTCCGAATGGCCATCGACCTCATTCTTTCCACTTTGCACCGCTGACGTTCCAGAGATTTAAAGTCACGCTGACGCATGCGAATGGATTTCGATCTGGTCTCACAGAACTGGAGGCCTGGGGCGACGCTGTGCTGCCCTTGCGTCGCCTTCCAGCTCGGCCTGGGAACTTGGCATTCAATGACGGATTGAGCGAGTTCCCGAAGGCAACGTGCAGCCATCACGACATCTACGGTGGCCTTCCTCAGTCGGCCATAGATGGCGTGACCAATTTCCAACCGTCGCCCACCAATCGCTGGACGAGTTACGGATCGGCGAACGCCTCCGACTGGCTGCAGATTGATTTTGGCAAGGAAATCGAATGTCGCCGGGTGGAAATCGCTCTCTACGATGACCGTGGTGGCGTTCAGGCTCCATTGTCGTACGAGATTCAAACCTGGTCGGCCGGCCAATGGACAGCGGTATCGGGCGTGGAACAATCCCCCGAGAAACCAGCTGGGAGTCAATGGAATACGGCCAGATTTGCACCAACGACGAGCAACAAACTACGCATCGTCTTCCAGAACAACGGCAACGCCCGCAGCGGAGCCACAGAAGTCACCGTGTGGAACGACGACGAGTCATCGCAGCGGAGGAACAGCACCGGCGGAGATTCGCGGTGAGCAACTATCGGCGGCTCGCGACGCTCGCCATTGTGGTGGGTTCGGCCACTGTGGGCCTCACGTACAGCCCAATCGCGTTTCGACAAACGCGCGAGCCTCATTCAGAATACTCGGGAGTTTCTCCCACCACTTCATCTTGACCGGAGCCCTGGCCATGCCCCCACACACTCACTCCACCCCAGTTCGGCGGGCCTTTCTCAAACGCTCCGCCGCGGCCGGAGTCGCAGCCACCGCCACGCCCTGGCTCCTCGCTCACAGCGGTCTGGACCGGCTCGGCCGCGTCTCGGCCGCCGAAGCCGCGATCCCAGCGGGAAGCGTTCGCTTCGATGCATCGATCGAACCGGCGGTCCGTCTGCTGGAGGACACACCGCGAAACCGCGTGATCGAAGAGGTGGCCACGCGAATTGCTGGCAACACCCTGACCTACCGCGAACTGCTGACCGCCCTGCTCCTCGCTGGCATCCGCAACATCCAACCTCGTCCTTCGGTCGGATTCAAATTTCATGCCGTCCTCGTCGTCAACTCCGCGCACCTCGCGAGCCTCGCCTCGCCCGACACGGACCGATGGCTTCCGATGCTGTGGGCGGTTGATGCTTTCAAGGCATCGCAGGCTCGCGACACCCAGGAGGGCAACTGGACGATGGCGGCAGTCGACGAGGGAGCACTGCCACCGCCGACACAGGCCGCCCGAAGTTTCCGCGATGCGATGAACGCCTGGGATGAATCCGCGGCCGACGTGGCAGCCGCATCGATCGCCCGCAGCATGCCGCCAGCAGCAGCCTTCGATCTCTTCGCCGAATTTGCCGCCCGCGACTTCCGCAGCATCGGCCACAAGGTGATTTACCTCGCCAATGCCTACCGCACGCTGCAGACGATCGGCTGGCCCTCCGCCGAACCAGTGCTCCGCAGCCTCGCCTACGCGATGCTCAACCATGAAGGCGAGGGCAACCCAGCCAAGGCCGACCTCGACGCCGACCGGGACGGTCGCCGCAATCGTGAACTCGTCGCCGGCCTTCCTGCGGACTGGCAAGCGGGCCGCGTCGACTCCGGAGCCACCACCGAACTCCTGCACGCCTTGCGAACAGTCTCCCCCTCAGACGCAACCACACTTTGCATCGAGCAGCTCAAGCAGGGCGTTGGGCAGCAGTCGATCTTTGACGCGCTCTTCGCCGCCTCGGCCGAACTCACGATGCGGCAGCCAGCGATCGTGCCGCTCCACGCCATGACCACCACCAACGCCATCCACTACTGCGTGAAGACATGCTCAGACGACACCACCCGTCGCTTCCTGCTCCTGCAAAATGTGGCCTTTGTCGCCCGTTTTCGTGACGCGGCGAACGATCGCGGCTCTCTCGCGGCGCGATGGATCGACGACCTCGCACCGGCAGATGAGGGCTCCGGCGACGACCCCCTGCACGACATCTTTGCCACGCTTGGCAAAGACAGCCCCGCGGCCGCGCGGCAGCTGCTTGGCTACCTTGAGGCAGGCCACTCCGCAGACGACGCGCTCCGCTACGCCCGGCATCTGATTTTCCTCAAGGGCAACGACGCCCACGACTACAAATACAGTTCGGCGGTGCTCGAAGACTTCCACGCCATCTCTCCCGCATGGCGCGATCGGTACCTGGCGGCCGCGCTGTTTAAAATGCGAAGCGAGAATGAAGCCACCACGCCGCTTGTCCACCGCATTCACGAGGCGCTCGCCGCGAGCTGATCATGAGCACCGCCTCGCCTACGGGCTTACCCGCCTCGCCGGGTTTGCCCGCTGATCGGCCGCTCCGCGTGGTCTACCTCACCAGCGGCGCCGCTGGCATGTACTGCGGCAGCTGCATCCACGACAACACGCTCGTCCGCGGTCTGCGAGCCGCTGGCGTCGATGTGCAGCTCGTCCCCACCTACACGCCGATTCGCACCGACGAACCCGACGCGAGCATTCCCCGTGTTTTTCTCGGGGGGCTGAATGTGTACTTCGCTGAGAAGATTCCAGGATTTGCTCGGCTGCCGCGGTTTCTTACGAGTTGGCTCGACCGGCCGGGGCTGATTCGGCTTGCCACTTCGTTTGGGATCCAGACGGATGCCGCCGATCTCGGTGCCCTGACCGTATCCCTCCTGCGAGGCGAGCACGGCCACCAAAAGCGCGACATCGACGCTCTCTCCGCCTGGCTTGCCACGCAGGCCCCGCCCGACGTCGTACACTTCACCAACCTCCTCATCGGCGGCTGCATTCCCAGCATCAAAGCGCGGCTTGGCTGCCGCATCGTGGTCACGCTGCAAGGCGATGACATCTTTCTTGACTCGCTCCCGGAGCCACATCGCGGCCGGGCCATTAGCGAGATGAAGAGGCTCGCGCCGCTCGTCGATCGCTTCGTCGTCAACAGTGCGTACTACGCGGAAGAGATGGGACGGCGGCTGGAGATTCCGAGGGAGCGTTTTGAAATCACGCCCCTCACGATCGACACCGCCGACTTCGCCGCCATTGACCTAGAGAGCCGCCATCGCCACATCTCCATCTCGCCGCAGCGGACAATCGGCTATTTCGCCCGGCTTGCCCCCGAGAAGGGGCTGCACGTTCTGGTAGATGCGTTCTGTCATCTCAAGGCGATGCCTGGCACGGACCACATTCGCTTAAAGATTGCTGGCTGGCTGGGAGCGCACCGCCGCGACTACGCCGAGGAGCAGTTTCAGCGGATGCGCGACGCTGGCTTGAGCGACGCCTTCGAGTATGCCGGTGAGCCGAATCGGGCCGACAAAGTCGCCTTTCTCGAGAGCATCGACCTGCTCTGCGTGCCCACCACCTACCGCGACCCCAAAGGACTCTTCGCCCTCGAATCGTTGGCAGCCGGCACACCGGTGGTGCTCCCGGCCCACGGCAGCTTTCCGGAGATGCTCGCGCGGCTTGGGGGAGGCCGGCTCGTGCCCCCTGAAGATCCGGCACATCTCGCCAAGGTGCTGCGAGAACTGCTGGCCGACGATTCACAGCGGTGCGAGCTCAGCCGCGCCGGACGCATCGCGGTGCTCGAGCGAGCGGGGCTCCCCGTGCTGACCGAGGCCACCCTCGCCACCTATGCCTCCGTGCTTTCCGCAGCGAGTTGTGTCGAAAGCCACAGGAGTTGACGCGGCAAAACGCCTATGGCGAGACTGCTCTCACGCCGTCAACCCTTCACGCCAGCCTCGGCAACGCTCCGCAGTGCCCACGCATGCAGCTCATCGAAGTCGACAACCTCTGTAAGCACTACTTCCTCGGGGGCGGCCGCGTGGAGGCGCTTCGCGGTGTGAGCTTTCGCATCGACCGTGGCGAGTTTGTGGCATTGGTAGGGCCCTCGGGCTCCGGCAAGTCCACGCTGATGAACACGCTGGGGTGCCTCGACCGCCCCACGTCTGGTGCGTACCGACTCGATGGCCGAGACATCGCCGGAGCCGGGGCCGACGAGCGGGCCACCCTGCGAAACACGCACCTCGGCTTTGTGTTCCAAAACTTCAATCTGCTAGCACGGACCACCGCGCTTGAGAATGTGGAACTGCCGCTCGTCTATTCCCGCGGCATTTCCAACCGCGAACGTCGCCGCCGCGCCGTGGAGGCCCTCACCGAAGTCGGCCTGGCCGATCGGCTCGATCACCACCCCTCGCAACTTTCCGGCGGGCAGCAGCAGCGGGTCGCCATCGCTCGCGCCCTCGTCAACCAACCGTCGATCCTGATGGGGGATGAGCCGACGGGCAATCTCGACTCCCGCACCGGAGCAGACGTGATCGCCCTGCTCCGAAAGCTCAACGCCGACCGCAGCCTGACAGTGGTGCTGGTGACGCACGACCAGCAGGTGGCGCGACATGCCGACCGTACGATCGTGCTCCGCGACGGCCTGATCGTGGCCGACACGACCGACTTCACGGTCGCCAAGACGGCGCTCGAAGCCGAAGACAGCGCATCCCCGCCAGCGTAGGCGAAGGGGGCCGGCGAACGCTTGAGGAGCGTTTGAGGCCGAAGGCCTCTGCGACGAAACTATTGCCGCCCCAAGCCGGAGCAGACCGGTGCGCGGTGGCGAAGGGGCCGGCGAACGCGCGTCACTCGTAGCGGAGGGCCTCAATCGGATCGAGCCGACTCGCCCGCCACGCCGGGTAGTAACCAAAGAAGATCCCCACGATCGCAGTAAACACGATCGCGATCGCGGCGGCGGGAAGCGAGATCACCACCGGCCAGTCGGTGCCGCTGCTCCAGGCGTTGATCGCCAGCGTGACACCGGCCGCACCGGCTACGCCCAACCCAAAGCCGATCACCCCGCCGGTGGCAGCCAGGAGCATCGATTCCGCAAGAAACTGCCGCAGGATGTCGCGGCTGCGGGCCCCCATCGCCATCCGGATCCCGATCTCGCGGGTGCGTTCGGTGACCGACACGAGCATGATGTTCATGATGCCCACGCCGCCCACCAAGAGCGAGATGCCGGCGATCGACGCGAGCATCGCCGTCATGATCCCCGTCACCACGCCGAGGGCCGCTGCGATCTCCGTTGTGTTTTGCACCTGAAAATCGTTCGGCTGCCCGGGGGCGATACGATGCCGGTCCGCGAGCAACCCGCGGATCTCGTCGGTGGTCGATTCCATCGTGTCGACACTGCGTCCAGACACGAGGATCGCATGCACGTCCTTAAAGCCCGCTCCAATGAGCCGCTTGCGGGCACTGGTGTACGGCAAGAGCACCACATCGTCTTGATCAGCGCCAACCATGTTGGCGCCTTTCCGCTCGAGCACCCCAATCACGCGATGCGGGATGTTGCGAATCCGCACCGTCGCTCCCACAGCGGTTCTGGTCTGAAAGAGCCGCTCCGCTACAGTCTGCCCAAGCACACACACCTTCTCAGCACTCGCCACATCGCGGTCAGTGAAGAACCCCCCCGCACGCACGCCCCAGTTCCGCACCAGCAGGTAGTCGGAGCCCACACCGTAGATCTCCTTTGGGCTCCAGTTGGTGCGGCCGTAGATCACCTGCGCCACCGCCCCCACCAGAGGCGTGACCGCGAGCACGCCTTCGCACTCCTCGGCAATCGCTGCGGCATCCTCCGCTGTCAGGCTCGGCAAAGGTCCTTGCCGCACCCCGGAGCGGTCTCCCGTGCCCGGAATCACCACGATCACATTTGTGCCCAGAGCGGCGAACTGCCCCTGAATCAACTGCCCCGCGCTCTGGCCCACCGACACGAGCGTGGTCACCGCCGCGATGCCGATCACCACGCCAAGCACCGTCAGGCCGGCACGCAGCGGTTGCCTCGACAGCGCTCGGGCGGCGATTACAAAGGTCGACATCGCTCGTAATCCTTATTCGTCGTCGCGCACGCCAACCACGAGAGCGAGCCCTTCATCGACCTCCCCAGCCACAATCTCGGTGGCCCGGTAGTCGCTCAGGCCTGTCTCCACGGAAACCGCTCGCAGCAGCCCGTCCTCTTCAACCCACACATGCCGCCGCCGATCTTCCTCCGCATCGGCTCGGCTGTCGGCGTCGGGGCGTGTCGATGAAGATGCACGGAGGTCGGCGAGCACCTCCTCGCCATCGAGAATCGGCAGATCTGCCTCCCGCACATGCTCCCGCTTGGGAAAGAATCGCAGCGCCGCGTTGGGCACGCGCAGCACGTTGTTGCGTGAGTCGATTTCAAAGGAGATGTCCGCCGTCATCCCAGGTAGCAGTTTTAACTCTGGGTTGGGAGCGGTGAGGACGACCGGATAGGTGACGACGTTTTGCATCGTGTCGGAGTTGAGCCGCACCTGCTCGATCTCACCTGCAAAGACTTCGCCGGGGTAGGCATCGACGGTGAACCGCACGGGCCGCCCCTCTTCGCCACTGGCACGGATGCGGCCGATGTCGGCCTCATCGACCGCCGCAAAGATCCGCACCCGCTCCCGCATGTCGGGCGCGATCACAAACAGTTCTGGTGTTTGGAACTGGGCCGCCACGGTTTGCCCACGGTCAATCTTGCGATCGATCACAATCCCGGCCACCGGCGCAACGATGCGAGTGTAGTCGAGGTTGGCTTTGGAGTTCACGAGGTTCGCTTCCGCCTGCCGAACCGCCGCTTCCGCCACGTCGATCTCGGCTTCCTTGGCGATCCGCGAAAACGTCACCTGATCGATCTCCGCGTCGGGAATCGAGGTGGGGCTGCGGGCCTTTGTGGTCTTGGCCCGCTCTTCATCCTTGCGGGCGTGCTCGAGCATCGCCTCGGCCCGCTGCAACTCTGCTTTGCGGGCTGCCAAGGCCGCCTCATCGCGGGCCACGTTCGACTCATAGAGCCGCGGATCAATTTCGGCAAGCAGATCTCCGGCCGCCACCTCATCGTTGAAGTCGGCCCCGAGCGTCACGATCGTGCCCGATACAAACGCCCCCACGTGGACCGATTCGACGGGCTCGATCGTGCCCGTCGCGTTGATCACCTCGGTCACACCCCCCCGCTGGGCTTCTTGGGTGCGAAACGTGGGTCGATTGGCGGCCTCGATGTATTCAACTGCCGGGCGATACCCAGCCACAGCACCCGCGACGAGGCCACCAAGAATGACCAGTAAAAACAGAAACCGCATCACGCTCCACCCCTCAGTTCTGCCGTGCCTCCGCATCAAACGAGCCGGCCCCGCAGCAAATCGCCTTTTCCACCATACGCCCCACGCCCCCACGTTGAAAAGCGAGGTTCGCCCCTGTGCGGCTGGTGTACCTGTCGTTGTCGAAGGCAACACCTCGGTGGTAGCCTCACGCAACTTGAAGCGGCTGCGGCCGTTGAAAGGGCTTCACACCGCACAACGGCCCCGCTCCTCGTGTTCTCAGCCCATCGCCTCGCGTTCGTACCTCTGTTGCGCTCGTCACCCTCTTGCTCGTTGCTTTCCCTCAGGGAGTCTCCCATGCGATTCGTCGCCAGAATCCTGATCGCCTGCTCGTTGCTTGCAACCGCTTCGGTCGCCACGGTCACCCACGCCGCAGACGACTGGTCGAGATTCCGTGGCCCGGGCGGGCTTGGTGTTGGCGAAAGTGCCACGCCGCTGCCCACGGCATGGTCCCCCGAGGCCAACGTTGCCTGGAAAACGCCGCTCCCCGGTCCGGGCGCATCCAGCCCGATCATTGTGGGGGACAAGGTGTTCGTAACCTGTTACTCAGGCTACGGTCTTTCGCAGGACGACCCCGGGGTGATTGAGAATCTCGTGCGTCACCTCGTCTGCGTTGACTTGAAGACGGGCAAGCAGCTCTGGCAGGCGGACGTGAAGGCTGCCCTTCCTGAGGATCCCTATTCCGGCATCGGCGTCACCGCCCACGGCTACGCCTCCCACACGCCGGTTTCCGACGGCAGCCGCGTCTACGCCTTCTTTGGCAAGAGCGGCGTGCATGCCTTCGACCTCGATGGCAAGGCACTCTGGCAGGCCGAGGTTGGCAAGGAATCCGACCCCACTCGCTGGGGCTCGTCGTCGAGTCCGATCGTCCACGACGGCATCGTGATCATCACCGCGTCAGCGGAGAGTCAGTCGCTCATCGGGCTTGATGGCGAGACAGGCAAGGAAGTCTGGCGGCAGGAAGCCAAAGGGCTCGACGGCATGTGGGGCACCCCCACGCTGATTGCGGTCAACAACGACCGCACGGATCTCGTGATGAATGTCGCACGCGAGATGTGGGGTCTCGACCCTGCCACCGGCAAACTCCGCTGGTTTGCCAAGGCGACTGATGCCGAGCACGCCTACGCGAGCGCCATCTTCGATGGCACGCGGGCATTTGCGTTCACCGGCCGGGGCGGTGGAAGCGTGGCGATTGAAGTGGGCGGCCGTGGCGATGTCACGGCGACCAACACGCTTTGGAATGGCAGCGACACCACCGCCTTTGGATCAGCCGTGCAGCACGACACCGGCATCTATCTGGTGAGCCGCAACATTCTCACGCGGGTCGACGCCGCGACCGGCGAACGTCTTGGCCAGACGCGGCTGCAAGGGGCTCGCGCCACTGGTGGCCGTTTTGGTTCGCTCGACTACCCTTCGCCGATCGTCGTTGGCGACACGCTCTACACGCTCAACGGCAGTGGCCAGATGTTTGTGTTTGCCCTCTCCGCCGATGGGCCCAAGCAGATCGCGGTCAATGAGGTCGCCAGCAACGAAGAGTTTCGCGGCAGCCCAGCCGTCAGTGACGGTCGGCTGATCATGCGAAGCTCTGGTCATCTCTACTGCGTTATGGACAAGGGAGACGAGGTGATCGCCGCCGAACTGCCTGACGAGCCGGAAGGGGCACCACTTGCCGGTGGACCAGGCGGTGGCAATGGACCGCAGCGAGGTCCTGGTGGTGGCGGTTTCGGTGGTGGCCCTGGAGGTGGCGGGCAGCCAAACCGCTTTGATCCTGCCGCAATGTTCTCAGGCCTCGACACCGACCGTGACGGCGCGGTCACCGCGAAAGAACTCGAAGGGAATCCGATGGCTGACCGGCTGATGACCCTCGACAGCAACAGCGACGGCAAAGTCTCCGAGGAGGAGTTTCGCGGTGGCATGGCCAACCTCTTCCGCCGCGGTGGTGGCGAAGGAGGTGGGCGAGGCGGTGAAGGTGGCGGACGCGGTGGCGAAGGCGGTCGCGGCGACTCGCGTCCCGAGCGTCCGCAGCGGCCCGCAACCGCGGGGTAGAACTCGCTACTCAGAGTTGCCGCGACAATTCGGCGAAAGCCGACAGTGAGGCGAGGGGTTGGCGAAAGCTCAAGGAGCGTTTGGGCGTATCCACGCCCTGCGACGAGACTTTTGCCGACTCCGAGCCGGTGGTCCACGCACGCCAAACCCGCTTGTGCCTTGCTTCGCCGAACGTGAGAACGGCGCCGTCGACGGACGCTGGAACCGCCCTCCGCCGTTGAGCGATGTGCCCTCTCAAACCGCACCTCACGAGGAACTCGTATGCGTCTTGGGTTGCCATGTCTCTTCGTGATCGGATGCGTGTTGTCGACCGTTGCCTTTCATCAGGCAGCGGCCGCCGCAGAGCCCAATGTTGCCGCGGTTCTTCGATCCGACGCTCTCGACGCAGCCCACCGCGCGACGCATTTTCTCACGACGCGCATCGCCCGCCACGGAGGATACGTCTGGCGAGTGAGCAGCGATCTCTCTTTGCGTGAGGGAGAGGGCGTTGTCGACAACGACACCATCTGGATTCAGCCACCGGGCACGCCGTCGGTCGGGGAAGCATTCGTGCGGCTCTATGAGGCAACCGGCGATGAGGTCTTCCGCGACGCCGCGCTCGCCGCGGCCGAGGCCCTCCGGCTCGGCCAGATGCGCTCAGGGGGCTGGCAGGCGAGCATCGCGTTCGCCCCGGAAGAGCGGAAGAAGTGGGCCTACCGTGTGGAGCCGGAACGCCCCAAACAGAAAGACCAATCAAGCCTCGACGACGACAAGTCTCAGTCAGCGATGCGGTTCCTGATCCGCCTTGACCAGGCGCTTGCCTTTCAAAACACGAACGTCCACGAAACCGCCCTCTCGGCCCTGAACGGCCTGCTCGAGAAGGGGCAGTTTGAAAACGGTGGATTCCCCCAGGTCTGGTCATCCGCGTCCGCAACATCCGACGCGTTTCCGCCTCAGGCTGCCACGTACCCGCAGACGTGGTCGCGCGAGTACCAGGGCCATCAGGAGTATTGGACACAGCCCACGCTCAACGACGGCCTGATGCCGGACGTGCTGGAAACGCTCTGGCTGGCCGAAGAGGTGTACGGCGACACCAGGTATCGCGACGCAGCCTTGCGTGCGGCCGACTTTCTCCTGCTCGCGCAGATGCCCGAGCCACAACCCGCCTGGGCGCAGCAGTACAACGCAAACATGCAGCCGGTCTGGGCCCGTAAGTTTGAACCCCCCGCGATCACCGGGGGCGAGTCGCAAGGCGTGATCGCCACGCTCATGGAGATCTACCGTCGCACCGGCGAGCAGAAATACCTCGCCCCAATTCCTCGGGCGCTTGCCTATCTCGAAGCGTCGACGCTGCCAGACGGTCGCCTGGCCCGCTTCTACGAACTCAAAACAAACACGCCGCTCTACTTTACCCGCGACTACGTGCTCACCACAGACGACAGCGACCTCCCCACCCATTACAGTTTCGTGGTCCCATCGCGACTCGCGTCCCTTCGCCGTGACTACGAACAACTCCGTCTTCTCTCCACCGAAGAACGTGTCGCATTATCCAACCGCGCCGCTCAAAAGCGTGTCTCAGAGAAGCAGGTCCGCGGCGTGATCGACGGCCTCGATGCGCGTGGGGCCTGGGTCACCAATGACGGCCTTCGTTATCACAAGCATGCAGGCGCCGTAATCGACATGCGCGTCGCCGTGGCCAACCTCCGCTCGCTCGCTGACTACCTCAGCACCACCGCTGAGTGACGCGTCGCCGTGGCTTCCCGTGACTCTCGGCCGCTCCCACCTCAATCGCTCGAGGGGGTATGCTGCCTCGCAGACACCTATCGATCCTGCTCCTCGCCTTGGAGATGTCATGGCTTATTGGAAACGCACGACGCTCTGGTTGCTGCTCGCACTGTGCACGCTTCTGGGCTCTGGCCAACGATGCACCACGGCGAGCGCCGCGCCCGCCTCCGGCAGCCGTCCCAACGTGCTCTTCCTCTTTGCCGACGATTTCACCTATGAGGCGATCCGGGCCTTCGGCCACACCGACATCGACACGCCGCATCTTGACCGGCTCGTCGCCCGCGGCACGACCTTCAGCCATGCCTACAACATGGGTTCGTGGAGCGGTGCGGTGTGCGTCGCCAGCCGCACGATGCTGATCACGGGTCGCAGCGTGTGGGATGCCAACCGCATCTATCAAAACACCGACGCCGAACGCGAAGCCGGCGTGCTCTGGCCGCAGCTGCTTGGCAAAGCCGGCTACCGCACCTACATGACCGGCAAGTGGCACATCCGCGCCGACGCTGAGAAGTGCTTCGACATGGCGCGGCACGTGCGACCGGGGATGCCCAAAGACACTCCCTCCGCCTATTCGCGACCACCGGCGGAAGGCGACGATCCCTGGAGCCCCACCGATCGTTCCCTGGGCGGTTTTTGGGACGGGGGCACGCACTGGAGCGAGGTGACCGCCAACGACTGCCTCGACTTCCTCGCCGATTCCGCCGACCACGATCAGCCCGCCTTTTTCTACGTCGCCTTCAACGCTCCGCACGACCCGCGGCAGTCTCCGCAGGAGTTTCTCGATCGCTACCCAGTGGAGCGGATCGCCCTGCCTGAGCCTTTCCTGCCTGAGTATCCCTACGCCGAGGCGATGGGAGCAGGCCACGGCCTCCGCGATGAGAAGCTCGCCCCGTTCCCACGAACCGAACGCGCGGTGAAGGTGCATCGCCGCGAGTACTACGCGTTGATTACGCACCTCGACGAACAGATCGGCCGGATCCTCGACGCACTCGACGCCTCGGGCGAAGCCGACAACACCTGGATCTTCTTTACGGCTGACCACGGCTTGGCCGTGGGCCACCACGGCCTCCTCGGCAAACAAAACCCCTACGACCACAGCACGCGTGTGCCCTTCATCGTGGCGGGCCCTGGCGTGCAAGCAGGCGTGACCGACGCCACGCCGATCTACCTGCAAGATGTGATGGCCACCTCCCTCGATCTCGCAGGCGCTGAGCGACCTGACCACGTTTTTTACACGAGCCTCCTGCCGCGGCTCGCCGCAGGCGACGCACCTCCGCCCCTGCCCTACGAGTCGATCTACGGAGGCTACCTCGATCGGCAGCGATCGATCACGCATAACGGCTGGAAGCTGATCGTGTATCCCCAGGCGAAGGCCACGCGGCTCTACCACCTCGCTGAAGATCCCCAGGAGACGGTGGACCTCGCCGGCAACCCGAAGCACGCCGCCCAGCTCCGCGCGCTCTTTGAGCGTTTGGTCCAACTGCAGCACGACCTCGGCGACACGATCGATCTGACGCACCTCCATCCGTAAAACCGCCCGGGCCGCCTCACTCGCGGAGTTCTCACATGTGAACCCGGGCAAGCCGGTATAAGGATGCTGTGAGCGACGGACGGTCGCTTCCCTCAGGTTTGCCGAGGCCCCTGGAGAGTTGTCCCGATGCGTCTGAACCGTCTTGCCACCTGGGTATGCTTCTCAGCTCTTCTCATGCTCTGCAGCCACGCGAGCGGTCACGAGCCAACGCCCAATCCGTCGCTCTCCTACACGTTTGCCAAGCAGCATATTGCCGAGGCGGATGGCGGTGTGTTGACGCTCGCCCCGCAGTTTGGCCCTGCGGTGATCCTTGGCGGCCAGTCGCTGCCTGAAGATGAGACGATCGTCGGCCTGCGATTTGCGGGCCTTGAGGAATGCCACCGCGTGCCGGCGGAAGGGGAGGCTGCTGCCGACTTGCTGCCCACCCGCGAGTTCACGATCTCTGCCTGGGTGACCATCGATCATCCGATAAACTGGGGCGGCATCTTCTCTGCCCTGCAGGACAACGGCAACGCCGAGAAGGGGCTCGTGCTCGGCTACGACAACGAGCGGTTCTATGTCGGCCTGGCGACCGAGGGGGGCTCCGACGAGGACGGCACGATCGAGTATCTGCGCAGCACCTCCTCCTACGAGCAGGGCCGTTGGCACCACGTGGCCGCGACCTACGACGGCGAAACCCTGATGCTCTACGTCAACGGCGAGCCGGCCGCTCGCTCAGACGCCCAGTCGGGCGACATTCTCTGGCCGGACGACCTCGGCATCTGGCTCGGCGGCTACCGCGACGCCAATGAGTGCAACGTCCATCAGGGCCGCATCGGCAGCGTGAAACTGTTTCAGCTCTGTGCCGAGCCGAGTTGGGTGGCCCATGAGTTCGAGCACGGCGCTGACCTCGTCGCCCTGCCTGCCGATGGGCCGGCGAAGATGCCGCTGCCGATCGACGCGGAGCCCGAGATGGTGATCAAGCCCTACCTGCAGTGGGGAACGGCTGACTCGATGACGATCATGTGGGAAACCGCCCACGCCTGCCGCGGGATCGTTCGCTAC
>JAPOIM010000057.1 GCA_029978905.1 Planctomycetota bacterium
GCTGCAGCCACTCGCGGTGAGGTCACGCGTTTGATTCATGACGCAATCGAGTTTCATCTCGATGGACTGCGGCAGGATGGCCTCCCAATTCCAGCAGTGCACTCTTCTGCCGAGCTCGTCGACGTATCCGCCCGATGACATCAAGGGCTTGAGAAGCCGCTCGGCTCAAGCTCGAGCCAAGCCTGACCCGCTGTGATCGTCAGGGTTCCGCTCAGGCCCTCGCCTGCAAGGCGGACCTGCACGGCATCGGAAGCTGCTCGCGGGCCTTTCTCTCGCCCGGTGTCGACGACTCGGTCGAGGCCCGTGTAGGTGCCTGCGGCGATGCGGCGGGCGTGGCCCCGATTGCCAGAGACGGGCCCATCGACGTGATCAAGCCAGGCCAGACGATGCGGGGCGATTGGCGTGGCGTCCACCGCGGCGCCGCCTGCAGCTGGGATGCTGGCGAGCCGCCAGGTGCGGCAGGAATCGCCATCTTCCAGGAGCAGGTCAACGTGCCGCCCGACCGGATCATCGGGGGCTCCCACATGCTCCAAGAAGATAAAGCGGGGCATCGCCGTGCTCAGGTTGTCTTCGCCACCCAGGGCTCAGTAGTCTTCGCCGCCGCTCGATGCCGCCGCGCCACCGATCTCCAGCGGCTTCGGCTTGTGCCGCACCGCCCGGCGAGCGACCTCGTCCTTGAGCTGCACGATTGCTTCCTCAAGCGGCATCGCACCGATGTCGCCATCGAGCCGGTCGCGAAGGCTGACTGTACCCGCGGCTTCATCGCGCGGTCCGCAGATCATCATCATTGGGATCATCGCAAGCTGCGCGGTGCGGATCTTCGCGCCGAGTTTGTCGGCATCGAGATCGACGCTCGCTCGTAGCCCCGCCGCCTCAAGCTTGGCGTGGATCGCCTTGGCGTAGGCTTCACTCTTGGCACTCACCGGAATCACCCGCACCTGCTCCGGCGCGAGCCACAGCGGAAACGCACCAGCAAAGTGCTCGATCAACACCCCCACAAACCGCTCCATGCTTCCCAGCGGTGCCCGGTGAATCATCACCGGCGTGTGTCGCTCGTTATCGGCTCCCACATACTCCAGATCAAACCGCTCCTCGCTCGGGAGGTTGTAGTCGAGCTGCACGGTGCCGAGCTGCCACTCGCGGCCAAGGGAGTCGTTGACGACGAAGTCGATCTTCGGTCCGTAGAAGGCGGCCTCACCTGGCTCAGGTTCGCACCCAGGGAGGTTCATGCGGCGAGCCACCCGCTCGATCGCCGCCTCCGCTTCGTCCCACCGCTCCGGCGGCCCGACATACTTGTCACTCTTGGGATCGCGGAAGCCGAGCCGCACGCGGAAGTTCTCAAAGGCAAGGCTCTCAAGCACCTTGAGCGTGAAGTCGATGCAGCCCTCGACTTCCGCCTCCACTTGCTCGGGCGTGCAGAAGATGTGGGCATCGTCTTGCGTAAAGCCGCGAACGCGGGTCATGCCGCCGAGTTCGCCCGACTGCTCGTAGCGATACACCGTGCCAAACTCCGCCAACCGCAGCGGCAGATCCTTGTAGCTGTGCGGCCGGGCCTTGTAGATCATCGTGTGGTGCGGGCAGTTCATCGGCTTGAGGAGATACTGCTCGTCGTCGTGCATCACGATCGGCTTGAACTGGCTGTCGGCATAGTAGGGGTAGTGGCCCGAGATCTTGTAGAGATCGACCTTGCCGATGTGGGGCGTGTAGACCGGCTCGTAGCCTCGGGCCGCAAGCTCATCACGGACAAACGATTCGAGCGTTGCCCGCAGCCGGGCTCCCTTGGGCATCCAGAGCACGAGACCCGAACCGACCAGCGGGCTGGTGGTGAACAGATCGAGCTGCTTGCCGAGCACACGGTGATCGCGCTTGCGGGCCTCTTCGAGCCGGGCGAGGTAGGCGTCGAGGTCGTCTTGAGTGAACCAGGCCGTGCCGTAGAGTCGCTGCAGCTGCTCACGGTCGGCATCCCCCTTCCAGTAGGCACCAGCGAGGCTCGTGAGTTTCACCGCGCCGATGCAGCCGGGGCTCGGGATGTGCGGACCGCGGCAGAGGTCGAGAAACTCCCCCTGCCTATAGAAGGAGAGCGAGGGATGCTCGGCGAGGCCGGTTTCGATGTGCTCCACCTTGAGGGGCTGCTGCAGATCACGGACGATCGCCACCGCCTTGTTACGGTCGACTTCGAGCCGCTCAAAGGCTTCGTCGTCCGCGATGATCTTCCGCATCTCCGCTTCGATCCGCGGGAGGTCGTCTTCCGTGATCGGCCGCTCCGCCCGCATGTCGTAGTAGAAGCCGTCGCCCACGGTCGGCCCGAAGGCGAGTTCCACCCCCGGGAAGAGCCGCATCACCGCCCTGGCCATCACGTGCGCCGCCGAATGACGCATCACCGGCAGGGCTCGAGGATCGCCCGCAGGGAGCAGTTCCAGGCTCGACTCCCCACTCTCCGGCAGCACCGCATCGAGCCCCACGGTCTTGCCGGCGAGCACGGCCGCGATCGGCTGCGCTGGGCCACCCGCTGCCACCGCATCCGCCACGCAGTCGGCCAGTCGGGTTCCCACGGGGTAGTCTCGGGTCGATCCATCGTGAAAACGGACGGTGGGCATCTCGGATTCCTGCGGGAAGGTGCGGCGGCTCAGGGGAAAACGGCGTTCACTGCCGGGATCCGCAAGTATCCGGACCATGTCGCAGTGGAACAAGGCCGAGAGATCCCCTCCAGCAACTTTCAACGCGATTGCCGCGAGGGTACCCTCGAAATGATGGGCGGCAACCGCGCATCCCCTACGACCTGGCCGCACCACCTGGAGCCTCCAGCATGACCGCACACACCAACGGCAAGCACGTTCCCTCCCTCACGCCCTATGAGCGGGAGCAGATCCAGGAAATCGCCGAATGGAAGAGCACCGAGCCGAGCCGACTGACCCAAGCGGTCGATGCGGTCACGCTCCCGATTGCCTGGGGTGTGAAGCGGGTCGTGCCGCGGGATGTGGTGCGGAAGGCAATTGATCTGCTCGACAAAGCTTCCAGCCGGGACCTCGGCAGCTGGCGGAAGGCCCACCTGGAAGATGGAAGTTGGGACCTTGAGCAACTGCGGCAGGGCCCTCTCGAGGCATGCGATCAACTGGCTCTGGAACTGATCGTCAGCGCCGAGCACACGAGCGCCGGTCGCGGGCTCGTGGTGCGGCAGATTGGCAATGCGATCATCGGGCGGGTGCCCTTTCAGCTGATCGCTGCGTTTGCCCTGATTGCCAAGGTCGGCCACTGCTACGGCTATCCGCTCAACCGACCGATTGACCGGGCGATGCTCCTCGACCTGTTGGAACTCTCCTTTGTGGAGCAACCCGCACACCGCGTCGCCCTGCTCGATCGGCTCAACGCCTCGATCGATCACCCCGATCTCGAAAGCCTCGATACCGACGCGCTCGCGGTCACCGCAGGCCGCGACGTGGTGGCCGACGAACTGGCCGACGAGTTGGTGGGCCGCATTCCTGTGCTTGGGAGCCTGATCGGTTTTGTCACCGACCGCACCTTCATCCAGACTGCCGGGGAGTCGGCGATGCGGTTCTTCCAGGAGCGGCATCTGCGCGACGCCGGCAAAGTCACGAGCATTCCGCCGTCGGGGGTGCGGTTGCGGAAGTCGAGCCTGTCTGAAGTGCGCGACGCGGTCGGCCAAACACTCTATGCAGGCGGTGCGATCGTGGGCTTCACCGCGACCTTCCCGGTCGTGTTTGTGGGGCGGATGCTCTCCTGGTGGCAGAACCCGATCACGCTCGGCAGCATCGACGGTTCCACGGCAGCCGTGCGGTCAGCCCAGGCGATCGTCAATGGTGGCACGGCCGACTTTATCGAACGCGTCCTCGGCACCAACACGAGCGCTGAGGACGCCGCAGAGGAGCCCGCGACGATTCCCGCCGCCATCGCCGGCCGTATCCGCCCGGCCACACCCCCGGCAGGCTGAGCCGGTAGCGCGCCGTTAAAACCGCTTCCTTCGCGTGAAGCGGCGGCTGCTTGACTCCGTCGGGATCGTGCGCGACACTTCGTGGGTCTGAAGCGGCTCCGTGCCGCAGAACTTCGGGCGATTAGCTCAGTTGGTTAGAGCACTAGCTCGACAAGCTAGGGGTCATAGGTTCGAGTCCTATATCGCCCACTCCACATCTCCAAAGACCCTCGCAAAGCCTCGGTTTTGCGGGGGTTTTTGCTTTGGGCGTGCGAGTGCTCCGCGGTCGCGACTGGTTAGGGCTCTTGAGAAAGCCCATCGACGCGTTTGGCGGCAGCCACCAGGCCGCGGCCGAGCAGCACGACCAGCGCCGCGGCGACCAGGATCAGCGTCCACGGATTCGTGAAGGGCTCCCACCAGGGCCGCGGCGCGGCTTCGGGCTGCTCTCGTCGCGGCTCACCAAGCCGCCCCTCCTGCGGAGCAAAGCCTTTGTCCAGCAGTTCCTTGAGCACCGCGCTGTCTTGGCTGACCGGCCGCTCCACCTCGTCGCCGTAGACCAACTGATACGAACGCTCGCTCTCGGCCAGAAACACCACCGCGTGCATCCGCCCTTCGGCCTCAACGCCAGCCACCTCAAGCGGCGGATTGTCTCCGTTGTCGATCACGAGCCGATAGGCACGCTCCCGCGTTGGAGGAAACGCAACTTTGAGGCTCTCTCGCTGAAAGTCCTGAAAATCCACATAGGAGAGCCGCGACTCCGCCAGCGGCCGCCACGCGTCATCGCTTCCCTCCTCCAACACCTGTACCACCACGCCGCGGCTAAAGTTCCGCGAGGGCGTGGCGAGAGTGAAGCTCGTGAGGGGCTCTCGCTGCGACGTGATCTGCACAATCGTTTGCTGCGATTCCGGGTCTTCGATGACGGTGAGGTCGCCGGCGGCATACACCTGCGTCAGGGGTGTGCTCGCCACAGCCTCACTGGTTTCTCGGAAAAACTCCACGCCATCGATGCGGAAAGGCACCCGCTCAATCCTCGTGCTCTCGTCACGTGAGGCTTCTCGATCCCCCTGCAACCGCCGCGTGATCTCCAACAGCCTCGCTTCTTCATCGAGGGTGGGCCGGGCGATCGTGAGGCGAAAGAAGCGATCCTTGGTTTCTGGAAGCGAAAGCTCGTCGTTGCGGATATCGATGAAGCGGGCGTAGTCAAAGATCAGCCCAGCGTCGCCGCAAGCCACCCACGCTTCCCCATCGGATGAAGACTCGACCACGACCGTCTGCTCGAAGTTGTGCAGCGGCGTGAGAATCGTGAGGCCCGTCGGGATGGCTGCATCCTCATCAAGCGTGAGCGTGACGAACAACCGCTCCTCACCATCGACCTCCTCGCGGCGTGCCGAGGTGGTCTTGGGCTTCCATGTGGATCGCACGGTCCGCGAGTCGGTCCCGCGCACTTCTCCTAGGTTGAACGCAACCGATTGACCGCGATCATCCTCCACCCGCACGTTGGAAAAATCGGGCGACGTGTGGTCGTAGACATCCGCATCAAAGCGGACAGTTAGCAACCGCTCCCCGCCACGCTCTCCTTCCGCTGCCACATCCACCAGCACGTCGCGGCGCACCTGCACTGAGTCTGCGCCAGAAGCCTGCGCACCCACGAAGATCATGGCGGCGAGCCCGGCCCAGATGGATCGCGATGCGTTTGTCACAGGAGTCCTTTCACACAGCAGGTGCTGGCGGCTATTCGCCGGTCTTCGCAATCGCGAACGAGTCTCGATACTTCAGATACACAAACGATCCCGCGAGGACCACGATGCCAAGCACGATGAAAGCCACGATCCGGTAGATCTGATCGAGTTGCGAGAGGTCCACAAAAAACACTTTCCAGACCACCACCGCAAACAGCCCCAGCCCCACGTACCGCACGGCCGCCTCCCGCCGGACGATGCCCCGCAGGATCAACCCCAAGGCAAACACGGCCCACAGGATCGAAACGCCGCCCGGTCGCAGCCCGTCGAGATAGGTGTGGAGCAGGGCGTTGGTCTCAAGCGTCAGATAGAGAAAGAGCATCGCCAGAGCCGCGCCCCCAAACACCTTCGAACCGCGCTGAAAGTCATCGTGGCGCGTGGCGAGCATGGACGTGGCGACCGCCAGGAAGGCAATCACCGCCGCAAAGTCCATCAACCGCAGCAGCCCGTCGCGAAAGGAATAGGCCCCTTCGTAGAGGAAATCGCCGCGGAGGCCCCACGACGGGATGTCAAACAGCAGCACCTTCGCAAACACAACCGCCACCGTACCCATCAACGCGTAGAGCATCGCGTTCTTGGCGTGCGTCAGCGTCTCGACCAACAACAACACGCACACCCCAAGCCAGAGGAGCGTCAGCACGGGCAGCTTCAGCGGTGCGTAGAACACGCCGAAGGTCTTCGAAAACTCGAGGTGAAGATAGACGAAGAGAATCAGGATCGCCGCGGCTGCCGCGAAGCGCATGAAACTCCCACTCGACACCAGCGCGGGCGTGTCATTGGCTGCTGCGATGGCCGACGGTTGCCGTGCCGCATCTCGGCGCGTGAGCCAGTTGGCAGCCGCCAGCGAGGCGATCGGCACCCCGAGCACCACAAAACGCTCGGCCATCCGCCAGAGATACTCATTCAGGGGCATCGCTGCAGCGGCCGACTGCCCCAGCAGCGGCGTGCCCGAAAACTGCGTGGGGAAATCAACAAACACCACACGGCCGAGCACGATGGCATAGAGCAGATAGCTGACATGCCGCAAAAACACGCTCGGCAGCCGGCCGGCAATCCACAACAGCGTGAGGGCTTGCACCGCCCAACTCACCGTCACCCACGACCGCGTGAGCGCCAGCGGCATCGTGACCGTCAGAAAGAAGGCGGCCATGGCCAGAAAGCAAACCAACAGGTTGCGGTCGACTTTCTGCCGCTGCAGAAAAACCGCGACATGCAGGCTGTAAAAGGCCGAGAGCGACAGCGTCACGGCTGCCACCCACGTCGTACCGTAGGCCCCACCTACAAGCCTGTGGGCAAGACCGTAGTAGACCGCGGCATTCACAAGCAGGGCAATCACATCGAGCAGGTTTGAGTTCGCGTTCGTGCCAAGCGTGTAGAGAAAGTTCATCGTGGAGAAGAGCACAAAGAGGCCGGTCAACAACGGCATCACCTGCCAGAAGTCGTCGGTCGTGTAGGCGGCAAGCGACGAGAGCACGAGCGCCTGCGTGCACCCAAACGCGAGGTAGTTCACCAGCGGCCAGTGCTTGCGGTAGCACACCGCGAGCACGCCGCTCCCCAGCACAAGCAGGTAGCCATAGAGGGCGACAAAGTTGACCTCCGGCGACGGCAGCATCACCGGCGTGCCATAGCCGCCAAGGATCCCAAGCACCGCCACGAGAATCGAATCAAACCAGATGGCCACTCCACCCGCGAGCACGGTGACCAGGATCATCGCCCCAAACGCCACCTCAGGCCCAATCAACTCGTAGAAGTTCGCGGCGGCGTAGGCCGCGAAGTAGAGCGTGGCAAATCCGGCACCCAGTAAGCCCTGGCCAAAGACGTGGTACTTCCGTCCAAGCAGCTGCGTGCCTGCCACCAGAAAGCCCAGGCCCGTCACCACCGCGAGCCCCACACGACCCACCTCCGTGATCAGGTCGTGCTCCACCGAATACTTGAGGAAGAAGCCAATCCCGACAACGAGGATCACCACGCCAATCCGCAACAGCCACTGGCTCGCCACGGCATATTCCAGCGAGACGCCCGGCGGCACGTGCTCCTCGCCGACGATGATCCAGTTCCAGATCTTTTGCAGCGTCTCCACCGCGGCCGCCTCAAAGCGGTTGCGCTCGCGAGGCAGCGGGGGTGGTAGCGGTTTGGTGGCCGCAGCATCAGCTTTGGTGGCAGCCGCGATCGGGGCAGCCGCGACGCTCGGCTCCTCGACCTTTGAAACATCGTGGACCACAGGCTTCCACGGCGGCGCTTGCTCTGGCACTGCCGCCGGGCGCTCAGGCACCACCGTCAAAGGAACTTCATCCACGACTGGTGGCGCCGCACTCGGTGGTTCCCCACCCGCTGCGCTCTTGAGCGTTTCAACCCGCGCCTTGAGTTCCCGCAGCATGCTCTCCATCCGCACGTCACGGGCCCGCTGTTCCTCACGGTACGCCGAAAGGAAGCGTGTGAGCACCACGCCTGGGGCGAGAAACACGAGAAAAACCACACATCCGAGTCCAAACAAGAACAGGATGAACTCAGACATCGCGAGATCTCCCCGGCCACAAAACCTCTCCGAAGTCTATCTCCGCGGCTGGGGCAACATGTGGGTGGCCCCCAGACAGTGCACCTTCGCGGTGTCGCGTGCTTTGGCGCCATGAATGAAAACCGGCTGCTTGACGAAAACGGCTGCGGAACCGAGCATAGAAGATAGTTGGCGTGCGAAGTGGTTTTCGAAAAACCCCGCAAGCCGTGCATTTTTGGCTCCTTCGCTCATGACCGCGTGCGACTCGCTTGTCGCACTGACTCCACTCCACACGCCCTGCCACAGCAGGTGCTCTTGTCGCTGAAGGCGACCGACCTGCTGCTCCCATCGGGCACGCAGGAAGAACGTGTGGACTCCTGACCTTCTGGCGGGAGTGGTGGTTTCTGCGGTGCTCTTCCATGCAGGCAGCCCTCTGTTTGCTGGTAGTTCTCCAACGGTGTGTGACGGTGTTTCTGCACGTGGTCCTGACTAACCCACGTTCGACCGCGGCTCTTCGACTTCCACCCCGAAGAGCCACCACCACCGGAAACACATCCATGCGTCTGGCCACTCGCCTCATCCTCACCGGCCTTGCCATCGCGCTTCACGCCTGGCTGCCCGCAGCCCACGCCCAAGCCGTCTACAACGACCGCACCCTCTCACAACTGATCGACTCACCGCCCACCCCCGCACCCGGTTCCAACGGGCAACGGTTCACGGTCCCCGTCAACGCCTCAGCAACGATGGCCTTCTCCGAGCACAACACGCTCGCCTGGTTCAACACCCCGCCGAGCGACATCGACTGGCAGGGCGCCTCGCCGTACGAACAGACCTTCCAGTATCTCGTATTTCAGTCGGCAGACACGACCGTCCGCAACGCCTTCATCAGCGCAACTGATGGCAACGGCAGTCTCACGAATGCCTTCTCGGCTAGGATCGCTGTCGAGCAGTTCAGGCTCGACAACGTGAATCTCAATCCGCGGAACAACGTGATAGCCCTCACTGGAGCCCAGCACGTCTGGACCATGAACAACTCGTCCTACAACGGCGCTTCGGCGAAGCCGCAATTCACGGCGCCTTTCCCGCTCACCTTCACGGCAACAGGCACCTCAACGCTCGACGGCTGGGCAGGCAATATTCCATCCCGCACAGACCTTTTTGTTTCCAGCGGAAGCACGTTGAGGATGAGCCAATGCGGAGACGACAAAAGCCAGGACCCCATTGATTCCCTGCGATGGGATAGTACCGACGGCAACACCGCCGACATCAATGGCAGCACACTCTCCATCGAGCACTCCTTCGTGACGTTTGCCACCGGCGAAACCCCAGCAGTCACAGGGGATGTCGTGACGGCCGGGATGGTCGTCCGCAACAGCGGAGTCCTTAACATCGGCGGCTCTGACGGCACCCAACACCAGCCTCGCCTCCGCGTCGAAGGGGGCCTGCTCATCGATGGCTCCACGCTCCAGGTGGCCCAGCGCGGGCATCTCACCGTGACCACCGGCAAGTTGGTGCTCAAGAACGCCACCGTGAGTTTTCTCGACAGCCTCCCACTCGCAGCGGTCACGGCGGACGTTGCAGAGTTTCAAGGCACGACCACGATCAACGCGAACAACCCCGATGCGTACACTGCTGCTGGCTTCGCGGCGGGCTTTGGCCTTGCTGACAGCTCAGCCGTGGTCAACATCGCCGGAACGGGCCCCACGTTTGCGGACGGCCTCTTCGTGCTGAATGGTGGCACGGTGAATGTCGCCGCCGGGGCCTCGCTTGACCTTCGTTCGACGACTGGATTGAGCGCTGCCGAACCCGTCGGCAATGTCAACGTCGCCTCCACCGGCCAGCTGGCCATTGGTCCGAACTTCTCCCTATACACCGACAAAATGAGCCTTCACAACGACGGCGTGGTTGCGGTCATCGGTGACCTCCTGGGAGGAGGCACGCTTTCTGGCTCAGGGGAGGTTGTGGTGGATGGATCGAACGCGCTGTTGGGAGTGGCGTCGAACAGGTCCTCGTTCACGATCGACGGCGATCTTTCGTTCTTGTCCGGCAGCACGCTTGGGCTGATCGTTGATCCCTCGGCAGGAACGTCGCAACACGTGAGTGTGAGCGACCTCTCCATCAGCACGCCGTTCAACATCCCGACCACGAACCTGTTGCTCACGCTTAAAAACGACACCGTGCTCGCCGACGGCACCAAGTTTCTTCTCGTCGACTACGACACGTTAACACCTGGCGAGTACTTCGATGGATTCGCCGACGGATCGATCTTCACGCAGGGTCTCAACAGCTACCAGATTCGCTACTCAGACTTGGCCTACAGCGCTCAGAACCCATCGGTTGTCACCCTCACTGTCGTGCCCGAGCCCTCAACCTGGCTGCTGGCCGCGCTGGGATCAGTCGCAGGCATCGCCCACACCCAACTGCGGCGTCGCCGTCGGAAGGCCGCATCGGCCGCATCGCCGACGATGCGATAAGACTCATGGCCACTGCGTGGCCATGGCAATCTTCTGAGACACCTGATTGTTGCCGCGGTCGACCCGACGTGCTCCACCAGCACCACCTTGTCGCCCAGGCTCCGCTGGATCGCGTCCGCCACGCTCTCAACCTGTTCTGCCCACCCGGGACGCCACGGAGAGAGATTCGATCGTGCTGTTGTGCGGCGCACGCTCACCAACCGTCACGGCTGCGAGGTATGCCTCTGAGGTCTGAGGAGTCTCAGCCGCGAGAGCAACGTCTTCAGGAATCGGAGGTTGGTTGGGGTTCATGGCAGAACCAACATGCGGCAGGCGCTCGAGCGCTCCGGACGTCTTTCCTGATGCCGGACCATCTCCGAATAAACTACCTTGAGCAACAGCCACCATGTGCGAGGACGTCCGTCCAAATCCTTCCAGGAGCACCGCGCTATGCAGGGTCGCGTTCGCCTTCGTCTCTTGATCGCTGCAGCTCTCATGCTCGCAGCCACGCACGCACGCGCAGCCGGTACACGATCCCAGGCACCTTCCCCGAGGGCTGAACCAGCCGACACCGAGGCACTCGGTGGCTCGCGCGATGCGGTTTTTCGATCCGGGCCGCCGCAGCACGAAGAGGTGCCCCAGGCTGCTTCGCCTTCCAAGGCCGATGCCGCGCCGCCCACGCCCAGCGGCCCACCCTCGAAAGACGCCGCACAAATCCTCAACATCAACTTTGGCATGGCCCCACGCGACGTGCGACCCAACGGGGCGATCGGCGGCCGTCACGACGTGTGGACGCTCGTCGACGTTGGGGAAACGACCAAGACCAACCTTCCAATGGCCGATGGCACGCCGACCAAGGTGTCACTGGAGCTCTCCGCCACCGACGGCGAGTGGGGAATCCCCGGTGCCTTCGATGTCTACCACGCCTACCTCTACCACAACGCCCGCAACGTCGATCTCGCGCTCACGCTCCGCGACCTCCCCCCAGGCCGCTACGACGTGTACGTGTTTGCCCACGGGGCGGCGCCGGACCAGAACGCAGCCATCGAGATCACCTCGGCAGGAAAGACCTCGTCTGGCAAGTCAACGAGCAAGGATGGATCGATGACGTTTCTCAGCCGCGAGCACGAAGAGGGCGTGCAGTATGTGCACTACGCCATCAACGTGAAGACAGGAAAGCCCGTCACGATCACCAGCCGCCGCGACGGGAGCGATTTGGCGATGCTCAACGCGGTGCAGCTGCAGAAGACAACGGCTGCAAAGCAAAAGCCTCGCCGCAACGGCAACGCCAAGGCCGCTCGCGGCGGGGGAAGCCAGGCAATCTCGCAAAGCTGCTGAAAACAGCCAAGGTGCGCGAGTAAGGGAGCACGGTTTTTTTCGCTGTTCGGAAAATCCCAACAAGCCTCAGTCTCGGCCTAACCGATACAACCGGCAGGGACGCATTGTCTGCACTTGCTTCACCTCGCCACTCAAAGGTTGGCTACTTCATGCGAGATTCGCTGCGACGCCACATGTCGCTCCCAGCACCAAAGCACCTGATCACGAGCCTCCTCGGCCTGGCACTCGCGCCCGCAGGCCTCGTGCACGCCGAGTCGCCCGCTGTGCGGACGGTGCCGGTTTCCGCGCAAGAGTCGGTCCTTCGGCTCGATGACCAGGATGGCAGCCTCTCCGGTGTGGGCCCGAGCAATGTCGACGACCGAGGGAACACCAACCGCACAACGCCCGCTCCGGAACAGCCGCTTGAAGAAATGACGATCCCTCAACTGATCGAGCGGATTGAGGCGCTGGAGTCGCGACATGACGTCCTTCATGAGCGGCTCGACACGGGTGACCTTGGCCAGATTATCCGTCGCGCCGGTTCCGCCCCCGTGCTCGACGAGCGGCCTGGCAGTCTCTCGGCGGTGGGTCCGAGCAACACCGACGTGCTCCCCAGTGGAGAAGATCCTTACGGCGTGGGCTACGACGGTGGCTTCTTCATCGCCCCTGAAGACGCCGACCGGGATCCGTTTGAGCTGCGCACCAACGGCCGTATGCAGTTTCGCTACATCGGTTTTTCCCGTGAGGCGGAATCGTGGGTCGACTCCGCGGGGAAGACGATCCCGATCGACAACCGCAGCGACTTCGAGATCGAGCGGGGCCGACTCAGTTTCAAGGGCTTCATGCTCGACAAGTCGCTCGAGTACTACATCAACTTCGACTTCGACACCGACGACTACGACCAAGTGATTATCCACGACTTTTGGCTCAATCGCGTCTTTTCTGAGAAGCTCGATGTGTTCGTCGGCAAGGCATTCGTGCCGGGCAGTCGCGAATGGCTCAACGGCTCCACCACCACCCGCTTCGCGGACCGCTCCCTCGCCTGCACGTTCTTTCGACCCGACCGAACGGTTGGTGTGTGGGCAGAAGGTGAATATCTGCCGCACCGCTACTACCGCGCGATGATCGGAAACGGCTTCAATACCAACGGCCTCCAGCCGGTGCCCGAGCAGATCGACGGCAACTTCGTCTATTCGGGCACCACCTGGTGGGACATCGGCGAACGCTACGGACGCGGCTACTCTGACCTCGAGTGGCACGACCAACTGGGTCTCGAAGTGGGCACGAGCTTCACCTACGGCCGCCAGGACGGCCCTGGCCCGATTGGCCAACCGCGAATCGAACAGAACTTCGCCCGGCTTGCCGACGGCACGCGAGTCACGGCGAACAGCGCCGTTTTCCCCGGCGTGCGCATCAATGAGTTCGATATCACGCTCTTCGCGCTCGACGCGGCCTGGAAATATCGGGGCTTCAGCTTCGACATGGAATACTACTTCCGTCAGCTCGACCGGCTGCGAGGCATCGACCTCGCGACGCTCGGCCCAGCCAACCTGCCCCCCACCGTGATCTACAACCACGGCTTCGCCATGGAAGGTGGCTGGTTCCTGATTCCAGAGCGGTTTGAGGTCAACTTCCGCACCTCGCAGATCTACGGCGACTACGGCCCGAGCCGTGAATACGCCGGTGGTGTGAACTGGTTTCGCAACGGCACACACAACTACAAGTGGACGTTTGACGCCACCCAGATCTATGGCTCGGCCGCTCAGAACTCGGGCCCGAACTACATCGCAGGTGTGACGGGTGTCTTGTTCCGCCTGCAGCTGCAAGCCGCGTTCTGATCCGTCTTCAAGCAGGCAGCCGCGGTCACACCAGTGCGATCCGCGGCTGCTTAATTTCCGGCAGACGGATGATGCTGTACACACACAGCGGCGCAACCACGCCGACCAGAGCAAGCGATACTGGGTTGGCCTTCGCGATCACCACGGTCCCACCAATGATCACGAGAGTGAAGGCAATCAGCCTCCGCTTTGAGGAGCGGCTGAGGGCTTCGTGGGCATCCCACTCGCGAACCACCGTGCCAAACATCGGGGTGGCCAAGAGCGCGGCATGAGCCCGGGGTGACGAGCGGGCAAGAAAGTAACTGCTTGCCAGCAAGAACGGCACGGTGGGAATGCCAGGCACGATCAACCCAACAATCGTCATCACGGTGCTCCCACCTCCAGCGAGCAGGTAGAGCAGCCGCTTGGGGCCGCGGAGCATGATCGCGCCCCCCTTCGCGGAACGGGCGACACTCTCGTCGGCCGTCAGCGGCAGGGCAGCCGCGGTGGGTCGCGCCGCCTGCGACCAGAGCAGCCGCCGCCAGGCAGGCCTCGCCTCTTCCGCTTGGCCTTCGCGAAGTGCCTCCAGAAAGACACTCGCCGCATTCTCGGCGGAGATATCGGCGTCGGCCCAGCGGATCTCGAGGCGACCACCACTGAGGTTGCAGGTAGCAAAGGAGATCGCAGCGTCCGAGAGCCGCTCCAGCAAAGCCTCGGCAAGAAGTTCTCGCTCGGGAGAGAACACGCGAGGATCGACGACAACCAGCCGACCCTCGGAAAACGTCACACTGGCAAATGGCGGCATTGGCTCGGGCTCATCGCGGGGCAGGACCATTGGACCGCAAAGGAGAACGATCCAAGCGGCCCTGAACCCGCAGTATGCTTCGCGGCCAAAGCCACGTCAGCCGATTGATGACCCGCAGCACTCGGCATTTGCAAGAGCGTGCCCGAGGTCACCCGGCTCCAAATGGGCCGTGTCGCTGTGGAACTCGCTTTCACCTTCGTGGTGCGGCTCCCCGTAGAGCTCCTGCATTCCAGCCACTGCTGCGAGATACTCGTGGAAATGTGGATCCATGATCAAACCCTCCGTGGTGATCGTGTTGCACCCGACTTTTTCTGCCGAGAACTATACGCACGTCGACCCTTGCAGGTTCGTGAGATTCTTGTTTTTGCTAAAAACAGCTTGTTTCGGCCACTTTCGTCCGCGTCTGGCCGTAATGGACAGTTAGATTCACCCCCGCGAGGTCACCCGATGCCCACTCCTCTCCCGCGTGCGCTCCGCTGGTTGGCTGTGGCCAGCCTCTCCAGCCGCCTGGTGGTCAGCATCGCCGCGGTGTTTTTGGCGGGTGCGGGCAACGCGGCGCACGCCGCAGAGCCCCTGGCCACCAACGTGATCTTCATCCTCTCCGACGACCACCGACACGACTTCCTCGGCTTCCATCCTCAGGCACCCGAATGGCTCGAAACGCCTCATCTCGACCGGCTTGCCGGCGAAGGCCTGCACTTCGCCAATGCCTTCGTGACCACCTCGCTCTGCTCCCCCAGCCGGGCCTCGATCCTGACCGGGCAGTACATGCACCACCATCAGGTGGTCGACAACCAACGCCCCGTACCCGCAGGGACCCGCTTCTTCGCCCAAGACCTGCAAGAGGCCCACATCGAGACCGCCTTCATCGGGAAGTGGCACATGGGGCACGACGACGACGCACCACGCCCCGGCTTCGACCACTGGGCCTCGTTTCGCGGACAAGGCACCTACACCAACCCCGAACTCAACATCAACGGCACGCGAAAGCAGTTTGAGGGCTACACCACCGACGTGCTCACCAGTGAGGCGAGCACCTGGCTTCGCGAGGGTCGCGATCCGACGAAGCGGTTCTGCCTGTACCTCTCCTACAAAGCAGTGCACTATCCCTTTGAGCCAGCCCCCCGCCATCTCCATCGCTACGACGACCAGCCCATCGACTGGCCCGAAACGCGGGCTCGCACCGAACGCAACTACCGTTCGCAGCCCAACTGGGTCCGCGAACGCCGCTACTCGATCCACGGCATCGATCACATGGAGACCGGTCCCTTCGACAAGGATCCGGTACCCGACCTCGATGCCCTCTACCATCGCTACGCGGAGTGTGTGCACGGGCTCGATGAGAACATCGGCCGGCTGATGGCCACGCTCGACGAGACCGGCCTCGCTGAAAACACGCTCGTGATCTACATGGGCGACAACGGCTTTCACCTCGGGGAGCATGGCTTCTACGACAAGCGAGATGCCTACGAAACCTCGATCCGGGTGCCACTGTTGGCACGACCTCCCGGCGGGTTGCCTGAGGCTCGGCAGGTCGACGCGATGGTGCTCAACATCGACATCGCGCCCACGATCCTCGCGGCGATGGGCGTGGCTGCCAGCCCGCAGGCTCGTCACGACGGGCGCAGCGCCCTGCCATTTCTCGAAGGGAAAGAGCCCGCCGACTGGCGTGACCACATGCTCTACGAATACCACTGGGAGTGGAACTTCCCCGCCACACCGTCCCTGTTCGCCCTCCGCACCGACCGCTACAAGTTCATCTCCCACCACGGCGTGTGGGACATCGACGCCCTCTACGACCTCGAGACCGACCCCGACGAACGGCACAACCTGATCAGCGTGCCCGCCTATGCCGAGCGGGCCACTCAGATGCGGGCGCAGCTCTTCCGCGAACTCGACGCGAGCGGCGGCCTCGACATCCCGGTCCGCGTGCCTGCTGGCGAGCGACTCGACCAACGCAAGCTGCCATGACACACCCCGCGATGCCCTGAAAAATCGCTCGCGTTCCTCACCACATCGCTACGCCACCTTTATGCCAACGTCCGGTCCTGCTCGGCTGTTCTTCCTTCACATCCTCAAGACAGGTGGCACGTCGTTCTATCGCTTTCTGGAAAACAACTACGCGCGCGACGAGTCGATCCGTGACGACCGCTTTGCCGAGTTGCACGACCTGAAGGCTGACCGCGAGGCCTTCCTCGCGCGTCTCGCAAGCCTGCGGCTGATCACCAAACTCCACCTCGATTACTCCTATGTCACGCAACTGCGTGAGCTGGATCCGTCGCTCCGCGTGGTCACCCTCCTGCGACACCCGGTGCAGCGATGCTTCTCGATGATTGAACACTGGCGGCGCGTGCCCGAGGTGCACATCGCGTCGCTCGATGACGTCCGACGAGCACTCGTGCTCGATGCACGCACCATGCCTGCCGCCGATTTCGTGGAGAAACACCAGCACCGGCTCTCCGACCACCAAACGAAGATGCTCGGTGGCGTGGCGGACCACACGGCCAATCCACCTCGCGACGAACTGCTCGCCAAGGCTCGGGAAAACCTTGCCGCTCTCGACTACGTCGGCCTCACCGAACGTATGACCGAGATGGCGGCCTGCCTCTCGGCGGCGATGGGCTTCTGCAACTCCTTCAGCAGCCAGCGACTCAATGTCACGCGGGATGACCGCCGGCTGTCGGCCGCGGAGAAGGAGCAGATTCGCCCCCAGCTCGCCGCGCTCAACCAGGCCGATGCCGCGCTCTACGCCGAGGGTGAAGTGCGGTTTTGGCAACTGCTCGCCGACTGGAAGCAGGGAGCGTTTCGTGGCATCTCCGTGGCCCCAGCCATACCGCTCGCCGCGGGTGCAGCGTGTCGCTTCTCCATGGACGATCCGCTCGTGGGCACGGGCTGGCACGAACGCGAGGGGGGCCCAGCACAGTCGTGCCGCTGGGGTGGGCCTGAGCGGCTCTCGTCGCTCGTGCTCCCATGCGCCGCCGCAGGCGACCTCGAGATCTCGCTGTCGATCCTCTCGGTGATCAGCCCCGAAGTGCTTAAAGGGATGCAGCTGCTGGTGAACAACGTCCCCGTCGCCCATCAGATCGCGCCGCACCCCGCAGGCGTGCGCGTCACAGCAACTGCAGAGCTCCCTGCAGGTTCCGACCAACCGCTGTGCGTGTCGCTCTGCTTCCCCACAGCCCGCTCAGCCTTTGAGGTTGCAGGGATCGACGACCATCGCCAGAAGACCGTCGCCGTTGAGACCATCGACGTGCGACGGACGGGCTCTCGGTAACTCGGTCAGCCAGCCACCGCTTCCTCAACGACCGGATTGGTGAGGCTGCCAATCTTTTCGATCTCGATCGTCACGCTGTCCCCGGCCTTCAGGAAGACGGGGGGCGTGCGGGCGAAGCCGACGCCGTGTGGCGTGCCGGTGAGGATCACGGTGCCCGGCCGCAGCACGGTGCTCGCCGAGAGAAACTCAATCAGCGTGGGCACATCAAAGATCATGTCGCTCGTGGTCCAGTCCTGCATCACCTCGCCGTTGAGCACGGTGCGGATCGAAAGGTCGTTCGGATTGGGAATCTCATCGGCTGTCACGAGCACCGGCCCGAGCGGACAGAACGTGGCAAACGTCTTCCCGCGGCACCACTGCCCACCGCCGCCGTTTCGCTGCCAGTCGCGGGCGGAAACATCGTTGGCACAGGTGTAGCCAAGCACATAGGAAAGCGCGTCTGCACGCTTCACATTGTGGCAGGTGCGACCGATCACGACGGCCAGTTCGCATTCGTAGTCGACGCTGTTACTCGCGAGCACGCGAGGCAAACGAATCGGATCCTCGGGGTTCTGCACAGCCCCGGAGTTCTTCATGAAGAGCACTGGATGCTCGGGGATCGCTTGCCCACCCTCCGCGGCATGCTTGCGATAGTTGAGCCCAATGCAGAGGATGTCTCGAGGCTCAAGGGGGGCCAATACTTTTGTCACCGTCGCGTCGCGGCCGGTGTCGTGCAGGTCGTCAAAGAGCGTTCCTTCGAGGACCGTCACGCGGCCGTCGTCATGCAGCGTGCCCAGGTGCTCGCCATCAGCATCCAGAAAACGAATGATCTTCATTGGGGTGCTCTCACCGCTCGTCTGTGTTGCCAGGAGGACTCATGACCGAACAGCGTAGCAAAGCCGCTGCCGACCCGCTGTCATCCCCGCAGACGGTGATCGACCCAGCACCGCGTGCCACATGGCTGACCGTGCTCGCGGCCACCGCCGCCGGAGGAATGGCCTGGGGCATCCGCGGCCAGTACGGCCACGAGACCGGCGCGATGATCGCGGGACTGCTCGTGAGCCTCGTGCTGGTGGTACGGCTCGCTCCACGTGCGGCCCTGCTGCCGGCGGCGCGGGCCGTGGCCTTGTGCACGATCGCCATGGGGTTTGGAGGATCGATGACGTATGGCCAGACGATCGGCCTTACGCAAAACGCACCGGTGATCGGCAACGCCTCCGCCGCCGCGTGGGGCATGCTCGGCCTGGCCGTGAAGGGAGGGCTGTGGATCGGCTTCGCGGGGCTCTTCCTTGGAACAGGTCTTGGCAGGCGACGGGTGGGCTGGCTGGAAATGCTCTGCCTGGCGGTCGCCCTTGTCGGCCTTTTCTTCCTTGGCGTCTGGCTCTTCAACACCCCGTTTGATCCTGCCGGCCGCCAGCTGCCTGCGGTCTATTTTTCCGCAGATTGGCATTGGGAGCCCGACAACGAAAGCCTCAAGCCTCGGCCTGAGGTTTGGGGTGGCATGCTCCTGGCGCTTGTCGGCGGCTGGACCTGGCTGGGTCTTGTGCGTGGCGAGCCGCTTGCTCGATCGCTGGCTCTGTGGGGTGTGCTGGGCGGTGCACTCGGCTTTCCTTTGGGCCAGTCACTGCAGGCCTCGCACGCCTGGAACCGCGAGTGGTTTGCGGCTGGCCCCTTCGCCACCCTCGATGGCTTCATGAACTGGTGGAACTGGATGGAGACCACCTTCGGCGCGGTGATGGGGAGCGTGCTTGGGCTGGGGCTGGTGCGGAATCAGCACCTGCTGGGTCTGCCACCGGCGGGCTCCCCGCCGCCTCCGCGTGCTCCACGCATCGATCTCGCGCCCCCCGCCGAAGTCCTGCTCCTCTCCGCCCACGTGATCCTGCTTGTGCTCTGCGAAATGGTGGAGAGGCCTCCCTTCAACGAGATCTACGACCATGGCCTGGTGGCGGGCATCCTGCCGCTGGTGGCCGTGGCCGGCGGCGCGTGGAGCCCGTTTCTCATGATGCTGCCGATCACGCTCCTGCCGATCGCGGCCAAAACCATCACGATGCTCGTGGGCAGCGATCCCGGCAGCCAGCCACTCCTCGGCTGGAGTGTGTATGGCGTGGTGCCAATGCTGCTGGCCACGGCCCTCGCTGTCTGGTTGATCGGGCGATCCCGCACGCAGACGAGCTCCGCGCGAGCCCTCGCCCTGCCCCTGCTCCTGACCACGCTGACCTACTTCCTGCTGAACCTTGCCGTCTTCCACTTCCCCTGGCCCTGGCTTCCCTGGACCGGCCGCACACCCAACGCCCTCGCCTTCACCATCGCCGCCGCGGTGCTGCTGGTGGTTGCCCTCATGCCGCTCGCTCAACGCCCCGCAGCCAGACTCCTCGACAGCACTGCGAGTGCGGGTCAGGATTGAGGGCAGGCACGACGCCACACCTTGGGAGCAATTGCGTGAACGACAACGAGTTCGTGGAACCGCTGGGCATGCGGGTCTTGATCCGCAAAGACGAGGGCCGCACCACGACCCGCGGCGGGATCGTGCTCCCCGACAAGGCCGAGATTCCCACGATCACCGGACGCGTGGTCGAGGTCAGCCTGCAGGTGGAGCGCGACGCCGACTTCCCGATCGAGAAGTACGACAAGGTGCTCTTTCATCCGAAGAACTCGATTCCGGTCGACTTCGAGCAGACCAACCTGCTCTACGTGGTGCCGATCGAGGATGTGGTGGCAGTCTTCCGCCGCTCCCCCGCGGCCAAACCGCGACGCCGCAAAGGCAAAGATCAAGAAGACTCGTCTGGTTCGTCAGAGGAATGACCCTCAGGAGCATCGCCACTCATGGTCACGTCGACAGTTCTCTTGTGGATGGCGTTGCTCGCGTGGCTGGTGGCAACACCGGGCCAAGCTGCGGGAGAGCACGAGGCCACTTCGCCCGAGTCGATCCGCGCGGTGGAGGGATTTCGCGTGGAACTGGTGCGGTCGGCAGCCGTTGGCGAAGATTCCTGGATCAGCCTTTCGATTGACCACCAAGGGCGGATCTTCCTAGGGCTCGACTCTGCCGGTGCAGCCGTGCTCGAGCCCGCGACGGCAGACGACGACGCATCGGCAGACGACGAGCCGCTGGCCTTCCGACGCCTCAGCGGCACCGAAGACCTCCGCCACTGCCGCGGCATCCTCGCCGCCCACGACGCGCTGTACGTGGTGGCGACCGACAGCCAGCAACTCGTGCGGCTCACCGACCGCGATGGTGACGGCATCTTTGAAGAGCGGCAGACACTCGCCGAGCTTCCCTATGCCAGTCGCTACGGCCACGGCATGAACCAGATTGTCGATGGCCCCGACGGCAAGGTGTATGTCGTGATCGGCAACGATGTGCAGCGGCCCACCATGCCATCGCCCACGTCGCCCTACCGCGATCCTCATGAAGACTGGCTCCTGCCGAGCCCCCACGATCTCGGGCACGACAACCGCGTGGGCTACGTCGTCAGCTTCGACCCCGAGTCCAACGGGGCCAGCGACGGTACGTGGGAGGTGCTCGCGGGCGGCTTCCGCAATCCCTTTGACCTCGCCTTCAATTCCGAAGGGGAATGCTTCACCTGGGACGCCGACATGGAGTGGGATGCTGGCCTACCGTGGTATCGGCCCACGCGACTCAATCATGTGGTGGCCGGGGGCGAGTATGGCTGGCGATGGGGCAGCGGGAAGTGGCCTACGTTTTTTGCCGACAGCCTTCCCTCCACGCTCGACACAGGCTTTGCCTCCCCCACCGGCATGCTCTTTGGCTACGACACCGACTGGCCGAAGCGCTTCCAAAACGCCCTCTTTATGGCCGACTGGCAGCATGGTCGGATGCTCGTGGTCGACCTCACGCCCGCGGGATCGACCTACACAGCCACCGCCGACGTGTTTCTCGAAGGATCGCCGCTGAACATCTGCGACATGGCGATCGGACCCGATCAGGCGATGTATTTCATCACCGGTGGCCGAGGCTCGCAGTCGGGACTCTACCGGGTGACATGGACAGGTGAGGTCGACGCTCCCGCGCCACACGCTGTGAGCGGAGCCGCAAGCACCGTCGCTGCCGCCGCCCGTGCCACCAGGCACAGGCTGGAAGACCTGCAGCGTGTTCCTGACCCTGCCGAACTGTGGTTTGTCACCAGCCACCTGGGCTCGCCCGACCGCTGGCTGCGAAGTGCCGCCCGCGTGGCTCTGGAACGGCAGCCGCTTGCGGGATGGCACGACCTACCAGCCCGGCTCGACGACCCCCAAGCCAGGCGGACTGCGGCCCTGGCACTCGCCCGCGTGGGAGCACCAGACTCGGCACCCATGGTGCGGCAGGCCGTACTCACCGAGGCATGGTCATCGCTCACGCCCGACGCCCTCGCCGAAACCCTGCGGATCCTCGAGCTCTCCCTCATCCGACAAGGCATGCCCAGCGATGACGATCGCACCGAGATCCTCGCGCGACTCGAACAGCTCGACCCCACCACGAGCTTCGCGGTCAGCTGGCTGGCAGGCGAACTGCTCGTCGCCTTGGAGAGTGAGCAGGCAATCGGCTGGCTGCTGCAAAGTTTGGCCGCCGCTCCCACACAAGAAGAGCAGCTCCAGTGTGCGAAAACGCTCAGCCGCATCTCGGCCGGCTGGTCGCACGACACTGCCGCAGAGGTCGTGGCCTGGCTCGACCGGTCGCGCGGGATGCCGGGTGGGCGTCTGGTTGAGACGGCGTGGCAAAATCTCCGCAGCGACTTCCAAGCCACCTGGTCGGGGGACCTGCTCACATCCCTCGCCGAACCGTGGGCGGCGCTCGACCGTTCCTGGCGGGAGGAGGGCATCGACGCGGGGCCGGCGCGGCCCTTTGTCCGCGACTGGAGCGTGGAGGAGCTGCTCACCACCGCCCGCCCAGACGACGCCAACCTCGCCAGCCGCAACCCTGCCGCGGGGCTCAGCGTGCTGGCGTCCGCTGGGTGCCTCACGTGCCACCGCTACGGCGACCGAGGCACGCACACCGGACCTGAGTTGACCTCTGTCGGCCGGCGATACGACACGCGGGCACTGCTCGAATCAATGCTTGAACCGTCACGGCAGATTGATCCCAAGTATGCCCTCGCCACCCTCGTGCTCGATGACGGCACGGTGGTCACCGGCAGGGCGGTCGGGGTCAACAGCCGTGAACTTACGATCGAGATCAATCCCCTGACGGCCGAAACGGTGGTCGTCAACCGAGATCGCATCGAACACTCACTACCCACCGCCCGCTCACCGATGCCCGAGGGACTGCTCGATCACTTCACCGCCGACGAGATCCTTGATCTTCTCGCCGTGCTGAAGCAGCCGCCGCCGCACGCCGCGCCCTGAAAGGTGTGAGTGTGCAGGCGACCTCGCCCTAGATCGCGCGGGGCGCGTGCAGCAGCGCGTGGAGCCGCATGCGATACTCAGGCGATGCACCCTGAGCCCCTCGTCCGCCGACTGCTCTCTCCTGAGGCCTACCCGCACCCGGTCGATGCGGTGCGTCTGGTCGAAACCCACATCTCATGGGTCTTTCTCACCGGCCGCACGGCCTACAAGGTGAAGAAGCCGGTGAATCTGGGTTTCCTCGACTTCAGCACCGTGGAGAAGCGTCGCCATTTCTGCCACGAGGAAGTGCGGCTCAACAGCCGCTTCGCACCCGAGATCTACCAGGCCGCCGTGCCGATCACCGGGCCGGCAACCGACGCGCGAGTGCAGGGAGAGGGCACAGCGACCGAGTGGGCCGTGCGGCTGACGCAGTTTGACGAGGACGACCGACTTGATCGGGTGCTCGAGGCTGGCGGCCTCTCCGCAGGGGATGCTGACCGGCTCGCTCGCGATATCGCCGCCGTGCAGGAACGCTTGGAAGTGGCCGACCACGACACTCCCTGGGGCACCTGCGAGACGGTGGCGGACACGATCGGCATGAACCTCGATCAACTTCGCACACACCGCGGCGAGCGGCGCGATCGTGTCGACGCGTTGCAGGAGTGGGTGCATCGAGCGATCGACGCGCGGCGTGAGGCCTTTGCACAGCGGCGAGCGGCGGGACGCGTGCGGCAGTGTCATGGCGACCTGCACCTCGCCAACCTCGTGTGCCATGCCGACCGCTTCTTGGCCTTTGACTCGATCGAGTTTTCAGAGGTGCTGCGGTGGATCGACGTCGCCAGCGACGTGGCGTTTTTGGCGATGGACCTCATGTCGCGAAACCGCCACGACCTGGCCGCGACGGTGACCAACAGCTGGATTGAGGCCTCAGGCGATCACGACGCGACGGCCGTCCTGCCGATCTATCTGGTCTACCGGGCGATTGTGCGGTCGGCGATCGCGGCGATCCGCGGCTCTCAGCCGAGCGCTGAGGTGGCCGCCGCCCACGCCGAGAGCGATCGCTATCTCGCGCTTGCCGAACACCTCGCCACCCGTCGCACGCCCACGCTCGTGGCGACCTGTGGCGTCAGCGGTTGCGGCAAGACAACGCTCGCTCGAGCGCTGGTGGCCTCCACTGGTGCGGTGCAACTCCGTAGCGACGTGGAACGCAAACGGCTCTTCGGTATGGCTCCCACCGACCGCCCCACGTCAGCCGAACACAGCGACGCCCTCTACTCTGCTACCGCCACACAGCAGACCTACGAGCGGCTGGCGGCGCTTGCCGGACGCATGCTTGCCAATGGCGCGAACGTGGTGATCGATGCCGCCTGCACGCGCCGCTGGCAGCGCGACCTGATCGCCAAAGCTGCTGCCAACGCGGGCGTGTCACTCACCTGGCTCTCTCCGCAGGTTTCCGAGCGCGAGTTGATTGCCCGCGTCGAGGCGCGCTGCGTGGCGGGCATGGATGCCTCCGATGCCTCGGCCGACATTGTCCGTGCCCAGCTTGTCTCCTTTGAGCCGATCACCGCCGCCGAACTGGCGGGGCCGCCCACCGCGCGGCTGGTCCACTGCGTCGCCGAGTGCGAGGGGGTACCCCCAAACGGCCTCGGCTCACGCGGGCCCGCCGCTCCTCCGTGACGACCGCAGTTTTCGCCTCGTGATCCAGCAGCGGTAGCCAAACATGAACCAGAGGTTTGGCCACGAGAAGAGGAGCCGTGTCACTACCCCCCAGAAGCCTCGCTTGTGTGCGTATTCAATGTGCTCGTGAATCTCAGTGAGCTGCTCGGCGAGCGGCGTGAAAGTGTGGGTGTGTTCCCACTTGGCGGCTGGTCCCTCAGCCTGGATGTCGGTAAAGCCATGGTCGGTCACGTGGCGATGCACCGCCGTCCACTTCAGCGGCAGCGGCCCCACCCAGAGCGTGAAGCGAGATACCGAACCTTCAGCCATCGGCTCGATCGCATGCAGCTGCACAATCGTGGGGGGTGGCGTGAGCGTCTTCAACGCCGAGGTGTCACGATGAAAATCGCGAACCGCCTCCAGGCTGGCGGGCACGGTGAAACGGTAGTCGAACACAGGCATCAGACATTCCTCGTGGGCGGATTCCGCGTAGGCGGCCTCTCGCTATCGTAGGGAGCACAGGCAGGGTGCGGGATGGGCGAGATCATTCAACGTCGGCAGCTCGCGATCACGGGCCTCGTGCAGGGGGTCGGTTTTCGGCCGTTCCTGTGGCGGCTTGCCCGCCGGAATCGCCTCGCTGGCTGGGTGCAAAACGGCCCCGGTGGCGTGCAGGTGGAAGTGGAAGGGCCTGCCGCCGCGCTCGATGCCTTTCTCGCCAGCATGCAGGCCGAAGCTCCCCCGCTCGCCAGGATTGATGGCATCACCTTGCGCGGAGTCGCCGTCGCCTCGCGGCACGAGGCGACCGGGCTCGAGCAGGCGTTTGTGATCCGCCCCAGTTCGACTGCCGGGGCCACGCAGACCGGTATCTCACCCGACGTCGCTCCCTGCGAGGCATGCCTCGCGGAGATGCACGACCCAAGCGATCGCCGCTTTCGGTATCCCTTCCTCAACTGCACCAACTGCGGCCCGCGACTGACGATTCAAACCGGCCTGCCCTACGACCGTCCGCAGACCACGCTGGCAGGCTTTGAGATGTGCGAGGCATGCGCACGCGAGTATGCCGACCCTGCCGATCGCCGATTCCACGCCCAACCGATCGCCTGCCCACACTGCGGCCCCGCGGTGTGGTACTCCGAACCGGGGGACGCGCACGGCCTGGCGGTGTGCCGCAGCGACGCGGTGCACCTGAGTGAGCATGCGATCACGATCGCCCGCGCCGCGCTTCGCGCCGGAGCGGTGCTCGCCGTCAAAGGTGTGGGCGGCTTCCATCTCATCTGCGACGCCACGAACGCGGGTGCCGTGGCCCGCCTCCGCGCCCGGAAGCATCGCCCCCGCAAGCCCTTCGCCGTGATGGTGCCCGATCTTGCCTCCGCCGCGATGCTGGCCGACGTCGATGACCAGTCGGCCCGCTTTCTCGAAGACGCCTCGCGCCCCATCGTGCTCCTTCCCAAACGCCACCCACCCCTGCTTTCCCTGGCCGACACCGTCGCTCCCGAGAGTGACTTCGTGGGTGTGATGCTCCCCTCAAGTCCGTTGCATGGGCTGCTCATCGAATGTGTCGGCGAACCCGTCCGACCGCTGGTCGTCACCAGCGGCAATCTCAGCGACGAGCCGATCGCCCACACCAACACCGATGCCACCTCACGGCTGGCGACCCTCGCCGACGGCTTTGTGATGCACGACCGGCCGATTGAGGTGCCCTGCGACGATTCGGTGGTGCGGTGCGTGGCAGGCATGCCACAGCCGACCCGCCTCGGACGAGGCCACGCACCAACCACGCTTCCGCTTCCCGATGACGGACCATGCGTGCTCGCAGTCGGCGGCGACCTCAAAGGTGCCCTGTGCCTTGCCCTCGCCAGGCAGGCAATCGTCGGGCCCCACCTCGGCGACCTCGCGAGCCCCGAGGCGTTTACCGCCCTCACACAATCCGCCGAACACCTGCTCGCGCTCTACGGCGCCCAGCCGAGCCGCATCGTGGCGGATCTCCACCCAGGCGCGCTCTCCACCGCGTGGGCGCGGCAGTTTGCTACGGCCCGCAGAGTGCCGCTGGTGCAGGTGCAGCATCACGAAGCCCATGCCGCCTCGCTCCTCTGCGAGCATGGCCTCTCCCTCAACACGCACGAGCCCGTCCTTGTGGCATGCTTCGACGGCACCGGCTATGGCCGCGACGGCACGATCCAGGGAGGCGAGTTTCTGCTGGTGCATGCGGGGGCCATTCGCCGCGTCGCACACCTTGCCCGCTTTCCGCTCCCGGGAGGTGAGGCGGCGCTCCGCGAGCCCTGGCGAGCCGCCCTCGGGTTTCTTTCGCAGCTCCCCACACCTTCCGCCCCACGCCCCTGGCCTGCACCCGTCAAGCCAGCCAGCGACGACGCGATCGCGCTGGTTGGCAGGCAGGCGGCCCTTGGCATCGCTTCCCCACAAAGCACCAGCATGGGCCGGCTCTTCGATGCCGTCGCCTCCCTCACCGGTCTGCAGCACAGGATCAGCTTTGAAGCGGAAGCGGCGATGCAACTGGAAGCGGCGGCGGTGCGCGCTCAGCCTCTCTCGGAGCCCACGCCCTACGCCTTTGACCTGCCGCCGGAAACCTCACCGTGGCCCCGCGT
>JAPOIM010000058.1 GCA_029978905.1 Planctomycetota bacterium
GCATCAGCGGGCTTCATGGGGTTGAACTCCAGCGACGGCATCGTGCTGAGAGGCAGACCCGAAAACGTTTGAGCATTGTCGAGCACGGGCCCTCTTTCGGCGATCGCATCCTTCTTAGGAAGTACGTAGCAGTTCACCGGCTGTTGCAAATCTGGATGACCATTGCAAAACCACCGCTCGGAGAGCGGGTCGTAAACGATCCGCGAATCGTTTGCATTGGCGTGGGGGATTAAAGATCCCACTGGCTCAACATTCCGCCAGAACTCGGCGGCCGAGAATCGTTGCCGCTCTTCCCCACTGGCCTTGTCACGGGCAACGAAACCGACCACATCGAACGAGACAACATGTTCCACGCCCACAGCGCCTGCCGCATCGATCGACGCCTTTCAGCCCGGTCCTTGATTGCCAGGCAACGATTTCACAACCGTCACACCCTCGCCAGTTGCCATGGTGTGCGAAAGGAGCAACGACAGCACGACCATGGAGACACACAGGCGCATGTGCATGGCAACTCCTCCTCCGCTCCCACACTCCATGCGGCCAACCGCAAGCCGCGCAGCGAGTCCTACAGAGCGTTTGCCTTCACGCCGGTCCATGGAGAAAACGCCCCCATGCCGTGCTGGCGAATCTTTCGCTTCCAAATCTTGTTCATGCAGAAAGCGTAGAGGGTATCCATGTCAGCACCCCCGATGGCCACACCCGTCACTCGGCTGTTGTCGGGGACCGGCAGGATGATCTGCGTGGGGCCGTCGTCGGCGCTGATCTGGATACCCGCCCGCGTGGCAACGAACTGCCGCCCTTCGATCGAGTAGCAGAGCGATTCAGGGCCCGCATCGTCATCCCAGTCGGCGACGTAGAGATGGAAGAAGCGTTCTTTATTGATCAGGGTCCCGTCATCCGCGATCTGATAGCTGTAAACCCATTTGGAGTGCCCTTCGGCCACTGAGAGCAACCACTGGTCCGGCCGATACGCCATGCCGGTTGCGAACTTGACCCCGGCATCCACCTGCGATTTCACGCCATCCCGAATCAGCCACACGCTCCCCGGCCCGTGCGGCTTGTCGCCGTTGCTGGTGACGTAGAGGCTGCCATCGGGGCGAGCGAGCAGACTGTGACCGAGAATCCCGTCGACGTAGACAGTGCCTTGGCCGGAGGCATCGAACCGCATCACTTTGTCGGTCTTTTCCGACACCGTAAACACGGCCCCATCGGCTCCCACCGTGACGCAGTGGGCTTGAGCGGCGTCTTCGGCGAACACACGCACGCGGCCATCGGGCTCGATGCGGTGCAGCGTGTTGTTGGTGGTGTCGGCAAAATAGACCGCGCCTTCCGCGTTGACCGCCGGACCTCGCGTGCTCTTGAACCCTTCCGCCACGAGTTCCCAGCCCTCACCAGGGATCAAAACCTCCTGCGCCCGCGGAGCACTCGGCCCCGCCTGCACACGCTCCGGCCACTCGCGCCAGAGATACGCCATCGCCTCTCGCCAGTGCTCGGCATAGCCCTGCACATGCCGGCCATCGATCACGCGAAACTGATAGTCGTAGCCCGAGAACCGCAGGGCCTTGTCCATTTCAAGGTCGAGCAGGAACCAGTCGCCGGCGACGTTTTCCATGTCGCGGGTCGCCGTCGTCAGAAACGAGCGAATCGGCTTCGCTTCGAACTTCCGCACCATCGTGGGAAACTCGTGCCCACCACGAAACGCCACCCAACTGCCGCTCGCGGCGTAGACGCGGCTGAACGCGTCGGGCCGGTTCCAGGCCGCTGTAAAGGCCGCGATTCCACCGCTGCTTCCGCCCGAGATGCAACGGTCGTTGCCGTCGGTGGAAAGGTTGAGCTGATACTCGTCCGCGATGAACGGCAGGAGCTCCTCCGTCAGAAACCGCACCTTGTTGTCGCTGACACCGTCGTACTCAAAGTCGCGGTTGCGGCGGCCGAGCGTCCCCGGCATGGGCGCAGGGAGATCGCCCGGCCGCACGAAGACGCCGATCGTAACGGGCATCTCCCCCGTGGCGATCATCGTCTCCATCATCTTCTGCTCAAACGGATTGAATCCGTCTGTCTTCACATACACGCACGCTGGCCGCGCACCGTCGTACTGGGCCGGCACGAAGACGGTCACATCCCGCACCGTGCCGGGAAAAATACGACTGGAGGTAAAGCGAAACTCTTTGAGTGTCCCGGGAAGGATCTTCTCGGGCTCGATGGCGGGCGGCTGATAGAGGGGCGCCTGATCGGCACTTCCCTCCTCCGCGAAACACACCGACGCGGAGGTCACCAGACCGGCACCGAATACAACCAACCCCGCGAGAAATCCTGGCAAAGCGTGCATGTTACTGAGCCGTCACTTTCTCAGCCGGCAGCGCCTCCACCACCACATCGGCTCCCTTGAGATGCCGATCAAAGAAGCGGTCGGTCAACTCCCGCACCGCGGGCAACCCAAACGCAGGCCCACCGTGGCCGGCCCCCGGAAGCCGCTGCAACACCACGTCCCGACCAGCAGCCTTGAGTTTCTCCTCAAGTTCCACGCTCTGAGCATAGGGCACGAGCGTGTCGTGGTCGCCATGCAGGATCAGAAACGGTGGCGTCTTTTCTGAAACGTAGGTCACCGGGCTCACGGCCAGGCAGCGTTCCTTCTCTTCACCCAGGCCGCCGCCAATCAGCAGCGAGTACGGATCGCCGTCGTTCCACTGAAAAATGTTTTTTACGTTGGGGTCGTCTTCAGCTTGTTTGATCACGGTCCAGAAATCCGTGGGGCCAAAGATGTCGCAGACAGCTTGCACGCCGTCGAAAAAGTCGGCATGACCGCCAACGGGCTTGAAACTGCCGGTGCCCCCCGCGGTTCCCACGAGAGCCGAGAGGTGCCCGCCTGCCGAGGCCCCTCCGACGCCGACACGCGCCCGATCAATCCCATACTTCGCAGCGTGCTTTCGCAGGTAGCGAATGGCGGCCAAGCAGTCGTCGATCTGAGCGGGGAAGATGGCGGTCTGACTAAACCGATACTCGACGCTTGCCACCACGTAGCCGCGGCTGAGCTGATGCATCCAGGGCACGTCGTTTTTACTGCCACCCCGCCAGCCGCCACCATGAATCCAGACCAGCAGCGGCTTGGCCTCGCTTACGTCTTCCGCGTAGTAGATGTCGAGCACCTGCGCGTCATCGCCACCGTCGACATACGCCACGTCACGCTCGGCCACAAAGCCCTCGGGGAGCGCAGGCTGCGACCAGGCCGCCCCGCCCCACAGCCCGGCCACGAGCCCAGCCAACGCCAACAGTCTTTTCCCGGCTCCCATGCGTGTTTCCCCTTCGTGAATGTGGTTCACCATGCGGCATGAGCATGACGCGACCGCCGCTCGACAGCAAGCGTCCGCCACACCTCGTCCCAGGCCGGGATCTCAGTTTTCGCTGGCGAGAAACCACGTCTTCGCCATGGGGTCCGTTTTGAAAAACGTCAGCAACTGTTCGGCCACTTTTTGACGGCCAGACTGGCTTGGATGCGTGCCGTCCGCCACGAAGTCGCTGCGTTGCCAGGTCAGGCCATCACCCGCCCTCGGCGTGGTGCCGTCGCCCCAGAAATACGGCCCCCACAGCAAGAGCGGCGCCTGCACTTCGCCACGCGTGGCATCAAAGTTGAGGTCCGCGTCGCCATCGAACTGCCGCTGAATGAGCCACCGTACGACGAAGGCTCCTTCGTAGGCGTAGGGCTCTGGATTGAGCCGCCCATCGGCGTACCCGCCATACACACGGCTGCCGAGATAAGCGATCTTCAGGTTTGGAAAAAACGACACGAGATTGGCAAGCACGACCTGCGTGTCCTGCTCGAGCTGTTTGCCGTGTGACTGCAAGTCGCCGCTCGGCCCGGCGTTCGCGAGCTTCACCCAGACCACTTGCACCTGCTCTCGCGAAACTTCGGCTCTCGCCAGCCGCCGCTCCGCCTCATCCCAACACAAAGCCTTCGCATCTGCCCAGCGAGCCATCGTCTGCCCACCTTGGGCACAGTCGACAACCTCCACGTGAGGAGCAACGTCCGCGTCCTCGTCGGCTAGTTGCTTGAATCGCGAATACTCTTGCGTGGCGTTCGACATGCTGATCGATACCAGGCCAATCACGCCATCTGCCGCCGGCGCTCCATTCGCATCAAGGGGCGCAATCGAGGCCGTCACATCCCGCGCCCAGGCAGCATGCGTCTCCGGAGGTTCGTTTCGACCACCGCCGTAGAGGCCTCCGTCTTCTCCTTTGTAGCGATCCTCAGCGGTCATCTCGGTCAGTGGCTTCATGCCAACCGTGGGCCTGCCGACCGACGCCGCCCCTTCCGGCGGTGCGGCCATGCCACCAAGCCGGATGCCAAGAATGGCCGGCGCGTTGCCGACTCGCTCCACGGTTAACGTTACCCGGCTGCCGGGCTTGAGATCAGGGGAAAGCAATCCCCCCGCAAGGGCGCTGCCATCTTCATTGAGCAGTGTGACATTGCTGGCAATCGCGACCGTCCGATGCTGTCCGTTCGCAAAAACCACCGCCACGCGGTTCTCTGCATCAAGTTTTTCAATGGTGGCCAACACCTCGAAGCCCACCGCCTGGGCGGCGACACACATGCCCACCATCACCAACGCCATCAAACGGAACTTCATCTTGCGTGCTTCCTCGTGCTAGTTCGGAGTCGCTTCCCCGTGCGGGTAGCGGTAATCGGCTGCGTCATCCGTGGAAACCTGTCGCGTCGAACCGTCGGCCAACGTGTAGAGAAACAGCTTCCCTCCGGCATGGAACACAATCGACTCCTCACCGTTGGTGAAGCGAGGATAGGCGTACCACACCTTCGCTCCCTCAGCATTGGCGAAGGGAGTGAGATTGGTGATCGTGCGTTGCATGGCGTCAAAATCAGCCACATACAACGTGCGACCAGGAAGCTCGTACTTGAAGCCCGTTTGGTATTCGAAGCAAATCTTCGTCTCGCTCGGCGACACGCTGATGCGATCGAGAATGCCTGTCTCACCAAGTTCACAGCTGATCCGCTCAAACGTCGGCGTGCCCCCAGCGTGCGGCGTCATGAGGTAGTAGCCTCGCCTGCGTCCCGGTGGCGTGGCGGCGACGAGCAGCCTGCCGTCACGAAGAGCCGAGTGAACCCAGGCGTGATAACTCGGGTCTGTGAGGGCGACTTCTTGTCCCGGCGAGGCACCGATCGCGCTAGCCATGATGGAGTACCGCCCGCCGTCTGGGTGTTTGCGGTTCCAGACGGGCGTGTTCGTGCCATCGCGAGTCCATGTCGGATTGAAGTCGGTAAAGGTGCCATCGGAGAGTTGGTGAAACCCTGTGCCGTCACTCTTGATGACGCACATGGCCGTGATCCACTTGCTCACCTCGGGATCGTTTTTCAACCGTCGAAAGAAGACGAGGTAGTCGCCCGTCGTCGACCACGACGGCTTGAAGTCCCAGTGGCCTTTGGTGATGGCTCGCGTCTCCGGCTCACCAAGCACCGTGATATGGATTTCTCCATCTTTGTAGTAGGAAGCCCGTGGTCGCTCTTGGCCAAAGGCCGCGGCGGTCCCAAAAACGGCGAGGCCAACAGCGAGCCCCGCAGCGAACGTGTGTCTTCGAAGTTGCGATAGGTTCATGATTCGGCACCTCTCCTCATGAGCATGAACAGCCTCACTCCAGCGGCAGCGTGGTCAGGCTTGGGGTTTCGTTCTTTTTCAAAAACCACGTTCTTTATGGTCTTCGCACATCCGCTTTCGTTTGGGTGAAGTTGGTCGGCCCCCGAGACTCCCAAACCGACGTGAGTGTCATCGTTCTTGCGGAACCCGTCCACTCGCTTCCCGAGCCACCAGCGGCGCCCCTCCAAGAGGGTGAGACGCATGGCCTCCATGCGAGGCCGATGCACGAAACGGCCTTCTCATGCACGAAAAGAACGTGCCACTGCTAAGACCTCCCTCTAACCTCGGAAGAGAGGGATTCTTCAATTTTCCCCCACGCAACCGGCACTTGTCGCCGCAGCAGGTATCGCTGCGCGCAGATCGGGTCAGCAGATCACCTGGAGTTCACACGCGTATGGCTCGCACGCCCCGCACCGCAAAAGACCAACGACTCGCTTCCGCTGTTCGTCGCAAGCGGCTCCAGCAGCGGCGTCGCGTGCGTGAGTTCACGATCGAGCAGCTCGAACGCCGCACGATGCTCACCAACCCCTACGTCGCCTTCAACCTCGTCAACCACACCGACTACTACCTGGTGTTCAATGACGGTACGGCCCAGGGAAACCGGCTCCAACCTGGTGCGGGCGAGGTGCTCGCTCCTGGCCAGAATTCTCCCTACAGCATCTTTGACACCTATTCGATCGACGTCCGCAGCGACTCAAGCGACGGCCCTCTGATAGGCACGGCGCTCGTCAGCACCGAACCCAACCCCGACGGCTACAACCCTGCCGACTCCACTGGGTTGCTCACGTTCACCTACGACGCCGACTACAGCGCCAATGGTGCCTACGGTCCCTCGCCACCGAACTACGCCCCGTGGTGGACCAACGGCTTCTTGGTCACGCTGGATGTGACCACCTGGGGCTGGAACAACAACTCTCCGTACGACCTGGAGATCACCTCGGTCAGCGGCACGGGCGCGAGCCCTGCTGCGGGCACCGTGATCCCTGCCGGCACGAGCATGTCGGGCTTCATCGGAACCGACTTCGAGTTCGATATCCTCGTGGCGAGTGGCAGCGATGTGCTCGGGCACTCGTCCGTCTCGGTGCTCAACAATGGCACCGATGACTACCTCTCCGACGCCTCGCACTTCGCCGTCTTTCAATACAACAGTGACGACTCTGCCGCGTCGGGCTACACCGTCAATTGGCAAGACCTGACGATCGATCTCGCCCCCCCGGTCATCTCCAACGATGGCTGGACGAGTGGCATGGGTAACACCTCCGCCACGGCGACCCCGGGCCAGAGTTTCTGGGCACTTGACTACGGCTCGGAAGACGGACGGTGGACCATCGAGGATGGTGCGGCGTATCAGTCGAACATGTCAGTCGACTACGGCAGCGGCACCAACTACGGCAGCCGTGCCTACCCAGTCTCGCTCGATGCCAACTACCAGCCTTCATACGGCCCCGGCTCCGGGTTTGACGGCCTCTGGCAGATGGACATCAAAATTGGGTCGGACGGCAGTTCGAACAACTCCTTCTGCGAAACGTTTTATCTCGCCGAACGGAAAAGTCCTGACGTGGGCTCGGCCTACTACTCCGACGGCAGCCCTGCCGGTGGCGATGCAGGCTGGAGCCGCGAAATCGACATCATGGAAACCCGCTGGAATGGCGGCGGCAAGGTGGGGCCACAGATCAATCTGCCCACAGGGAATGGCACTGGCTGGACAACCGACGACACCTATATGGATAGAGTGCTCGGCGAGTGGAGTGACATCGGCGGAGCGCCGATGGAGCAGTTCGCCACATTCGGGATCCTGATCCGCGGCGACTCACTCTGGATGTACGCCTACAAGCCAGACGGTTCGCCTTGGTATTCGACGGGTGAAATCGTCAAGCAAAGCGACTATGAGCAGCAGTATCCGTTCGTGCCCTACATCGGCACCTGGGGCGACCCAAGCGTCCTCGGCAGCGACACGATCGATACGCTGTTTAAGACCGGCTACAAGAACTTTATCTATCTCTCGGCCAACGATCCGCTGATCGCCGACGCCAATCCGCTCGACAACCCCAGCACGTTTGGCCAATCGCTCATCTCTGCCACCGAGTCGGGTCTGTTTGCCTTCTCGGGGATCTCCACCGTTGCCGAAAGCCTGCGGCTTGCCGAAGACGCGCTCCCGCAGGTGCCGGGAACAGATGTCTCGCTTGGCCAGATGCTTCCGGTCCGTTTGAGCGACATTCTCGGGCTCGACGTGGAGGGAAATGGTCAGACCACGTGGAGCGGCTTCGACGCGGCCTACCCGTTTCCAACCGTCGCCAACGTGCAGTCCGTGGCCACCGCCATCGCCTCAGGGACGGCGTGGCCGGCCGAGGTGCTCCCCTCGACATCAGGCATCAGTACCTCCGCCGGCTATGCCCTCCAAAGCAGCACCGACCGTGCCTTGTTTGCCGAACTGCCAGACCTTGGTCTGGGTGCGTTCGATGGCTTCACGGTCCAGGCCTGGTTCACCTCCTCCGATCTGTCACAGGGCCCACAAACAATCATCGACTTCGGTGAGCCTGACGGCGTCGGCAACGAAAATATCACCCTCGCGCTCAGCGACACGGGTGTTCTCACCCTGGGGATCGGCGGCAGCGAGTTCCTCTCCACCGCAACGGTTGTCAGCGGCAGTTGGCACCATGTCTCGGCGGTTGTCACCGGCAACGAGGCTGCGATCTATCTGGATGGCGTCCGCACCGACACCTTTTCTGGCGTGACCAAACCGGCAAACCTCCCCCGCAGTTCAAACCTGTGGGGTCGCAGCAACATCGCTGACGCTCCAGCCTGGCAAGGCCAACTCGACGAGCTGCGAATCTGGTCGCGGGCTCTTGGTGACGACGAGATCACAGGCAACTACAAGCTTTCCCTGCAGGGTTCGCCAACAGGGCTGCTGGCGTATTACAAGGCCGACGACACCTCTGGCACCACGCTCACCGATTCGACCGACAATGGCAATGATGCCACACGGATGATGATCGGTAACACGGGCAATCCGGTCACAAGCCAAGGCGTCTTCAGCAGTTCGCTCACGTCGCTCGTCGCGCAAAACGGCGTCGTGGTCACCTGGCGGCCATCGCAGACCTACCATGCGGTGCTCTCCACGGGCAGCCTCGACGAGGTGCTGAAACTCCGCCGTGGTCCGTCGGCCACGATCCCTGTGGACGCCTCAGGCACCCTCCAACTGACGCTCGCCCTCGGCTCGGCCGGGAATCTCCTCGCAGGCCTCACCGCTGACTGGTCCGCAAGCTCCGATGAAGCCGATTTCGCGATCGACGCTGGCCTTGGCTATCTCGACACCCGCATTGAGGGAGCAAGCTACTCACTCTCGGCCAGTGCCTCTGCCCACCTCAAGGCTCCGGGATCCGCGGCGACCTCGCCCGGCGGCACGACCGCCACGAGCACCACAGTTGCCCCCATCAGCTACACACAGCCCTCCACCAACTACATCCCCTCGTCTGGTTCGATCAGCGTCGGGGCGACGCTGCCCTTTCTTGGCAATGTGGGAGGCGAGCCACTCCCTTCCGGAACCTTGGCACCCACCGTCACGCTCCCACAATCGATCCGAACGTGGGCAAGCACGAGCAGTTATGCCCAACCGCCGTGGACCCTCCAAAACATGGGCGACTATCTGTCGCTGGCGCAGCTCGATGTTCCGTCCCTGGTGGCGACCGGCCTGCAAAACACTGGTGGAAGCCTCGCAGGACTCAATAGGTCGTCCTGGCTCACGGTGCCATTCTCCAGTGATGTCGTGGCTTACGATTGGGGCACTGGCTTGGATTCAACGGCCGCGCTGCTTTCTGAGAGCGTGCTCGCGATCGCTGCGTTCAGCCGGGTGTCCGGCTGGATACCCGAAAACAACTACGGCGCCACGTTTGTCATCACCCGCGGCGAAGTCGCGACCTCCATCGAGCTCCTAGGGAACCTGACCACCGATTTGACGGGGGTGTTCGAGAGCGAGAGCCTGGTGGCTGCGCCGATCGCCTACCACTTCACGCAGCAACTTGCTGGCAGTGGGCTCGCCTGCCGAGAAGTCCCGCGGCGTCCAGGGTATCTGGAGTTCTACGCCACCGACGCCTCGATTACCGGCTTCTCCATGGAGCCGCTGAATCCAACCTCTGGTGACTATCCGATCGGTTCACGCCAAGCCAACGCGCTGGCGATGCTTGGGTTTTTCGCCACGCCGATCACGTCACTGCAGCTCAACAACGGAAGTTTTGAGGGACCTTACGCGGGCACGGGCGGCACTCCCTACACCATCAGGCCGACCGGTGGCCAGTGGGTGTTTAGCGGCACAAGCGGCCTCGCGCTCAACGGTACCGAGTGGTTCTCTCCATCAGCACCAGCCGGTCAGCAGGCCGCCTTTCTCCAAGACACGAGCAGCATCACGCAAACGCTGGATGGGCTCGACGCCGGCACCTACCAACTCTCATTTGAGGCCGTGCAAAAAGAAGGTGTGACCGCGAATGGCATCAACATTTTGATTGATGGCACGAGCATCTTCACGCTCTCAGGCGACAGTCTGCTGACAGCCGCCTGGCGACAGTTCACCACCCCCACCTTCGCGCTGACCGCTGGCACACACACGCTCACCATCGAAGGGATTGGCAATCCAGACACCACGACTGCGTCAGCGGTGGATGCCGTGACGCTCTACAGCAATCTGATCGCAGAAACCACCACAAACCCCACGTTTTCCACGCTCAGTGAACTGCTCGATGTTCTCAATCAGCCCACGGTGATCGGCAGCAACTCTGCTCCATCTGCCCTGCCAGACAATGACACCTTCAGCGGGCAGGTGGCGATTGATGCAGGAAACGAGTATTCCGCAGCCACGCTCCCGGCCGTTCTGCAGTTTGTGGCAAACGTGCCCGGTGGCTCGGTGACTCCACTGGTGTTCGCCATTTCGGGAAGCGGCGAGACCCTCACCTACTCGATTGCCTCGGTCGGTCAGTCCATCGATATCGACCGCTCCGGCCTCCAGACCTGGCCGCTCATCCTTCCTGAGTTCGTGGCTGATGAGTCAACGACCTACGTCCTTGGCTTTGCCGATCGGGCAATGACCGTGGCAGCCGGAACCGTCGCCAGTTTCACCGGCTCGATAGGAGGCGATTTCAGCAGCGGCGACGGTGACTGGCTCGCCACTGCCGGCTCGGTCGACGCAAACTCCGATTTGCAGACGTTCTCGCAACAAAACAGCGAGCTAGTATCAGGTCGGCGGTACGCCTTCAGTGCGTTTACCGGCCTCTCTCAAGCGGGAAGCGGCGCGGTTCCTCGATCCGAAACCGACACCCAGGCGCTCGGCACGTACGCGTTCGCAGGGACCGCATACTCCACCACGGCGGTTCCCTCGGCAGTCCGGTTCTATGCTGGAGCGACTGGCACCATCACGCCGGTCCTTCTCGAAAACGTCGGTGATTCCGCGTACGCCGTCGCAGCGATCGGCAACGCGATCACCGCCTCCACAATCGGGTTCAATGAGCATCCCGTCGTTTTCCCCACACTCGGAAATCTCAAGCCTGGCGCCACCTACCTGTTTGGCTACCAGGATGCTGGTACGGGGGTGGTGGCCATGCGGAGCACGGCGACTGCAGGTGGGAAGTGGCTCGTTGCCAACACCGACGCGGTCGTGTCGACCGGTCTGACGACTTCCTTCGCAACAACGGGCGTCCATTCGCTCGACATCATCGCGTCACTCGCCAGCGGGGACGCCGCGGCCGATGCAAACGCCGCAGTATTCGACACCACGTCTGGCGGCGTGATGATCGACGGAGGCACCACATTCACCGGACGGCTTCTTCCCACGGCCATGCAGGTGCAGGCTGAGTTGCCCCCCGGTGTTGGTTCGGCGTTTGTGACGCCGCTGCTCTTTGCTTTTAACGGTAACCCGTCGAACCCGCAGTACACACTGCTTGGTGCAGCCACCTCTCAAGAAATTGTGGGAGACGGGGTCGCCCACCTCCCGGTTGATTTCGCTCCCACGCTGCTCGCAAGCCTGTCGCCAACCGGCATCTTCGCCGTGGGCTACTCGACAGTGTCGGTGCAAATCGACACCGATGGCACCATCACACCAACAGCTGCCTTCCCGAGCGTCGTTGGCCGCGCGGCGAGCGTGACCGGCGGCAACTGGTTGGCGTCCGATTCCCTGGGCACAAACCTCTCCATCGGGAATGTCTTTCGAGGTGCCGCCACGGGCTCACAGATACCCGTCGTTGCCGGCCGAACCTTTGCCTGCACCTTTCTCACCAATGCCACGCAGGCAACCAGCCCCTCCGGCCTCGCCAGCCTTCAGTATGCGGGCGACCTCGTCATCGATGTCAGTTACGCCGACATTTCGACATCCTCAGCGTTCGTCGAAATTGGCGCTGAGGCGATCTCCGATCTGTCCATACCAGGCGTGTCAGGCCTGGCCCTCTCCGGTTCCGAAGATGTAGAGACCACGATCGCAGCGACCCGGCAGTTTACCCTTTCGCTCGATGCCTCCGTGATGACCAACGGCGTCACACTGTCCAATCAACAGCAGCAGGCATCCGCTGCTCCTGTGACCACAAGCGTGCTCACCGAGGTGCGTGTCTCTGCCGGTAGTCAGAGATTCGGCATTGATGGCTACGTGTCAGATGTGATTCATGTCGCGACGGGAACGCAGGTCTACACCACACCGCCGACTGTGTCGATCATCGACGCAACCGGAAGTGGAAGTGGGGCCACGGCAACCGCGAACCTTGATCCTGATACCGGTCGGCTGCAGAGCATCACGCTCGTGAGCCCTGGCTCAAACTACGAGCAGCCGACATTTACTATTTCAGGTGGGAACACCCCGGCCACGGTCTCCGCTCGCTGGGCCAGCGGGGTTGTCACCGGAGGCCTTGTTGTCGATGGCGGGGCGTATTACGCCGCCCCCCCCGAAGTCACCATCACCGATGAAAACGGCCCTGGCGTCGGGGCAGCGGCGACCGCCATCATCTCAGGCGGCGTGGTGACGGGAATTACAATCACCTCCGGTGGGTCTGGCTATGTGAGGCCTCGGATCACCATCGCGCCACCGACGGTGATCACCGGCTCGGCTCTCGACCTCGTCCCTGTTCCCGTCGCGACCATCATTGATGCCACCGGCATTGGTGCGACGGCCACCGTCCTCATCGACGACACCGGCAAGATCACGGGCATCGCCGTCGGCGATTACCAAGCGACTGCTACGGCAACATTGAGTAATGGCGTCGTATCAGCGATCGCGATCACTGCTGGCGGGGCCACGTACTCCCAGCTCACACCTCCTTCCGTCGTCATTACCGATGCATCGGGAACAGGCACTGGAGCCGTGGCGACGGCCACCGTCTCCGCCGACGGAACCATCTCCGCCATCACCCTCGAATTGGGCGGCAGTGGCTACACAACTCCTGTCGTGACCATCGGCCCTCCAAGCACGCTCAATAGCGGCTACACCTCGCCGACGATTACCTTCTCGATTTCGGATCTGCCAGAGTTCAATGCGCCAGCGACAGCCACTGCAACGGTTGAGGGGGGTGCGCTGACTGCCATCACCGTCACCAACGGCAGTCAGTTCTATGGCTCAGCCGCGCCGACAGTCACGATCAGCGGTGGCGGTGGAACAGGAGCCACGGCCACCGCGACGGTGATCAATGGGATGGTCACTGCGATCGAAATCAACAACGCAGGTGCTGGCTACACGTCGGCTCCAAACGTCTCGGTTGCTCCACCGATCACCGCGGTGGCAAGTGTGACCGACGGTGTCCGGGCAGCCGTCATCACGAGCCCCGGCGTGCTCTACCAGGTCACGCCGTCCGTCACGATTGTCGACTCTGTTGGCTTCGGAGACGGTGCCACCGCCTACGCCATCGTTGAGGCAGGGCGCGTGGTCGACATCGTGTTCACCAGCTATGGCTCGAACTACGTCAGTCCCATGGTTCAGATTGATGCTCCCTGGGTTGATATTTCAGCGGCTCCTCAAGGACCATCCGAACTCACCCACACGTTTTACTTCCTCGATGGGGCGACCTGGTCCACGACGACCTCCTCGGAAAGTGGAATCAGCCTCCAGTATCAGCTGATCGATCAACTCACCGAACTTGCTGATGCCGCAGCCACAGGCCTCACCACGAGCACTGGCAGCACCGCCGCCAATGCCTACACCTTGCAGGCCTACTTGGCACCGTTGCTGACGGTCGACTCGCCGACCCAGGCCCACGCCGAGAACCTGGCGATTGTGATGCCGACCGGCAGCAACGCGCCTCTGGTGTGGTACCTCTCGTCGCGATCCAACGACTCGCTCGTTGGCCAGGCGCTCTTCCCTGCCTCCTCCTGGTCGGTCGCGACCGTGGGCAGCGTCTCGCTTGGCAACATCAGTCTTTCCATGGAGCTTGTCGGAGCGAGTGGTGATCCAGGCTTCACCGGATCGGCTCAGGTGGGCTACGTCGACGTTGGCCTCACCGCGGATAGCTTTTCTCCTGAGATTCTCTTCACACTTCAGACGACTCCAGGCACGTTTGAATCATTCGGGAGTTGGCAATCAATCCTGACCAGCGACCAGCTCCTTGCCCAAACCGCAACCACGACTGCGGTGATCGAAGCCTACGACCTTTCCTTTGATGTTGACGTCAGTGATGAAGTCGACGAGCTCGTGGGCAGCCTGTTTCTCGGCACACCACAGGTGACCCTCTCCGCGACGAACTCTGCCGACGGCACTTTCCAGGCGACGCTGACGAATGCCAACTGGGGCGGAGCCCAGAGCCTGCTCTCTCTCGATGCCGCCACGTTGGCGGGTGATTTCGAACAGGTCGCCGCAGGCCTCACCGCCACCAACACCGCAGGGCTGCTCGCCAGCCCGCTCCCCTTTGTGCCAGAGAACTTCCAAGAGCTTGCTGGATTTTCCGATTTCTTCACCGACGAAATCGAAGCTGCCCTCGTCAGCAACGTTCCGGGTGATCTCGACGCGCTGATCAACTGGGCACGTGGCTCCGGTGTGTTTCGTCCGGCCTATGGAGCAGCATCGGCCGGCGGCATGTCGGGCTACGCGCTCACTCTTCATCCGGTGAGTTGGAGTTTCTCTACCTCTGCAACAACCCAACTTGCCCTCGACTTTGGGGCCTACGCCTCGCTGGCTGGGGGCTTGCCATCTGGGCAAACCCTGCTGGAGCGGATCGCAATCCCGCCAAAGAACACAGCCGACTTGATGGTGTCGTTTACCGCGTCGTGGCAGGCTCCCTTCGGAACCATCCTGGCATCATCTGGTTCTGGTGTTGACCTCTCCTACGTAACGTCCGGTTACATCTCAGGCTCAGCACAGACAAAGGCTTGGGTGATCTCGGATGCGAGCATCGATGGAACCAACCTCGACTTTGCAGGCACGCTCGCCACGATGCCTATCGTTTTTGATGCGAGTGCCAGCCAACCCGCTGAGGTTTCCCTCATCAATGGAGCGATCACCACAGGCCTCGCCGAGGCGACGCTCGCCGCAGGGCTCACCGCCGCATCGTTGACAAGTCAAGTCGCTGGAGGGGAATACACGGCGTTCCTTCCCGTTTATTACCCAACGTCCACCTGTTTCGCAGGCGAGTTTGCGATTGGCGGCATCGGTGGCGGAGCCGCACCGCTCTCGGGGTTTCTTGAGCCCGGCGTCAATCCAAGTGTCTTGATTGACCTGCCGAACATCACGAACGACGCCATTGCTGCTCTCTCGCTTGCCGATGCGGTCGGCAACACCGACGTTGCGCACGCCAACCTTGATAGCCTCGCCGCCGTTCTCATGAGCACGTTCGAAGCATCAATGAAGAAGACCACGCAGGTGGTTGTTGGTGACGGCACCAAAGAGTTTGCTGCTGCCTATTCGATCTACAACACAATCGGCGACCACCTCGTCGCGACGCTCCCACAATTTGTTCCGCAGTGTGATCAAAACGCGACTGCTTCGGCCACGACGACGGCGGGGGTGATTACCCAGATCAACGTCATCAGTAGCGGTCAGTCGTATTCCGCAGCGCCGCAGATCGTGATCACCGATCTTACTGGGACCGGCTCGGGCGCGACCGCCATCGCGGTCATGGAAGATGACGGAAACAACGGCCTGAAAGTCGCCTCAATCACCGTCACCACAGGCGGCACCGGCTACGGCGAGCCACTCGTGAGCGTGAGCACTCCCACGGCTGGCCAAGAGACAGCGGATGAACAGCTCTTCAACGAGGCCTCCACGTCATACAACGTGATCCTCACCACACCTGGGCTCGTCATTGATGGCTCGATGGTGTTGACCACGGGCACCTACATCAGTTCGCTCACCAACGAGCCCACCAGCGGCAGTCTTCCGGTGTTCCGCGACGCGAATGGGCAAGTCCTGGCCTACAACGATTCTGCGAAATACTTCGTCGATTATTTTGGTGACCGTGGCTTCGTCCAGTCCGTCGAGTTTCCTCTGGTCATCGACTACGCGCTTTCATCAACCGAGATTCCATTCCAACTCGGCATGCCTGGAATCCCGATCACGTTCACCAACGCGACCGCGCTCAAACTGCTTGCCAATGGCACCGCCACTGTCGACCTCACGTTTGGTATCAATGCCCTCGACGGCTACTTCATCACCCCCAGTGTTGGCAACCAGTTTTCAGGCACGCTTCATGCGGGCCCGGCAGACAACTTCACCAATGAAGTCACCGTTGGCATTCTGACGGGTAGCCTGTCCGCCAACGTGGGCGACATCTTCAGCATGGGCTTTGCGACCACCCTGACCGACCCGAACGGGGACGGTCAGGTCACTCTGCGGGAGTTCAACAAAACGCCTGCTTCATCGCTCTTCCAAACGTCACTCGCGAACCCATTGATGGATCTCGAGATGGAAGTCGAGATGAAAGTCGCCGGCGGAGGGGTGGCCGCAGCCCTCCCGACGTTTGGCAACACGATGAGCCTCAGTTGGGGCGTTGGCGAGAGCCACCCATCGCTGAGCTACGAAAACTTCTACATCGATCTTGGCTCATTCATCTCCGACTACATGGCGCCGATTGCCACTCGACTGGGCCCGATCACCAGCGGTGTTCAACCATTCCTCAACGCCCTCGACACGCAAATTCCGATTCTTAGCGACGTCATTGGTGGTGACACCTCGCTTCTCGGCCTTGCCAGCCGATACGGCGGAGCCAACGTCGGCTTTGTGCAGTCTGTGTCGGCGATCGCACGTTTGGTTCAAGACATCACGAGCGCCGTTGACTACATCAACCGCAATCCCGGTGAAAACTATCGCGTGCCACTCGCTGCAGCGGTGACGTTCGCCAACGACTTCCGCAGCGCAGCGACCGCCGCATCCAAACCAACGATGGCGCAGAAATCACTTCCGAGCCAGAGCCAAACGGTCAGTGCGATGAATGCCTTCCTCGGGCAATACCAAGGCTCAAACAGCAACAGTTTCACGAACGCTTCCAAAAAGATTCTCAACGTCAACTCGAGCTACGGCGTTTCCGGCGGTTTGGGCATTTCCTTCGACATCCTGAGCGCAGAAGCCCTGATCGATTTGATGACTGGGCAAACCACGAACCTCTTCACGATCACCTTCCCAGAGCTCGCCGCCAACTTCAGCATTGATTCAAGGTTTGCAATCTTTCCTCCGCTGTTCATGACTTTCGGAGGTGGTGTCAATGCTTCGGCAAAGCTCGGCATGGGAATGACCACCGCAGGGCTCGAAGTTTTCGTCGACGCTTTGCAGTCTGCGATCTCAGCGAACTTCGATGGAGTCGATAGCGTGGCCGACGCTGCCAGCAGCACCACCTCAGCCGCGGTGAGCTTCACCGATTTCCTCTCGCCGGCAGCCCTGAGCGCCCTCGCTCTCGATGTCATTGAGGATGGCCTGTTCATCGATAGCTCTGCGACTCGAATCAACGCGGGTGGCTATCTCTCCATCGGTGCTGAGCTCAACGCGGGTGCAGCCAGGGGTGGGGCTGAGGGTCGCTTTAATATCGGCATGACGATGACGCCGAACGGTGGCTCCGACGGACGTCTCACCCTCGGCGAAATGATCCAACTTGCCGGCGACAACTTCTCGTCACCGCTCAATCTCTTTAATTTCAACTTCCAAGGGAGTATCTCCGCGGATGCGTATTTGAAGGTTTTGACACCCTTTAAATGGCGCACCATCTGGAGCCACGACTTCGGCAGCTTCACGATCTTCGACATCAACAACAATCCAAAGCCGCCCACGCAGTCGGCGGCCTCGGTTGGCTCACTGTTTCTCAACATGGGCCCCACTGCCGCGCGTCGCGGCGATGCGACCGCGGGCGTCAGCGACGAGCACTTTGAGATTCGCCACCTCGGGGGCACTGCTGGCAACGAAACCGTGAGCGTGCAGTTCTATGTCGATGGTGTCGCGCAGTATGTCGATAGTGACGGCAACCCCGAGCCCCAGGTCTATACCGGTGTCACCAACATCGTGGCACTCGGGGGCCACGGGAACGACGTCATCGACTGCACGGGAATCCTCTCCCCTGTCGAAGCCGACGGCGGAGACGGTGAAGACACGATTCTCGGAGGCCTTGGCGTCAACACGCTGCTCGGCGGTCGTGGAAAGGACTCGCTCTTTGGAGCCGGTGTCAAGGACTACCTCAGTGGAGGCGATAGCGAGGATTTCATCAGCATCGCCAGCAAGGTGGCCCGTGTCGCCGCAGGCCTCGCTGAAGACGTGTTCTTGCGGGCGTCAGATGATGGTGGCGACTACACCTTCATCTTCGATGACCACTTCGGCGGTGACCTCTTCGCATCGGGTCTGCTCGATGGCGCCACACTCGATTTCTCCCGGATGACGAAGCCGGTTTCGCTCCTCCTTGGAGCGAACAACAGCGTGTCCATGGGCGGTAAGAACGCGATTTCATGGACAGGCGCCGGCCCTCGAAAAATTATTCTCGGGGCGGGTCACGACAACGTCAGTTTCGCTGACGGCTACGCGCCTCTCGACCTCGATCTCGGTGGAGGGAGAAACCAAATCGAGATCCGTTCGTTCGTTGCCAACGCAGCAGTCAAGTTCTTAGGGCTCGACCCCGAAGGCGATGATCAACTCACGATTCTGGAGTCTGCAGCACGGAGCCTTGGACTTTCTGCAACCGGCGTGACTGCCGACAACGGAGCTGCGTTTCTCATCGACGCCGCTCACCTGCGAAAGCTTTCCGTGCGCGATGCCGACGCCGATGTTGCCCTCAATTTTGATGGGGCGACCATTGAAAAGATCGATGTCTCAGCCAAAACGGTGGCTCTCCTCTCGGCACTGCGCGGCAAGCACTTTCGCTTCATCGGTGCAGACGGCGTGTCGATTGACGGCGATCTGATTGCGTCTCGCTCAGGCAATGTGCTGCTGCAGGTGCTCTCGTCGAACGCAGCGGTCACGATCGGCGAAGCAGCAGCAGCCGCCATCAGCACCGTGTTTGGCAATATCGCAATCAAAGGCGATCACCTTGCAATTGGCTCGCAGGCGACGTCGCCTTTTTCCATTCTTGGAGGTGGCATCGAAAACAACGCCGCGAGGACGACCGTTCCCCAGGGGCGTGCCCTCATTGGGTCGCTGCTTCTGGGTCCCGGTGGGGATTACACAGGAGCGCATTTGCCGTGCTGCGACCTCACCGGTGTGGATCTCAGCGGAGCGAACCTCACAGACGTCAACTTCTCAGAAGCGGATCTCTCTGGGGCAAATCTCACCGATGCGAATCTTTCGGGAACGAACCTCTCTGGCACAAAACTCAAGGGTGCAAAACTGAAATCGAACAGCCTTCGAGGTGCGAATCTCGAAGGGGCCGATCTCAGCGGGGCGCAGCTCTCGGGGACCACGGTTGATGGCGTGTTCGGCAACCCGTTCGCACTCCCGGCCGGATGGAGGTCGCAGAGTGGGGCGATCGTATTCGTTGGCGTCAACGTGCCACTTGGGCAGACGCAGTTCCTCAATGTCGTCCACAGCGGCAACGAAGAAATCGTCAAAACGGGCGACGGCACGCTCGTATTGGCCAAAGCGAACAGCCATGTTGGCGGAACATATGTTGAGTCCGGCACCCTCTACGTGCGTCATGTCAATGCGCTCGGATCAGGGCCGCTCATTGTGCGAAGTGGGGCGAGCGTTGTCCTCGACGTCGGCTTCTCGACCGTCGCGATCAGTTCGCTGTCGCTTGAAGAGGGTGCCACGCTTAAGCAGATCACTCCAAGCGGATACACCAGCTCCGAGGCCGCATTCACGCTGACCAGCGATGGCCGGTGGATCCGACTCTTCAACGACGGCTCCCAGCTCACCTCGACGACATTCGCCACGTGGGCGAACCGCGTCGATTGGCAGTTCCCCGTCATCGGCGATTTCAATGGTGACGGCATGCCCGATGTCGCGGCCATGACGCCTGGTGGCGTGTGGTGGGCGGCGATCAATCAGGGAGATGGCACCTCCTTGAGCATTCGGATGACGCAGTGGAGCAGAACCGCCGGCTGGCGTGACGTGCTCACCGGCGACTTCAATGGCGATGGCAGAACCGACATCGCTGGGCGAACCGCCGGTGGCGGCTGGTGGGTGGCCTTCGCTCGCCATGAGTTCCCAGGGTTCGTCAGTTCCCTGGTCGCTCAGTGGAGCAACAACACAACGTGGAGTGATATCGTCGCCGGCGACTTTAACGGTGACGGCCGCGCAGACATCGCAGGCCGCAACACGACTGGGGTGTGGTGGGCTTCGCTGATGAACGGCAGCGGCTTGGCGGTCAACACCCGCATGGGACGCTGGAATGGCGGAACCTATGCGGACGTGGCGACGGGTGATTTCAACGGCGATGGGCAGATCGATATCATCGGTCGCGCCACGGACGGCAACTGGTGGGCGGCAATCGCAAGTGCAACCACGGTTGGATTCACGTCACAACTGATGGGGCGCTGGAGTACGTCCACCGATTGGGTCGATGTCCGCTTTGGAGATATCGACGGCAACGGCCGCACAGACATCGTGGGCCGGGCCTCGAATGGCCAGTGGTGGGCCGGGTACGCTCGAGAGTCGTCTCTTGGTTTCGATTCCGTACCGCTTGGCGCCTGGAATCGCTCAGTTGACTGGAAGAATGTCATTCTCGGCGATTTTGATTTCGATGGGCGTCTCGACCTTGCCGGTGTTGCCCCAACATCGCCCGGTGAGGACAACGGGCGTTGGTGGGTCAGCCTGACGTCACCGACAGGCATTCGCAACGAGACATGGGGCCTGTTTGGTCTCGAAGAAGGCACCTCCGTCCGCCGCACCATGACGACGACCACGCGGTAGCTCGTCGCTCCCGGAAAAAGGGCCACCCGCCTGACGTTTGATGCGCAGCCATCGGCAGCCGCCCCGCCGCAGAGATTCAAACCTCCCCTGGCTCTTCAAAACCTCAGGCAGGCAACCTCCGCGGTGAGGCCAGGCCCAAACGCCATCGCCACACATGGCCCATGGCACCGTGCCTGAGCGAGACGCGAAAGGATGAACAGGATCGTGGCGCTCGACATATTGCCGTGATCGGCGAGCACACCGTGGGAGTGGCGGAGATCCTCTTCGCACAGACCGAGCGTTTCTCCGACAGCCGCCAGAATCCGCGGTCCTCCCGGATGAACGGCCCATGACGTCACATCGGCTCGAGTGAGCCCCTCCGCCGTGAGCAAGGCATCGATGGCGAGTGGCAGATGGATGGCGATCGCATCGGGTACTCGAGGTGAGAGCGTCATCTCGAAGCCGTGATCCCCAATAAACCAACCCATCTGTTCCGTGGATGCGGGAAGCACTTGAGACCGCTGCCCCACCAGGCGGCCACACTCGGGCAGGCCAGAGCCGCCTGAAGACGCCACGATCGCGGCAGCTCCATCGGCGAAGATGCTGTTGGCCACCACATGATCCCCGCGGGTTCCGTACTGAAAATGGAGGCTGCAAAGTTCGACACACACGACGAGCACCACTGCCGCAGGATCGGCCGCAGCGAACGCGCCGGCAACTCGCAATGCGTTGAAGGCCCCGTGGCACCCCATGAACCCGACATGGGTCCGGGCGACCGTTGCAGGCAGACCAAGCACCGACATCAGTTCGAGATCAACGCCCGGATTGGCAAATCCCGTGCAGGAACAGGTGATGAGATGGGTAATCGCGTGAGGAGTCACCCCAGCTTCAGCGAGGGCTGCCTGTGAGGCCGCGGCCGCGAGAGGCCCGGCCTCGCGAGCGTAGCGTGCCATGCGTTCACCCGTCGATGGGCCAGCAGAGTCCGCCGCTGTCGCAGGAGGAAAAAAGGTTTGCGAGTACGCGCTCGCACCGGGCTCTTCAAGCAACACCGACCCGCGGGTCCGTATCCGCGTCTGCCGGTAGAGGGCCGCGAGCGTTCGCTCACGACCGGGCTCCGCGTTGGCGAAGTCGATCGCGAGTCGGGCGGCGTCGGCTTGGGTGATCTGCAGCAGCGGTGTCGCCGTGCCGATCCCATGAATCACGAGGCTCATGCAACTGGAGTTCCTGGACCAAGTCGACTCCCCACGAGCAATGGCACGAGTGGCCTCACCATCCAGGGAGCTGATGCCGCAAATCGAATCGCCGAAGCGACGAGCCGTGGATGCCGTAGCGCCGCAGCAATGCGACGACAGCGGCGATGATGCCGGCGGGCGAACGCGGCATGGGAGCGACGGTAGGCCTCCGCGGGGGATGATTGCGTGAGCAACGCGTCGGCCACCAATCGACCTCCGGCAAGAGCCCACCCCATACCCTCACCCGTAAACGGTTCGACGTAGCCAGCAGCATCGCCGACCCGCAGGATGCTCCCCGACGCTCCAACGACGACCGCAGCTGACCGCGTCAGTGGCGGAGTGGCTTGAAACGTGGCACGCGAGAGAATCTCACCCAACCGATTGCCCCAGGCTGCCCCCCCGGCGGCCTCCTGCAGAATCGCAGCCACAGCTTCCGCAACACCGCCCGCAGCAGCGAGAGCCTGTCGGTCGACAGCGGCAGCGACGTCAACGCGCTGATCTTCCAACAGGACGATGCCGCAGTACCCGCCACGCCCCACCGCCATGAGCAGTTCGCCCACTGGCAAATCGACCGATTCAGGTGAAAGGGTGGTGCCCACACCGATCCGGCTTCCGCGATCGATCGCCCGCGGCGTCCCTCCAGGCACACGCACGTGATCGGAGAGCCCTGTCGCAAGCACGACGGTCTCAGCCTGCAGCAAAACCCCCGCGCCGCGAGCCTCGCCATGCTGTTGGCGACACGCCAACGTCACGCGAGGTTTCGCCCCGGGATGTTCTTCCACACCAGTCACATCAATCCACGGCAGCCATCGAGCCCCCGCAGCACGGGCGACCTGCACGAGCTGCGAATCGAGTGCCTCTCGCGAAAGTGTTCCTGACCACGGCATCGGCAGGGTCACCTCGTGCGCGTCGGCGACGACACGAACGCGTGTGAGTGGCACCTCCCCTGCGATCCGGCCATTTTCTTGAGGGCTGAATCCGAGGGCACAGAGTTCCGCAAGCGCGGTCGACGACAGACAACAACCGCAGACCTTCGACCTCGGCATGCTCTGCCGGTCGACCAGCAACACCCGCTGCCCCTCTCGAGCAAGACGGATCGCCACGGCAGCACCGGCAGGACCGCCACCGACCACGACCGTCTGCCACAACACGTCGGCGGCCTCCTCAGGCAACATCGTGGCTGGCACGCGGGCACCCGAGGCTGTTGTGATCATGCCGTCTCCCGTCGCCATGAAATCAACACCCTTTCCGGCCAGGTCCGGCGGATTCTCGCCGAGGCCAGTCCGGCAGCATCGAGAAGTGCCCGATACTCTGCCGGGGTGCGGGCTGCCCGCACAGAGAGCGGTCCATCGACGCGGGCCACCCGAGAGCGGGAAAGCAGGCTCGTCCCCACGATCGCCAGTGCCAAACCCAATCTGCTTCGAATGAGATCCGACACCACAAATCCCATCCGACAGGCATCTGCCATCGACCTGAACACGCGAATCACCGCGTCGTCGTCGAGGTGGTGCAGAAACAGTGAACTCATGGCGACGTCACAAGGCAGGCAGCCACTGGAGACGATGTCGCGAGCCACGCAGGTGAATCGCAGAGGCAAGCCCTCATAGGACTCACGGGCTGCTGTGATGCGGGCGGCGGCGCGTTCGAGACCTCGGCGGCTGAAGTCAACGCCGACCATCACGATCTCTCGGCCACCGAGCGACCGCGCAAGACGGCGCCCGCAGTCGAGCGTGACATCCCCACCACCGCAGGCGAGATCGACCACCTGCAACGGGTCGGTTCCCTTGCGGATCACGCTCGACGCCATCTCTGCCGCGATCTGAGGTGCTGTGCGCGAGAGCGCATTGATCTTTGCCAAGGCCCCCAAGGCGTGCAGGTGCTCAGCCTCAGGAAGCCCCGGATCATCCATCAACTCTGCCTGCCGCACATGCGGAAGAGACAGCAGGCCCATGTCATCGCTCCAGCGAAAATGCCCCACGTTAGCAGGCTCGGCCCGCAAACGATGCTTCGACAACCACGCGTTCCCGACATCACCCCCGCGACACGCGTCCCGACACCAACCGTCCGAGTGGTCCGGCCAGCAGCGCCGGGAGCACAAGCAGGTCTCCCACGAGTGCCAGCCCCACCAGGACAGCAAGCATCCACGCAAAGCGGCGGGTGGGTGCAAATCCACTCGCCGTGAACACCAGCATGCTGATACCGCAGATGACCGCGGTTTGCAGGATCGCAGGTGCCGCATGCGCAAAGGCCGCATGAATCGCCCCCTGACGGTCCGCGTACTCGCCCGAACGATTAAAAAGGTGACGACGGAAAAAAGTGAGAAAGTGCAGCGTACCATCAATGGCCATGCCAAGCGCGATCGACGCGGTCATCACCCCACCGATATCCAGCGGCACACGCATCCATCCCAGCAACCCAAACAGCACGAGCATCGGAAAGACGTTCACAGTCATCCCGAGCAGTCCGACGACAACGCTCCGCTGCACGACAATCATCACCAACGTGATCAGTCCACACGCGGTCAAAAAGCTGGTGGCCAGATCGTGCAGAAGGGTTCGCTGAATCGCCTGCACCATTGGAATGGCACCGGTGCAGCGAAAAGAGATACCTCGACTGGCCCCATCGTGCGCCTCAATCACCGGGTTCACCCGCTCCCGCAGTCGCTCCAGAAAGACCGCCACATCAAAATTCGCGAGCACCGACGTGCGTGCGGTCACCCGCCAGTGCTCCCCCGCCGCATCCACGCTCACGAGCCGTAGGTCCGCAAGTCGGGCGAGGCTGGCCTCAAGCCGGCGAGCGATCAGAGCCTTCCGAAGCGCCCGCCGCGTACCCGAACTCTCGTCGGTGTCGGTGAAGAACGTGCCTGCCGAGAGCACCCCACTCACCTCTGGCATGTCAGCCACCGCGGCCGCCACGTCACGAACCGTATCGAGCCGTTCAGACGCCCGCGTCGCGTCGCCTTCAAAGTGCACCACCACTTCGATAGGCCCCAGCGGCCCGATGTGCTGCTCGATCCATGCATAATCCTTGAGAATCTGGCTCTCGGCCGCAAAGAGCGTGTCCAGTCCCACTGACGTGCGAATACCGGGAAGCCCGGTGGCAACGCTCGCCAGGCACACCCCCAGGCCAAGCGTAATTGGGCTGGCCCATGCCAATGAGGTCTTTTCGAGGAGACGACACGCTGCCTGCGGTGTCGTGGGCCGTCTCAGGATGGGCCACTGCTGAAATGCCCCCGGCACGATCAGAAACAGCAACACCACCGTCGCCATGACTCCGATCGCGGCATGGAAACCAAACACCCGCACCGGCTCGAGTTCGCTGACGAGCAGGGAGAGCAGGCCCACGGCCGTCGTCATCGCCGACAGGCCACAAGGCAGCCAGGCAACCTTCAAGCCACGCCGAGGCACCGTCGAGAGCGGCCCGCTCCCGGCGGCCTCGATCATGTAGTTCACCAGGTGCACCCCACCGCAAACCCCGAGAATCAACACGAGCAACGGCATCACGATCAACACGGGGTTCATGCGGTCCCCCATCGCGTGCAGGCCCGCAAACGCCAGGCCCACACAAAACAGCGATGTCACGAACACCACCCCCGCATGCACGAGCGAACCAAGAGCACGCCACGTGAGCAGCAGCACCACAACCGCTGCAAGAGGGCCGTACCGCTCGAGGCTGCGACTGCTTGCCTCATCAATCGTCACGTTATCGATGGCGGGACCGGCGAAGTGCGCTGCTTCCGGCGGAATGCCGAGTTGGTCCACCTGCTGCCGCAGCCAAGCAACCGCCTGTCGGCGGGCATCAAGCCCGGCTCGCGTGAACGGCACCACCACGCAGGTTGACACGCCATCGGCCCCGATGAGGGTCCCAGCAAGGCGTGCGATGGCTTCATCCTGCGGAAGCGATAACGGCGGCTCCGTAAGCCGACGCAGCATCTCTTCACCACTCGCCGCCGCCTCAAACCAGAGCTCGCCAGCAGGTCCACGCGGCGCGTTCTCCGAGCGACAGGCCTCCACGAGTCGCCTCGGCTCCGCAGCGTCGAGCGTGCAGCCTTCCCAGGCAATGATCACGACATCGCTGCTCCCGAAGCTTTCGGCAAACTGCTCGTAGGCCGCGCGTGCGGGAAACTGCGATGGGACCCACTCGAGCGGAGGTGACGAATCGACGGCAAGCACTGCCGTGGCCCGAGGGGCAACCCAAACGGCCGCCAACGCCATCATCACCACTGTCGCGAGCGCAATCCCACGCGCCCAACCGAGGGCCGCGTGGGGCGGTGGCATGGCTGCGTCTTGCGGGGCCTCAGTCATCGTCACGATTT
>JAPOIM010000059.1 GCA_029978905.1 Planctomycetota bacterium
GCCAACAACAGACCAACATCGCGAGCCGGCGGGGAAACAGATTCGTCATCACAGAGCCCAGCAGAGAAAAAAGCAGTTCATCACGTCTACGGTGCGCAGTTCGGGTTTCGCGGATAGCGGGAAACGCAGCGTCAGCCGCTCGCCCCCTCCGAGCCTCCAGTGTAACCAGGCCAGGCAACTGAGAGGCAAACCCAGAACCCGCCTGGCAGCGGTGCTCCCCGCAGCCGAAGCCGCGACAGACCGCGGCGCGCTCCTCACTCCGCCAGCGGAATCTCGTTGAGCGTGTAGTAGGCGTTGGCGTGCAGGAGTGGCTCGCCCTCGGCTGACCGCAACTCGCTTGCGTCAAACTCGTGCACGTGGCCCCTCACCAGTCCGTCGACGCGAAGGTGCACGGCCAGGCCGTTGTCAGAAACAACGGCTTCACGCACCTCAGGCACTGTCTGATCGACCTCAGGGCTGCCGTAGCCCTGCTGATAGACGTGCGTAAACGTTCCCAGTGTCCACGTCTCTGGGCGAGCCGCGACGTCGCGATCCACGGGCAGGGTGAAGGTCAGATCGAAGCCATCAGCTGCCGCGGAAATGGTGTGGATCTCAAAGGGGACCTTTCCCGTCCAGTCGAGCCGCTGCAGCGCGTAGGCCTCCGGCCCGCGGACAGGCCAGCCACGGTTGGTGCCCCCAGTGAGGAGATCACCCTCAGGCGTGAACTGGCAGGCGAGGAGCCCGGTGGCCAGCCCTTCGCGAAATGGATAACACGCTCCCTGCCAGACGCCGTTGACCTGTTCGGTGGTCGCCCGCATCACGACGCTCAGACTGAAGTCGCCGATAAAGATCTGATTGGAAAACGGCCCAAACTTTCCCCCGCTGTGATCCACTTGAAAGCCCGAGATCGACCGGCCCATGCGGATGTAGGGAAACACCACCGCATAGGGTACGAGCTGCGGCACCCGCTCCCGCTCCACCACCAGCCGTGACCGCGTTTCGGGCTCGGGAGGCTTGGGTCCGAGGGCATCGGTCAGGTCGTACCAGTTGAAACTCACCGGATGCCCCATGAAGCCCCCCTGCTCAAGCACCTTGAGCGAACAGGAGCCGTTCCAAGGCCCCTGGCTCTCCGCGTACATCATCACGCCGTGCTCGTTGGGGCCAATCCCGCACGGGCTGCGGATACCACTGCAGACCGGGAGCGTTTGCCCGTCGGGAGTGACCTTTACGCACCAGCCGCGAAACGGCACCTTGGAGTTGTACGACTCACTCAGGCACAGCGCGACCCAGATGTTGCCCTCGGCATCCGGCTTTGAGCCAAAGGCAAACTCGTGGTAGTGGCTGAAGCCCCAGTCGTCGCTCAGCGTCTCAAACACGTCGGCCCGGTTATCGCCATCGCGATCGGTGATTCGCGTCACTTCGGTCTGCTGGGTGATCCAGAAACTTCCGTCGCGATACCCAAGCCCGAGCACCTCATCGAGCCCACTGGCAAACTGATGAAACGTTGGCTTGGGATACTGCTCAAAAGCTCCGTCCACAAGCCAGATCTCGCCTCGGCGGGTGCCGATCGCAAGCCGTCCATCCGGAAGCACGTCAAAGCTTCCGCACTCAAGCGCCACGTGCTCCGGAGCAGGCACATCCACAATGCGGTAATACTGCTCTTCTCGTTCGGCCGTACCCCAGTACTCACCAAGCGGCTCGGCGAGCGCCGGTTGGAACAAGGCAGCCGACAGCATCAAGAAAACCCACAGCCATCGAAGTCGCACGTGTGTCACCAGGCATACTCCATTTCGAGGCTCAGTTTGAATGTCCCTGTGGGCAGCGGAACCTGCAGTTGCTGTCCCCCTTCGGCCGCCTTGATTTCTGCACGGGGCGCTGGCATTGCGAGCGTCAGTTGGAGGCCTGAATCAGACTGCCAACGGTTCTCCCCAGTTTGCTCAATCGTGGTCCCCGCCAGCAGCCGGTACGTTCGAGAGCCATCCACATCGTTGCCGGTTAAAAGAACCGTCCGCACGAGCGTCTGCTCTGCTGTGCCGCGGAACGCTTCCTCAACCACGACTCCATCCGCCTGGTAGCGGAAGCGGGGCCGACGCGCGGCATCGAGCTCGTAACCGAGAAACCGAAAGCCTGGCGGGCGACGCTCTGCTTCCGTCACGACCCACGGATTGTCCGGGTTCGTGATGTCTGGCCCTTCCCCCACTGTTCTCACAGGCCCGCCGAGTGGCCGCACGCTGCCGTGTCCTTGGCTGCGCCACACGCCTCCCGGATCGGCAAACTCTCCTTTCCAAAGCATCGCGAGCCGCATCTGCTCCGCATCAAAAACGAGGTTCACCTGCTCGGGATACCCTACGCCGATGCCGCGTTTGCCGACCCCAGGCCAACTCCGCCGCAGCATCACGGCTTCTTCTGTCGCGACCAGCCGCAGCGGCTCTACCACCTGTCCTTGGGGCGCTCGCGCCTGGCGTCCATCCTCGAGGTAGATCCACAGCGCCTCAAGCTGTCGGGCTGTGTCCCCTTCGAGAATCGCATCTCGCACGGCCTTGCCACCTGGCCAGAACGAAGGCATCACCGTGCCGGGACTCAGCCTCTGTGGATGCAGGAGGTACTCAACAAACCAGTCCCGTTGCAGCCGCTCGGCCATTTCCGTCAGATCAACCGCGGACATCGTGGCGGCGGGCGTCCGCTGAAACGTGTGGCAGGCGATGCAGTTAAGCCCCTTCACGCCCGCGAGTTCGTGTCCGGCTTCGCGGAGTGGTTTCAAATCAGCCGTGGGAGGCACGATTGTGTCGGGCCGATCGTCAACCTCTGTCAGGAGCCCCACCAGCGGCTCGACCTGAGGCAGTCCAAACCGCGGCATGCGGGTGTGCATGTAAGGTCGCACCGAGCGGCCGCTGACGAGCACCTGTCGCAACCACTGCGGACGGAGTTTGTTGCCAACAGCATCGAGATGCGGTGGCAGCCTGCCCTGCTGCCCGAGGTTGAAATCCGTGGTGGTAAAGTAGGAATCTCGGTCCGCATCCACGCCTCCAATCCCGTCACGCTGATGACACGCATAACACCGTAGCGTGGCCATCACCGACACGATCGGCTCTGGTTCTGGGGTCACATCGCTGCTGCAGAAGGCCACCAAGAGCCGTCGCTGCTCATCGGTGAGCGTATAGAGCGGCCACGCCCCGCGGCCCTGCGACAGACATCCCCGCTGGCTTTCGCGAATCGCCACCTCTGCCACAGACGGCGTTTCCTCTGGCTCGTGGCAGGTGTTGCAACGGAGTCGCTGGTAGTGGCCTTCGCCGGCGCGAGCCAGCGATTCCTCCACGCTCCACGGCTGATCGCCGCGTGCCTCCCCAGAACGTTCGCCGATCAGCGTATGGGCAAGATCCACCGCCTCCTCGTGCGAGAGGTGCATGTCGGGCATCCGTCCCCCAGGACGCACAGATGTGGGATTTTCAAGAAAGGCGACGAGAGCCGGTAGGCTCCAGCGTTCCGCCATGCCGTCGAGCGGCACTGATGTTTCCTGCAAGCGTTGCTTGCCGTCAGCATCCTGCGGTGTATGACAGGCCACGCAGCCCACGCGCTGGAAGATCTCTCTGCCACGGGCTGCCCGCTCCGCGTCAGTCGCCTCGGACACAAATGCTTCCTCACCGCGAGCGAGGAGGTAGTGCGTCAGTTCAAGCGCGATCTGTTCCCGGGTGTCGGCTCGCTCGCCCGCCAACACATGCGGCATCCGTGATCCCGGCTTCGCGGCATGGGGATCAGCCAGATACCGCATCAGCTCATCTGGACGGAACCTCGCACGCACGTTCGTCAGCAGGGGCGCTCTGTCGGGCGACACGCTCCCAGTGGTCAGCGCTTGCCACTTTGTATCGCCATGGCACGATCGGCATCCGAGCCGGTCGTAGAGCACAGCTCCTTGCACGTGGTCGGGCACGCTGCCGCCGGACGCCACAGCCGCAACCAGCGGCTCCTCACCTCCGCGGTCGCGGAGTTCAAAGAGATACCGCAGCAGATCGAGAAAGTCCTGCCGTGACTGAAGCTGATTCGCGAGCCCCGCCGGCATCGGCGAGGTCGTGCTCAGGGAGCGCTCCTCGATGTCCGCCAGCGGAATCGACAACTGCTCGTAGGGCGGCTCGGACGAGCGGGCCACGAGCATGCCCTCTCGTTCGTCGACGACACGCACTGGCAACACCTTGCCATCGACCGTCTGCACGACGGACAGCTCAAAGCCTTTGGTGATCTCCCGCGATGGTTCGAGCAGTGATTCCAGCAGTGAACTGTCGGTGACCGTACGGGCTAGCTTTCTCAGATCCGGCGCCAGCCGGTCGGCGGCTCCAGCGTTGTGGCAGACGGCACACCCGAGGGTTCGGTCGGCAAACAGCACGGCTCCTCGCACGGCATCGCCGCTGGCGCGGGCGTCTGCAATGACGCTTGCCGCGGGCTCTTGCAGGAGTTGCTCCGTCAGCGTCTCCGCCGCGTGCACGGCGGAGCCAGTTTTCCAAAAGGTGAGGCCGATGAACGCCATCACCAACACACAGGAGCCCACGGCTCTCGGCCAGCAGTATCGTGGCTGCATTCCTCCCCTTTCCGCTTCGCCCCCGACTCGCTCGCTCCCCAACGGGAGAAATGCATCGGGGCCGCAGGCCATCGGCCGTGCGGCCCCGAATCGCATGTCGATTGAGTCGCTGCAGTCTCGTGGACTACTTCTGGCCCTGGCCCATCTGGAAGGCAGGCTTGCCGTCGAAGTAGTAGAGGCCTTCGGTCTTGATGAACTCCATCCCCGACTTGGCCACGCGGTCGAGGAGTGCCGCCACCTCGGTGTGAGGCAGTGCAGCGCCGTTCTCTGGGTCTTCCACCAGGAAGCGGCACCGCCAGTGGTCACACAGCAGCGTCGTCGCGAAGCCCTCCGGCCACACCGTCATCCCGCGGCTGGAAATCATTCGCAGCTTCAGGCCGTTCGCATCGCACGCCTGCAGCGCCTTGGCCACCTCCTCGGTCGCACCCACATGTTCGCAGAACACGTCCACGCCGACGAGTTTTCGCACCACATTCGGGCGAGTGTAGGGCGGATTCGTGTCGATCTGCTTCTCTTGTCGAGCATAGTGCACGGCCGGCAGTGTCTCGGGCTTCTGCCCCATGCGAGCCACAACCGCTTGGGCAAACTCCTTGGTGCCCACCTTTTCCTTGCTGACGTCTTCCTTGAAGATATCGTACGTGTGAATGCCGTCCTCGATGGTCTTCAGCCACGCATTGTGCGCCCGCTCGGCGACCTCAACTTGGTTGATGTGCAGAAGCATCATCACCGACCCGAGAAACAGCCCCGACGGATTCGCCAGGTTCTGCCCGGCACGCCTTGGGGCCGAACCGTGGATCGCCTCAAACATCGCGTGCTCAGGGCCGATATTGGCGGAGCCCGCCAAGCCGACGGAGCCGGCGATCTGGGCGGCCACGTCGCTCAGGATGTCGCCGTAGAGATTTGGCATCACCACGACATCGAAGCCTTCCGGTGTATCTGCGAGCTTGGCAGCACCGATGTCGACGATCCAGTGTTCGTTCTCGATGTCGGTGTATTCCCCTGCGATCTCGTCGAAGATCTTGTGGAACAGCCCATCCGTGATCTTCATGATGTTGTCTTTGGTGAAGCAGGTCACCTTTTTGCGGTTGTTCGCGCGGGCGTATTCAAACGCATACCGCACGATCCGCTCCGTACCCTGCCGGGTGATCAGCTTCAGGCACTGCGTGACGTCGACCGTCTGCTGGTGCTCGATGCCAGCGTACAGATCCTCTTCGTTCTCGCGGACGATCACCACATCCATCTTGGGGTGCTTCGTTCGCACAAACGGGTGATACGACACGCACGGACGCACATTGGCATAGAGACCGAGTGCCTTGCGAGTGGTCACATTGAGGCTCTTGTAGCCGCCGCCCTGAGGCGTCGTGATTGGAGCCTTGAGAAACACCTTCGTGCGGAGGATGGAGTCGAACGACTCCTTGGCGATCCCAGCCGAGTTCCCCTTGAGATACTCTTGCTCACCGATCGAGATTTCTTCGATATCGAGGGCGGCGCCGGCCTCCTTCAGGATGTGAAGGGTGGCGTCCATGATTTCCGGGCCGATGCCATCGCCCTTGGCGACGGTGATACTCGTGGGTTGGCTCATCTTTTCTCGGTTTTTCTCGCAGCGGGAAACTCGGATCAAGGCCTCAGGATAGGACTTCATCCGGTGATCGAAAAGCCTCTCGAGCCTCCGCGGGACTTGGTGGGGGGCAAAGCAGCCACCTTGGGTCCCTGAGAACGCACCGCCGAGGGTATCCTGAGGAAACGAGAGGGGCGTGTTGCTGCCTTGAGACGCTCCGAGAGATGGGGTCGCAGATTGGGAGAACGAAGGATGGGGCGTTCGTGGATGTCGCAGACGAGCCGCACCTCGCCACGGGCGTTGCTGCGGACGGCGGTGTGGCTGCCATTCTGTTGGTTGCTCACGTGGGGCAGTCTCGCCGAAGCGGCCGACGCCCGTATCCCCGGCCCGCAGGCGGACGGCTCGGTCGTGCTTCCCAACCAGTGGTCGCTGCGGCCGGTGGGACGTCAACTGACCGTTGGTGACTTTCCCGTCAATATCGCCATGCATCCCGGTGGCGCGCATGCCGTGGCGTTGCACTGCGGCTACGGTCAGCATGAACTGATCGTGCTTGATGTCGCAAGCCGAGGCATCGTCAGCCGGACCGCCGTGCCCGAGGCCTTTTACGGGGTCGCTTTCGACGCCACCGGTAACCGTCTCTACTGCTCCGGCAGCAGCGACGAGGTGGTACGGGCCTACCGCTTTGAGGCGGGCGTGCTCGTGCCAAACGAGGCGCTCCCCCTGCGTGACGCCAAGCAGCGTGGCATCCCTGCGGGAATTGCTGTCCGCGCTGACGGCCGTCAACTCTATGCCGCGAACCTCTGGGGGCAGAGCGTGTCGGCGGTCGAGCGGGCCGAGGATGGCCGCGTGTCCGTCCGAGAGCTTTCCCTGGCTCGTGAGCAGACCCCCGTCGCTCGTGACGCAAATGCGAGCCCGGCCCAAGGCGATACGAGCGTTGACGCCTCCGCCGATGACGGCGCGAGCGAAGGCTCGCTCACGAAGCGGGCCGAGCAGTTGCTGGAAAACACCGACCCCACCCTGCCCTTTCCCTACGCGTGCGTGCTCGATGAGCCGCGAGGGCAGCTCTACGTCTCACTTTGGTCGCAGTCGGCGGTCGCCGTGATTGCTCTCGACACCTTTGAAGAAGTCGCCCGCTGGCAGGTGGAGGAGCATCCCAATGAGATGCTGCTCTCGCCGGATGGCTCGCGGCTGTTCGTGGCCAACGCGAATCGCAACAGCGTGTCGGTGATCGATCCCGATTCGGGCGAGACCACCGAAACCCTGGTCGCCAACCTCACGCCCGACGCCCTGCCTGGCAACACGCCCAACTCGCTGGCCCTCTCCTCAGACGGGCGGCTGTTTGTGGCCAACGCCACAATCAACACGGTCGCGGTGTTTGATGTGGCCGAGCCGGGACGGGCCCACAGCCTGGGCTTCATCCCCGTGGGCTGGTATCCCACCAGCGTGCGGCTCTCAGCGGATGAGAAGCGGCTGCTCGTTGCCAATGGCAAGGGTGTCATTTCCGACTCCAACCGCAACGGCCCCAAGCCTGGCTTCGACGGTGCTCCGACGCCCGACTACATCGGCCGGCTCTTCGACGGCACCGTGAGCTTCATCGATTTGCCCGCTGGGGAAGAAGCCTTTGAAGAGCAGATGGCCACGTGGACGCAAACGGCCTACGCCTGCATGCCGCAGCCCCCGACCGACGAGCAGCTCGCCAACCTCGAAGGGCATCCGATTCCGCGGTCCAAAGCCGACACGAGCCCGCTCACGCATGTGATCTACGTTGTCAAGGAAAACCGCACCTACGACCAGGTGTTTGGCGACATGCCCGAGGGCCGCGGCGACCCGACGCTCTGCCTGTTTCCAGAGAAGGTCACTCCCAACCACCACGCCCTCGCGCGGGAGTTTGTGCTGCTCGACAACTTCTACGTGGAAAGCGAAGTCAGCGCCGACGGCCACGAGTGGAGCATGGGCGCCTTTGCCACCGACTTTGTCGAGAAGCAGTGGCCCCTCGGCTACGGACACAGCAAGAAGATTCCCTACCCCAGCGAAGGCGCCTTCGTCGCCGCCACGCCCGCCGGCGGCTACATCTGGGACCGCGCAATCGCGGCAGGGGTGAGCGTTCGCAGTTACGGCGAGTGGGTGGCAAATGGCGCCGACCCGACCAAGCCCGGTCGCGCGAAGACCCCCGCCCTCGAAGGCCGCTTCGACCCGTTCTTCCGCAGTTTCGACATGGAGTATTCCGACCTCGACCGGGCGGATCGCTTCATTGAAGAACTCGAGCGGTTTGAGAACGAAGGGGAGATGCCCAGGCTGCAGATTGTGCGGCTGCCCAACGATCACACCAGCGGCTCAAAGCCAGGCTCGCTCACGCCCACGAGTTTCATGGCGGAAAACGATCTCGCTCTCGGCCGCATCGTGGAAGCGGTCAGCAAATCGGTCTTCTGGCCAACGACGGCAATCTTCGTGGTGCAGGACGACGCCCAAAACGGCTCCGATCACATCGACGCCCACCGCACAGTTGCGATGGTGGCAAGCCCGTACGCTCGCCGCGGCGCGGTCGACTCCACGCTCTACTCCACCAGTTCCATGCTCCGCACGATCGAGTTGATCCTGGGCCTCGACCCGATGTCGCCCTTCGACGCGGCAGCGATGCCGATGTTTGACTGCTTCACCCGCGAAGCCGATGCCCGGCCGTTTGCCTGCCGGCCCGCCGAGGTGCCGCTCGACACCCTCAATGCCGACGCCGCCTGGGGAGCCGCGGCTTCGTTAGCAATGGACTTCTCTCGCGAAGATGCCGCCGATGATCTGCTGCTTAATGAGATCGTCTGGAGAAGCGTGCGTGGCGCCGATTCGCCGATGCCGCCGCCGCGACGGGCAGCCTTTGTGTTTGTCTCCGATGACGATGACGAGGAAGAGGCAGAGGACAGCGACGATGGCGATGACAACCTCGACGACGAGGTTGACGGTGAAGCAGCGGAGCCTCCCCTAGCCGCCGAGGAAGCGGTGTCTTTCGTGGCTCCGCCCGTCGCCCCCATCCCTGAGCGACCGAGCTTCGACCGCGACGTGATGCCGATCCTCACCGCCCGCGGTTGCAACATGGGCGCCTGCCACGGCAAGTCGGGCGGGCAGAACGGCTTCGCGCTCTCGCTCTTCGGCTTCGACCCCGACAGCGACTACTTTGCGATCACTGCCAATGCCCGTGGCCGGCGGGTGTCGTTTGCGGCCCCCGAGGAGAGCCTCGTGCTGACAAAAGGGGCGGCGATCGTGCCTCACGGCGGCGGCGTGCGATTGGAGCACGACGGCCCCGACGCGGAAGTGCTCCGTCGCTGGATCGCCCAGGGCTGCCGGCGGGCAAGCCCCGACGAGCCCACGCTGTCGCACATCACGATCCACCCCGAGCCCCGCTCGATGGCGCCGGGAGAAGTCCTCCCGCTGACCGTGATCGCACACGACTCCGACGGTTCGTCGCGGAACGTCACCGCCATCACCGCCTTCTCCTCCAATGAACCGGTCGTGGTCAGCGTGAAGCCAGACGGCGAATTGACCGCTGGCAAACTCCCCGGTGAGGCGAGCATCATGGCTCGCTTCATGGGGCAGATCGCGACCTGGAACACCATCGTGCCGCGAGCCGGCGAGATTGCCGCAGACGCCTGGGATCAGCTGCCGATCAACAACGTCATCGACGAGCTCGCCTGGCAGAAACTGCGGGAGCTCAACGTGTTGCCGAGTGCATCGGTCGATGACGCGACTTTCCTCAGGCGGGCTAGCCTCGACGTGCTCGGCCGCCTGCCAACGCCAGAGGAAGCGAGGTCGTTTCTCACCGACGGCGACGTTGGCAAACGCGATCGCTTGATCGACCGGCTCTTGGCTCGCCCGGAGTATGCCGACCGACAGGCGAACCTCTGGGCAGATCTCCTGCGGCCCAATCCCTACCGGGTGGGCATCAAGCCCACGCTCGCCCTCGACACCTTTCTCCGCGATGCCTTCGCCGCCAACCTCCCCTACGACGAGTTCGTGGCCGAGTTGCTCACTGCCGAGGGGAGCGTGTGGCGAAATGGCGCGGCGGTGATCTACCGCGACCGTCGCTCGCCCGACGAAATCGTGACGATGGCCAGCCAGCTTTTTCTCGGTGTGCGGGTGGAGTGTGCCAAGTGCCACCAGCATCCCTTTGAGGTCTACGGCCAGGGCGACTTCTACGGCCTCGCGGCCTATTTTTCTCGCGTGGGGTACTCAGGCACCGGCCTCTCGCCTCCGATCTCGGGCGGCGAGGAACTGGTCGTGGTGAAAGACTCCGGGAGCGTGTCGCATCCACTCACCAACGCGACTCTCGCGCCGAAGCCCCTGGGGGTGGCCGCGTCCGACGACCTCGAGCAACCGGCGGCCGGTGTCGACCCCCGCGAAGCCCTGATCGCCTGGTTGACCACGCCCGATAATCCCACCTTTGCCGCCGCCGGAGCCAACCGCATCTGGGCAGAGATCTTTGGCATCGGCATTGTCGATCCGGTTGACGATTTCCGTGCCACAAACCCGCCGAGCAACCCCGAACTCCTCACGGCCCTCGCCGACTTCTTCCGCGAGAGCGGCTTTGACCAGAAGCAGTTGATGGCTTTGATTATGAAGAGCCATCTCTACAGCCTCTCCTCGGTGCCCAACGACACCAACGCGGGGGACCTTCGCAACTTTTCCCGGCACTACCGCAGGCGTCTGCGTGCGGAGCTGGTCGCCGACGCGATCGACGACGTGACGGGCGTGCCCACGAGTTATCCCGGCACGCCCCCGGGCACGCGTGCGGTGCAGATCTGGACCCATCGCGTGGGCTCAACCTTCCTCGACGTGTTTGGTCGACCGGATCCCAACCAGGATCCACCCTGCGAACGGATCGGCGATGCCACCGTCGTGCAGGCCTTGCACCTGATGAACAGCGGCCACGTGCACACGAAGGTGACCAGCGACGAGGGCCGGGCGGCGACGCTCGCCGCAGGCGACCTCACACCCGAGAGCATTATCGACGAGCTCTATCTCGCCACCTACGCCCGCTTCCCCACCGACGATGAGCGGCAAGCCTTGCTTGGCGAGTTCACCCGCGAGGGTGCCACCCGCCGCTCGGCCACGGAAGACATCCTCTGGGCCCTGCTCAACACGCCTGAGTTTGTCTATGGTGACTGACGACACATCAGAGAGCCCTTCATGCAGCCCCGCCACACCCACGCCCGCAAGGAATACGAACAAGGCTCCCTCGACGAGACGACGGTCGCTCCCGATCCCCTCGCGCAGTTTGCCCAGTGGTACGACGCAGCCGTCGCGGCAGGCGTGCCCGAGCCTGAAGCGATGACGCTCTCCACTGCCACGCCAGCGGGCCGCCCGTCGGCCCGTATCGTGCTCTTGCGTGGTTTTGATGCTCGCGGCTTCTGTTTCTTCACCAACTACGAGAGTCACAAGGGCCGCGAACTCACGGCGAACCCCTTCGCCGCCCTGACCTTCCACTGGACCGAGCTCGAGCGGCAGGTTCGCATCGAGGGTGGCGTGGAGAAGACGAGCCCCGAAGAGTCCGACGCGTACTTCGCCAGCCGACCGAGCACCTCTCGGATCGGGGCCTGGAGTTCGCCGCAAAGCCAACCGATCGCGGGCCGACAAGCGCTCGAGGACCTCTTCGCCAAGTTCCGCAGCGAGCATCCCGACGACACCGCGATTCCGCGGCCATCCCACTGGGGCGGGTTCCGACTGATTCCCGACCGCATCGAGTTTTGGCAGGGCCGCCCCAGCCGCCTCCACGACCGCCTCTGCTACGCGCGACCCGCCGGAGCCGAGGACTGGCAACTCACCCGCCTCGCCCCGTGACGCATCCCGGCTTCAGGCCCGTCCGCCGCTTCGGCTAGTCCCTGAGGACCGAAGCAAGCAGGTCGGCGACCTCGATGCGCTCAGCCCAGTACTGCAGGTAGGGGAGGTCTAGCTCACTGCCAGACACGAGATATATCCCACGCGCGTCCGCGAGTTGACGTCCGCTTGGGGTGATCGTGTACCAACGCAATTTGTGCAGCAACACATCTTCGGCCGTCGCAATCCACGCGTCTTGCCCCAGCAGCCTCACCCGTTTCCGACGACGAAACCTCTCAAACTCGTACGCATCCCCCGCAACGCGAAAAAAGTCGACTTTGAGTGACGACGCGTGGTGCAGCGCGTTGAACTGATGGGGTGGTCGCAATCCCGATGCAACGCTCACCGACTGAATGAAGAAGTCACCCTGAAACGCGTCCACGATCGCGTCGACCTGCGAGGTGTCGTACTCCACGACGAAATCAATGTCATGCGTCGATCGGGGCACTCCCCAGTAGTTTGCTGCCATCGATCCGACGAGCATGTAGTCGATCGCAACGGTTTCAAGGCGATGGAGGCAATCAACCAAGAGTTCGGCTTCACTCACGGCGACCTGCTCTCAGCAGCCTCAACTTCGTACCCAGCACGAATCCGAGCTCGCAGTTTTTCCTCCACCTCTGCATCGCTCGCGTCGGGAAAACGGTTTCGAATTCCCTCGCGAGCGATCGCCAGCGACGCCTCGTACAAGCCGAGGCCGATCCGCAGGCGGTCCTCTCCCGTCATCCGGCGGTAAGCATTCACCTGCAACTGATCAATGTTCTGGACCGCGCCCACGGATCACCTGCCGCAGTGTGACTGCTTAAAGAAAGGTGGCGGCGTGTATGGCCGCAAGAAACGAACCGGTACGGGCTTCCCCGAACATGTTCAAGAATAGCCCGCTCAACCGATTGGCTGCCAGCGGCCTCGCCCCATAACGCGGCCCGTCGGCCCGTGCCTGGGCTCAGTCGATCGGCAGAAACGCCCAGAGTGCTGGGCGGCCGCAGTTGCAGTGCACGGCTCGGCCAAGCAGGCCAAGGCCCGCACTGCTGAGATAGACCGCGGTGCGGGCAGCGTCCCACGCGCCGCGGGCCCCTGGGGCATGCGGCCCGCGAAGACGCGACTCAACGCTCGGCACCGGGTGAAAGATCGTTTCGATCACCGGCGGCCGGGCACGCTCGCGATCCTGCAGGTCGTCGAGCAGTTCAATGGTTCGCTCCATCGTGGCTCGGCTGCAGCCCGCGGCGAGGAGACTGCGGTCGACGTCGGCCACCCCGCGGCGGCTCGGTGTCGGGAGCACGAGCAGGCCCAGGAACGACCAGAGCGTGAACAGCAGGCTCAGGCTGACAATCCCTTCCGCGCTCGCTACGCGTTCACTGCCCACCACGATCGCAGCCAGGGTCACGCCCGCGAGGGTGAAGCCGATCGCCACCAGACGGCCTCTCCGCCAGCCGCCTGTCTTGATCGCCTGCTGCCGCCGCCGCACGGCCACCGCGAAAGCTTCCGGGTCGAGCGTCTCCCGCCACCGCATCGGCACGAGCAAAAACCGCGGCCGCAGCGTGCCTACGATCGCCCCGGTAAAGCCCTCATCATCAGACTCGGCCATAAACGTGGGCACCAACGACAACCCAGGTTCCTCGTTGAGCACCGGTGTGCTGGGCGTCAGCTCAAGCGGCGCCTCAGCCGAGGCAACGGCCACGCGGCCACGCAACAACAGCAGCACGGCGACGGCAGCGGCGAGCACCACGCCTGCCACCCCAGCGGCCCGTCCGGCCAGAAGCAGGCCAGTCGCGATCGTTACGAGGATCGCCGCATGAACGGCAACACCGCGGGCGAGCCCCAGCACGAAGGCGGGGAGACTTGGGTGCGAGCGCCGATACCACCTCGGGAGCAGATAGCCGCCCATGATGTCGAGCGGTATGTGCAGCACCGCGTAGGCGGCGACAAAGGCCAGCAGACCGGCCACCTGGCGAGACAGTGCCGCATCGCCGCTCGGAAGCAGCGTGGCTGGTAGGCCGAGCATCAGCGCCGTGGCGGCCAGCACCACGAAGCTGCCGACACCGGTCATCCCCAGCCAGAGCCTGGCACGCCCGTAGCCGGGGGCTGCGTCACTCTGTGGCGGCACGGCAGCCCCCGCAAGCGCCGCCCGCCGCATCGCTTCGGCGGTCTTCCGGATACCGCGGAGCATGCCGCCAAACACCAGCTCGTGCAGCGGCACCACGGCATACCAGTAGAGTAGCCCAAACAGCCCACGGGGACGGTAGCGGGCGGTCATCACCAGCCGCGTCAGCGGCTGCTCCGGATGCTCGCGGACTGGTTCGATGCGGAAGTCGAGTTGGGCTTCCCCCGGCAACTTCATCTCGGCCCGCAGCGAAAGAAACCGATCGCGATCGAGGTCGACCACCCGCCAGAAATCAAGCGTCTCACCAAACTCCACCGTCTCCGGGTTGCGTCTGCCCCTCCGCAGGCCCGGGCCGCCCACGAGCGTGTCCATCCAACCCCGCAGCCGCCAGAGCATGTCACCGGCATACCACCCATTGCCGCCGCCGATGCGGCAGACCGCCGCATACACCTGAGGCGGCTCGGCTTCGATCTCCACGGTCCGCTCGTCGGTGAAGACGGTGCCACCGGCCCAGGAGGGATCCCCAGGCACAGGCCCCGCCACACTCCAGCGGGTCTCCACGTCGTGCTGCTCGATCTTGGCCAGGGCCCGTCGGATGGCCTCGCGGACGCCGAGCGCCGGGTGTGGCATCAGCCGCTGCGTGGTGTCGTCCGTCACCACGACCCGGTTTTTCAGGCCCTCAGCGAGCGGCTTGGCGATGCGATACGAGACCGGCGTGACCAGGTTGATCCACAGGGAACTCAGCCGCGGGGTGAGCACCGGCACCGGGAGGATGATCCGGCGAGCAATCCCCAACTCCTCCGCCATGATGTTCATCAGATCGCGGTAGGGCATCACATCGGCGCCACCGATGTCGAGCGTCTTGCCAGCGGTCTCAGGCACTTCCAGGCACCGCGTGAGCCAGTGCAGCACGTCGGCGATGGCCACTGGCTGACACTCCGTGGTCACCCACTTTGGTGTCACCATGATCGGCAGCCGCTCCACGAGGTAGCGGAGGATCTCAAACGACGCGGATCCCGCCCCGATGATCATCGCCGCGCGAAACGTGGTCACCGCCACGCCAGAGGCGGCGAGCGTCTCTTCCACCTGCCGCCTCGACCGCAGGTGCTCGCTGAGGTCGGCCCCCATCTCTCCGAGGCCGCCGAGGTAGATGATCCGTTGCACGCTCGCCTTGCGGGCCGCGGTTCCGAAGTTGGCGGCCAGTTCGCGGTCGCGCTCGGCATAGGTGCCGCCCGTGGCCACCATCGAGTGCACGAGGTAATAGGCAGCCCGGCAGCCGGTCAGGGCCTGTTCAAGTCCCGCGGCATCGTCGAGGTCACCGGCAAGCACCTCAAGCCGCGGGTGCTGCCGCCAGCGACGTTCGTCCAGTTTTCGCGGTTGCCGCACCAGGCAGCGAACCCGGTAGCCGGCATCCAGTAGGGCCGGCACCAGCCGTCCCCCGACATACCCCGTCGCGCCGGTCACGAGAATCACACCGCCGTCGGCTGCTGCGGCCGACGTGTTCGCCACCGCTGCGTCGCAATCTGGAGTGTCGGTGGGCACGCGAGTGGAGTCCTTGGGAAAGCGCGGAGGTGTGTTGCTTGCAATGGCGGTGCGCTGCAGCAACTTACGGCAGTGTAGACCGCTCGCGTGGTGCGGATGCCATTCCGCTCAGGGATTGCTGCCCAACACCTCTATGTCGCTGACTCATCCCAGCCTCTCCGGTACGTGAGCCACTCGTGTTTGGACAGGCGGTTCTCAGGGAGCGCTTGTCGGTTTTCCCCACTAGTCTCTACGCTTGCAGAGTCAACGATCTCACACGCCGCGTCCGTCGCCTGCTTTTCATGAGTGCGAGTTCTGGGTTCTCCGACGAAAGCACATCCGAATGCCAGGCCTGCCGTCCGCCACGATTGACGTCCACGCGTTACAGGCGGCTGAGTCCGCTGCGCCCTGCCACTCTGGTGACGTCGGGCCCAACCAGGGAGAGACGGCCTCACTCCCGCGGCCACAAATCGTCGTTTGGTTTCTCGCGTCAATCATCGTCATCCACCTTCTCGCACTCACCGCCGTGCTTCCCTCCGTCTTCGTCTGGTGGGGCATCCCGCTCGTCCTCGTGGGCAACTTCATCTTCGGCTCGCTGGGCATCAATCTCGGCTACCACCGCATGCTGACCCATAAGGCCGCGGCGTTTCCCCGCATGCTCGAGCGGCTCTGGGTGCTGTGCGGCGTGTGCTGCCTGGAGGGGTCGCCCCTGTGGTGGACCTGCGTCCATCGCATCCACCATCAGCACAGCGACCATTCGGCCGACCCACACTCTCCAAAAGAGAGCTTTTTCTGGGGTCATATGCAGTGGATCTTCATCGCCGACCCACGGCAGCATTCGCTCACAACCTACGCGAAGTACATTCCCGACTTGGTGAACGACCCGTTTCTGCGTTGGTTGCACAAACGCCACACATGGGCTCTCGTCTACCTCGCTCATGCGGTCGCGCTCGCGGCGATCGGCTTCGGGGTCGGCTGGTTGGTGACCGACACCCCGGCAGCGGCCGTACAGTTTGGCACGCAGTTCTTCGTGTGGTCGGTGCTGGTCCGCACGGTCTACGTGTGGCACATCACGTGGCTGGTCAATTCGGCAGCGCACCGCTGGGGCTACCGAAACTACGACACCGCCGACCGCAGCCGAAATAATGTCATCGTGGCCCTGCTGACCAACGGCGAGGGCTGGCACAACAACCACCACGCGGCGCCGCGGGTCTGCTCGCAAGGCCACCGCTGGTGGGAGATCGACCTCACCTACACCGCGGTTCGTGCCCTTCAGCTCATAGGGCTCGCCTGGGATGTCGTCCCCGTGGCGTCGGTGCGGCAGTCCGCTACACGACGGCCCGAATAAGAGGTCGTGAGCGAAGCAACGCACTCGTTCCCCAACTGAGCCCGAGCGACACTCCAAACACGACCAGGGCCTTCGCGATTGCCGGCATTGACGAGCCGAGAAGCGCGTACTGCGACCAGACGACAAACGGGTAGTGCACGAGGTAAATCCCGTAAGCGTTGTCGCTCAGGCTCTCGGCCCACGCGCGCCTCCCGTGCACGAAACGCAGAAACACCGCCAGGACGGCCATGCTCATCGTGGCACTGTAGAGCACGGTGCTGGATCCAAGGAGCCACCAGCCGGCGGGCCGCGACCACGGCACGGCAGGGTCGATTTTGACGCTTACGAGGGTGCCGACAAGCAAGAGACCGGCGAAGATTGCGGCCACCACCCAGACGGACCACCGGCGTGAGAGCGGCCCAGGGTGCCTGAGAAAGGTCGTCTCCAGGCCTCGGGCGCCGACGGCGACGCCGGTGAAAAAGTAGGCCGCATAGAACAACGGTCGACTGGCTTGCCCGATGACGACCGGGTACCGGGGTAGCCAGGCATAGGGCCCAAACAACGCCAGCATTGGCATCAACCCGAGGGCCGAGAGGGTGACGAGAGCGATAAAAAAGCCGCTGGGCTGCGTCACGAACACCGCGGGCACAGCCTTGCGGGATGGCCCCACAAGAGAGAAGGCGAGCGCTGCGAGCAGATTCAATGCAAGCAGCATCGAGAGAAACCACGCAGGCCCGCTGCTCCATGACCAGCCACACCAGTATGAGAGAAAGTCCTCCTCGGCTCCGGTCTGGAGAAAAGATGGGTAATACGCGAGTGGCATGATCACAGCGAGTGCGAACACATACGGGATACCGAGCCTCTTCCAGCGGTCTTTGAGGAACGACGCAGCGCCTTTCTTGGTGAGGCTCTTCCACACAAAGAGCCCGGAGATGAAGAACATCAACGCCATGAAAAAGCCGTTGAGGAGCACCGGAACCAGATCAAACGCGGCGCTCTTCTGCGGGTCGATGATGGGTGCCGTGGACCCAACGTAGTGAGTGGCCTTGAAGCTCCCCCATGTCGGATACGCGAGGATCGCGTGCAAGAACACCACCCAGACGATGATCGCAGCCCTGAGATAATCCAGGACGCAACTGCGGTCGCCGGCTGGATTCGGGGCGATGGGTTGGTTTGACATGCCGTTGGCCTGTGAAAGGATCGAATGGTTCGTTGGGCTGATCCGGCTGTTCACTCACCGAATACGGGGCCGCAGATCGATGGTGCCGAGGCTGGGAAAACTGAAAAACTCGGCGGGCTTCACCCCATGCCGCCGAGCGGCGAGCTCGAGGTAGTCCAGTTGCTCGTCTGTCGGATCGCCGACCACACACGACTCTGGATGTTGCTCGGCTGCAGAGAGAATGATCTCCGCCAAGCACGTGAAGTTCACTTCCGGATCAAGGTGCTCCTCGGCAAACAGTCCCATGTCAAAAGGGCAGTGAAGCCCTGGAATACGCGTCAAGCACTTGACGATTCTCAGGTCTGGGCGCGTGGTGAGCACCGAGATGTCGACGTTTTCAGGCTGGGCATCGTCAAGGATGACCGTGCCTTTCCCAAAATCATCCGCCTGCAAGATGCCGCCAACGGCGTTTGTCACGCAGACGACGATCGCCGCCTCCTTGATCTCTTCCTTCACGGTCGTCAGCCGATGCACCGCCGGATTCCAGCCTGGAATCTCAGGGATTTTGCTCATCTGCTGCGGTAGGTCGACCGCCAGAACTTTGCGGAGGGGTGACCGACGAAACATGCATCGCAGCGCTGCACGCCCAGTCGAGCCAGCAGCTCCCATCACGGCCACGACACCATCAGGGCCGATTTCCTTTTCGATATCCTCGACCATCTGAGCGATCGTGACGGCTGTAAATCCATGCCCCGTGGTGATCGCCAGGTGCGGCCTGGCCTGCTTCAAAAGCCTGCCTTGCCTTGAGATCGAGGGAATCAAGGCTCCCAGGCTCACAAAGCCCGCTTGGCGATGCTCGGCGTAGTCAAGCACATCGATCAGCGCATCCCTGGCATCCGAAAGCTGTTCCAGCATTTCGTGTGGGGCGTGCGGAATCGTCACCAACTCGCCACGCAGCAGGCGACCATCAACCGGCACTTCAATCGGGCCCAGAATCGAGCAGGTGGGTTGGACGCGGGCGATGCGATCGGCGGTCAGGCCCCGCATCAGCGGGAACGGACGCCGCCTGTCTGTGACCGCTCGCGGATGGATCACATGCACAAAGTCGAGCGGGCCTTCGTAGGCCGGCCGAAGTGATTCAAGCGTGGTCACCAACGCGTGTCGCTTCCAACCGCTCGAGAAAACCCGTGGCGCTGGCGTTTCCACGATCCCGGACGTGCCGCGGTATCGCCGGTTCCAGAGGGTGGTCGTCGCTCGATCGATTTCCCAGGTCTTGCTGTGCAGCACTTCCGTGTCGAAGGTCGTCGCGAGGGCAGTAGCGATCGAGACGGCCAAACCCTGTTGGGCATAGCCAACGTCGCCGCTGTCCCCCGCAGGCCGCGTCAGGGCCAGCGTGACGTAGGAGGCGGCATTGTTCTCGGTAAGCTCGCCGCCAGCTTCATACTCAGGCAAAACAGCGTCGAGCGGATGGGCGACGATGACTTCATGACCATCCCAGCTGGACACCATGCATTCGACGAACGCGTCTCTCACAAACTCAAAATCCGCCGCCACCAGCGGCCGCAATGCCTCTGCCATAGCGTTCAGGTCAACAGCGCTGGCGAGATGGAGGAAATCCATCAGGCAATACGTGCCGTCTTCGCCTGTCTCATGGTTCATGGTGTTGCCGACGACTCCGAGGTGAGATCGGTGACAGGCCCCTATTCCTTGCCCAACGCCTCATAGGCGAGTCGAAAAGCCTTGGCTTCGATCAGTTTCTCAAAGTATTTGACCATCTCGACTTTATTGGCCGGTCGTTCGTCGATGATGGTGCCGATGATGGCAAACCCCATCTCGTCAGCGGTGCCCTCACCGAGGAAAACCGTCCGCTCCGGGCCGGGTGGACGGCGTGGGTTGCCCGCCGAATTGTCAAACACCACCTCCGCGTGGAGCCGTCCCCCCTTCTTCATCGGGTACGGAACTTTGGGCAGAAAGCGGTGCTGCCAGTTGAAATCCCAGTCCGTGAGTTCCAACAACAGCTCACGCTCCGACGACTCGGGTGGCTGGTACCAGATCCGGAACTCCTTTCCCAGGGCGTGCATGTGGGGGGCCATCACCCACAGCTGACAGTCTTGCGTGATCTCTCTCGATCCTGTGGTTTTGAAGTTTGCGTCACCTTTCGGGATCAAACGGAAATCCGTATCGAGCATGAATCCATGGGAGAACAGCTGCGGCGGTTCCTGCCTCAGCCAGACTCCAACCCGGCTGGATTCATCAATCTCGGGCTTCCCTGTTCGCACATAGTGAATCTGCATAGCGATGGCCGCATCCGAGGGGACAACCCGGCCGACACCCGGCGGGAAATCCAGCGCTCCGACCCCGGGCACCCAACCCATGAGCTGGCCACCCGCGTTGTCAGGATTCCGCACCGCCTGTGTCGGATCAGGCACAAACCCCAGTCCCATCCCCGAGTTGTAGCCCGGGCCGTAGTCCTCGTCGCCGTCACCCTTTGGCAGCGGATTCCCCAGCCGCTGCTGTGCGGCGAGCAAAAGACCAGTCCCGTCGTAAAAGATCATGCCGTGGTGAATGGCCCGCCGGTTGCCGGGAATGAACGCGATACGCTCCACATACAGTTCCTCTGCGTTGTCGACCGGCAACACGACGGTGCGGTAGAGATCCTCCCCCTGGGCGGCGAGATGAAACGTGCCTGGCATCGTCAGGATGAGGTCGGGTGGCCTCGTACCTTGCCACACATCTTGGTTGTCGAAGACCAGTGGCGGTGGGGCGTCTGCCGGATCTCCTCGTGGGCAGCCTTCGTCCACCCAACGGCCAAGACGCTCGATTTCCTCTGGCTTCAAAGCCAGGTCGTTTTCGAGCGGAATCCCACCGGTCACGGGCCATGGGGGCATCAGTCGCTCCGCGGTGAAGCTCTTGATATCGGCCGCCCACTGCACCGCATGGTCGAACGTGACGAGCGAGAAGGGGGCGACGTCTCCCGGATGGTGACACCGCTGGCAGTGCTGCTGCAGGAGTGGCTCGATGTCGCGATGAAACTCGACGCTGCCGTGTTCGATCACGGGCTTGGCGATGAGGTCAAGCGGACAGCCGATAGGCGTGGTCTCCTTGATGGCCACGTCCTGGCCGCTCGTCACGGCAACAATCGCATCGGCAAGGTACTCGGCGTCGGCCCTGGGCTGCCGCACGAGCCGGCTTGAGTACAGATTGTTGACGAGGCCCGAGTATCGCAGCACCCGGTTGTGATCGATCACAAACACCTGTGGTGTGGTGGTGGCCCGGAAGTGGGCCGCGGCCACTTTGTCTGGGTCGAAAAACACCCGGCAGGTGATCTGCGACTCTGCAGCGAGCCGATCGACCTCGGCGGCGTCGGCCGCGTCGCAGACCACCGCGACGAAGGTCACGCCTTCGGTGCCAAAGCGATCCACGAGGGCGTTGAGCGCGGGTAGGGCGTTATTCGAGACCGGACAGTTGAAGTTGAGGAAGGCGACGACCGTTGCCCGGCGGCCTTTTGCCGATGCCAACGACCATGGCTTGCCCGCCGTGTCGTGGAGGTCGATCGGCGGAACGATCCGTCCGATGCGACTCCACGAAACGGCAGCCGTCTCCGCGTCGACTGCAGGCTCGTCAGACCGGGCGGATGCGACGATTAAGAGGATCGCAAAAACCGGGACGAGGATCGCGGTGCCCACGGCCCTTGCCAAACCGTGGCGGCGTGGGCACAGGGCACCACACCGCCACCATGTGGCAGCACTCAAAGGGTGTTCCATCGGTGGGGCCTATTCGGCCACCTCCATGTGATACACAAACTTGAATGCACGGCCGAGCGGCCCAATCCCCTGCGTGACCGAGTCGATCCGCATCACGCTCAGCGTGAGGGGATCAAAGAGCAACCTCGTGGTTTTGCCAACCGTCTCGGAGTTTGGGATGAGCGGGTTTTTCTCCTGGTCGCGTTTCGAGCTGATCACCCAGCAGTTGGTTCCGTTGAAGATCTCCGATCCGATGACCTCGAGGTGATGCGATCCCGGCAGTGTGCTTGTGACCGGTTCGGAGAGCCACTTCGTGCCGATCTCCAGCGTTCCGGGGAAGATGTAGTGCTCGGTTTCGTGGTCGACCGGCTGCGGCTTGCCATCAACTTCGATCGCATCGAGCACGAGTCCGCGGTCTTCGTCTTGATGAAATAGCTCATACCGCACGGAGTCCTCGTACTCCTTCTTGAAGCTGCTGCGGCCTACGAAACTCGGCTTTCCCTCCTCGGCGTCGGAGTGGATGGCGTGCGTCTCGATCTTAAAGGCATGCTCAAACTCGGCCTCCTCGCGGGGGACGATTGACCACGTCTGCGTGAGCCTGTCATTCCCCACGAGCTCGCCTTCGACGAAGTAGAGGACATAGCCCTCATACTTCACGGGTTCGTGATCGTGCACGAGGCCAATCTGATTCGAGGGCTGTCCCGAAGCGCTCGCCTCCGCCGCGACCGCCTGTCCTGCGGTCATGAGAGATCCCAAAGCCACGACCGCGGTGACCGACGCAAGCCAGCGAAAAGACGCCATGCTGATACCCCCTAAACAGGTGTGTCATCGACCCGTGACCGACGTGGCCACAGAGCGGGATGACCTCTGAAGACTATCCAATTCGCCTTCAAAAATGCGATTTCAGCACGAATCGAGCGTTTGATGCACGAAACAGCCGTTCCGCTTGGCTGTGCCGCCCCCCAAACGAACGACGCGCCGCCGTGGCCTACGCGCGACACCGACAGTGGAAGGAGAGCGATAGCCTCAAGGCACTACGGCGCGGGCTTTGCGATCGCCCACTTCAAAGTAGCCAAGAGGTGTGCCGTCGTTGGCGAGTACCGCCCATACCGCGCCGGGGCGGGTCTGTTGCGACTTGCGGCCGCTGGGCTCGATGAGGCCGTAGGGTTTGAGGCCGCCGTCGCGATCGACCCAGTGGAGTTCGACGGCCTGCTCGCTGTGATTGAGGAAGACGACATCAAAGGGAGTGCCGTCGGGGCGTGACGCCGGTGGCGTGTGGCCCGCTCGGAGCGGCTGCCACGCCAGCTGAGGAAGCGAACCGTCGGCTGGCTCAGGCTTTTCCGCGAAGGCGTGCGGCCCGCGTGCGCGGAGGTCGGCCAGCGTCTGCTCGTGCTCCGGGTTCTCCGCGAGGTTCGTCCATTCAAAGGGATCCTCGGCGGTGCGGTAGAGCTCCTCATCGCCACCTATGTGGCGGATGTAGCGCCAGTCGCGGGCGCTGAGGGCGTAGCCACCCGGCTGCTCGAGATACGTGATCGAAACATGATCCCACGCGTGCGCGGGGTCGCCGAGCAGCGGCACCAGGCTGCGGCCTTCGTTGTCGGCTTTGTGCGGCAGACCGGCCAACTCGGTGAGCGTGGGGAACAGATCGAGCAGGTTCACTGGCTGCGCACACCTGCCGCCCGCCTGTGTGCCTCGCGGCAATCCCGGAGCGACACCCGGCGGCACCCGCACCATCAGCGGCACGCGGGTCACCGCACGCCACGGTGAAAACTTTTGCCAGTGCTGCTTCTCCCCCAGATGCCAGCCGTGGTCGCTCCAAAGCACGACAATCGTGTTCACAGCGTGAGGTCCCGCTTCGAGCGCATCGAGCACCCGCCCGAGCATCGCGTCGGCAAACGCGATCGATGCCAGATACCCCTGGATGCCCTGCTTCCACTGCCCCTGCTCCCGAATGTGGGCGAAGTAGCGGTTGGGGCCTCGCCGTTTCCCCTCAGGGGGGAGATCGTCGAGATCGTCTTCCTTGTAACCCGGCGGCAGCTGGATTTCGTCGAGCGGAAAGCGATCGAAGTAGGCCTGGGGCACGAACCACGGCTCGTGCGGACGATAAAGACCGCAGGCAAGAAAGAACGGTTGGTCGTGTTCGCGGGTGAGCTGCTGGCCCACCCACTCGGACACCAGCCAATCGCCCCCAAACTCTTCGTCGGTGGCGTCGAGCGGCCCCCAGTCGGTTTCCTCATACTGCCAGGGCCCACCACGAGGCAGACTCACGGGCCGGCTCTCTGGATAAAGCGTGCGCGGAAAAGGATTCTCACTCGCCGCCTCGGGGAAGTAGTCGTCCCATGAATCGGCATCAATGAAGTAGTGCAGAATCTTGCCGGATCCGGCCGCGTGGTAGCCGTGCCGCGAGAAGTATTTCGGCAGCAGTTCGGCCGCGGGCAACACCTCCCGCATCTTCTGGCCGTTGTCGTAGAGCCCCGAGGTGGCCGGAGAGACGCCGGTCATGACCGCCGACCGCGACGGGTTGCAGGCCGTGCCCGGGCAGTGGGCGTTGGTGAAAAGCACGCCCGAGGCGGCGAGGCGATCGAAGTTGGGCGTGTGAGCCTGCGGATGCCCGCCGAGCACGCCGATCCAGTCATTGAGGTCATCAACGGCGATCATCAGCACGTTGGGCGGCCGCTCCGCCTCCCAAACGGCTTCCGCTCCGGCGGCACATGCCAAGTCACCGCGGGCCAGAAGACCGACCAGCAGGAGGAGAAACAGCCCGCGACTCATGCCCTTGCCCCCCTGCCCGCACGCGAACGACTCATAAAAACCATCTTTTTCCGAAAAGACGCCGAGAAAAAATGGCGTGCTCTGCCAGCCCCTCAAAACCTGATGCGACAGAAGCGCCTCGTCCGAATACACTAATCTGTCGACAGTCTTCGGTGGGAGGATCCATGTCGCAGCAAAGCCACTCACACGCCTCTTCGTTGCGGGCGGAGTTTGAGCACCCGGGCCTGAGCCGGGTTCGTCGGGCGCTCTTCGACCGTCGCAGCATGCTGCGGTTGGGTGTCGGCGGCTTGGCTGGCGGCAGTTTCTTTGGGCTCACCAATCTCGCGCGGGCTTCCTCGGGAACCGCAAGCGGCAAGCCTCCCTCGGCCTGCATTTTGATCTGGCTCGACGGCGGCCCCACGCACATCGAGATGTTTGATCCCAAGCCCGACGCTCCCACCGAAATCCGCGGTGAGTTCGGGCCGATCGAAACGAAGATCCCCGGCGTGCAGTTCAGCGAGCACATGACGAAGCTTGCCGGAATCGCCGACAAGTTTGCGGTCATTCGCAGCGTGTCGCACAACCAAGGCAACCACGGCGCCGGCAACCACTACATGATGACCGGCGCCCCACCGCGGATTCCGGTTGGCTGCGGGGCCTTCGTGAGCTTTCATCCGAGCATGGGATCGGTCACGGCGTACGAGCGCCGTGCGCCCTTCGGGCTGCCCGGCTACTTCTCGATGCCGAGCATGACCCGTTCCGGAGGCCCGAACTTCCTGGGCG
>JAPOIM010000005.1:0-40605 GCA_029978905.1 Planctomycetota bacterium
GACGACAACTGCAGAGAAGATTGCTTGGTGCCGTGCCCATGACGGCAAGGGCGGTTGACGCAACCGGCCACCACGACACGCATGAGAGAACGGAGGCTCCTCATATGTACTCGCTCCACACCCACGCTGCTGCGCAGCATCGCCCGTGGCCACTCGGTCGCCTGCTGACCGCGCCCGCCCTGATGCTGCTGTGCGCGACTGCTCTCACTGGCTGCGGTGGCTACAACTCCCACCCGATTGTGGAAGAGGCCGAAAAAGAGCTCTCCGTCAATGCGCAGGCAGCGGAGAAACTCGGCGACAACGTGAAGCGATCTTCGAGCGCGTCGGGAACGTCGAGCGACACCGACGGCCGGGCGGCCCTCCAGTTTCAGGTCACCGGCAGCAACGCGAGCGGAACGGCCGTCGTGGAAGGTCGCAAGTTTGAAGACAGCTGGAACATCACGTCGCTCGAACTCCGGCTCGAAGATGACCAGCGGATCGTGCTCACGCACGACCTTGAAGAGCGGACGGGCGTCGACACGCCGAAGTTTGATCCCTCGGCAACCCCGACTACCACGACCGCACCAGCGCTCCCGCCACCAGACGTCGAGATCGCGCTGCCACCTGGCGTGCCCGGTGGCCCTGCGGCAGAGTGACGGTCGCGACGACTGTTACTTCAGGTCGCGAAGGGCTGCGATTTCGTCGTCGCGACCAACGACCAGCATCGCGTGATCCTCAAGCAGCCTGGTTTTTCCATCGGGAAACATCTCCCAACGGTCATCCAGCGCGCTCTTGATCCCCATCACGTGCACGCCGATCCGGTTGCGAAGATTGGCCTCCGCCAGGGTCTTGCCTGAGAGTGAGTCGGGCGTGGCGACTTCCGCCACGCTGTAGTCCGGTCCGATCGGCAGGTAGTCGAGCACGTTTGGCCAGGTCATCTTGTCGGCCATCTGCCGCGCCACCTCTTCTTCGGGGAAGATCACCTGATCGGCCCCGATGTGCTCGAGAATCTTGCCGTGCTCCTTGGTGACCCCTTTGACGATCACCTGCCTCGCCCCCAACTCCTTCACATGCAGCGTGGCGAGCAGCGATCTCGTGATGTTCTCCCCGAGCGAGATCACCACCGCATACGCGTCGGCGATGGGGAGGTTTTCCAACAGATCGCGGTCGGTGGAGTCGCCGACCACGGCCTCGAAGATTTGGTTTCTCACCATCTCGAGACGGTCTTTCTTCTGATCGACCCCGATCACGCGGCAGCCGTTGTGGGCCAGCCTCGTGGCGAGTGCAGACCCGAAACTGCCCATGCCAAGCATGATGAAAACGCGTGATTCCGCGCGAGCCATGGGAAATCAGCCGACGAGCGGCCCCTCTTCAAGGAATTCGATCTGGTAGGGCCGCTTCTCCCAGGAGAGGGCAATGGCCACCGAGATGGGCCCCAGCCTTCCCAGCAGCATCAGCACCACCAGGATGAGTTTGCCTGGATGGGAGAGCAACGGTGTGATGCCGGTCGTCAGGCCGACCGTGCCCAGTGCGGAGATGCACTCAAAGAGCGCCTCCAGAAACCACCGCGGCCGCAGCGACACGCCAGCACTGTTTTCAACCACGAGCAGGGCGACCAGCGCCGCGATTGCCAGCACGGCAAACAGAAGGGCGGTGACGGCGGCCCGTTCAATTGCCGACGGCGGCATCGTGCGGCGAAAGAAGTTGGCGTGTTCGTAACCTCGAAAACTCGACCAGCCACGCACCAGCAGCGTCATGAAGGTGCTGACCTTAAAGCCACCGCCCGTGGAGCAGGGGCCGGCCCCAATCGCCATGAGGATGATCGTCAGGAAGAGCGTGGCGTCGGCGAGCGCCCCGTAGTCCACCGAGTTGAATCCTGCCGTGCGACAGGTTGTGGAATGAAAGAGCCCCATCATCACCTTCTCGACGAAGGTGCGATCGGCCAGGCCTGTGTTCCACTCCAGCAACCAAAACGTCACCACGCCGTAAACGAGAAGTGCCGCGGTGCCCACGAGCATCAGTTTGGAGTGCGTGCTGAGCCGCACCCAGAGGGGCTCGCGGTCGCGGAGCCGCGAGAAGATGTCGAAAATCACCGGGAAGCCGAGTCCGCCGACGATGACCAGCGTGCACAGCACGAGATTCACCGGCACGTTGCCGGCCTGCGGCATGAAGCTCGCGTCTGACAACGAGAAGCCGGCGTTGCAAAAAGCGGAGATGGAGTGAAACGCCGCTTGCCAGAAGACCGTGCCCGCCGGCGCCGTGCCCCAGGTGGCCACCGACAGCAGCACAAACCCCACCACCTCCATGGTGAGCACGACCACCGCAACCGCGCCCGCCACCCAGCGGAGTTCACTGCCTCCGCGGATCCCCAGCGCCTCCACCAGCAACACCCGCTGCCGCATGGACGCCTGCCCGCCGAGCTGAAAGGCGACGAGCGTGGTGATGGTCATGATCCCCAACCCACCGAGCTGGATCAGGAGGAGGATGACCCCCTCGCCAAAAGCAGAGAAGTCGTGCGCCGTGCTCCGCACGATCAGCCCGGTCACACAGCAGGCACTCGTGGCGGTGAAGAGGGCGTCGACGGCAGTGATCGGAGGGCGATCGGGCTCCCGCGCGATCGGCAGCAGCAGGAGAGCAGTCCCCAGCAGGATCACGCCGCAGTAGGCGTAAAACGAAATCCGGGCCGGGTAGCTAACGAGGGATCCGGCAAACTGCTGCGGCATCGGCGGCAAAGATCCCGGAGTCCCGGGCGCTCTCCCAAGGCGTGCGAGGTGGCTAGACGCCAGCTGTCCAGAAGCCATCCCGACGAAGGCTCCATCATAACGTCAGGCCGCGGATCGCAGCGAGGGGCTCCAGTGGCGAGCAAAACCTGGCGAAATCACTGCTCCCCACGCATACCCCAATCGCGAAGCGTTGGCCAATCCTCAAACCACAGACCCCGCGGGTGGAGCAGGAGGAAAAAACGGAGACAAATTGTTTGACTCCCAGAGCACTCCCTTCATAATGGCAACAGTTCGCTCGCCCGAGGTTTTCCGCGACGGCCGCAGGCCGATTCAAATCGTGGAAAAGGTGTCGGATGCCGATTTCCCGAGTCCGGTTTTGGCCGGTGTGCGTCTCATGCTGGGGCGCTCCGCGTGCGGGAGCCGGTAGAGATGATTCCGACCCACCCAGCCTGTCAGCAATGACAGTTGTCAGGAATGGCAGAGTGAGGTGTTGACTCGCATGCGTGTATAGGAAGAGCCCGATGACGGCAGACAGTGCTGCCGTCCTGACGGGCTCTGTCATGCCTTTTTGAATGTAGGAGTTTTTTCAAAGCAATGGCCCGAATCCGCAACGTTTTTGAAATCATCGAGCTCTACGGTCACGACGAGAACTTTGAGCCGCACACGTCCGATGAGTTCGTTCCTACAAACGCCCCCGCCGGCTCCAAGGAGAAGTTGGAGATCCTGGCTGAGCGGATTCAGCGCGGCATGCCGCTGTGGCACCCGGAAGATCAGACCGACTCGCCAAGCGATGAGTCGGTGTTCGTTGGCGCCTAACGGCTGCCGGCGTTCTTTCGCGAAACGCTTCTGAAAAACGTTTCCCGCTTATTCGAGAAGGCCCGGCTGTGTCATGCAGCCGGGCCTTCTTCTTTTGGGAACCCGTGGCGGAGAGGCAGACGCTAGAGCGCATTCGGGATAGCTGTGGCGATGATGCGACAAAAGCGGATGACGAGGCGAGGGGTTGGCGAACGCTCGAGGAGCGTTTGGGCGTATCCTCGCCCTGCGACGAGACTTTTGCCGACTCCGAGCCGGCGATACACGGATATCCGAAAACGCTCTAGGACCGCCGCGACTTGAGCGCCGACTCAATGTCACGCTTCGCGGTGTCGGCCTTGAGCTTCTGCCGCTTGTCGTGCGTTTTCCGGCCTCGTCCCACGCCAAGCAGCATTTTCACTCGCCCACGCAAGAAGTACATCTTCAGCGGCACGAGCGTCAGACCTTTGTCGAACGCATGCCCTGCAAACTTCGCGATCTCGCGACGGTGCAGCAGCAACTTCCGCCGTCGTTTGGGCACATGGTTCAGCTGATTGGCTTTGTCGTACTCAGGGATGTCGCAGCCCACGAGCCAGACCTCCCCCTTCTCCACGCGACCGTAGGCCTCGTCGAGGGAGATGCGACCCGAACGGAGGCTCTTCACCTCACTCCCCACCAGCGCAATTCCACACTCGAGGGTCTCGAGGATCTCGTACTCGTGGCGTGCTTTCCGGTTCTCAGAAATCACGCGCTCTGCCGAGGTGTCCTTGCCGGAGGCGGCGGCCCCCTTCTTCTTTGACTTCCCCCCTCCCGAGGACGTCTGGCTCGTTGGTTTTGGTTGTGCAGCGATGGCCCCAGCCTCCTGATGCAGTACCCGGTCAGGCCGGGCCCGTCTTCTGCCGAAAGACATTGCCGCCTCCGGCAAGTACACTCTAGGGGTCGTAGCCCCCCCGCCGTCAATCGGAGGGAATCGGGGCCGATCTTGGCTCCTCGAACTCCCCTGACAATCATCCCGCCCATCTCAAGGAAGCCGATGGCTCGATCACTGCTTTCGCTCGCCAGCCCACCGAACGCCCGCCGGTTCCGCCTGCCCTTCTCTTCGGCCGCCGCTGCGGGCGTGATCAAAGGGGTCGCCATCGCCACAGCGTGCCTGCTCGGAGGTCATGGAACCGCCCTGCTTCCACACGTGATGGCCGCTGAGCCCGCGACGCCTGGCTTCGTGGCCGGCCCGCGTCCGGAAGGCATCGACGGCCCCATCGTGGAGGTCGATGGGGGCTGGATGGTGCCGTACGAGCAAACGATTCCTGGCACTGAGGTTTCGTTTCAGATGGTGCCGGTTCCTGGTGGCACGTTTCGCATGGGGAGCCCCGACGGCGAAGCCGACCGGGACGATTCGGAAGGCCCCACCTTCGAAGTGACGGTTGAGCCCTTCTGGATCGCCGCCCACGAAGTCACTTGGGCGGAGTACAAGCGATACATGGCCGCCTGCGATCTGTTCAACGCCATGGCGGCGGCCCGGATTCGTCCCGTCACCGAGGAGAACCTCGCCGACGCGATCACCGCGCCGTCGAACCTCTACGACCCCACCACGACCTTCACCAACGGCGAAGATCCTCGCCAGCCCGCGGTCACGATGACGCAGTTCTCAGCCCGCCAATACACCGGCTGGCTCTCCGGACTTACCGGCGACTTCTACCGCCTGCCGAGTGAAGCGGAATGGGAATACGCCTGCCGCGCCGGCACAAGCACGCCCTGGTCGCACGGTGACGATGCCGCTGCACTCGCCGCCGTGGCATGGTTTGCCGAAAACGCCGATGACACCACGCATCCTGTGGGTGAACTCGAGCCCAATGCATTCGGACTGTTTGATATGCACGGCAACGCGGCGGAATGGGTGATCGACCAACTTTCCGCGGACGGATATGCCCTCCAAGCAGCCGCCTCCCAGCCCATCTCCGCCGCCGAGGCCACCGCCTGGCCCACGGAACTGGAGGGACGCGTGATCCGCGGCGGCGCCTACTACGACGACGCTGATCGCTGCCGCAGCGCCGCCCGCCGTGGTTCGGAAGACGAGGCTTGGAAGGAGATCGACCCCAACCTGCCCAAGAGTCCTTGGTGGTACACCGAAGAACCTGCCCTAGGGATCGGGATGCGGCTCGTGCGACCGCTGGTGGCGCCGGCTCGTGAAGAGCAGTCTCGCTGGTGGCAGGCCGACATCGACAGCATCCGCGAAGACACCGATAGCCGCGTGATGCAAGGACGTGGGGCTCGGGCGGTGGTCGATCCATCGCTCCCTGCCGAACTCAAGGAAAAAGGACTGAGCAACTAGCCTCCCGGCGATTCCTTTGTCCTTCCCACGCGTTCCATCCAGAGAAGACCAACAGCCCACTCGTCAGGGCCTCTCACCCAAACTTGCTGAGAGCCCCGCCACTTGAAGCATCCGAGGAGACAGATGACCGTGAACGTCAACGGAGCGGAGACGATGAAGTGCACCCTCAGCAGCCGACGACGGGCTCGCATGAGCCTCATCCTGGCTGGGCTACTGACGACCACGGTGGTCGCCAACGCGGTCGCTGCCGACTGGGCCGACTGGCGTGGACCACGTCTTGATCGCCATGCGGGAGACCAAGGGCTGGTCACCACGTTTGATGCCAAGAAGGGCACCAACGTGCTCTGGACGAGCGAAGAGGTGTCGGGCATCTCAACGCCAATCATCGTCAACGGCAAACTGTACTCTCTCGTGCGGCATGCCCCCGGCACCAGCGAGGAAGCGGAGAAGGTGGTCTGCCTCGACGCGGTCACGGGGGAAAAACTCTGGGAAAACGTCTTTAACGTCTACCTCTCTGACGTGCCTGCCGAACGCGTGGGCTGGAGTTGCGTGGCCTCCGATCCTGCAACCGGCTCAATCTTCGCGCATGGCGTGTGTGGCGTCTTTACGTGCATCGACGCTGAGACCGGAAAGACTCGCTGGCAGCGAAGCCTGCACGAGGAGTTTGGCTTTCTCTCCACCTACGGCGGCCGCACCAACGTGCCGGTGGTTTTTGAAGACCTCGTGATCGCCAGCGCCGTGGTCACCGGCTGGGGAGCGGACGCGAAGCCAGCCCATCGCTTTCTCGGCATGGACATCGCAACCGGCGAAGTCCGCTGGATGAACGGCACCACGGAACTGCCCGCCGACACAACCTACAGCTCGCCCTCGATCGCCAACTTTGGCGGTGCGGCAGCCTTGGTGTTCGGTTCGAGCGACGGCGGCATTTGGAACTTCCAGCCACGAACCGGGAAGGCTGTCTGGAACTTCCGTCTCTCGCCACGTGGCGTCAACGTTTCTCCGCTGGTGAGCGATGGCGTGGTTTACGCGGCACAGGCCGAAGAGAACCTCGACAACGCCACAATGGGCTGCGCCACCGCGTTCACGGTCGATGGCTCAGGCGACATCACCGAGTCGGCAAAGCTGTGGCAAATCAAGGAGGTGCTCGACGGCCGCGCCATGCCCGTCACCCTCGGCGACCGCGTCTACTTCACCGACAACACAGCCAAGATCTTCGCGTTTGACAAGAACACTGGCAAAGCGATCGGCAAGCCACAGCGTCTGCTCGGCACGATCGTGCGGGCGAGCCCCCTCGTCGCCGATGGCAAACTCTTTGTCTGCACCACGAGCGGCTGGCATGTGCTGGAACCGACCGACAGCGGCCTGAAGTTTGTCGACCGCATGCGGCTTGACGAGAAAGACGAAGTCACGGCGTCGCCGATCGCTTGGGAAGGGCGGCTCTACCTGACGACCGACGCCCGGATCTACTGTCTCGGCAACAATCCCCCCAAGCCCTCAACGGCCCCCTCCACAAACCTCGCAGTCGAAGTGGCGAAGGAAACGTACGGCCCTGCGGGTGAACCCGCCTGGGTGCAGATGGTGCCTGCCGAACTGCAGGTGGCCGCGGGCGAGTCGGTCACCTTCCGCGTGCGGCTCTTCGACGCCCAGGGCCGCTTCGTGAAGGAATCGCCTGCGACGTTCTCCTGCGAGGTCAACGGCAAGCCTGCCGACGGCGCCGTGACGAGCGACGGGGTCTACACCGCTCCCGCAGAGATTCACGCTGGCGCCACGATCACCGCCAAAGTCGGCGACCTCACGGGGACGGCGCGTGTGCGGTCGATGCCACCGCTACCATGGTCGTTTGACTTTGAAGGGATTCCACTCACGACCGATCCCAAGACGGGTCTGGCGAAGGGCGAGCCTCCGCTTCCCTGGGTCGGCATGCGGTATCGGCACGTCATCCGCGAAGTCGATGGATCGAAGTGCATGGTGAAGATCACCACCATCCCCAAGGGCACGCGGAGCCAGGGCTGGATCGGCCCGATCGAACTCGCGGACTACGCCATGTCGGCCGACTTCCGCGCCGCAGAGTCGCCGCTCGGGCAGGCGAAGCCTGAGGCCGCTGCGGACGACGACGATGCTGAGGAGTCGCTGCCCATCCCCGCGGCGGCCACCACGGCCGACCTCACCATCGCCCGACTGCCCGACATGGGCCTGATCGCGCAGCGCTACACCCTCGACTTGATGGGCGCCAGCCAGCAGCTCCAGCTGCGAACCTGGCCACCCCAGGTGGCCACCCATTTCTCGGTCACCGTGCCCTTTGCCTGGGAAGCCGGCCGCTGGTATCGCATGCGGCTCGAGGCGACCCACGAGGGTGCCGACGCCGTGCTGCGCGGCAAGGTCTGGCCTCGTGGTGAGGCTGAGCCTGAGGAGTGGACAATCTCTGGTGTTCACGAAGCCGGCAACCTGCAGGGAAGCCCGGGCTTCTTCGGCAACGCGAAAGACTCAGAGATCGCGATCGACAACGTGCGTGTGGAACCTCTTGGTGCTGAAGGGAGTGGATCGAGATGAGCGTGTTTCGTCTTTTCGGAACAAAGAATGGTGTGCAGTTCCAGGCTGCGTCGCGGTGTGTTGCGGTTCTCGTCGTTGCGTCGGCAGCCTTGGCTTCCACAGCGGTCGTCGCTGCGAAGCCCGAGGGGGTGACCACCGAATGGAATCAGTGGGGCGGTTCGCCTTCCCGCAACAACACGCCCATCGCCCACGATCTGGCGATCGAATGGGAGCCAGGCGACTTCGACTACGACACCGGTGAGTGGCAGCCCGAGACGAGCAAGAACGTGCTCTGGGTGGCTCCTGTGGGCAGCCAGACGTACGGCAACCCCGTGCTGGCCGGCGGCCAACTCTACGTGGGCACCAACAACGGCCATGGCTACATCGAGCGGTACCCCGCGACCGTCGACCTGGGGTGCCTGCTCGCCTTCTCACAGGAGGATGGCTCGTTCCTCTGGCAGGACTCCAGTGAAAAGCTTCCCACGGGGCGCGTGCACGACTGGCCGCTGCAGGGCATCTGCTGCTCGCCGCTCGTGGAAGGGGATCGCCTCTGGTACGTCAGCAGCCGTGGCGAAGTGAAGTGTCTCGACACGGCTGGCTTCCGAGACGGTGAGAACGACGGTCCGTATAAGGACGAGGCCGTTGTCGACGAACGGGAAGCCGACGTGGTGTGGGTGCTCGACATGATGGAGGAGTTGGGTGTTTCGCAGCACAACATGTGTTCGTGCAGCGTGACCTCCGCTGGCGACTACCTGTTCGTCAACACGAGCAACGGCGTCGACGAGGGCCACATCAACCTGCCCAGCCCTTCCGCGCCGAGTTTCCTCTGCATCGACAAGCGCGATGGGCGTCTGCTCTGGGCCGATGACACCCCCGGCACCAACGTCCTCCACGGACAGTGGTCGAGTCCCTCCTATGCCGAGATTGACGGCGTGCCACAGGTCATTTTTGGCGGTGGAGATGGCTGGGTGTATGGCTTCGATGCCCGCGGCGAGAACGGAAAGAGCAAGATGCTTTGGGAGTTTGACTGCAATCCCAAGGAGTCGAAGTACTCGCTGGGCGGACGGGCCGACCGCAACCACATCATCGGCACGCCGGTCGTGTACGAAGGGCTTGTCTACATCGGTGTTGGCGAAGACCCGGAGCACGGCGAAGGTGTCGGGCACCTGTGGTGCATCGATCCGACCAAGCGTGGCGACGTCAGTGCCGAACTCGCCGTGAGCCTGTCCGACCCAAACACGCCCCTGCCCCGACGCCGGATGCAGGCCGTGATCAAGGAAGATGGAGAGGTGGCCCGACCCAATCCAGCCTCGGCCGCGGTCTGGCACTACCCCGGCTTCGACGCCGATGGCGACGGCGACCTTTCCTTTGAGGAAACGATGCACCGCACCTGCGGCACGGTCGCCATCCAGGATGGCCTCCTGTTCGTGGCCGACTTCAGCGGTCTCTTCCACTGCCTCGACGTGAAGACCGGGAAGCCGCTGTGGACCTTCGACATGCTGGCCGCAAGCTGGGGCTCGCCCTTGATCGCGGACGGCAAGGTGTACATCGGCGATGAAGATGGCGACATCGCCATCTTCGAACTGGCTCCTGAGATGAACCTCATCGCTGAGGTCAACATGGGCAACAGTGTCTACTCCACGCCGATTGCCGTGGGTGACACGCTCTACATCTGCAACAAGAGCCATCTGTTCGCGATCCGCGAGGGTGCTGAACCCGTCGCGGCGGGCAAGTAGTCTCAACTCGTTTCAACCAGTTCGATACGGGGGCCTCTCCAGGGAGGCCTTCAGGGGGCACCGAGCCGCCTCATCGGGAGGCGGCTCGCCGTGGGTTTGGAAAAGGGGGAATGCGATGCACGCCGTCGCCAGGAAGATGTTGTGCGCCTCCGCGATCGCGTTCGCGGCAGTCACCGTGGGAAGTCTCAATGCGGCCCAGAGCGCCGACGCCCCGGCAACGCCCGTGGTCGAAACCTCGCTCACCGCGGAAGGCGACGCCCTCCACGCTGCCAAACGCGTGCTCGTGATCGGTGACAGCATCACCTTCGCCGGCGGCTGGGTTGCGAACCTCTCGGCGTGGATGGAGGAGCAGGGGCTGACGGCGTCGCTGATCAACGTCGCGTTGCCCAGCGAAACGGTCTCCGGGCTCTCCGAGGAAGGGCACGCCAACGGGGCGTTCCCACGCCCGGACGTGCACGAGCGGCTCGACCGCGTTCTGCGGCTCGTGCGCCCGGATCTTGTGCTCGCCTGCTACGGCATGAACTGCGGGATTTACGAGCCCCTCGACGACGCTCGGTTTGACGCCTTCCGCAATGGCATGACGCAGCTGCATGAAACGTGCGAAGCCGCAGGCGCCACCGTCATCCACGTCACGCCGCCAATCTACGACGGTCGTCCAGACCGCGACCATCCCGCTGGCGACGTCGATTACGAGGCCGTGCTCGCCGCCTACTCCGAATGGCTGATGGGGAAACGTGCTGACGGCTGGATGGTGATCGATGTCCACACGCCGATGCTTGAGGCACTCACCGCTCGCCGCAGCGACGATCCAACCTTCACCTTCCAGCCAGACGCCGTGCATCCCAACGAGGCGGGGCAGCGAGTGATCGCCGAAGCGGTGCTTGCAGGCTTGGGAGCCTCTCCGGACTCGATGACCGAAGCCGCCCTCGCCCCGTTCCTCCCCGAGGCGACCGAACGGATGCGTCTGCTCCGCGATGCCTACCTCGCCGCGGCCGGCCATCTCCGCCCCGGCATGGCTGCCGGACTCCCTCTCACCGACGCCGAGGCCAAGGCCTCCACCCTGACCAACTCCCTGCGAAGCCGCAGGCGTCAACTCCGAGGGACGAAACATCCCGGTGGTGAATGGCGAATCGCACTGGAATGGCCACGGCCGCCCGTGGTCACCCCCGGGCCTGCCCCCGCAGAACCCGCGGCGGTCCCCTCCGATGCGGTCGTGCTTTTTGATGGCACGAATCTCGATGCTTGGGAAGGTGGTGATGCTTGGAAGGTGGCCGACGGTGTGGCTACGGTGGGGGGCGGTGGCATCCGCACCAAGCAGCCCTTCGGCGACTGCCACCTGCATGTGGAGTTTCGCACCCCAGCGCCCGCGACCGGCTCGGGACAAGGCCGAGGCAATTCCGGTGTGTTTCTGATGGGGCTCTACGAGATCCAGGTGCTCGATTCGTTCGAAGATGGCACGGACGGTCCGCTCACCTATCCGGACGGTCAGTGTGGTGCCCTCTACAAGCAGCAACCACCGATGGTCAACGCCTGCCGTGCACCGGGCGAGTGGCAGACCTACGACATCCTCTTCACGCGGCCCCGTTTCGCTGAAGATGGTTCACTGGAACACGCTGGCCGCGTGAGTGTGGTGCACAACGGCATCGCAATCCACGCCGACACCGAGATCCTCGGCCCAACAGCCTGGCACAGGCCTCCACAATCCACGCCACACGAAGACGCCCTGCCAATCACGATCCAGGACCACGGCAACCCAGTGGCCTTCCGCTCCATCTGGATTCGCCCACTCGAACCAATCCAGCCAACCGAAACCCCGCGGCCTCGCTTCGAGTAGGCCGCGGGTGACAACCGCTGCGGCCCGGCGGCCGCAAAAGTCTCGTCGCTGGGCAAGGACATGCCACAACGCTCCTCGAGCGTTCGCCGACCGCCGCGCCTCCGCTCCCGTTTCAGCCGCCCCCTTCACCGAGCGAGAACGTGAACCCGCCTCAAGGAATGAGCGTCACCGCTTCGGCCGCAGGCTCACTCGCATCGTCCGCGTCTTTCGCCCGCCAGCCAGCCGAGATCCAGCCATCCTTGCGGACGAGCAGTTCGGCCATCGGCAGAGGACCGGCAGCCTCGAGTTGCCCTGGCAGTTGAAGGGCCTCGATCTCAACCACGTCTTTGAAAATCTTATTGAAACGGCGGGTAAGAATTCTCCGCAGCGAGGTCTCCTGCACGGAGAGGCGATCGCCACTGCCCGGCTCAAATCCTGGTGGGTAGATCTGCACCTCCCCTTCGCGGATCAAGCACAGCCGGGCCGGGTCGCCGTCGACCTGCCCCACGCGATACGCTGCCCAGATGTCCATGCCAGGAAAGGCGCGATCGCCTGAGGTGAAGCCATCTCCACGGATCGTGATCTGCAGCCACCCATCGTCGACATCGAGTTCCACAGGACGCTTGCGGGCAAAGGTGATCGACCACGGTTCCTGGTCTGGATCACTGGCAAACTCTTCCGGCATCGCAAAGTCCCGCGACTCCGCGAGTTGCTCCACATCTTCCTGCGTGATCGTGCGTCCGGAGAGCGTGATTTCGGCGACGTTGTTGACCGCCGTATCGTGCACCCGTGCCGAGAGCACGGCCTCCGCAGCTGTCGGCGGCGGCTCAGTCGCGGCCGCGATTTGATCGGAGATTGCTTTTCTCGCGAGGATCGAGAGACGCGAATCACTCGTCGAGAGGGAGAGCAGGTCGGGATACCAGTCGCGTTCGAGCAGCGGTTCGCGAAAACGGTGCCGGAAGTCGCTGCGAGCCTGAGCAATCGGGCCCGCCGTTTCCTCGTCGAACTGCCGCCGGAGTTTCTCGCGGGCCTTCATCGAAGCCTCGGCTTCCGCCTGAGGACGAAGCTGCGCAGATTTGCGACTCGCGATCTTGCGGATCATCTTCTGCCCAAACTTCTTGGAAACCGCGATCCCTGTGGGAGTCGAGTGGGCGGACGCCGAGGCCTTGGTGGGGCCCACGGTGATGTCCGTGTCATCCACAAGCACGCGTTTGCTGGCCTGCAGCTGTGTTTCGCCGTCGTTAAAGACGGTCACGGGCCCGCGCCCGCCATGTGTCTTGGAATGGTTGACCGCGTTGAAGACCAACTCGAAGGCAGCCTCAGCAGTCGATGGTAGGAAGTCGAGTCGCACGTTTCCGACTGTCCGGCCCGTTCCCCGAACCCGCGTCCCAACGATCACCTCATTCACCGGCTCCACCTGATCGACGTCACGGTTCACTGCCGTGGCCAAGAGCGACTCTTCGACGTCGATCAACAGATTTGGACGACCAGTCACCTCCCGCACACGGGTGACCAGGTCGAGCGATTGCCCGGTCGCTTCGAGTTCGTTGAGGACCAATCCGATCGGCTCAAGCGAGTCCGACTTGCCGTTGGCATCCGCAGCCTCGAGGGCCGCCGCCAGCCTCTCCAAAATCTCGGCATGTCGCTGCTTCGCGTCGGTCGCCACGGCGGCCTCGGCAGCGCGGCGGTAGCGGTCGAGGGCTCTCCGCACGCGAGCAAACTGCGGCATCGCCAGTCCGTTGGCACCGGTTTCAAAGCGGGTCTGCAGTCGGTCAATCAGCCCAGCATCCACGCCAGACTCACTGGCTGCAAACGCGTCGGTCGACACCTCCGAGAGGGTGTCCCAGTCGAGATACGTCCGCCAGCCCGGCCCGCTCTTGCTGCGATCGAGCAGACGCGTCAGCGGCGCAAGCGCCTCCCGCAAGCCCTCGGCAGCCCGCTTCAGAACCGGAGCGTCGACCTCCTGGAACGCCTCTTTTTGCGCGCGTGCTTCTGCGGCAAGGTCGGTCAGGTCGCTGGCCTGCACGGTCCCGCCCGCAGCCGCGAGCGCAACACCCGCCATCGCCACCATGGCAGCGGTCTGCCTAAGAGCCCAGCCTCTCACGAGAGTCCGCGGCACCCCACGCTCCTGCGACACCACGGCCACCAACTGATTCCGACGGTTCATGAACACTTCCTCGCAGACGCACTCCAGCACGCTGGTGCCGATCCATCAGCCCCAACAAACGGCACTCTACCGAAACCACCGGGATTTCGCGACCAACACGACCCGCAGAGGCCGCAAAATCGGCAAGGCTTGCCAACGAGGCGTTCCCCGCTTCCAATCCGCGATGACTGAGACAGGAGCCCGCAACACGGGCAAAAACCAGCACCCAAAAAGGAGAATCGCTGGAAATGCGGAGTGGCACGGACGCAGGTTGGTCAGACTCGGTGTGGGCCGCTGGACTTATTGGTTTGGTGCTGCTGGGAGGTGTGAACGCCCGGCCTGCCGTGGCGGCTTCCGCCGAAGAGGATACGGTCGAGACGCCAGTCGCCCAGGAGACGGCTGTGCCGCCCGCGGTGCCCTGCATCAATGACTACGCGGCCGCCACAGCCGCGGCGCAGGAAGCCGGCGCCATGCTGCTGGTCTCGGTGGAACCCACCGTTTCGAACGAAGACCTCGTGGGGGCCTATCTGCAGCAGACGGACGTGCAGGCCCGTTTTGTTGCGAGCGCCACCCCTTGGGTGTTTTGCAGGCTTCCGGTCGAGGGATCCACTGCCATCGAAGGGGAACAGACCCGCCTGATCGACCACCCGTCGCTCAGGGAACTGCGTCACGGGGCCGGCCTCTTCACCGTCGACTATGCGCACCCCACCGTCGAAGAGGGGAACACGCCTGTCTACGGCCGCATCGTGTCGATCCTGCCGAGAACGCCGGGCAAGTACTACCGGTTTGCCACAGCCCACATTGATGAACTCGCCGACATGCCCGCCGGCACGCTCACCCAGCGTTCGATGATCCTCGCGGTCCGCATCCATCCAGAGAATCCCAGAAGCACCGAAGGGAAAGCCGACCCAGTCCTCGCGTCCGAGGCTGCCAACCATTCGCAGCACCAGGCGTCGCTCGGCAACCAAGGTCACCACAACTGGTCCACCCGCTCTCGTCGCATTCTTTCGCGAGTGAACCACTCCGTGAACTCGCCGGTCGAGGTCGTGGCAGAGAGCTGGAAAAACCAGGATCTGATGGATTCCTGCGTCGATTGCGTCAGCAGCTGGCGGCAGTCGTCCGGCCACTGGAACGCCGTTCGCAGCCGTCACACCCTCTTCGGCTTCGACATCCGCCGCGGGCTCAACGGCATCTGGTACGCCACCGGTATCTTCGCCCGCTAGGTACGAACGGCCCAAGACGCGTCGCAGACCGCTAACCGCCAGACACCTCAGAAGCTGGCAGGACAAACACCTTGCCGTCTCCCATCCGGCCGGTGCGGGCCACCGCGACGAGGCGGTCAACCACCTCGGCGACCCACATGTCCTCGACCCAAATCGAGATCTCGACCTTTGGCAGAAACGCCTGTGAGTACTCGCTCTCGCCGTACTGATCGAGATAGTTTTTCTGGCGCCCGAAGCCCTTGACCTCACGAACCGTGCAGGCCTCGACCGGCGCCCGGTCGAGGGCCGCAAGCACGCGTTCCGCGAGGAACGGTTTCACGACTGCAATGACTTCCTTCACGCCACTCCTCGCCTCTGCTGCACTCTTTGCAAGGGCCGCAGGCAGCCTTAGCTGAAGAAGTTTTCGCCGTAGAGATTTGCGGGAGGGCAGGTTGTGACGGTGATGTCGCCGTGGACACGCGTCTGGCAGGCAAGCCGCATCGTCTCTTCGTTGCCGATGTAGGCCAGTGACACTCCGAGGCGGGCCTTCTCAAGCACCCCCATCCGGCTCGTGTTTTCCATGCCCTTTGTCACCAGCACTCGGCAGGAGCCGCATGATCCCAGGCCATGGCAGTTGGCCACTTTGTGGATGCCTGGGTAGAGGGCAACGCCTGCCTGAAGCGTTTCACGACGCAAATTCGCGCCATCCGGAACCTGGATCTCTTTTTTCTCGTTGGCAAACGTGATCGTAGGCATCAAATTCTCTCGAAAGTCGAAGGTTGCGACGTCGATACTCTACCCGCCCCTTGAGCGGCCGGCCACCCGGCGGCCAACCTCCGAGGGGCACCAGCACCAGGAGGCTTCCCACCCATGGCCGAACTGTCGCGGTACCAGCAGTCGATCGTCAAACGGTACTATGAGAATCTCGATACAAAACTGCTGCAGCGGCTTGGCGAGCAGGTGACAGATCTCTACCTTGCAGAAGGCAAGAAACGGGAGAAACTCTGGTCATCGATCGGCGGGGCCCTGGAAAAGCTGGGCGTCCCGAAAACTCGTATCGAGCGCCTCCGCGAGGCTGACGACGCCCGAAAGCTTGCCGACCTCGTGAGTGAACTCCACGGCAAGGCTTAGCACACGGCAACTCAGCGGGAGGTGCCACCGGTTTCCTCCCAGCATGAGTGCTTCCATGACGACCCCTTCGCCTGAAACGTCCACCCGTCACGACCTCGTGGCATCCCTGCGGTGGAAGAAGTTTCCTGTGCTTGATGACGGCTTCGTCGCGCTGGTCGACGTGATGGGTGATGACGCGGCCGTCGTGCAGGCCGCCCGGGTGAGTTATGGCGACGGCACGCGGCAAGTGAGCGATGACCGCCAGCTGATCCGCTACCTGCTGCGGCATGCCCACACCACGCCCTTTGAGATGGCCGAACTCAAGTTCTTGGTGCGGGTGCCGATGGACTGCTGGCGACAGTGGATTCGCCACCGGACCGCAAACGTCAACGAGTACTCCACCCGCTACTCACTCGCCATCGACTCGATGCAGACCACTGAGGCCGACGCATGGCGGACGCAGGCCACGAACAACCGGCAGGGCTCGGCCGGCTTGCTCTCGCGCGAAGCCGGCAGCAGCCTCTCGCACTCCGAAACCGACCTTCACCACCGCGCCCGAGCGGTCTACCAGCAGCGGCTTGAGGCGGGCGTCGCCCGCGAGCAAGCCCGCAAGGATCTTCCTCTCTCGACGTACACCGAGGCCTACTGGAAGGTCGACCTGCACAACCTGCTCCACTTCCTCGCCCTCCGCATGGACAGCCATGCCCAGGAAGAGATTCGACGCTACGCGCTCACGCTCGGCGAGCAGATCGTGCAGCCCCTCTTCCCGCTGGTGTGGGAAGCCTTCCTGGACTACCGCGTGGAGGCAATGCGGCTGAGCCGGCTCGACCAAGAAGTGATCCAGCGGCTCGTTGCCAACCATGGTGCGGCCGGCTTGCCCGCCAGCCAGGAAGCCTTTCTGGCGTCGCAGCATGAGAGCTGGCGTCGACTCGATCGCTGCCGAGAGCGCGATGAATGCCTGGCAAAGCTCGCGGCCCTCGGCTTGGTGGTGCCCTCCGACGCGACCTAGGTCGCGTCGTCCGGAGGCGTGCGGACCAACACTTCCACGGTGTCCCCACGTTCACACGCCGCGCCTTCCGGAATCTGCAGCAGCCCGGAAGCGCCCGCGAGGCCGCGCAGGTCCGCCGAGCCCGTCCACCGCAGCGGCTCCGCCTCCAGCTGTCCTTGGCGACGCGCGAGCCTGCAGGGGAAAAACACCGGCCGACCCGGTGCTCCTCGGCAGCCGGCCGTGAGCACCGCCTCTGCACGAGGCAGATGGCAGGCCGACTCGGGAAGGCCAGCGAGCATCCCCAGGGCAGGTCTCACGAAGAGTTCAAAGCAAACCAGTGCACTTGCGGGATTGCCGGGCAAACCAAACACGAGGGTCCTCGGCCCTTGGCCGCGTTCGCATTTGCCAAACCAGACCGGCTTCCCCGGTTTCAGTCGGACTTTGTGAAACACCTGCCGCACGCCGCAGGCCTCCAGGATCTCCGGCACGAGATCGAAGTCTCCCGCCGAAACGCCACCCGAGAGAAGCAGCACATCGGCCGCGAGCCCCTGCTGAATGGCTGCTCGAATCGCTTCGGGCCGGTCTGCCGCAATTCCCAGCGGGATCGGTTCGGCCTCGAGCAGGGCGACTGCGGCCGCCAGCATCGGCCCGTTCGAGTTACGTGTCTGCCCATAGGCAGGCACCGCGGCTGCATCGACGAGTTCGCTCCCGGTGGTCAGGATGGCCACGCGGGCCTTGGCTGCGGCCACCACGTGGGTCGCGCCCGCTTCCGCGGCCACACCCACTTCCGCCGCCGTCAGCCGACTTCCCACCGGCAGCACCTCGTCGCCTGCTGCGAAGGCCGACGCTTGCCGGGCGATGTGCTGGCCAGGTCGAAAGGCTGGCTCGTGAAGCCGCACGCACCTGCCAACCCCCGCCGTCGCAGTGCCATCAATGGCCCGCTCCACTGGCACCACCGCATCCGCACCGGGTGGAATCGCCGCCCCCGTCATGATCCGCGCCGCTGTCCCCGGAAGCACGGCTTCTTGGGTGGTCACACCGGCCGCGAGATCGAGCACCACCCGCAGTTCGACGACCGCGTCACCCGCGGCCAGGAAGTCCTCGCTGCGGACCGCGAAGCCGTCCATCATCGACCGATCCCAGGCGGGCGAGTCGATGTCTGAGCGCACGGGCTCGGCGAGCACGCGCCCATGTGCGAGGGCCAACAGCTCACGGCGAGCCGGCAGCGGCTTCGCCTCCGCGGCAACAAGCCGCAGTGCTTCGGCAAGCTCGATCATGCCACACCCGTGGCGTGCGAGATCCCGCTCACCTGCAGGAAGGCACGGAGCAGGTCGTAGCCAACGTGGGTCAGAAAACTTTCTGGATGAAACTGCAGGCCATACACCGGCATCGTGCGGTGCCGGATGGCCATGATCTCGCGCGAGCCATCGGGCGCCGTGGACCAGGCATCCACCACAAACTCTGAAGGCAGCGTAGGGGGATCGATCACAAGGCTGTGGTACCGCGTGGCCTCGATCGGCGAAGGAAGCCCTGCGAAGAGCCCTTCACCGGAGTGCTCGATCGAGTCGACCTTCCCATGCATGAGCCGCTTGGCTCGCACGATCGTGCCCCCGAACACCTGACCGATGGATTGATGCCCCAGGCAGACCCCCAGGATCGGCATCCGACCCGCAAACCGGCGGACGACGTCGCACGAGATCCCCGCTTCGTCGGGCGTGCATGGCCCCGGTGAGATCACGATCGCCTCAGGCGCCTTCGCCGCAATCTCGTCACAGGTGATCCCGTCGTTCCTGACCACTTCAACAGCGACGTCCGCATCGATTTCCCCGAACCGCTGCACGAGGTTCCAGGTGAAGGAGTCGTAGTTGTCGATCAACAGAATCATCTCGTCCCTACCCTGACGCGTTTGGGTTTTGAAAAGTGACCGCCGAGTCTACACGGCACGCAGGCCGGGCCGAGCTACCCTAGCAGCTCCGATGGATGGCCTTCCCGCTCCACGAGAGGCATCACGTGGGGCTTGTAGATCGTGGTGTAGGCCTGTGCCAGCCGATGGGCATCGAGTGCCTCCTGGCTTTCCCAGTGCTCCACCAAGGTGAACCGCCGCACATCTGCCGTGGAATGGTAGACATCAAATCGCAGGCATCCTGGTTCGCCACGGCTCAACTGCATCGCCTCCTGCAGTCGCTGACGGATGGTGTCGACGGTTGAGGCGTCTTTGGCAGTGAGAAACACATTCAGGCACAGCATGGTTGGCATCACGGAGGGGGAACGGGGACGGTCCAGAGAAACGCCATTTTAGCAAGATTGGCACGTTCTCTCGAAACGCCCTCTGGCGGTGCTCACACGAGCGTCACCCGTGGCTCTGCCGCCTGTTTCTTCGCCAGAATCCTCAGGTATGGAGGGAGAAAGCACCCCCGGTGACCAAACGAGCCAACCGGTGCCTCAGCATCCGCATGCTCTGGCTCGTACAGATCCTCAACCACAAAGCCTGCTCGACAGATCCCTCCCACCAGGCTCGACAGGGAGTGGATGAACTCCTGCGTGCCATGCTCCCGAAGGCGGCTTGGTGGTTCTGGCGGCAGCGGCTCCGCAGCGTGCCGGCCCGCCACCGCATGCCGCAGTTCGTAACACCCTCGTGCCCCAGGCTCCAGCGATGCCTGCAGGCTCGTCGGGCTCTTGTGCTGACTGATGTAAAGGCCGCTGGCCTTCGTCACGCGGGCCACTTCTTGAAACACCCGCTGTACATCCGGCAGGTAGCACGTGCTGACCGGATGAATCACGAGGTCAAACCTACCGGTCCCAAACATCGAGAGATCGTCCATCGATCCCTGCACGATCTGGTAGTCGATCCGCCGTTCCGCCGCGACCTGGCGATCGAGGGCCAGCATCGCTGGCGAGCAGTCGAGGACCGTCACGCGACCGCCGGCGGCAGCGTAGAGCGGACCATGCTTGCCTCCGCCTGCTGCGAGACAGAGCACCTCAAGCCCGTCCAGCCGCGGCGGTAGCCAGGATCGGCCCTGCCCTTCTCCGGCAAGCCAGCCGCCCGCCCCCAGCCACTTTCGCGGATCGGTGAACGCCGCATCCGCCGCAGGACGCGCGAGCGCCGCCTTGGTGTCGGCCAGCCGATCCCACGCACGCGTGTTGTGGGCCACGACCGCGGCGTGTGCAGCGGAGCGAATCTGTTTCTCAAACATCGATCGCGCTCCCTGTGCCGCAGAGGCCACCCCATCATCCACGGACAGCGAGAGCGCATCCGGGATAGTTGTGGCGATGATGTGGCAAAAGTGGATGATGAGGCGAGACTTTTGCCGACTCCGAGCCGGCGATACACGGAATCCGAAAACGCTCTACCGGAGGTCGTAGAGGGCATCGGCAGCCTCGGCGTCTGCGGGATCCCCATCCGCGATGATTCCGATGTGGTACTTCTCCATGAACGCGATCTGCCCCGGACTCGTCCACGGCCCTGGCCGGAACTTCCGCTGGTAATTCTCGACATGACCATCGAGGAAGACCACGTTGGCCGACTCGCCGGCATGACGAAAGTGCACCGAGGGGTCGGCATCACTCGGGGGGAGAAGGCCGCCGAGGTTTTCTCTCAGCGGGTAGGGGAAGAGGAAGTACACAATCGCACTTTCCGCAAAGGCAATCGTGCGTTTTGTTTCCCGCACCGCCCCGATCGGCCTTTGCAGGTTCTTGTTCTTCAGTTGCACGCCTGGCCATTGCGACCAGTCCCACTCGGTACCCGGCCCAAGCGAGGCGTTGTAGTCAAAGCCGGTGGCCAACCGGCCGTACCGCAGGATGTCTACGGAATCCGACACGAAGTTCGGGCACTGGTAGACCGACGTGTTGGTTTCAATGAAGGGCGCGAGGGAACCTGCCGTGAAATCCAACTGCTTTTCCGGATCTGGCTCGTTCTCATCGACCTGGCCAAACCAGTAGCGACTCTTTCCCGGGTAGGGATTCTGCGACGGATTGGAGAGCGTGCCGGCGATGCGGACATCGTCGTCTACCTTTAACGGCAGCATCATCTCGTTGTTCGCAGAGATGTAGTTGTGCAGGGCAAGGCCGAGTTGGCGGAGGTTGCTTGCGCAGGCCATTCGCCGCGCCGACTCTCGACTGGAGTGGATGGCGGGCAGCAACAGCCCCATCAACACGGAAATGATCGCAATCACCACGAGCAGCTCCACGAGCGTGAAGGCTCGCCGGCATGCCAGGTGGATGGGGGAACAGGCCTTCGTCTTCGAGGCTGACATTCTCGGCATTCGACGTTCTCCGGCCGCATCGACCACGCGCCCCCAAGCGTCACACAAGGCGTTGCCGCGCCTGTGCTGTGCAAAGGGAATGTCGCCGTCTGTCGGCAGCAAAAAGCACACTGCACCAGCCGCACTTTCCGCGAACCGTGGCAGTTTCACCGGTCCAGGATCGCGTCTGCGATCCGCGCCAATGCAGCCGCCCTCGCAGCAACATCAGCCTCTTGGGCTCTGGTAGGTCTTCTGACTTCCGAGTTCGAGCAACCAAGCCTTCTCGCACAAACCGCGAAGGCGGGCGTGCAATGGCGTCTATCTGGTCACGCGGGTCACACGCATGCCGTGGCATGAAGTGCGACAGTTCTCGATTACAGCGGCGGGGCCGTCCCGGAATCTCACCGGTGTTCCCTGTTTGCGGGTGTCGCGAAGCGTCGCGTCACCTGCCACCAGAGTCGTTCTCCGACTGAGTCTCAGGGGCTCCGCGGGCGATGTCAAGGTATGCCGGAGGAACGGCTGCAGACGATCACAACGGTTGCTCCTTCGCAGCCTGTCAAACCTTGCCAACAGGGCAACTCATGCGCGTGAAACGGCAACGATTGTGAGGGCTTCACCATCACATTTTACCCCTACGGAACACCCCTCAAAGATTGCCTTACACGCAACGTAAGTCGTTGATATGAAAATACTTCGGGCTCACTCAAGCCGCTCTCGATTGGCGGCCGATAGCCCTTGTGTCCCCCGGGGCATCACTGTGCCCGTCGGGCAACCAAGGGGGCGACAGCAACCTGAAGATTTCGAGTCACGGAACGGCTCGACAGGCCTGTCGCGGAAGGAGTTGGTGGATCAAGCCTCGGGGTGACCTAGACCTCGCGGAACGGGTCTCAAAGCCTCGCATGATCCACAAGCAAAGGAGATGTGGCTCGATGAAGCGTATGTTGTACCTCGGCGTGCTGGCCCTCAGTGCGACCGTTTGTAGCCAGTCCTATGGTTTCGAGCTCCTTGACCGGATGCTCAGCCACAAGGGCAGCTGTGATTCTTGCTGTGAGCCAGCGTGTGACGCTGGCAATGGCTGCTGCGAGCCTGGCTGCGATGCCAATGGCTGCTGCGAGCCTGCTTGTGATGCTGGGAATGGCTGCTGCGAGCCAGCGTGCGACGCTGGAAGCAGCTGCTGCGATGAAGGCTGCCGTAAGAAGCATGAACTTTTCGGCGGGCTGAAGGGCCTGTTCGCGAAGGTCAAGGCGAAGCACAACAGCTGCTGCGACAACAGCTGCTGCGAGCCCGCTTGCGACGCTGGCAACGGCTGCTGCGAGCCCGCTTGTGACGCTGGCAATGGCTGCTGCGAGCCTGGCTGCGACGCCAATGGCTGCTGCGAGCCCGCTTGCGACGCTGGCAACGGCTGCTGCGAGCCCGCCTGCGACGCTGGCAACAGCTGCTGCGACACCGGTTGCCGCAAGGAGCACAAGCTCCTCGGTTTCTTCAAGGCGCTCCACTCGGCCAAGAAGCGTTGCCACAGCTGCACCGACAGCTGCTGTGAGCCCGCTTGCGACGCCGGCAACGGCTGCTGCGAGCCCGGCTGCGACGCTGGGAGCTGCTGCGAGCCAGCTTGCGGTGCTGCCAACATGGCTCCGGTTCCAGACGCTTCGGCTTCGACCGGAGTGACCAGCGGTTTCTTCGCGGCCTTCGCCAAGTAAATCGTCTGAGACGGGTAATGTAAGGGTCGAATCGGAAGATACGTTGCCCGACGTCGACCAGTGAGCTCCGCCCGGGGATTCCCCCGGGCGGAGTTTTTTTATGCGCGGACCGCAAAGCTCCACATCCGGGATTTCGGGACGAAAGTTTGCAGTCGCCTGAGGGTCGAACTAGGCTCGGTTTGTCAGGGTTCGTTGGAATGGTCTTCGGGCAACCGGGTAGCACTCATGATCAATACAGCAGGTTCGGGCGTTGATGGACTCGCCAGGTTCTCCTCGGTCTTCGCCGTCGTCGAAGCTGCCAAAGCCGGAGCTTCCGACGCCTCCCGCGCCGCGCAGGGCTTCTTCCCAGCCGTGGGTCGCGCATTTGTCACAGGTGTCCACGCCACCGGCTTCGCCGTCGGCTACGGAACCACGTTCCCCGTCTACCTCGTGGGCCGCCTGCTGCCAAAGAACAACCCCATTGGATACGGTTGCATCGACGGCGGCGCCGCAGGTGTCGACCTCGCTCGCCAGACCTTGGGCTACGCGACAAGCGGCATGGCCGCATCTGCCGAAGCACCGGTGCCCGCGATTGCGATGGCTGCAGCCGACGCGTAAGCGCTTGCCGAATGCGAACAGCGTTCGACCACCGCGTGTGACGTGCGCAGAGACGCGGCGTGTGCGAGGCAGGGGCATGACCGAGGGAGACACGCGACCTTTTGTGTGTGGCAGGGATGGTCTGCGCCGACAGTAACGATTGCGCGGAGGGAAACCTGATCAGTTTTGACGAATCCGGCGACTTGCGCGGCAGCGTGTGCCATAGTGCAAGAGACGATTCGCATGTCGTGCCGCGGATCCCTTCAGCAGGGAGAGATGAGAGCATCCCCATGAAACGTTCTGACTTTGGATACTTCTGTGCGGGCGTTGCCGTCGGGGCTTTTGGACACGCCGCCTACCCACAGCTCAAAGAAAAGCTCGCTCCCTACCTCGCCGGCGCACTTGTGTTTGCGCAGCAGGCCTTCGGCGATGCGATCAAGGGAGCCGCTGAGACCGCAGAAGCGATGCAGCAAGGCGGCCACGGTGATGCAGGCTCCTTCGGTCCCGAGTTTTTTTCCGCTGCCGCAGACGCCCAAGCCGGAGAGGCTGCCTAGTTCATCGCACACATTGCCTGAATCGGTCACAAGGCCGTCGTCAAGGATGGCATTCCCATGGATGTTCGTATCAGCTTTCCACAACGTGGCCTGATCGAAATCGAGCATCCGATGTTTCGCGACGATGGCGACGCATGCCGTCGCTTCGTGCAGGCGATGTTTTCTGTCGACGCGGTTTCGAGAGTACGGCTTAGCGCCAACGGGAAGGGCCACGCCACCCTCTGGTACGACGCCCGCAAAGCTGCTCCCGCCGACATCCTGCAGCAGCTGGGCCGCCGTCTCAAAGCCGTCACCGCTGAAGCGTCTCGAAACGGGAACGCTTCCAGCACGCAGCTGGCCTGCCGTTCCGCGGCGCCGCAGCGGCTCGCGCGCGATCGCCGCGGGGTGGCTCACCTCGAGCGGCATGGCGTGTTGATCTCTGGATGGCGGCTCGTCCACACCCGCGTCGGTCGCACGTCGTTTCGGCATGCGGCCATCTTTCGCCGAGCAGCCCTCGGCCGCGAGATCGAGCGGGAGCTGACCTGCGTGCTCGGCGTGGAGCGATGCTCGGCCAACACGCTCCTCGGCACGATCACCATCGACCATGATCCGCGCGAGCTCTCGCGGACCCGCCTCGTCGAACTGCTCGACGCAGCCCTCGTGGCCGCCACCATCCCCTCCACGCTCGACCGGATCGATGCATCCCTGGCAGTCTGCACGGCATCGGTTCCGTTGGCGATTGCCGCAAGCACAACGGCCCCGGTGCTGCTCCCTTTGTCGGCTGCCGTGCTGCTCTCGACGTCAATGCCCTTCGTGGCGGGATCCTGCCGCACCCTCGTCCGCGAGAAGCGACTGGGGTGTGAGGCGCTCGACACGCTTGTCGTTGTTGGCTGTATCGCCACGATGCAGCTCATCCCCGGCGCCGTGCTCTGCTGGTGCCTGGCGGTCGGCCGCACGCTGGTGAAGCGCACCGAAAATCGCTCCAAGTCGATGTTGCGATCGATTGCAGGCAAGCAGCCTCAGTCGGTCTGGCTGGTCAAACAGGGTGTCGAAATCCGCGTCTCCCTCGACCGGCTCGAGCCTGGTGATGTGATCGTCGTGCACACCGGAGAAGTTGTGCCGGTGGATGGCATCGTTGCCGAGGGTTTGGCAACGGTCGACCAGCAGATGCTCACGGGCGAGTCCACGCCGACTGAGAAAGGTCCGGGCGACCGCGTGTTTGCCTCCACGGTCCTGATCGGCGGGAAACTGTTCGTCGCCGTCGAGGCCCGTGGTGCCGACACCGCCGCGGCCCGCATCGGGAAGATCTTGCAAAACACGGCAGGGCATCGGCTCGAGCAACAGCAGACCGGCGAGCGACTGGCCGACAAAGCCGCAGCCCCCATGATCGCACTCGGAGCTGTGGGCTATGCCACGCTCGGCCCCGCCGCAGCCGTGGCCGTGGTCAACGCCGATCTTGGAACAGGCATTCGACTGGCCGCTCCAGTCGCCATGCTCAGCTCAATCGCCCTCTGCGCGAGCAAAGGCATCCTCGTGAAAGATGGGCAGGCGCTCGAACGCTTTGGGCAGATCGACACCGTTGTCTTCGATAAAACGGGCACCCTCACGCATGAGCAGCCCAATGTCGGCACCATCCACGCCCGCGCCGGCTGGCAACCAGACGACATCCTGCGCGTGGCCGCCGCTGCCGAACAGAGGTTTCACCATCCGATCGCCCAGGCGATCCGTCATGCGGCCGATGCCCGCGGCCTGGCGCTGCCAGCCACGGCGAGCACCGAGCTGCGCGTCGGCCTGGGGATCACCGTGCAGGTGGAAGGTCGGTGTGTGCATGTCGGCAGCAGCCGCTTTCTCGAATCCGAAGGCATCCTGGTCGAGCCCGACACACAGGCGTGCGTCAGCCGAGCTCATGCGGTTGGCTTGAGTAGCGTGCTTGTGGCGATCGACCATCGACTCGCGGGCGTGATCGAACTCGAGGCCGCGGTTCGGCCCGAAGTGAAGGCGGTCGTGGCAGGCCTGCGTGCCCGGGGCGTGAAGCACCTCGCCATTCTTTCTGGCGATCACGAAGCCCCCACGCGTCGACTTGCCGAAGAGCTCGGTATGGACCTCCATGTCGCCGAGGTCCTGCCGGAGCAAAAAGCCGCGCACATCGAGCGACTGCAGCGTGAGGGAAAGAAAGTCTGCTTCGTTGGCGACGGCATCAACGATGCGATCGCACTCAAACGGGCCGATGTGTCCATCTCGCTGCGAGGCGCCGCCAGCATCGCCACCGACACCGCCCAGATCCTGTTTCTCGACGATGGTCTCTCCCGGCTGTGTGAACTCCGCGACATTGCCGCCGACCTCGATCGCAACGTGCGGCGGAGTTGGCGGATGCTTGTGGTGCCAAACGCCTTGTGCGTGGCGGGCGTGTTCACCCTCGGCTGGGGCGTCATGGCCAGCGTGGTGCTCAACAACGTTTCGGCCCTCGCCGCGCTCGCCAACGGGCTCCTCCCGATGCGACGGGCCATGGCCAACGAACAGGCCCGCTCGGCGATCCAACGCGAACACGCACGTTCCCAGAAACCCCGTCGCCTCCCCCCTCCCCTCCACGCCGCTGGCAGTGTCGGTCGCGACACGATCCCACACGACGTCCACTCCCCCGCTTCCTGATCACCGACACACCTCCGCTGAGCAGCCACGCCATGTCACCACAGGCCCACAAACCCTCACCGAGCGGATTGTCGATCCGAGTCGACCACGAGCGGCGACGGATTCGCCTGCGATCAGCCCACCTTGCCCCGGGCACCCCCCAGGACCGCATTCGTCTGCTCTGCTGCGTCCTTGCCTGCCGTGATGTGGAGGGCGTCGACCTCAACACCGCGATCGGCGAAGTGGTGCTGCGGCTGTTTGACCCGGCCAGCACAGGCCGCACGGTGCAAGAAACCCTCACAGAACTCGCCGCAGGGATTCGTGGTGACCGCGCAAGCCTCACTCCCGAGAGCCTCCCCAAAGACTGCCTCCGACGGGGCGTGGTGAGCATCTCTCGCTATGCCGGCCAGCTCTCCACCTGGCAGATTGCACTCGACGCTCCGGGGCGGATGCGGCTTCGCCATCCGGAGCTCCGCCGCGACCGCGCCTTGGCCCGCAGTGTCGAACGTGTGCTCGTGGCGATGCCGGGGGTGCGACAGGCACGCATCGGCAAGTGGTGGAGCGAGGTCACCGTGCTTCACGACCCCGAGGTCCTCGAAGCGGCTCCGCTGATCTCGATTTTGCAACACATGGTCGACACCCGCGCAGCGATGCCTGTGGTCACGACACCCAAAGCCATGCTTGCCTCTTCGGCCACGTTGGGCTTGGCCGCGGCCACCGACTTCGTCTTGCCCGGCCTCGCGCCACTGACCTCACTCGTGCTCGTCGGCAAGAACATTGGCACCGTGTCTCGTGCCGCTGGCGACACCATGCGTCGCCATGTCGGCATGCCGACCGTGATGACCGCGATCCTGATCGGTACGCTCGCGACCGGCCAGTTCATGGCGTCAGGGATCATGGCCTGGTCGTACGACTTCTGGAAGCGGCGTCACCGCCGCGATGTCGAAAGTGAGCGGCGTCTGTTGCTCGAAGACGCCGCCCCTCTTCCCGAATGTTCCGCCCTTGTCGACACCCAAGGCCACGTCCACCTCGAACCGGTCGAGGCCTCGCATCGTGGAAGCCTTGTGCAGGTGCAGGCCTCCCAGATGGTGCCGCTCGATGGCCGCATCGTGGAAGGCACCGCCATCGTCGACGCTCGGTTTCCCACCGGCCGTGCGGGCGTGACCGTGCTCACCACAGGTGCTCGCATCTTTGCCGGCACGCTGGTTTTGGAGGGTGGCATCACGATCCAAGCCGACTGCGAACCCCACTCCAGCCGAATCGCCGGGATTGCTCGCGTCATCGGGCAAGCCACCCAGCTCATGCCGGGACGGCAGGCCCCCACCGCTCGCGCCGAGAAGTACGCCGAAGGCTTCGCAGGCCCAACCCTGGCCACCGCAGCCTTCGGCCTGATGACGGCCGACATCAGTGCAGCGATTGCCGTAATGCGTCCGGACTACGCGAATGCTGAGGCGGTGTCGGTGTCGCTCGCGGATCTCGATGCCGTGTCCACCGCCATCGAACGTGGCTGCGTGCTCAAGACCGCCTGGCAGCTCGACAAACTGGCCACGGCAGACACGCTGCTGCTGGTGGACCACCCACGTCTGTGGGACCGCACCCTCGCCTGCCGCGTGGTGTCGCTGCTCGATGGCAGCACCACGAAGGCATCGATTGACGAAGCGATTCGGTGGGCCGCCAGCCTTGCCCGCCACCTCGCAGACGGCCGCGCGGAGGCTGTGGCAGACGCCGCACGCGAACGAGGCCTCCCGTTGCTGACGTTGCTGCCGGATCGTTTTGGTGACGACGGCGGGCTCGCCCTCACCGCGAAGCTTCGCGGACGGATGCTCACCCTTCGCGAACAGAGGGCTTCCGCCGCCACTGCTGCCGATCTCGTGTTCGAAGTCGATGACACTCCGCTGATTCGACTGGAGTTCAGCCTCGGCCCTGAACTGCGGGTGAGCACCGCGATGGATCAACTGGCCGAAGCTTGCGAGAGCGTCGGACGTCGTCCCATGCGAGTGGTCCTGATCACACCTCGCGGAGGAGATGAAGCGGCGGAGCGGACAGCAGCGGTGCATGCCGACACATGGGAGACGGCAGGCACCGACGCGGCCATCGCCGCGGTCGTGCGGCGTCGCCAAGCAGCAGGTGAACGAGTCGCCCTGGCTGCGGCGTGTGGCGACCTCCCCACGGCCTCCCGCGAAGCAACCGTCGCCATCGACCTTGGTGGCGAAACCGTGGATGTCCTCACGTCCCCCGCTGGCATCGTGGCCCTTGCTGGCGATCCAAGTTCGCTCGCGGATCTGGTGATCGCCGCCAAGCAGCGCAACGAGCGGCTCGCTCGCTCCCGAAGAATCTCGTTGGTCCCCAACATGGCCTGCGTGGCAGGTGCCTTCCTCTTTGGATTCACCAGCTTGGTGGTCGCCATCGTGAGCAACCTGGGCACGCTTGGCAGTTACACGATCTCCACCCAGTCGCTGCATGCCACGCGGCGATCGTTCTGGCTTCGCCACCGGATGCCAACCCGACTCGATCGCACGATGCTGCCGCGATCCCAGCCTGGCCTCCCCCAGCAAACGCCCCCACGGCCAGTCTCCAAGGGCACGGAGGACGCCGCCCATGCATAGCCTGATTGAAAACGAACCGGCCCCTGCCTTCCAGGCAACAGTCGATACGACATCGCACCCGGCCACCGCGGCCCAGCCTGCCCCCAAGAAGCCCACGTTCGAAGAGCTCAACGAGCGGCTGCTGCACATGCCTCGCGATGTGGGCTGGCTGATGGTCTCCATCGGCGCGATGGGGGTGGCGCTCCCCGGGATCGTGGGCACCCCCGCACTGCTGGCTGGAGGGCTGATGCTCTGGCCCCGCGGGTTTCGAGCCGTCAACAACTGGGTTCGCAGACGCTTTCCGAAAACCCATGAACATGGGGTGGAACAGTTGATTCGCTACCTCGACGACATGGAACGTCGGTATCCCACCGGCGAGACGCGTGGAAAGGATCCCCTCTGATTTTTGAGAACGCGAGGTCTGCTTGCATCGGGTCCGCCCCCGAAACAGACTGAAGTTTCGTCATTGTCTGCAACGCCACGCCTCGCGAGGAGCACCCCGGCCACCATGGATCAAAACACCCCTGAATCCACAGCGATCGTTCGCCCCCTAAACGACTACGAATCGCTGCAAGTCAGGCAGATCGCCGCGTGGAAGAACACCGCTCCAAGCCGGCTTGCCGAGTTCGTCGACCTCGCGACGGCCCCTCTCACCTGGGTCGTCGGGCACTTTATTCCGAAGAAGGTGGTGACGAAACTGGTCACCGCAACGGAATCGATCGCCGAGAAGGCCGACTCGCAAGCCGAGGTTTTGGAGGCAGCCGGGGTGAGCGAGATCCTCGCGCTCAAGGATGCCGATCTCCAGACCTGCGACCGGCTGGCTTTGCAGTTTTCTGCCCGGGCCGAAAGGTTTGCGGTGGTCGAGTCAACCGCAGCTGGCCTGGGAGGACCGCTCTTTCATATTCCTCAACAGCTCATTGCGGCCATGCGGTCGATCATGCGGATCGGCCACTGTTACGGCTATCCCCTGACTCGTCCAGTGGATCGTCTTGTCGTGATCGACATCCTCGATATTGCGATGGTACAGCAGCCGCCCGAGCGGCAGGCCGTGCTGCGAGAGCTCTTTCAGGCAGCCGAATCTCGCGAGGGTTCCCTGGAGGGTGAGGCGGATTTGATCGCTCGCACGAGCCGGAACATGATCGCCGAGGAGGCCCTTGACCTGGTCCCTGTGGTAGGGCCCGCGGTGAGCTTTCTGTTCGACAGCACCTTCATGCACTCGATCGACGAGACCGCGCGCCGGGTTTTTCAAGAACGCTGGCTCCGGCACAACGGGTGCGTGACTGAAATCGCCCCGGCAGGCACGCTCCGCCGTCGCAGCAGCCTGCAGGAGTTTGGCCTGGCCTTTGGGCAGCTGCTCTACACGAGCGGAGCCATCGTCGGGTTTACCGCCACATTCCCCGCAGCCTTGGTACAGAAAGTCGTAGGCCGCCGACGGTCGCCGGTCAGCTTGGGCTGCCGCCAAGGCACCGATCGAGCGGTCGGAGACGCCCGCCGCTTTATGGCAGGTCTCACGAGTGCCTACGAAGAAAACGTCGAGGGCGTGGCCGTCGAACCCGCGACCTGAGGCCTATGCCTGTTCGTCAATGGAACCACCTCAAAAACACGTTGGGTTTATTTGCAACTGCCTCAGGTCGGTACTAGAGTCGAATAACCCATATCCCCTTCCCCTTCTTCCCGTCTTGCCAAGGATGCCAACTCGATGAACGACGAGACGACTCCCGAGAATGCTGCTGACGTCGCCGCGGAGGCTGCCGCTGAAGCCGCCACTCAGGCCACCGCTCAGGCCACCGCGACGCCAGCCGCCGCCGACCCACTTTCTGCGGTCGCTGACGCCATGCAATCTGCCGCTTCCAGCGTGACCGAAGGGGCCGCCGCGGCAAAGAACGCCGCCTCGAAGGCACTGCCAACGGTGGGCCTGTTTGCCAACCGCTTGGTCTACACCACCTGCTACACGGTTTCGTATGGCGTGGTGTTTCCCCTAGCGCTCGTCGCCCTGTCGGTCCCGCAGAACAACGCACTCGTCCACGGGCTCGTGGACGGCTCGCGTGCGGCTCGCGGCAAGGTCGACGAGATCCTTGGCGGACGGACCGACGCTGCAGAAGCTCCTGCAACGTAAGCCTCTGTTGAGACCGTTCATACTCGCAAGGCGATTCACACGCGGGACGCGTGGGAATCGCCTTCGCGTCCAAGATGGCCGAGCGTCTTCGACGCCGGTGCATCCGCAGCCAACGCAGCCCAGTTCTGTTTCAGTTGCCGCTGCTGGTCTCCACACGCTTCTGATTGGGTTGCGGCGCGGTCGATATCTGCCAACAGCGGTGCCACGAGATTCGCGCCTCGCAGCGTCGACGCAAGCGACGCGATGTCGCGATTAAGTCGACGAGAGGCCCAGGCGATCGCCGCCTGCCGCAGGAGCAGGCCCCAGAGCACGATCCAGATCACGGCCTCGGTGAGCAGCCCACCCCGCGACTCGCCAAGCCAAAGACGTCCGTGGAAGAAGTCCCATGCGGCTCTCGCGAACACCGCCGCGAGCACCGCATCGAAGAGCACTTCAAAGGCAAGGGGCAGCCAACGTGTCCCAATCCTCTCCCGGCAGTTCACCGCAATCTGTTTGATGCCACCAGCGAGCCAGCGCTGAGCGGTCTCGAGCGCTTTCGCCACACCCTCACCATCATCTCTCGCAGGCAGTCGTGCGGCGTAGATCAGAGGTGGCTGCAGCGAAGCTCGCCGCGCAAGCCCCACGAGGATGCTCCGCGACTGCTCCACCTCCGCATCATCGAGGCCAAGGGCCTCGTCCAAAGGTTCGTTCTGCACCGCTCCAAGGCTCGCTCCACTGGTGGCCAAAGAGGGCACCTGGCCGGCCAGCACCCGCCCGACGAGCCCGGAAAGTTGCCTGCGGTTTTTCGGAAGCCACGCGGCCACATTCGACACCACCTGCAAGAACCAGCCGAAGGCACCCGACTGCCACTGCTGCTCCAGTTCGTTCGCCACAAGGTGTCGCCAGCCCATCCGCGCCTGCCGTACCTGCTGGGTCAGACCGTCGGCCATCAGCGACTCGAGCCGCTGCGTCTCGCGGTGGAGGCCGCTGCGAAGCTCGGCCAAGGCGTGCTGCACCGGCCGCAGCTGGTCTCCGCCGCGTTCCAGAAACCAGCCGGCGAGTTCGAGGCCTCCGTTGCGGCGAATGCGGCCAGCCTCTCGGCAGGTGAGCTCTGCCTGAATCGCGTTTTGCAACTCCACAAACGACGGATCCAGTGGCGTGCCTTGGCTACTCGCGAGAAATGCCTCCAGCGCGTCGACGCGGTAGATCACGGGCACCACGTACCCCTGACTCTCAAGATCACGCTTCCAGTCGTCACGGATGTCGGCGTCGCGAGACGCACGTGTCTGCACAAACAGCAACGGCCTCCCCGGAGCGAAGGTGGCCAGTTCGCTCGCCACCTGAAACGAGCGGTACTTCTGTGCCGTCGCGACCACCATCAACACATCACACTGCGGAAGAATCTGTTCGAGTCGATCGCGGTTCCCGATTTCGCTCGCCGCGTGTGTCCCGTGCTGGCCACCAGCCACCGCCTGCGTATCGGGATCCGGACAATCGACCAGCACGATCTCCGCGACCGCAGCAGCATCGGTCCGCACCACCGTGGCACCGATCGCCTCCAGTGGAAACCAGTCGATCTCCGCTGTCTCCGACACCACCACCACCGGACGCACCGTCGTCGGCCGAGCCACATCGCTGGCTTCGGTCACGTTCCGCCCCGCGAGGGCGTTGACGAGCGTGCTCTTGCCGGTCCCGGTGCCACCGAGCACACCCACGACCAGCGGGCGGCCGAGGTCCGCCACCGAGGCTGCAAGCCTGGGCTCTACGTCCTGCCACAGCCGGGAGACCGCATCACACGGCGGCCATCCCGGATACTGACCGCTCCATGCTGCAAGGTCGGCGACCAACTTCGCGAAGCGGTCGTCGCCGGCGGCAGAAGGATCGCGTGAGAGCGCGGGCTGCGACGCGCCGGGCTGCGGTGTGGCGTCGCTCATACGGTTCCCTCGTGGTTGAGGCCACTCGAGAGTTCTTCAATGAGCCGCCTCGCCTCGGCGATCTCCTGTCGCTGCCCGACGTCGGCCCGCGACTCGATGACGGCCAAGGCGTTGCCCATCACCACCTCGTGAATCGTGTTGGCGAGGAGGTCTCCGCGTTCGGCAGCCCATCCCGCAAAAAGCCGCTCCAGCAGTGGACGGATTCCTGCGGCGGTCGCCTCGAGGGCTGTCTCACCCGCGAGCGACGCTGCAGCGCCCACCACGAGATCGCCAAGATGGTGCACAAACACCGACAAGCCACCTGCGGCGGCTGCGGCCGGCGGCACGACAGCCGCGCCAGCGAGCCCAAGCCCCACCGTCACCGCGGGTCGCGCGACCGCCCCCACGTGCAGTGCGGTGAGAATCAGACGTACCGTGCCAGGGTTGTCTCGTTCAAAGCGGTCGAGCTCCTCCCGCACAAACTCGGAGTAGCCCCGCGAGACCAACGGCATCGCGGCGTGTCGCCGGGCGAGTTCGTCAAACCACCGCTGCCGGTCGCCATCCGTGAGCACCGGCCGGAGCACCTCTTCGAGCTGAGGCTGATCGCGGACCGCCATCTCCAAACGGTCCAGGAAGTCACCCAAGGCGGCTTTGAGCGCCGAGAGTTCTTCGTCCGCGTGATCAGCCTGTCGCTGCGCCTGATCGGCCATGAGGCCCAATCGTCTTCCTGCCCAGCTCAGGCCTTTGCCCGCCACGCGATACACACGGCTGACCGTCAGATCGAAACCCGATCGCCTCGGCTCAAGCCAGGCCCACACCTCATTCCAGACCAACTCCCGCGGCGCCGGCGGAAGTTCGATCCGCACCGTCACCTCGCGCGACAGAAGGCCACAGGCGTCATGCCACGCCTCGGCGCTCCGCTCAATCCGCCTGAGCCACGCGGGCAAGCCCTCCGCCGGATCGACCACAACCTGCAGTGCCCCAAGCATCGCCTCCCGCTTCACCTCGCGGTAGTCGGTTGAGGCGAGCCGTGCCACGAGATCACTGCCGGTCAGAGGCACCGCCTCGATCGGGTCCGACGGCGACTCGGCGAGGATCTCGCTGACGTCATAAAACTGCGGCTCACCTCGTTCGGCAGCGTCACGATCCCACGGCACCGCGTAGACCACATCCGGTCGCACACCGGTCCCTTCGACAAAGCCTGTAAGCCAGCCACCGAGCCGCGGCCGCTGCTGCGGCCACTCGATCATGTTGAAGACAACAATCACCGTCTTCCCTGCCCGGCCTGCATCCTGAAAAAAGTTGCGGACGGCGGCATCGTTGTATTTCTGTTGAGTGAGGACCGCGACAAGCAGGTCGGCGGTATTCCGCACCAGTTCTGCCCGGGCCCAGTTGTCGCAGAGCGTGCCATCGATGTCGGGCGTGTCGAGGAGCGCGAGCCAGGCTGGCTGCCGGCCGGTGCCTTCCGGACGCACAAACAGCACGTGCTCCTCTGAATCGGTGAGGGCGTCGTCATCGCTGGTCCAGGGCCGCACCTGAAAGCCTGGAAACAGGCGAGCGACATCGTCGCGTGCGACCAGTTCGGCCGACACACTGGCGACAGGATGCCGCGTGCGTGCCGCCTCAAGCACAGAACGGGAGAGGGGAGCCCCGGCCAACGCATTCGCGATCAGGCTCTTCCCGGTGTTGGTGCCGCCACAAACCGCCGTCACCATCACCGGCTCGCCGGCAACCTGTGGACGCAGCTTCTCAAACAACTGCCCACGCCAGCCGGCATCGGATGGTTCCTCCGCCCCCAGTCCCTCCACGGCACGGTCGAGCGACTCGACGGCGACGCAGAGCAGCGCGACGCGTTCGGCCCAAGCGGCGTAGGTGAGAGGCCTGTGATGCATGGCAGAAAACCGTGTGGATGCACCCCGTTTGCTGTCACCCGGCACACCCCCTACACTCGCCGAAACGGGTGTGAGGAGACGCACCGCGGCTCCAGACGCAGATACTTTGGCAGAACTGCGTGGGAATTGCGCCCTGAACTCGGCCCGAGGAACCCAGTCTCGATGTTCAACCGACGTCCCGTTTTTCCCGGTGTGATTGAAATGAACCACCAGGCGGGCTGGCGGATCGGCTGCAACGTGTACCTGGTGTACGACGACGAGGCGTGGGTGCTGATCGATATCGGCTTTTCTGAGTGTGTCGATGAGGTCATCGAGATGATTCGGCAACTCGATTTCCCGCTGGCCCAGTGCCAGGCACTGATTGCCACCCATGCCGACGTCGACCACATCCAAGGCCTCGCCCACGCGAAGTCGATCCTGAAGTGCCCCGTGCTCGCGCACCCCAAGGCCGTGGAGTCGCTGGAGAGCGGGGATCGCATCAAAACCTTTGCAGAGATCGCCGCGCAAGACATCCACCTCGACATGCCGCCGGTCAAAGTCGACCGCACGATCAGCGATGGCGACACCGTCGAGGTTGGCAGCCTCTCGCTTGAGGTCTGGCACACACCGGGCCACACCGACAGCCAGTTGGCGTTTCGTTGCGGATCGCTCCTGCTCTCAGGCGACAACATCTACCGCGATGGTTCGGTCGGGGCGATCGATGCCCATCATGGAAGCGACATCCCTGACTTCATTCATTCGCTGGAGCGAATCCGCGAGAGTGACGTGGAGTGGTTGCTCCCCAGCCACGGCCCGATTTTCCGCAAAGACAACGACCTGCTCAGCGATACGATCACACGCCTGCAGGGCTATCTCCACCTCGCTGACTTCGGCACCTGCGCCCCCGACTGGCCGCTCCTGCGGGAGTGGGATCAAGAGTTAGCCGAAGGCCGTCTGCCGTCAGACTGAGCCGCCTCCGACCGAAGCACCCCCTGCCGGTTTTTCCGAGGATGCGGAAAAGACCGTCAAGACCGGTCCTGCCGATTGACGATGCTCTCTCGGGCGGGAGCGGTTTCGACATCGGTCGAGGACCGTCGCCATAAGACAGGGGGGAAATTCGATGACCATCCGGAAACTCGTTGCGGCGTCTGCGCTGCTCGTGGGTGCACTTGCGTGGAGCGGCCAGTCCGCAGAAGCCCAGGGTCTGGGCGGCACTCAGGCCTATGGCAAGCAGTGGGCCAACTCGTATTCCAGCCACGACTGGAATCGCTTCTACCACTATCCGTACGTCTTCTATCCGCAGAACTACTACACCGACGAGTACCTGCGGTCTGCTGACGACCTCTACCACCGCTATCCGCAGGAGATGCGGGTGCCGGTCTACAACCGCAGCTGGCAAAACTACTTCCCGAAGACGCGGAAGTACCATCACGGCCACCACTTCATCCTCGACCAGTTTTAACTGTCGGGGACAGCGTCTCGTGACCTTCTCGCAGTGAGGGTGACGCACGCCTGCCACTGGTGGCAGGCGTGAAGCGAGCACGCGTCACGAAGGCGACGGCGGCTCGGTCACGGTGGCCATGAGAATGGCCACCGCGGTCGCGAGTTCATCGAGGGCGATCCACTCATCGACGGTGTGGGCCTGGGCGATGCTCCCAGGCCCGAACACCACGCTGGGAACGCCTGCGGCCGCATAGATACTGGCGTTGGTACCATACCGCGCCGCCAGCGTGGTCGACTGATGGTCGCAGCGGCTGGCGGCTTGCCGCAGCATGGCCGCGGTCTTGCCGTCGGCTTCTTGCGGCAGGCCGTCACTGGAAAGGAAGGGCGGCTCGTGCGTCACCAGGCGTTCGGCCTCCGCTCCCAGCACGCCGGCAATCCGGTCGATCACTTCGTGCCGAGCGTCCTCTGCGAGTTCACCCGGCAGCAGTCGGCGATCGATTTCCATCACCACGGCGTCGGGCACGAGGTTCACCCCGAGGCCGCCGTGAATGGTGCCGATGCTCAGAGTCGGCGGCCCGCAGGGATGGTCTGGTGCGCGAGTGCTCAGTTCGGCGGCCAACTCCTCGATGGCGAGCACGGCGCGGGCAGCCACATAGATTGCGTTGTGCCCCTGCTCTGGGAACGCGCTGTGGCAGGCTCGCCCATGTGCGGTGATCCGCCACCGGACCGCACCTTTGTGGGTGGCCACGATGTCGAGGCCCGTTGGCTCGGCGACCACTGCCGCCGACGGACGCCCTCCGAGAAGTTCGGCCGCCGGCCGATCACCAGACGCGCTGTCTTCGATCGGCACATCCCACAGGCGGGCGATGGCCTTTGCCCCGGAAAAGCCAAACTCCTCATTGACGCTCGCCGCAAACACCACGCGGAAGGCCCGCCGCGGCTCCCGCTGCAGTTGTTCCATCGCAGCCAGCATCGCGGCCATGCCCCCCTTCACGTCGCAGGCCCCGCGACCGTAGAGCCGCCCGTCGCGAATCACCGGGGTGAACGGGGCGATCGTCATCCCGTCGACCGGCACCGTGTCTTGGTGGGCATCCCAGAGGATCGTTGGACTCCCCGGTTCGGTGGCTTCGAGCACGGCGACGACGTTGTCGCGGCCTGGCGCCACGTTTTGACGGGCCCAGGGCAGCCCCGCGGCTGAAAACCGCTGCACGAGGTACTCACTGACCCGACCTTCGAGGTATTCCGGCCCCGAAACCGTGCGTCCCATGGGATTCACGCTCGGCCTCCGCACGAGATCGGCAAGGATGGCAACGTGGTCAGTCATCAAAAAGTCTTCCTCTGAGAGGCTCGTCAAACCGTCGGTGGCACGCTCAGGTTGTACACGGGGCAGCCGATCTCGGCTTCCATCTCGCCCCCCGGGCTTCCGCACGGTATAACCTGAGGAGACTTTGTGACTTTTTTCACGAAGTCGGCTGGCGCAGCGGTTTTTTGCAGAACACGCCGTTTGGAGGGCCCTCCGAACGTGTGCCGGCTGGTCCGTTATTGCTCGGAGCTCATGATGAATCCGATTCTGCCTGTGATCCTCTTCGTGGCCATCGCCGCCGCTGTTTCGGTGGGGCTGGTCGTGGCGGCACAGCTGGTCGGCCCGAAGCGGTCCACGCCTGTGAAGGCCATGCCCTACGAGAGCGGCATGGACCCGATCCACGACACACGCAGGCGGTTCGACGTGCGGTTCCATCTGGTGGCGATCACCTTCTTGGTGTTCGACGTGGAGCTCCTCTTCCTCTACCCGTGGGCAGTCGCGAGTCGTTCACCGGCGGGAATTGACGCCGCGGTTGCCGAAGGCAGTGTTGGGGGCCGGGGAATCGTCTTTGCCGGAGCGATGCTCTTCCTTGCCTTGGTGGTGGCCGGCTTTGCCTACGACTGGAAAAAGGGAGTCTTCCGATGGCGGTAACATCGCCTCAGCCATTCACGGCCTTGCCGAAGGCAAAATCCCAGCTCGACGCCCGTCTCGAACTTCCTGAGAACGTGGTGGTCAGCCGGCTTGATGAGTTGGCCAGCTGGTGCCGCAAGAACAGCCTCTGGCCGATGCCGTTCGCCACGGCCTGCTGCGGCATCGAGCTGATGGCAACCGGAGCTGCCAAGCACGACCTCGCTCGCTTTGGCGCCGAAGTGTTTCGCTTCAGCCCGCGGCAATGCGACCTGATGATTGTGGCTGGCCGTGTGGTGATGAAGATGCTGCCGGTCTTGCAGCGAATCTGGCTGCAGATGAGCGAGCCGAAGTGGTGCATCTCGATGGGAGCCTGTGCCAGCACCGGCGGCGTGTTCGACACCTACGCCGTCGTGCAGGGCATTGACCGCTTCATCCCGGTCGACATGTATGTGCCGGGGTGCCCTCCTCGGCCGGAGCAGTTGATCCAGGCGATCATCGACCTCCAAGACAAGATTCAGGCCGAAGGCACGATCACCGGTCGTGAGTTCGACACGGCTGCCCGGCAGCTTCGGAAGCGTGCCCTCACCGAGTCGGGCGACCTGCTCACCCTGGATGCCTCACGAAACCCCGTTGTCCAGCGCCAGCTGGCCGCCCAGCGGACCAGTCCCTCCACCCCGGTTCGTTGATTCTTCAGGATCACCCGCCGCATACTCCGCCGCAGCCACCTCCTGATTCCCCACGCGTCATTCACTTTCCCGCATCCCCTCGCCCAGAAGCATGTCCGCCGAGCCAGATACCTCGATCGATTCACCGCTCGCCGATGGCTCTGACCTCGGCTTCCAGGCCCTGGCGGCCGCGATGCCAGGGCTGGAAACGTCGCTCTTCCGTGGCCAACGCCGGGTGGTTGTCCCGTCGGCATCGCTGACGGATGCAATGAAACGGCTGAAGGAAAGCGGTTTTGACCTTCTCGTCGATGTCACCTGTGTCGACTACCTCGAGTACCGGGGGGCCACGAGCCGCTACGGCCTGGTCTACCTCCTCGCCAACACCCGCACCAACGAGCGGCTGACGGTACGGTGCTTCGCCGACGACCCCGAACCGACCGTGCCGAGCATGGTGCCGCTGTGGCCCGCGGCCAACTGGCTGGAGCGGGAAGTCTGGGACATGTTTGGGATTCAGTTTGCAGGCCATCCCGACCTTCGCCGTCTGATGATGCCCGAAGAGTTCATCGCCCACCCGCTCCGCAAGGACTATCCGCTCCAGGGGAAGGGTGAACGTCACAACTTCCCCGTCATCTCCCGGGAACAGAGTTGATGCCGAGAGGAGCAACGTGCTGACTGGAAGTTCCAGTCACGATTGTTCCTGTCGCCACCACCGTCACGACACACCGCCAGCGACGCTGGCTTCCCTTCACTCCGACCCACCTCGAAACCATGTCCATCGCCACTTCCGAAACGCTCTCGCAGCCAGCCGACGCAGCGGCGGCGAGCCGCAGCGAGGACTACCTCTGGACGCTGAACTTTGGCCCGCAGCACCCTGCGACGCACACCACCCTACGGTTGGTGCTCAAGCTCGAGGGTGAACGGGTGGTCGACGCGCTGCCAGAGATGGGCTACCTGCACTCTGGGTTTGAAAAGATTGGTGAACACCTCACGTTCAACCAGTACGTGACGGTCACCGACCGCATGAACTACATCTCACCGATGGCCAACAACGTGGCGTGGCATCATGCGGTGGAAAGGT
>JAPOIM010000005.1:40615-102559 GCA_029978905.1 Planctomycetota bacterium
TTGCTCGGCATCGAGCTCACCCCGCGGTGCACCTACATTCGCACGATCGTGGCCGAACTGGCCCGCATCAGCGACCACTTGCTGTGCAACGGTGCTGTCGGCCTCGACACGGGTGCCTTCACATTCTTCCTCTATGGCTTTCAGCAGAGGGAGGTGATTTACGACATCTTCGAAACGCTCTGCGGAGCACGATTCACCAACAGCTACACGCGAGTCGGCGGTCTCTCGCAAGACATCACGCCGCTGGTGATCGAGAAAATCCGCACCTTCCTCAAGACCTTCCCCAAGACGCTCGACGACATGGAGCGGCTGCTCACCCGCAACCGCATCTTTGTGGACCGTACGAAAGGGGTTGGTGTGCTGACAAAGGCTGAAGCCACCGCCTACGGGGCCACAGGCCCGGTCGCCCGAGCCAGCGGGGTCACGCGTGACCTGCGAAAAGACGAGCCGTACCTCGCCTACCGCGACTTCGATTTCTCGGTGCCTTGTGCCACCACGGGCGACTGCTATGCCCGCTATCTCGTGCGAATGGACGAGATGCGGGAGAGCCTTTCGATCGTCGCGCAGGCCCTGGAGAACATTCCTGCCGGACCGATCGACGTGGGCATTGACCAGCGGGTGGCCCGCCCCGACAAGCGTCAGGTGTATTCCACGATCGAAGGCACGATCTCGCACTTCGAACTGTCGATGAGCAATCGCGGCTTTGAGGTGCCCAATGAAGAGTCGTATGCCGCCATCGAGGCTCCAAACGGCGAACTCGGCTTTTACATCGCCGGCGACGGCAACGACACCGCCTACCGGGCTCGCTGTCGCCCGCCAAGCGTGCTGCACTTCTCACTCTTCCCGCATCTCATTCGAGGCCACACCCTCTCCGATGTCGTGGCGGTGCTCGGCAGTCTCAACATCATCGCCGCAGAACTCGACCGGTAACTACCCATGACCAGCCACGCCCTCAAACGCCTGACACCCGAGATGGTCGCCGAGATCGAAGCGCTCGCGCCGCGGTATCCAGACCGTCGCGCGCTTGTGCTGCCTTCCTTGCACCTCGTCAACAAGGCGCTGCGGCATGTGCCGCTAGATGCGGTTGTCGATGTGGCGAACGTGCTCGGCCTGCCTCCAGCCGAGGTGCAAGACACGCTGACCTTCTATCAGTTCTTCCACCAGCAGAAGCCGCACGGCACCGTGCGGGCATTTGTGTGCCGATCCATCTCGTGCGCCCTGCGAGGCGGCGACGAACTGCTCGAAAAACTCTGCAGCCAGTACGGCATCGAGCCGTATGGCACCACCGACGACGGGTCGCTCACGATCGAACCTGCCGAGTGTCTCGGAGCGTGCGATTTCGCTCCCTGTGTGCTCGCCAACGACGACTTGCTGAAGAACCTCGACCCGGCAGCCGCCGCGGCCGCACTCGAGGCGGTCAAGATTCGTGCCGATCAGCAAAACGCCCAGCGGCCGCAGCCCACCACACACAGTCCGATGGAGGATGCCTGAAATGCCGCCCTTTGAGCCGGTCCTTCTGGAAGCCATCGGCACACCCGAGAGCCACACGATCGCGAGTTATCGCGCGCGGGGCGGGTACGCACCGTTTGAAAAACTGCTGGCTGAAAAACAGCCGGTCGATGTGATCGAGTTGGTCAAGTCGGCAGGCCTGCGAGGGCGCGGGGGCGCGGGCTTCCCCACAGGCCTCAAGTGGAGCTTCCTGCCGAAGGACCACCCCGGTCCAGTGTACCTCTGCGTGAATGCAGACGAGAGCGAACCGGGCACGTTCAACAACCGCATCCTGATGGAGGACGACCCGCACCAGGTGATCGAGGGGACGATGATCTCCTCCTACGCCACGCGGGCCACCACCGCCTATATCTACCTGCGGTACGAGTACCCCCACGCCTGGGACCGCCTGCAAGCTGCGATCGATGAGGCGTATGCCGCCGGCCTGCTCGGCAAGAACATCAAGGGGAGCAACTTTTCCCTCGACATCTATCTGCACCGCGGCGCAGCCGCCTACATCTGCGGTGAAGAGACCGGCTTGATCGAGAGCATCGAAGGCAAGCGGGCATGGCCGCGGATCAAGCCGCCGTTCCCTGCGATCGAAGGCGTGTTTCGCAAGCCGACCGTGGTCAACAACATCGAAACGATGGCCTGCGTCGCGCAGATCGCTCGCCGTGGGGTCGACTGGTTCCGTTCGATTGGCGTCCCTGCGGACCCTGCGAATCCACGCGACCCCGGCAGCTACGGGCCAAAGCTCTACTGCCTCTCGGGCCACGTTGAGAAGCCTGGCTGCTATGAGGCCCCACTCGGCATCACCCTGCGAGAACTCATCAACGAGTATGGCGGTGGAGTCTGGAAGGGCCGCAAAGCCAAGGCGGCCATTCCTGGTGGCATTTCCATGGGCCTAATGACCGAAGCGGAGTTTGACACCCCGCTCGACTTCAAGGGCCCGGGCACGGTTGGTTGCATGGGCCTCGGCACTGCCGCGGTCGTCGTGATTGATGAGACCGTGAGCATCGTCGACTTCCTTCACAACTCGTGCCGGTTCTTCGCCCACGAGTCGTGTGGGCAGTGCACCCCGTGCCGCGAGGGAACCAACTGGAACCTTCGTATTCTCGAGCGTATCCGTGCGGGCAAGGGTCGGCTGAAAGACCTTGAGATCCTCCTCGAGAACGGCACCACCATGGGCATGATGCCCGGCTCCACCATCTGTGGCCTCGCCGATGGTGCTGCGTGGCCGATCAAGAACGTGATCCATAAGTTCCGCGACGAGTTCGAGGACTACATCAAACGCACCAACCCAGAGGGCTGGATGGTGACCGATCCTGTGCCTGCCCTTCAGATTGTGGGAGCCCACTGATGCCCACCGTCATCGTCGACGGACGTGAAATCGAAATCGGAGCTGATGAGCGGCTCAACTGCATCGAGGCGGCTCGCCGTGCAGGAACGGAAATCCCGCACTACTGCTGGCACCCCGGCCTTTCGGTCGTGGCAAGTTGCCGGATGTGCTTGATTGAGGTCGGCAGTCGCGATGCCGAAACCGGCAAGATCTCGATGGTCCCGAAACTGGTGCCCGGCTGTCAGACGCCGGCCAAAGACGGCACGGTCATCGTGACCCAGAGTTCCACGGTGATAGAAAGCCGCGCTCGCGTTGAAGAAGCGCTGCTGATCGACCACCCGATCGACTGCCCGATCTGCGACAAGGCGGGCGAGTGCCTGCTGCAGGACTACCACTTCGAACATGGGAAGGCCGAACGCCGCGCCGACATTCTCCCCTTCACGAGCAAGAAGCGCGACGTCGGCCCTACCGTCACCTTGTTCGCAGACCGCTGCATCATGTGCACGCGCTGCGTGCGGTTCACCAGAGAGGTGTCGGGGACGGGCGAGTTGATGGTCAACTCACGAGGCTCCAAGGAAGAGATCGACATCTTCCCGGGCTACCCGCTCGACAACAAACTCTCCGGCAACGTGGTTGATCTCTGCCCCGTGGGCGCCCTCGGCGACAAGGACTTCCTCTACCAGCAGCGGGTCTGGTTCTTGAAGCGCGATGAGGGCGTGTGCGGCGGGTGCTCCGCAGGCTGCTCCATTCATGTGGAACACAACCAAGACACGGTCTACCGGCTCAAGCCTCGTGAAAACCAACACGTGAACAAGTGGTGGATCTGCGACGAAGGCCGCTACGGCTGGCATCACCTGCACGACCCACAGCGGCTCGTTGAGCCCACGCATCGGCAGTCTGGCCAGTCGCTTCCCACCGAATGGAGCCACGTCGTTTCCGAACTGCGTGCCAACCTGAATGCGGCCGTGAGCACGGGTGGTCGACTCGGTGTGGCGGTGTCACCGATGCTCACCGTGGAAGAAGCCTGGATGCTCTGCACGCTCGCTCGTGAGATCGACCCGCAGGCACTGCTTGCCGTCGGCCACGTGCCCTCCCGCGGCGAAGACGAGAGTTTCCCCGGCGGCTTCACCATCCGTGGTGAAAAGTGTCCGAACCGCGTTGGTGTCGAGCACGTCATCGCCGCGTTTGACCCAACCGTCCCGAAGTGGGAATCGCTGCTGGAATCGGTGGAAGCCGGCCGCTGCTCGGCAGTGTGGATCACCGCCGCGTACCCTCCCGCAGGATCGCGCCCCGCGGCCGAGTCGGAGCCTTGGATTGACGAGGCGACTGCCGCTCGCGTCGCACGGCTCTGCGAGCAAACCGGCACCTGCCTCGTCGTGCAGGACCTCTTTGAGTCGCCCTTATCTGCCCACGCCACCTGGCTCCTCCCAGCAGCAGGCTTTGCTGAGCGTTCCGGCACCTGGGTCAATCACGCTCAGTGGGCCCAGCACTTTGAGCGGGCCATCCGTCCGCCATCTGGTGTCTGGCCAGAGGGAAGGTTGTTCTGGAACATGCTCGGTCGTCGTGGTCTCTACGATCCGGCGGCCATTCGTCGTGAGGCAGCGGCAGCCTCGACCGCTCTTGCCGCGTTGGCTGAAGACCTCCCGTCGGTCGGCCTCGATCTCCGTCTCCAGCAACTTGCCACCACATGATCCCATCTCTCGAAACGATCGCAGCCCTGGTCAAGATCGGCCTGCTCGTCGGAGGCCTGATGACGGCCGCTGCCTACCTGGTGCTTGTGGAGCGGTGGATGGCCGCGTGGGTCCAGGACCGCAAAGGCCCCAACCGTGTCGGCATCCCGCTGACAAAAATCCGGCTGTTTGGTCTCGGCCAGCCGCTGGCCGATGGTCTGAAGATCATCCTCAAAGAAGACTTCACCCCCAGCCATGTCGACCGCGTGCTCTACAACGCGGCCCCGCTGGTGATCCTGGCAGCGTCGCTGGCGATCTTTGCGGCCATCCCGTTTGGAAGCGTGCTGCCACCGCTGGGCATCGACGGGCTCCCCGATCCGGTGCCCTTTTTGGTTGCCCCCGGCTTTAGTGTGGGCATCTTGTGGGTCTTCGCCCTGTCGAGCATCGCCGTGTATGGCGTTCTGCTCGGCGGCTGGGCGAGCAACAACAAGTACGGCTTCCTGGGTGGTCTGCGGTCGAGTGCTCAGCTGGTCGCCTACGAGATCCCTCTTGGGCTCGGCCTTCTCGGAGTGGTGCTTGCGTCCGGCAGTCTTGAACTCGATGTCGTGATGACGCAACAAGCCAACACAGGCGTCTGGTACGCGTTTGCCCAACCGCTCGGCTTCATTGTGTTTTTGGTGGCCGCTTTCGCGGAGGCGGCACGTCTCCCCTTCGACCTTCCCGAAGCGGAGCAGGAACTTGTCGGTGGCTACCACACCGAATACTCGGGAATCAAACTGCTGCTGTTCTTGGTGGCAGAGTTCCTGCACATGGTCACCGCAGCGTTCCTGATCGTGATCCTGTTTCTGGGCGGCTGGCACCTGTGGGGTGTCACCGGCTCGGGCGACGACATCACCTGGGCGATGGCTCTGATCCGCTTCGGCGTCTTTTCCGCCAAAGTCCTGGCCGTCATCCTCTTCTTCATGCTCGTGCGATGGAGCTGGCCTCGCTTTCGCTTCGACCAGCTGATGAACCTTGCCTGGAAGGTGATGCTGCCATTGGGTATCGCCAACCTCGTGATCGTCGCTGTGGTCGAGGAGTTCCGTCCGCAGTTGGTCGAGGCGCTGGGCTCGTCGGCCGCCGGCTGGGTGGCGATTCTTCTGCCGTGGGGCGTGTTCTTCGCAGGCTGGATCACTGCCGGCATGCTCACCCCATCCGGCACTGACAACCGCCCGATTCGTCCAAATGTGCTCAGTGACGATGGGGTTTTTGCCGCCGAGCACGCGCTCGTTGCCGGCAATGAACTGTTCACAGATACGAGTGTTGCCGACGACTCTGTTTCCACCGAGGCAGCGACTCCAGCATCAGGGAGCGACGCATGAAACCGACCGATCCAGACGTCCATTGGATTGAAGAGCGGCCGCTCGGACTGACCGAGAAGCTTTATCTGCCTCTGGTCCTCCAGGGTCTCACCACCACCGCTCGCCACCTCGTTGGCAAGAAGGTGACGGTGAGTTACCCGGAGGAGAGGCCCGCCGTTGGCAATCCACTGATCTACCGCGGCGTGCATCGTCTCAATCGCGATGAAGAAGGGCGCGTGAAGTGTGTCGCCTGCTTCCTCTGCGCGACCGCCTGCCCGGCCCACTGCATCGACATCGTGGCGACGGAGAGCCCTTGGCCGGATCGAGAAAAGTATCCCGAGAGCTTTCAAATCGATGAACTGCGGTGCATCTTCTGCGGCATGTGTGAAGAAGCCTGCCCGGTCGACGCGGTGGAGCTCACGAGTTTCCTCGACCTGACGGGCAAGAGCCGTGAGGAGATGATTTTTGATAAGGAAAAACTCCTGAGTGTCTACGACATGACGAAGGATTCCGAGCCCATGAAGTCAGAGAGTCTGGGAGGCACACTGTGACGCTCCCTGTGTCTTTGTCTCCTCTGCTTGCGGTGAACGCGACCCTGCTCGCCGACGTTGGTCAGGTCGCCGCGCAACCTAGGTGGCTCATGGCCATCGCGGTGGCCGCTGCCGCGGTAAGCCTGTGGTTGCTGCTCCCCAAGGGGCTGGAAAATCGACGCGCCCGCCCAATCGGTGTGGTGCTCGGCAGCATCGCCCTCGCCTGCTTTGCCCTTGCTGGCCGTCGGCTCGGAAGCCTTGGAGAGGAAGCTGTTTTTCTTCTCGTCGCGGGTGTCGCCGTGGTCTCTGCCACCGCCACCATCGTGACCCGCTCTCCGGTGTATGCCGCGATCTGGTTTGCGATGACACTCGCAGGCGTCTCGGGCGTGCTCCTCGTGCTTGATGCACAGTTTCTGGGCGTGGCCACGATCGTCGTCTACGCCGGGGCGATCCTGGTGATGTTTCTGTTTGTGCTCATGCTCGCTCAGCCATCGGGGCTAGCCTCCTACGACCGCGTTTCCAGCGAGCCCATGCTGGCGGCGATTGCCGGTGCGGTGCTCGTGGGGCTGCTGACGGTGTCGATCGGCAGGCTCTCTGCTCCGGCCGCCCTGGAAGGCGATCAGAGCGTCGCCCAGACAGAAGCCGAGGAAGCGGCCGCGGCGCCGACCGCTGTCGCCGCTCCCGATCAACTTCGTGACGATCACGTCGCCCGCCTTGGTGGCGAACTGTTTGGACGGCACCTCGTGGCCGTGGAGGCTGCGGGCGTGCTCCTGTTTGTCGCCCTCGTGGGTGCGATCGCGGTGGTCACCCGAGGTGAGGCCGCTGCCTTGGCCGAGGGGAGGCCCACACGATGAATCCAGTGACGACACCCTTCATGTTCCCTGTGCTCGCCGTCGAGAACGCCGCCACCGCAGTGGCCACCGTCGTCTCACCTGCGATGGGAATGCTGCACAACGGGCTGCTCGTGGGTGCCATTCTTTTCACCCTCGGTCTGGTTGGCATCCTCACCCGCCGAAACATGATCGTCATGTTTCTCTCGGCCGAACTGATGCTTCAGGGTGTTTCCGTCAGCCTGGTCAGCTGGAGTCGCTTCCATGGCGACTGGGGCGGCCAGATGCTCGTCATCTTTGTGCTGACCGTCGCCGCCTGTGAAGCCGCCGTTGCCTTGGTGTTCGTTCTTCAGGCCTTCTCGCGAACCGGCCGGCTCGACGCCAACGCCTGGCAGTCGCTGCGTGAGGCAGTGCTGCCGCAAACGATCGACCAGGCTTTGCCACCGATTGATTCCGCCGCAACGCAGTGGCCAACGCTCACACCAGCCGGTGTTGAGCCGGTACGCGACGAGGAAGCTCTTCTCGAACGCGAGCACGTCTAAACCCACGCCTGAGTTTGCAGAATGGTTGAGAATTCCGTCGATCCTGTTCCCGTGCTGCTCGCACTCGTGCCGGCATTGCCACTCCTTGGCTGCCTGATCACGATCCTTCAGGGGAAGCTGCTTGGCGCACGGGCGCACCTGCCTGCCGTGGTCACAATCGCCGCCTCGGCCGTCTGCAGCCTTGCGCTGCTCGCCGGCACGGCGGCTGAAGTTCACGGTCCCGATGGTGGCAGCGAACACCCCAGCCGACCCGTGGCCAGCGTGCACACGCTCTGGCAGTGGGTGCATGTCGACGACGCGATTCATGGCGTGGATGCGGTTTCCGGTGTCGACGCCGATGCGCCGGAGGATGCTGCGACGCGGCCTTTTGCGATCGATGTCGTCCTCCGGATCGATCCGCTGACCGCGACCATGCTTTCCGTGATTACCTGCGTTGGGCTCCTCGTGGCGATCTTCTCGATCGGCTACATGCATGGTGACCCTGGCTATCCGCGGTTCTTTGCCCTCGTTTCGGCGTTTGTGTTCTCCATGACCATGCTGGTCTCGGCGAGCAACTACCTCATCGTCTACGTGTTCTGGGAAGCGGTCGGCGCCTGCAGTTACCTGCTGATTGGCTTCTGGTTTCGCAAGCCGGAGGCTGCCGCAGCCGCCAAGAAGGCCTTCCTCGTCAACCGCGTCGGCGACTTCGGCCTGGCCGTGGCCGTCTTCCTGCTGTGGATGACCTACGGCACCCTCGACTTTCACGACATCGTGTCGGCAGACGGCACGATCATCAGCGGTATCCTCGGCCAGACCCGGCTAACCAATGCCGATGGCATTGTGGGGGGCACCGTCGGCACTGCGATCTGCCTTCTGCTCTTGCTCGCCGCGTGTGGCAAAAGCGCTCAGGCACCTCTGCACGTCTGGCTCCCCAACGCCATGGAAGGCCCCACACCTGCGAGTGCCCTGATCCACGCGGCCACGATGGTGACCGCCGGCGTGTACCTCGTGGCCCGCTCCGCGCCACTCTTCGTCGCTTGTCCTGATGCGCTGGTCGTGGTGTCGCTCGTGGGCGGCATTACCGCCCTCATCGCCGGCCTGATCGCGACGGTGCAGAACGATCTGAAAAAGGTGTTGGCCTACTCCACGATCAGCCAGCTCGGCTACATGTTTGTCAGCCTCGGCACCGGCACGCTGCTCGGGTTCACGGCGGCTATCTTCCACCTCGTGACGCACGCCTTCTTTAAGGCACTGCTGTTTATGGGGGCCGGCTCTGTCATGCACTCCATGGGAGGCGTGATCGACATGCGTCGCTTCGGCGGCCTCCGGCAGTTGATGCCGATCACGGCGTCTACCTTTCTGATCGGCAGCCTGGCTCTCGCGGGTGTGCCGCCGTTTGCAGGCTTCTTCAGCAAAGACGAAATCCTTGCCTCGTTGCATGCCCGTGCCTGGCCTGGTGGGCATGGTGATCACGCCGAGGAAACGCACGCCGGTGCAGATCCACTCTCCAGCGAAACACTGGCGACCTCTGCTGCCACAACGATCGTAGGCGACGCCCGTGCTCCCTTTGCAATGGCCTCGATGAAGGCAAACGCTGCGGATGGGCATGACGCAAGCGATCACGCGAACGATGCCGCGCACGACGAGCACGCCGAAGCCACAACCGGCTCGCTCAACAACCCCACCACCTGGAAGGCGATCTGGTGGATGGCTCTCTTCACCGCCGGCCTCACTGCCTTCTACACCTTCCGGGCAGTCTTCATGACCTTCACTGGGCCGCTGCGTGTTCCAGAGGAAGCCGGCCATCACGCCCACGAGTCGCCACCCGTGATGACCTACCCGCTGTACATTCTCGCGGCAGCCTCCGCGATCTCGGGGCTGTGGATCTTTTCCACCGATGCGCTTGGCTCCTTCCTGCCCGCGACGCCCTCGCTGTGGGCCCCTGCAGTGGCCAGCACGGCGGTCCCGCATCTGTTCCACTGGGACATCGCGATGCAGGGCACGCTAGCGGCGGCCATCGGTATCGCGATCGCCGCCTATGGACACTACGGCCGCCGGAGCGACGAACCACAGATGGAGCGGTACCTCGGTTCGCTCGGCACCGTCTTCGCCAACCGCTTCTATTTTGACGAACTCTACGTGATCACCGTGGTCCGCCCCCTGGAGATGCTTTCGTCAATCGCCGCGGCATTCGACTCGTACGTGGTCGACGGCCTCGTCGATGCCATTGGCCACCTTCCCCCTTCGCTTGCCGGCGTCGTTCGCCGTCTCCAGTCCGGCCTCATCCAGCGATACGCCCTTGCCGGTGTGATGGGTGTGCTCGTGATCGTGGCGTCTCTTGTCTGGTCCCTGAAACAGTAGGCCGAGCCGATGCTCGATTTCTCAGAGGGCTTCACGCCCGCGACTCATCTTTTGATCACCCTCGCTGCCCCGCTCGTGGGAGCGGTCGCTGCGTGGCTCCTCGGACATCGCGGCCTCCAGGCCGTGCGGCAAAGCGCCGCTGTGACGAGCCTGATCACGCTGGCACTCGCCGGCACGCTCGTGCTGCGTTTCTTGGGAAGCGATGCGGCCACTGCAGGCGGCTTCTTTGCGGCGTGTGAGCTGGAGTGGTTTGTGAGTGGACCGCTCGACATCCGCTTCTCCGTGGGGCTCGACGGGCTCTCCGTCTGGCTCTTCGGATTGTCTGCGCTGCTCACGGTGACGGCCGTCTTCGTCAGTTGGGACGCGGTCAAAGAAAAGGCCGTGGGCTTCTATGGGCTTCTGCTCCTGCTGGAAGCCGCAATGCTCGGTGTGTTTGCAGCCCGAGACATCATCCTCTTCTACGTCTTCTTTGAGTTCACCCTGGTGCCGCTCTTCTTCCTGATCGGCATCTGGGGGCACGACGACCGCCGGCGGGCTGCGGTCAAGTTCTTTATCTACACCTTTGCCGGGAGCGTGCTGGCGTTCCTGGGCCTGCTCGCCATCGTCTTGTGGCATGCCTCTCACACCGGCGTGCTCTCGTTTGATATCGCCACGCTGACCGCTGGGCTGACCAGCCATCCGCTGCCAATGACACCCGAATGGGGTTATCTGCAGCTGTGGGTCTTTATCGCCCTCTTCGTGGGTTTTGCGATCAAGGTGCCGATCGTGCCGGTGCACACGTGGCTACCGCTGGCCCACGTCGAAGCTCCAACGGGTGGCAGCGTCGACCTCGCCGGCGTCTTGCTGAAGATCGGCATCTACGGCTTTCTGCGGTTCTCGCTTCCGATGCTTCCCGAAGCCGCCGCGATCGCCGCCCCGTGGCTGGTGGCCCTCGGAGCCATCGGCATCGTCTACGGCGCTCTGGTCGCGCTCGTGCAGAAAGACCTGAAGCGGATGGTGGCCTACTCCTCGGTGAGCCACATGGGCTACTGCGTGATGGGGCTCTTTGCTCTCGAGCCTGTCGCCGTGGAAGGTGCGAATCTGCAACTGATCAATCACGGGCTCGCCTCAGCAGGGCTCTTCGCGACGGTCGGCATGATCTACGAGCGGTACCACACCCGCAAAATCGCGGAACTCGGTGGGATCGCCTCGCAGACTCCATGGCTGGCCACGTTCTTCATGCTCTTCACCTTCTCCGCGATCGGCCTTCCCGGTCTCAACGGGTTTGTCGGTGAGTTCATGATTCTTGCCGGCACGTTCCAGCGTGCCTGGAGCGGGGTGTCGGCTGAGTGGAGTTCCACCTACCTGACGCTGTCACTGCTCGCCGTCGCCGGCGTCGTGCTCGGAGCGTGGTACATGCTCCAAGCCGTTGAGCGCGTGCTCTTTGGACAAACGCGAGGAGCCACCGCCGGCGAACACGGCCAGCATGCCCACGATCTCGCCTGGTACGAGGTGGCCGCCCTGGCCCCTTTGGCTCTGTTCATCGTTTGGATTGGCGTCTACCCCTCTCCGTTCCTCAAGGCGAGTGCTCATGCCGTGACGGCGTCGACCCAGGCGTCGTCTGAGGCCTTTGCTGCTCGCGTCTCAGCCAGCCCCACCCAGGAAATGGCTGCCCACACCACCTCCAACCAACACGCCCCATGAGCCCACCTCTCGCTGCCGTGACTGCCGCCACCGTGCAGGGCCTCATCCCCGAGATCCTGCTCGTTCTCGCCGCCATCACGATCTATCTCGTGGGAGCCTTCACGAGCTTCCGAAGTGGCTGGCTCCTCGCGTTTATCGGCGTGGCGATTCCGCTGTGGCTCGCTGCCCCGGAAAGCGTGGACAGCCTGACGGCCTTTGGCCGCTGGACCACGCTTGCCGCAGGGCTTGCCTTGGTGATGGTGCAAGGCGGTGACGTCCGCCCTGCCGCCCACCGCAGGCTGGGCACGTGCGAGGAAGCCGGCACCTTTCTGATCCTGCTGGCGGGGCTGTCGCTCGTCGCAGTCGCCGACAATCTCGTGCTGCTGTTTGTGGGGCTCGAGATGGTCTCCATCCCGACATACGTCCTGCTGGGACTGACGCGCACATCGGCGCGCGGTCAGGAAGCGGCCTTGAAGTACTTCTTCCTGTCGCTCGTGGCCTCGGCGATCTTCCTCTACGGCATGGTCTGCCTCTACGGCATCGGCGGTGACGTCAGCTTCGCCGCGATCGGAGCGAAGCTGCAAAGTGGCGATATCACCACCGAACGCATGACGCTCGCCATGCTGCCCCTCGCCGTTGGCATGCTGATGGTGGGTGCCGCATTCCGCATGGCTGCGGTGCCGATGCAGTTCTACGCCCCCGATGTCTACGAAGGCACGAGCACTCCGCTGGCCGGTGTGCTCTCGACCCTGCCGAAGCTGGCAGGCGTCGTGGTGCTCATCCGCTTCATCGGCCTTGCAGCAGGGGCGACTCAGCCTGGGGCGATCGCGTATGCCGAGCTCTTCTGGCAAGTGGCGGCGGTGCTCGCAGCAGTCACGATGACCATCGGCAACCTGATGGCCCTCGTGCAGAACAATCTTCGTCGCCTGCTCGCCTGCTCATCGATCGCCCATGCCGGCTACCTGCTCGTCGGGATCACCGCAGCGGCCGCTGGTGCCGACAGCATCTCGAATGCGGGCTCCATGCGCCTCAGCGGGACCGACGCCACGCTCTACTACCTGACGACCTACCTGCTGGCGACCTCGGGGGTGTTTGCGGCAATCACCTATCTTGGCCACCGCTGGCCGATCTGGTCTCCCACCACGCCTCGGCCACCGCGTGAGGAAGTCTCCACCGTTGCCGACCTCGATGGGTTGGCTTCGACGAACCCGGTGGTCGCCTTCGCCCTCGCCGTGTTTCTCTTGAGCCTCGCGGGCGTGCCACCGCTGCCGGGGTTCTGGGGCAAGCTGTCGCTGGTGACGTCGCTGCTGGAAGTTGACTGGGGCATGCCGATCACGATCGCTGGCAGAAGGCTTTGGTTCCTTACGCTCGCGATTACTCTCGTGATCAACGCCGCCATCGCCGCGGCCTACTACCTGCGACTGATTGCAGCGATGTACTTCAAGCCCGCGGATCGAGGCGTGCAAGCCGACGGCGGACTCTCCGCTGGCCTGGCGATGCTCGGCTGCCTCGTGGTCGCGGTGATGGCCACGCTCTCGCCGCGAATGCTCGCCGCCGACTCGAGTCAGCCCTCGCAGCCAGAACCTCCGTCCGTTATTGCCTCTCTCGAAATCGCGCACCATGACTAACGTTGCCCTCTCGCCAGAAGCCGTCCGCAAAGCCCTTGCCGACTTCAATGATCCTGAAAGTGGCCGGCCACTGGCAGAGATGGATCAACTGCATTCCGTTGAGGCAACGCCCGACGGGATCCGTGTGGTGGTCGGGCTCACCACCCACTCCGCAATCCTCTGGAACGCCACACGAGGCCGCATCGAAGAGCGGCTCCGGGCCCAGTTCCCGAGCGTGGCAAAGGTTCAGGTAGAGATTGCGACGCACGAACGCCCTCCCATGAAGCTCGGCCAGATCGGCCTGGAAGCCAAGAGCGTGATTGCAGTCGGCAGCGGGAAGGGAGGCGTGGGAAAAAGCACGATCGCCGCCAGCTTGGCGATCGGACTTGCCCGGGCCGGCTCCAAGGTCGGCCTGCTCGACGCAGACGTGTATGGCCCAAGCATCCCACATCTGCTGGGTGTGTCCGGAAGGCCGCAGGTGGAAGGCGGGCGGATTCAGCCACAGTTCTACGAACTCGGCGACGCGCGGATGCCCGTGATGTCGATCGGATTGCTCGTGCCTCCAAGTGAAGCCGTGGTGTGGCGGGGTCCGATGCTTCATGGCGCGATCACCCAGATGCTGCGTGATACGGCGTGGGGCCCGTTGGACTACCTGGTGATTGACATGCCACCAGGCACGGGCGACATCGCCCTGACCCTCTCGCAGGTGCTCCCGCTCTCCGGAGCGGTCGTGGTGTGTACGCCTCAGGATGTGGCACTGCTCGATGCCACCAAGGCCATCACGATGTTTCGCAAGGTCAACATCCCCGTGCTCGGCATGGTGGAGAACATGAGCTTCTTCCTCTGCCCAGACTGCAACAAGCGGTACGACATCTTCGGATCCGGTGGAGCGAAGCGGGCAGCGGCCGACTTCGATATTCCCTACCTCGGTGACGTGCCAATTCAGATCGCGATCCGCGAACATGGCGACGCAGGACGCACCGGCGAAAACTTCGCCAACGACCAGAGCAGGCCCTACCTCGAAGCGATCTGCGAACGCGTCGTGTCGGGCCTCGCTGCCAAAAACGCCGCCGCCCCTCCGAAACCCTCCCTCCCAGTCCTGTAACGCCCGTGCCTCACCCTTGAGGAGCGAGAGGTGAGCCCTGTGCCCACGGGCGGGGCTATGGAAGCAAGCGGAGCCCGGAGGGCGAAGCGCCGCGGACATGCAGCGAGCGAAGGGCACGAAGCCCGTCGCGAGCGTCCCGAACGTGAGCATTGGGCTCACCTCGAGCGGTCCCCTGGGCTGCGGGCCAGCGTCTCCGCCACCTAGCGCCAGGGCCCTCTGAGGCTCTGGTAGCAGGAGACAGCAAGCACGACGAAGAGGATCGCCATGTATTCCTGGCCGTTCGTGAAGGCCCAGTAGGCGACTCCCGCCCCCGTGATGATCCCCACCTTTGCTGCGGCAACGCTTGCATCGCGGACGCCCCCCAACAGCAAGCCCTCCCGCATGATCTGTCCACCGTCGAGCGGCGGCACCGGGAGCAGATTCAGCAGGGGCCAGAAGACGTTGACATGCAGAAGAAAAGCGAGAGTGTTCTTCAGCATCGTCGAAGGAAGCGGTTGCCCGTCGTAGAGCCCCAGCATTTTCCCAATCGACTCAATGGGAAAGGGCACTCGGTAGCCGCCGATCTTCATCAGCCCGACGAGCGCCACGGTGACCAGGAGTTGAGCCAGCGGCCCTGCGGCTGAGATGGCAATCCGCTCAAGGGGGCTGCGAATGCTGCGGCCTCCCCATCGCGCAGGGATCGTCACGCCTCCGAAGTGCACGAGCACGACGCGGCTGTCGAGACCAAACTTGCGGTACGCCAGAGCATGCCCCATCTCATGCACGAGGATGGACACAAACACCACTCCCATCCAGGTGATGAGGTATCCCAGGAGCTGCCGTTGGTTGCCACCCGCGAATGCCTGCGAGATATTCCACCCAAGCAACGCGGCGGCAGCCCAGAACCAGACCGACACGCGTACCGGGATGTCGAGCAACCGAAAGTTGAGATCGGCCTGGGTTGGCTGGGGTTCGGTCGTGAACACGCCTCTGTCCTCTCGTGCTGGTGAAAGACGGCCGGATGGCCCCAAGGGAGACTCGGCATCTCCAAACACCACCACGGTTGGCCCGCGTGGCAAAGCCGTATTATGCCGCCTGCTCGTTGCCTGCCGTGAGACGAGGGTGCGGAAGCGACAGAGGCTGTTCCGCGATCTCGATCACCGCGGCCGCGGCCCGATCTGCAGATCCCCCTTGCGACACCGTTGCGGCAACGCGTTCAAGCCGTCTCACGACAGCCTGTCGCTCCGCTTCATGCTCGAGCCACCCGCTGACATGCACCGCCATCTGTTCTGCAGGGTCCTGGACGCAGAGGTATTCCGGATAGACGGCCTCGGGATCGGCGGGGCTCACCTGACGTGGCGGAAGCCACTGGCCGCGAGCCTTGCCGATCGGCTCGTCGACAGCCAGCAGATTGACGAGCGTGATGAAACGCGCGTGCCGAAACCAGGTCTGCACGACATACGCAAAGCCGCTCACTCGGTAGACAATCACCGTGGGTACGTGGGCCGCCAAAAGTTCCAGCGATACCGAACCGCTGACTGCGAGCGCCGCGGTGGCTTTCCCAATCAACGCCCGCGTCTTTCCAGTCTCGATCGGAATCGACAGGCCTCGCTGGTCGAGTTCCTGCTGGATCCGTGCCGCATGCCGCGCGTGCAGTGCTCCGATGACTGGCTGCGCGTGCGGACAACGTGCCCTCACCCGCTCCGCAGCACTCAAGAGTGTTCCGAGGTTCGCTTCGATTTCCTGGCCACGCGAGCCAGGCAGGATCAGCACCAGCGGACCTGTTTCATCGGCTCGCTGCCCAGTTGTATCCACGGCAGCCTCGTGCCGAGCCACCAGTTCATCAAAAAAGGGATGTCCCACCAGCGACGAGCGGATACCGCGTGCGGCGAACCAGTCCTGCTCAAACGGCAACGCCGCCAGCACGAGGTCGACAAGCCGCCGCATCTTGCGACTCCGCCAACTGGCCCACGCCCAAATCTGCGGAGGGCAGTAGAACACCACGGGAATGCCATGCCGCCGCGCTCTCCAGGCGAGCCACCAGTGAAAGCCGGGGAAATCAACCATCACCAGCACATCTGGTCGGTCGTCGAGAAAGGACCGCTCCGCCCGACGCGCGAGGTCCACGAAACGGTGAATGTTGAGGATGACGCGGAGGAACCACATCACCGCCAAGCTGGTGAGGTCGGCGACAAGCGTGCAACCAGCCGCCGCCAACTGCGGCCCCCCGAGCCCGACAAACTCTGCCTCCGGACGAAGCTGACGAATCGCCTGCAGCAAGGCGGCCGCGTGATGATCGCCCGAAGGTTCCCCTGCGGAGAGAAACACCCGCAGCCGGTCGCGCCGAAACCCCTGCCGAGACGAGCCATGTCGTGCTTCCGGCAGACCGCGCATAAAAAACTCCGTGGGAGAAACGCCCGTTCCTCCCACGGAGTATGTCTCGCCTGGGGCCGACGGCCCTAGGTCAGTTTTTCACTCGGAAGCCGCGAAAAACACTACTTCTTTTCGGGAGCCTTAAAGCCCTTGGAGACGTCGCCGAAAACGAGGGCGATTTGCTCGTCCCCTTCAGCCTTCTCGGCCTTCCCCTTGCAGTTGTTGCAGCAGAAGCCGACCTCGGCATCGCCGATCGTGATCACGGTCGAAGGATTCACATCCTTGCCATTGAAGGGGCAGCCGGTCTGGACGAGTTCGCCCGTGGCCACCATCTGCAGGTGAGCCTTGGCGGCATGCTCCGAGGGATCCTTCTTAAATGCAGCCTGGCAGTTGCCACAGCAGAAGTAGACCTTGCCGCCGTCAAAGTCGGCCGACTTGTCTTGCTTGGCGGGCTGGCCAGAGATTGGGCAGGCGCAGTCGGCAGGCTTCTTCGCCGCAGCAAATGCGATCGAGGCAGTTGCCATGATGGCCACGGCAGCGAGGGTCATGATGGAACGGAAGCGCATAAAAGGCGGCTCCTTCGTAAGGGTTGTATGTCGACAAAACAGAACCACTCACAGGAAACCCCGCGAGTTTTCTCTATGGTAGGCGGGTGACGATACCCGTCGCAAGCGCGGGATCAGCGCTGTCGCGGCTCTGGGAGCCCGGTCGCCAGCACCACCCCCACGCCGATCACCGCGGCCCCACCCAGAAAAACCGGGCGAAAACCGACAAGATCCACCAAGAAACCCACGGCCGGCGAGACCACAAACGGGGCGGCGAGGGCCACCCCGACGAGGCTCACATACTTCGGTTGCGCCGCGAGGCTTGGGGACAGTTCCAGTGCCGCGTTGCTGAACGTCCGCATCAGGATCGGGTTAATCCCCAGCGGCACGTACACCATCCAAAACAGCCGACCGGCCGTCGCGTGCGGCAGGAGCGAGAGCCCCACCACAAGCAGCGGCGTGACCGCTGTGCAGGCCAGGAGCAGCACGAGCACGATCTTTGTCCCTCGCGTGTCGGTCGCGGGCCCCACCACAACACTCGCGAGTCCGGTCGCGACATTCTGCACAACGACCCAACTCAACAGGTTCGGCAATTGCGTACCAAGTCGATCTCGGGCGAAAGCCTGGTAGTGCGGAAAGAGAAACAGTGCCACGGAAAAAAAGGTGGCCACCAGGCACAGCCGCCGCAAGTCGCGGTCAGCAGCGAGCAGAGTCTGCCAGGAACGAAACGCCCCACGCCCGCCGCCTTCTGATCGATCGCGTGCATCGCCCGTCTCAGGGACCGACGGTGGCTCATCGATCAGCAGAGGCACGATGGCGGCCACCGCAAAGAAGACCGCGGTCGCCACGAAGATCTTGTCAAACGCCGATTCCCCCTCGGCAAGCCAGGGCCCCAGGAAGATCACCGCTGCGGCGATCGCGGTCACGCTTCCGATGGTCGTGCTCAAGAGCATCAGCCTGCCACGGCTCGCCACGGGCACGAGCTTCCCCTGCAGCGTTGCCAACACCAACAGATTCAGCCCATTGCTCACGGCAAAGCAGGCATAGAGCGCGAGGTAGATCACGGCGAGAAGCGTCGGCGACTTTCCCGCAAGCAGAGGCCAGATCACGGCGAGCAGAGCAAAGCACGCGGCGATCGCAGCGGTTGTCACCATCAATGCCCGCTTCTTGAGCGGCATCTCAGACAACCGACCGGCGTAGCCCAGAGGAGGCAGACTCTGGCCAAACCGAGCGAGCACCGGCAGCATGCCTCGCAAAAATCCGGCGTCGGTCACCGCATCGAGCACCGCCGGGATGATGATCGTCTCTGTTTTAAAGATCCAACCCGTACGAGCGACTACTTGGTAGAGGGCGATCGCCAGCATGTTCCGCCGCGTCCGTTGCGGACATGCATCCACCGACGAACTCGCCTCACGCGGCGTCTGACCTTCCGGCGAATGCGTCACCCCAGCCGGGCCTCGATTTGAAGTTCGAGATAGCTGCGCCGCTCGGCAGCTCCGCACTCGAGTTCTCGGGCGAGCGATTCGATGCACGCGGTGGCCACAGGGATCTCTCCTTGCCGCGCGAGGATCTCAAGTTCAAGGAAGTTACCCAAGCCATCCACGTGATCGACGGCGGCATCGACCTCCGCGCCCTGCCAGAGGATACGGGCCGCATGGCGTCGCTTGACCACCTCCGCACACACGCGAAACCCAAGCGCCGCGAGGAGTTCGGTCCACGCCTCAACCGTCCGCCTTCCCGCAGGCAGGGGGAGCAAGATCTCCTGCCGCGTCTTGGCCGCCGAATCGATGCGGGGCCCTTTCCAGGTCAGTTCCACGTCCTCCCCGACACGCCGTAGCCGCAGGGCCTCGTCGGTGCGAGCAAAATCGCGAGAGGGATGCAGGAAGTAGCGGTCGATCTGTTCGACCGGTTCGCGAAAGCGAGCCGCAAGCCGAATCAACTTCTGCTCCATGGCCACGACATCAGCCACGGGAAACTTCATCTCGACTTCGTACAATTGAGCAATGCCCTTCCGCGTTCACCGGCAGACACCAAGAAGACCTGAGCCTGCCATCCACAACACCCAAGCAACTCCGATGATACACCATCTCTCTTCACGCCGATCGTGCACCATCCGGCTCACGAGCCTGCTTCTGGCCGCCGCCGGCTTGGCTCTGTCGGGTTGCGATTCCCCTCACGAACATCCCGCGGTGGGCCGACCAGTTGGCAGAATGCCCCTGGTCTCACTAAGCGATCCTGACGCTGCCCCACCAGCCTTCCAGGGGAAGATCACCCTCCTGAACTTCTGGGGAACGTGGTGCCCCCCCTGCCGTCGCGAACTCCCTGGCCTGGCCCGCCTTGCGACTCGCCTTGCCGATGAGCCCACCTTCCAGTTGCTGGCGGTGTCCTGCGGCCCCGGCGGCCCGGATGACCTCGACGAACTTCGTCAGGAAACCGAGGCATTTTTGAAGAAAGAGAACATCGATCTCAAAGCCTGGGCCGACCCCGACGGCTTCACCCGCATGGCCGCCGCCGAAACGCTCGGTTTCGACGCTTTTCCCACGACCTACCTGATCAGCCCAGATGGACTCATCCACGCCGTTTGGGTGGGCTATCGCCCGCGGGATGAAGCCGATATCGCCCGGGCCATCCTCGAACTGCTGTAACGAGCGAGGAGCCACCTCTGCCGACCAACGAAGCTGGCGTGGCGACACTATAATTCCCGAGTAAGAGAAGACTGTCCGCGATCGTCCGCTTCCTGCGGCCACCTTTGGATACGCAGCATGCCGTCCCGCCTTCAGCTGTTTTTGTGTCTCGTCTGGCTCGCCATCGGGCTCTCCGGCGGGCACTTCGCAGCAGCGGCCAACCTCCCCGGAGAGCCGGATGCTGCAGCGGCGGCCTTCTTTGAGACAAAAGTCCGGCCGCTCCTCGTGGCCAAGTGCCACGACTGCCACTCGGGTGACACAAGCGAAGGGGGGCTTCGCCTGGATAGCCTCCCCGCACTCCTGACTGGCGGTGCCTCGGGAGCTGCCGCGGTTGCCGGCGAGGTCGATGGCAGTCTGCTGATCTCGGCGATTCGGCGGACGAAGGTCGCCGCCATGCCACCCGACGACCCGCTTTCTTCAGAAGAGGTGGCCGTGCTTGAGGAGTGGGTGGCTCGTGGGCTGCCCTGGAGCGGTCCTGGCAGTGGCCGGGGTGACGATCCCCTCGCCGCCCCTCCGAGCATGGATTCGCGGATTGCCTCCGCGCAGGCGAGTCACTGGTCGTTTCAACCGCCTCGCCGTCATGAGCTGCCAGCGACTCCCGACTCGATCGATGCACCGACGGCGGAACGCTGGCACGCCCCGATCGATCGCCTGATGCTGCGCGACATGGCCGCTGTCGGTGCCCGCCCCTCCCCGCCCGCGGAACCAGCGGTCCTCGTTCGCCGCCTCTGGTTTGACCTGACGGGCCTGCCTCCGCCGGCAGGCGAAGTCGATGCGTTTTGTGAGGCACCGTCCCAGGCTGCCTACGCGACGCTGGTGGACCGGCTGCTGGCCTCACCGGAGCACGCCGAACACTGGGCCAGGCGATGGCTCGACCTCGCCCGGTATGCCGACACGATGGGTTACGCGTTTGACGGCCAGGAGAGCAACTATCCCTTCGCATGGACCTATCGCGACTGGGTGGTGCACGCGTTCGAGGCCGACATGCCCTACGACCGTTTCGTCACGCTGCAGTTGGCAGCCGACTTGGTGGCACCACCCGCGGCGCCAGCGGACCTGGCAGCCCTCGGCTTCCTCACCGTGGGCCGCACCTTCCTAGGCAACACGCACGACATCATCGATGACCGCATTGATCTCGTGACACGTGGCCTGATGGGCCTGACCGTTGCCTGCGCACGGTGCCACGACCACAAGTATGAGCCGGTGTCGACTGCCGACTACTACGCCCTGCACGGGATCTTCGCGAGCTGTTCGATCCCCGAGGAGCTGCCAGTGATCGGCGAGGCCACACCTGGGCCTGAGGCCGATTCCTTCGCGGCCAAGATGCAGGAACTCCAGCAGCGGATCGAGGAGCACACGCAGGCGGTGTATGAGCGGGCGACCCGCGAAGCCATCGCCCATGCCGCCGACTACTTCCTCGAGACGTCGCGTCCGCGCGCTCGAGGTGCCGATGGCCGCACGCCAGTCCTTGAAGATGGCTACGAACTCCAACAGCTTCTCATCGACCGCTTCACGCGGACGGTCACAGGAGCCGCGGCGGAGCATCCGGTGCTGGGGCTGTGGACCCAGGTGCGATCGGTCGGCGATGACACCTTTGCCGAAGCCACTCGAGCGATCCTGGCCACGTGGGAGCAAGAACCAGACAGCATCAATCAGGCAATCCGCGAGGAGATGCTCTCCGCTCGCCCGGAAACGCCTCAGGCGCTTGCCGAGGCGTATGGTCGCGTGGTGATGCGGGCATCCGCGAGTGACAACACGGCCGAAGACACCCCTGCTCTTGCAGCAGTGCGGACGTTGCTCACCGTGCCGGGAGCCCCTTTGGTGGTCTTGCCCGAAGAAGCGATGCGCGTGGCACGGCGCGAAGAGCGGACCGAACTGCGGAAACGCGAACGTGACATCACGAGCCACCAGGGCAACGCTCCGGGAGGTCCGCCCCGGGCGATGGTGCTGCAGGAGGCGTCCGTTCAGAACAGCCGGATTCTTCAGCGTGGCAATCCCGGGCGCCCCGGGGATGTCGTGCCGAGGCGGATGCCGACGGTGCTCGGCGGCCTGACTGCGGCCGAGAATGCCAGCGGACGCCTGCAGCTTGCAGAAGTGATCACGTCCCCTTCCAACCCGCTCACCCCACGGCTGATTGTGGACTGGGCCTGGCGGCACCACTTCGGGCAAGGGCTCGTGGCCACGCCTGGTGACCTGGGCTTGCGAGGCGAGCCTCCCGTGCATGCCGACCTGCTCGACGACCTCGCCCAACGCTTCATCGACGAGGGGGGCTGGAGCCTGCGATGGCTGCATCGCGAGATCGTGATGAGCAGCTGCTGGCAGCAGTCGAGTGCCCTTCGAGACGACCTCGCCGATCGCGATCCAGACAACCTGCTCTTCGCGCGAGCCAATCGACAGCGGCTCAGCTGGGAAGCCTGGCGTGACAGTCTCGCCACCGCAGCGGGGTCACTCGACCTTTCCCACGATGGCGGCCCAGGCATCGATCCGCTGGCGATCGAGAACCTGCATGTGCGCTCTCTCTATGCTCGGCTCGACCGGCAGGATGTGCCCGGGATGCTGCGGATCTTTGACATCGCCAACCCCGACACCGCAGTGCACGTGCGGTCGCAGACCACGGTGCCTCAGCAGTCGTTGGCGGTGCTCAACGCTCCGCTGATGGTCGAAGCAGCGCGGCGGCTTGCCGCCCGAGCCACACGCGACGCGGGCGACGGTGGTGACGAGCAGTTTGTGGTGCACCTCTGGCGAGCAGCCCTCTCCCGCAGCCCCAGCGACGACGAAGTCGCCGCGGGTCTCGGGTTTTTAACTACGGAAGCCGAGGGGGATGTCGACGAGTTTGACCGCCATGCGCGGCTCGCCCAGGCCGTGCTCGCCACCGCAGAGTTTCAATACATCGACTAGAAACGGTGAGCCACCATGCATTGCCAACCCACCGCGACCTCCTGCGACCACGACATGCTCTCGCGCCGTTCGATGCTCACGCGGAGTGGCATGGGCCTGGGATGGCTCGCCGCCGCACACCTGCTCGCAGGTGATTCCAACGCGGCCGCGAGTTCGGGCTCATCGTCGCTCGCCCCACGCTCGCCCCACTTCGCAGGCAAGGCGCGTGCCGTGATCCACATCTTCGCCAACGGCGGCCCGAGCCACCTCGACACCTTCGACCGAAAGGTGGCTCTCGAAACCTATGCCGGCCGGGAGATTCCTGGCGCCCTGCCCACCGAGCGTCGCACCGGCGCGGCCCTCCCCTCCCCTTTTACGTTTTCACGCCATGGTGAGAGTGGGCTCGAGGTCAGTGAACTCTTTTCGTCAGTGGCCCGACACGCGGACCGACTGTGCGTGGTGCGGAGCATGCACGCCGACGTGCCCAACCACGAACCGTCCCTGATGCTGATGAACTGCGGCGACGCTCGGCTGGTACGGCCCGCGGCAGGCGCCTGGGTAACCTACGGCCTTGGCACCGAGAATCAAAACCTGCCCGGCTTCGTGGTGATGTGCCCTGGCGGCTATCCGATCAAAGGCACGGAAAACTGGCGAAACGCGTTTCTCCCGGGAGCCTTCCAAGGCACCTACATCGACACCAATAAAAGGAACGTCGACGAACTCGTGCAGCACGTTCGCCATCCCATCTTGGGCGAGGGGATGCAGAAGCGGCAGTTTGACCTGACCGCTCAGCTCGACCGGCGGCATCTGGAGGCAAGGCAGCACGACCCCCAGCTCGAAGCAAGGCTGGCGTCGATGGAGCTTGCCTGGCGCATGCAGTCAGAGGCCGGAGACGCCTTTGATGTGACGCGTGAACCCAAGCACGTGCTGGACCGATACGGCGACGGTGTGCAGGGGCGACAGATGCTGATCGCCCGGCGGCTTGTCGAACGCGGCGTGCGGTATGTCCAGGTTTGGCATGGTGCGGGACAGCCTTGGGATAGCCACGAACACATCGAGAAGAATCACCGACGCCTCGCGGGCGAGTGCGATCAAGCGATTGGCGCACTTCTTGACGACCTCGTGGGGCTGGGGCTCCTCGAGAGCACGCTTGTGCTCTGGGGAGGCGAGTTTGGCCGCACACCGACGGTCGAACTGCCAAACGATGCCGGCGTTTCCGTGGCGAGTGGACGAGACCACAACCATCATGGGTTCACGGTGTGGATGGCAGGCGGCGGCGTGAAGGGTGGCTACGTGCACGGTGCCACAGACGAGTTTGGCTTTAAGGCCGTCGAGAAGCGGATGCACGTTCATGACCTGCAAGCCACGATGCTGCACCTCTTGGGTCTGAACCACGAACGACTCACCTACCGACACAGCGGCCGCGACTTCCGCCTGACCGACATCCACGGCAACGTGATCAGCGATCTGTTGGCGTAGCCGGCGGGCCGCCAAGGTGGTGAAGCAGTTCCTGCACGGCCACTCGCGGATCCGCCGCCTTAGTCACACTCGCCCCAACGGCCACCCGAGAGAGACCCAGCGCAAGAAGGTCGCCGATGCGTTCGGCAGTGATGCCGCCGATGGCGAAGCTTGGGAGATCGATCTCGCGAGCGACCTCCTCCAGGAACGCGCGCGGTGCAAAGGTCTCAAAGGCCTTGGTGTCGCTGGGAAAACAGGGCCCCACGCCAAGGTAATCCGCAGCCGTGCTCACCGCGGCATGCGCTTCGGCAGGTGTGTGCGCGGTGCGGCCGATGAGCCTCGCAGACCCGACCACACGCCGAGCCGCCAAGACAGGCAGGTCATCTTCGCCAAGATGCACGCCATCGGCGGCCGACGCCACCGCGATGTCGGGCCGGTCGTTGACCACGAGCAACGCCCCGTGGCGACGGGCTGCGGCAACCGCCGCGATCGCCCGCTCAAGGAGGGCCGCATCGCTCAGTTTTTTGTCACGCAACTGAATCAGACCCGCCCCGGCAGCAGCCACAGCCGCCACCTGCTGGGCACAGGATTCCGCGGAATCCCCACCATCCACGAGCACACACAGCCTGGCGGCAGCCAGCCGGTCACGCCTCGAAAGTAGGGTTTCTCGGGTCATCATTCCTCTAGAGCAAAGCGGCGGTGATCCCTACACTCCCCGCCCCCCGGAGGGACCGTGGACTGATGAACCTCGTGCGACGTTCTACGCTGCTGTGGCCTGGCCTGCCATGGCTGTGGCTCCGAGGGAGCCGCGCCGGGCTGCTCGTGGCCGTCGCATTTGCGATCGTACTCGACACGGCGATCGTCTCATCATGGGTCTGGACGGAACTCGTCGAGGTCGAGGTGGCCGCTGGGCTCTGGGCTTCCGCAGGGGCGATCTGGCTCCTGGGCACACTGTCAGCCGTGTCGGCGTTCCCGCCCCCGCTGGTTCTCACGCAGGATGCCGCCACCGAAAAGATGTTTGTCGAGGCGCGAGACGCCTACCTCGCCCGCGACTGGCTGGCGGCCGAAACAAAGCTCCTGGCGCTGCTGACGCTCCGCCCGGTCGACGGCGAAGCCCAGCTGCTGCTGGCGTCGCTCCTTCGCCGTGTCGGTCGCACACAGGAGGCGAAAAAGGCGCTCGCGAAACTGGTTCGCAGCGACACCGGCCTGCGGTGGCAGTCGGCCGTTCTGCGTGAGCAAAGGCTTCTCGAGAAGGCGCTCGACACGCCGCAAACCGACACCACCACTCCCCGCGCACACGACCCGAGAGGGGCTGGCGACGGAGTGGCTCAGCCGACCGAGGCCGTGGTGCCCCCCTCCGCCACTCCCCGGGCAAACCTCCGGTCTGCCGCCTGAGGAGCTGGAAAACGGCCCTGGAAACCGGCTGCGAGCAGCTCGGCAAGACACCGCTGGCGAAGACGCGTACAATTCCTGTCGTTGAACTCTTGTTGCACCTGGGGCGGCAGTTTGGTCGCGGCTTGCCCCGCGGCATAGAGTTCCTCGGCACAACTCCACCGTCGTGTCGAGATCACGACTTTTCATCGGGAAACGACCTTTCATGTACGAACGATTCACCGACCGAGCTCGGAAAGTGATGCAGCTGGCCAATCAGGAGGCCCAGCGGTTCAACCACGAGTACATCGGCACGGAACACGTCCTGCTCGGCCTGATCAAAGAAGGCAGCGGTGTGGCGGCCAACGTGCTGAAGAACCTCGACATCGACCTGCGGAAGATCCGCATGGAGGTGGAGAAGCTCGTGCAGAGCGGCCCAGACATGGTCACGATGGGGAAACTTCCCCAGACGCCGCGGGCGAAGAAGGTCATCGAATACTCGATGGAGGAAGCCCGGAACCTCAACCACAACTACGTGGGCACCGAGCACATTCTGCTGGGACTCCTCCGCGAGCAGGAAGGTGTGGCGGCGCAGGTTCTGATGAACCTCGGCCTGAAACTGGAAGATGTGCGAGAAGAGGTGCTCAACCTCCTCGGCCATGGCATGGATGAGGGTGGCGAGCGGTCAGGCATGGGTGGCCGGGCCACGGCGGGCGCAGGCGCTGGCGGTGGTGGTGGCGAGGGCGCACCGAAGGGGAGCAAGAGCAAGACTCCTGCGCTCGACAGCTTCGGACGCGACCTCACCGAACTCGCCAAGCAGGGCAAGCTCGACCCCGTGATTGGCCGCGAACGCGAAATTGAGCGGGCGATCCAGATTCTCTGCCGTCGCACAAAGAACAATCCGGTCCTGCTTGGCGAAGCAGGGGTGGGCAAAACGGCGATTGTGGAAGGCTTTGCCCAGCGGGTGGTGGAAGGCAACGTGCCCGAACTGCTCGCGGACCGCCGGATCGTCGTCCTCGACCTGGCGATGATGGTCGCTGGCACGAAGTACCGCGGTCAGTTTGAAGAGCGGATCAAGGCGGTGATGAATGAAGTCCGCCGCGTGAAGAACACCATCCTCTTCATCGACGAACTGCACACCCTTGTGGGTGCTGGTGGTGCCGAAGGCGCCATCGATGCTTCCAATGTGCTGAAGCCCGCGCTCGCTCGCGGTGAGATTCAGTGCATTGGGGCCACGACCCTCGATGAGTATCGCAAGTACATCGAAAAAGACTCGGCACTCGACCGACGCTTCCAGATCATCATGGTGGAGCCGGCGACGAAGAGCGAAGCGGTTGAGATTCTCAAGGGTCTCCGCGACCGTTACGAGAGTCATCACCGCGTGACGATCACCGACGAGGCTGTCGAAGCCGCCGTCGAACTCTCGAGCCGCTACATCACCGGCCGGTGCCTGCCAGACAAGGCCATCGACGTGATCGATGAAGCCGGCGCCCGCGTCCGGCTCAAGGGGATGACGAAGCCGCCGGACCTGAAAGAAATCGACGAAGAGGTTGATCGTCTCAACAAGGAGAAGGAAGAGGCGGTCGCCAACCAAGACTTCGAGAAGGCTGCGGCGCTGCGTGATCAGGCCGACAAGCTGAAGAAGAAGAAGCAGACGATGACCAAGGACTGGCGGGAGAAGAGCCGCGAGGCCGATGGCGTGGTCGACGAGGAAGTCGTGGCGGAGGTTGTCTCCAAGATGACCGGCATCCCGCTGACGCGGATGTCGACCGAAGACACGAAGCGACTGATGGAAATGGAAGCCGAACTGCACAGGCGTGTGGTCGGCCAAAACGAAGCCATCAAGAGCATCTCCAAAGCGGTCCGCCGCAGCCGCTCAGGCCTCAAGGATCCCAAGCGGCCAACCGGCTGCTTCGTCTTCGCGGGCCCCACTGGCGTCGGCAAGACCCTCCTCGCCAAGGCCTTGGCACAGTTCATGTTCGGTGACGATGAGGCCCTCATCCAAATCGACATGAGCGAATACATGGAGAAGCACAACGTCAGCCGTCTGATCGGTGCCCCTCCAGGGTATGTCGGCTTCGAGGAAGGTGGGCAGCTCACCGAGAAGATTCGGCGACGTCCCTACTCGGTGGTCCTGCTCGACGAAATCGAGAAGGCCCATCCCGACGTGTTCAACATGCTCCTGCAGGTGATGGAAGAAGGCCGGCTGACCGATTCGTTCGGACGCAACGTCGACTTCCGCAACGTGATCCTGATCATGACCACGAACGCAGGGGCGGAGGCGATCAAGAATGAGTCGGCGTTTGGCTTCCAGAAGCCCGACGACGATGCCAGTTACGAGAGCATGAAGGGGCGTGTCAACGAGCGGATTGAGAGGGTCTTCCGGCCTGAGTTCATCAACCGTGTTGACGACATCATCATCTTCCACCACCTCACCGTGGAGGACCTCAAGGAGGTCATCGACATCGAGTTGGCGAAGGTCCGCGAACGGCTCGCCGAGCGTGGCCTGAAGCTGGAACTCACCGAAGAAGCCAAGAAGTTCCTCATCAAGAAGGGCTCGGATACCGACTTCGGTGCACGTCCGCTGCGTCGCGCTCTCGAAAACTACATCGAAGACCCCGTCAGCGAAGAGCTGCTCAAGGGTGAGTTCGTGGGCAAGGACACGATCCAAGTCGACGCCACCGAAGTCGCTGGCAAGAAGCAACTCGTCTTCAAGGGAATGGTGACGGCCGAGCCTGTCGCTGCGGGCCCTGCGGACGACGACGCCTCAGCCGAAGACTGATGGCCTCGACGGTTGGCTGAGGCGGTTTGGCAGTCGTGAGTGGTACGCTGTAGGCATGAGTTCAGCATCCACACTCCCTGTCGGCCGCCAGTCTGCCTTCACGCGACGTATCGCGCGACTCTGGACAAAAGTCACGAGCAACGACCTGATCGCGGTCGCGGCCGTCATCACGCTCGTTGCGTGGGGTGCGCTCGTGATGACAGACGTTGGGGCATCACCGGCGTCGCTCGGCTCGCTGGATCCTTCCGTTCGCCTCGGCGGACCACCGCTGACGGTGGCCGATGCACCGCTGGTCGTGATGCTCCTCGTCGGCGGCATTCCGCTGGTGAGTGGCCTGCTGCGGGACCTGCTCAGCGGTCGCTTCGGCTCTGATCTCCTGGCAGGCATCTCGATCGTGACGAGTGTGCTGCTTGGCGAGTATCTCGCTGGCGTCCTTGTGGTGCTCATGCTCTCCGGTGGTGAGGCTCTCGAAGCGCGGGCCGTCAGCCGTGCGGGCGACGTGCTTGAGGCGCTCGCCAATCGCATGCCCACCGTCGCCCACCGCCGAGGCGATGGCCGACTGGTCGACGTGCCCCTCGCCGAGGTCTGCGTCGGCGAGGTGATCACGATCCTCCCCCACGAGATCTGTCCGGTTGACGGCACCGTGGTCGCAGGCCATGGCTCAATGGATGAGAGTTATCTCACCGGCGAGCCCTATCACATGTCCAAGGCTCCCGGGTCCGCGGTCCTCTCCGGTGCGATCAATGGCCAAGCGGTGCTCGAAGTCCGCTGCGATCGGGTGGGGGCTGACAGCCGCTACGCGAAAATCATGCAGGTGCTCTCGGAGAGCCAACAGACCAAGCCGCGGTTGCGGCGACTGGCCGATATTCTTGGCGGGCTCTACACACCACTGGCCGTGGCGATCGCCGCCGCTGCCTGGTGGGCGTCGGGGAGTCCAACCCGGTTTTTGGCGGTGCTTGTGGTGGCCACGCCCTGCCCACTGTTGATCGGCATCCCGGTGGCCATCATTGGTGCTGTCTCACTTGCAGCGAAGCGCGGGATCGTGATCCGGGATCCAGCGATCCTGGAACGGCTCGACTCCTGTCGCATCGCGATCTTCGACAAAACGGGCACGCTCACCTACGGCGCGCCTCAGGTCACCGAGGTGCTTCCCGCCGCCGGCCACGATGCCGACGAGGTGCTCGCCGCCGCAGCCGGCCTCGAGGCCTACTCCAAGCATCCGCTGGCGGGCGCAGTCCTCGAGGCAGCGAAGGTGCAAGGTGTGGCTGGGTGTGCCGTTGAGGAAGTCGCCGAAAAGCCTGGGGCAGGGCTGACCGGGCAGGTGGCCTGTGCGGGTGGCTCAGGCACCCGACAGGTCCGTATCACGAGCCGGAAGAAACTGACGGAAGCCTCCCCTCAGGAGGCCGCAAGCCTCCCCCCTACAGTCGGTGGCTTAGAGTGCGTGGTCCTCTTTGACGACCGTCTCGCTGGTGTGCTCCGCTTCCGCGACACGCCGCGGCCTGATGGGAAGCTGTTTGTGCAGCACCTGGGCCCTGATCATCAACTCGAACGAGTGATGCTCGTCTCGGGGGATCGCGAAAGCGAAGTCCGTTGGCTAGCAGAATCGGTGGGAATCGAGGAGGTCCACGCCAACATCCAACCCGAGGGGAAGTTACGGCTGGTGGAGGAAGCCACGGCTTCGGCTCCCACGCTGTTTGTCGGCGACGGCATCAACGATGCCCCAGCGCTCGCTGCGGCGACCGTGGGCGTGGCCATGGGGGCTGCCAGCGACGTGACCAGCGAAGCCTCCGGCGCGGTGATTATGGACACCACCCTGGAACGGGTCGATGAGCTGCTGCACATCGGCCGTCGCTTCCGTAGCATTGCCCTGCAAACCGCGGTGGGTGGCATGGCGGTGAGCCTGATCGGCATGGCGATCGCGGCGGCCGGCTACCTGCCTCCCACCGCCGGCGCGCTTGTGCAGGAAGCGATCGACCTCGTCGCTGTCGCCAATGCCCTGCGGGTCTCCTGGCGAGCAGGGCAGCTCACCGACTACGCCAAGTAGTTCACGGGTCTCGCAGCAGCGTCGGTTCGCCCCACACGCCCCAGTCAGCAGCCTTACCATCACCCCCATCTTCAGTGACAAGCTCCAACCGCGCGACGTTTGCAATGTCGACGCGGAACCGCTCGCTCACCCCAGGACCGATCCGCGGAGAGCGGTACAGTTCACGACCGTCCCCTCGGATCACAAACACGACCGAGCCCCCTGCCTGCGGTGGCAGCCCACAGGCTCCTTCCAGGCGTCGCCAGCCACCCTGCAGGTCGTACTGATACCGGGAAGGGGCGTGGGCATAGATGCCGGTCTCAAAGATGTCGCTCCCACATCGCAGCAAGGGATCCGGCCGCGGCAGCCGATCATACGCCGGTTGCAACCACCCCACGCTCGCCTCGCGAGGCTCGATCGATGAGAGCGGAACCTGCACTTCGGAGTCGGCCACCGCATCGGATGGCTGTCGCAGGCGTCGCCCCGTCAGCGCATCCAACACCGTGCTCGCAATCCGGCGGGCATCCGAACCGTCAGGCAAGGCATCTCTCATCTCAGCGGCTCGCCGTGGCCCTTCGGGAAGAACATCCACAAAGGGCTGCAACACAAACGCCAGTTGCATGCTCACCACATCCACCTGGCCATCTTCGGCAACACCGAATGCCTGGTCGAGTTGCGTAACACCACCGTTGCAGTGGCAGGCTACGAGCCGCAGGCCTGCTGGCCTCCCTGCTACAAGGCTCGCGCAGCGGAGGGTGAACTGGCCCACCTCATCGGGGATCGCCACTTCGGTGCGCGCGTCGTAATCGCCGCCCCCTTCTGGATCGAGATACGCGATCACGGCATACACCGGAATCCTGGCCTGAAGGCGGCCGGCGATCGTGAAACTGCGGCCGTCATCCGCCGGCTCCACCGCGAGACCGTCAAACTGCCCCTGCGGATCCTCGAGCATGCCGGTGACCGAGCCGGAAAACTGCGGATGCGACGCCAGTCGCAGCGCGTGGGCTCGTGTGAGGAAGGTACCCTTCCCCTCGTGCCGCCGTTCGTCGGCATAGGTTCGGTTCCCTGATCCCATCAGGGCCGTTCCTTGGGGTTCTTCATCGGCTCGAGCCCGACAGTGCGGGAGGCCGAGCGCGTGGCCGAGTTCATGGGCAATGCCACCGATGAAGATCGAGTTGTGCTTTCCGAGGGAGATGCGGCCGTACTCACCGTCCTGAATCACTGGCATCTTCAGAGGCAGATTGCGCGTGTCGAGTTCGGGAGAATCAAGCTGCCACGCGGTGCCGCTGCGGTGGGAACCACCTGCGTAGTAGGGGCTCTTGTGCTGAAAGCGGCCATTCGCAGGATCCCAGTCCGCGAGGTTCGTGAAGATCATCACGGTCTCACGATCCGCATCGATACCGGCATCACGGAGCACCGGCAGGCACTCTGCCCTGATCCTCTGTCCGTCCGACTTGCCGTAATCAGCGTATCGACCGTGACCGACGACCTCGTGGATCACGAGTCGGCCTTCGGCATTTCGGTCGAGGCGAATCGACCGCGTCCCCAACCCATGCCGCTGCATCTCGCGAGCATAAAACGCCTGAATGTCGGTCATGATCCGATCGAGGCGATCGCGATGGCCTGCAGCGAAGTCGCGGTCTTGGGGCCGCCAGCAGACAAGATGCAACCGCCGTTCGGCGGGTTGCTGACTCGCGGCGTGGTAGGCAGCCAGCCGCTCGCGGGCGAGGTCGTTCTCCCCGCCCATGCCCGGTGCAGCCCACAGCAGGCCCTGGGCGACAAAGAAACACAAAACGCTACGAATCCCATACGTGCTCATGCGGCGACCTCCGTAGGAGATCATACCGAGCCAAAAAGACGGTCCGTGTGCCCTCGCACCGATCATCGTCCCATGAGTATGCTGACGCGGTTCGGTCTTTGTTTCCGGGGAGGATTCCATGCCTGCTGTCACCAGTCGTCGACGTTTTCTTGCCGCATCTGCCGCCACCGGCTCCTTGTTGCTGACCGCGCCGCGGGCTTCAGCACGAGCGCTCGGAGCGAATGACCGGGTACGCATCGCCGTGATTGGCCTCAATGGGCGTGGGCAAGCCCACCTCGGTGGCTTTCGTGGACTCGACAACGTGGAGATCGCCTATGTCGTCGACCCTGATGAAACCGTTCTAGGCCGCACCCTCGAGTCGCTGAAGAAGAACTCGGGCGACGGGGCCTTCACGACCAAGGGTGAAAAAGACATTCGCAAGGTGCTTGAAGACAAAAATGTCGACGCCATCTCAGTCGCCGCTCCGAATCATTGGCATTCGCTGATGACGATTTGGGGCGCCCAGGCCGGCAAGCATGTTTACGTGGAAAAGCCGATGAGCCACGACGTGGTCGAAGGGCGAATCGCCCTCGAGGCGTCGAAGAAGTATGGCGTTGTGGTGCAGCACGGCACGCAACGGCGAAGTGATGCCGGCATCGCGGGCCTGCACGCCGCCCTCAAAGACGGAACACTCCCACGGCTCAAGATCGCCTATGGCTACTGCTGCAAGCCGCGAGGGTCGATCGGTACAAAGCCCGATGGAGAGGCACCGGCCAACCTTGACTGGAGCCTCTGGAAGGGTCCAGCCGTCCTCGAGCACTACAACCCGAACCTCGTGCACTACAACTGGCACTGGTTCTGGAAGACTGGCAACGGCGACCTCAACAACCAAGGTACGCACCAACTCGACGTGGCCCGCTGGGCGATCGACGACGACCAGACGCATCCCGTGCGAACCGCGGCCCTCGGCGGTCGGTTCCAGTGGGATGATCAAGGGGAAACGCCCAACACCATGTTTGCCATGGCCGAGTATCCCAACGGCCAGATGGTGCTCTTCAATGTTCGCAACGTGAACTACGAAGGCTACAAGCATGAAGTGATCAACGAGTACTACCTCGAAGACGGCAGCGTGATCACTGGCGAAGGCCGCTACAAGATTCGTCGCCCCGGCAGTGACACCTTCGAAGACCTCGACATCAAGCCGGGCCATGTCACGCCTGGTGGCAACTGGCAGAGCTTTGTAACGGCGGTGCGCGAAGGGGACCCAGCCCTGGCCAACGGCAATGCCTCGGACGCCCACTACGGCTGCGTGCTCGGCCACCTGATGAACAACTCGTATCGGCTCGGCGAAAAAGTGCCGTTCAACGAGAAGGCCTGCCGCTTCGGTGACTCACCCGAGGTGGCAGAGCACTTCATGAAGTTGCATACGATCATGCGCGATGGCGTCGGGATCGCGGAGAATGGTGCCGACTACCACGTCGGTCCGCTGCTCACCTTCGACCCTGAAACTGAGCGTCACACCGGCAACCACGCCGAAGCCGCCAACGCCTTACTCAAAGACCCCAACAACGCGGGCTTCGCAGTGCCCGAACTGTCCCAGATTTGAGCCCTTCTCAAAGCCACTGGTTCCCAGCCACGCACGAGAAGGCGAAGGGAGATCGGCAAACGCTCGAGGAGCGATTGGGCGCCACGCCCCAGCGACGAGACCTTGCCGGCCCCCGAGCCGGCACGGCGTCTTCCGGAGGGTGCCGCTCACTGAATGAGCCCCGCGGCAATGTCGCGGGTGCTCATACCACGCATCATCAGCGCCACGGCCTCGGGGTTGGTCGCCAACCGCAGGGCTTCGGTTCCTCGGATCGCGCCCTGCTTATAGAGATCGGTCAGATGCTGATCGAAGAGCTGCATGCCCGCATCGCGACTGGCAATAACCTGCGGCAGGTTGGTGATCTCGCCATCGAGAATCTCTTTGCTCACCACCGCCGTATTTCGCATCACCTCGAGCACTGGCAGCCGTCCGGTGGCTGGGGCCTTTCGCACGGCAAGCCGCTGACTCACCACCGCGGCAAGGTTCGTGGCCAACTGCACTTTGAGCAAATCCCGCTCATCGGCTGAAAACATCGAGACAATACGCTGCATCGTGAACGAGGCGTTGGTGGTGTGCACGGTGCTAAACACGAGGTGGCCCGTGTCGGCGGCCTGCAAGGCGATCCGCATCGTTTCCGCATCGCGCAACTCGCCCACGAGAATTACATCTGGGTCTTGGCGCAAAGCACGCTTGAGCGACTCGGCAAAACTCGGCGTGTCTCGCCCCACCTCACGATGGGCCACGAGACTCTTTCGCGATGTGTGGACAAACTCGATCGGGTCTTCAATAGTCACAATCCTCAACCTCCGCGTGCGGTTGAGGTGGTCGATCATCGCGGCGAGCGTGGTGCTCTTGCCGCTGCCGGTGGTCCCGGTCACGAGCACGAGCCCCCGATGCTCCTCGGCAATCTCTTGCAGCACACTCGGGAGCGCAAGCTGATCAAACGACTTGATCTCCAAGGGAATGCTGCGGGCAACGATGCAGAGGTTCCCTTGCTCTTGAAAGACGTTGATACGAAATCTCGCAACATCCGGAATGAAATGCGAGAAGTCGCAACTGAGATCTCTTTCGAGACGTTCGAGAGCTGCTGCCCCGGCAACCTGCCCGACGAGTTCACGCACATCTTCGGGCGATAACGGGGGAGCGTCGAATGGCACCATCGTGCCGTCCACCCTCGCCGTCGGTGGACTGCCAACCTGCACATGCAGGTCGCTCGCCTTGAACTGCACAGTCGCCTGCAGCAGCTTCTGCATATTCATCGACTCTCTCCCTCTTCTCGCGTTTCACTGCAGAGTGACGTTGTCAGCCATCGATCTGGGTTTGCCACCATGACCGTGCTTCGTCGGCATTCCACCCGTGTGCGGCGCCGCACTGGTGCAGTGCCGCCGACACCGCCGCCGCCGACTCAAACCGGTCTTTCGGATCCTTTTCCAGACAGCGAAGGACGACGGCTCGCACGTCCTCTGGAAACGCTGCAAGCCGCGAGGCGACATCGCTCACAGGATCCGACACGAGACGGGCAAGCGTCTCCTCTGCCGTGGCACCTTCGTACGGCGGATGGCCCGTGAGCATGTAGGTCAGCAGCGCCCCCACGCCGTAGATGTCCGCACGATGATCAACCGCTGCCGTGCGGACCGCCTGTTCAGGCGCAATGTAGGCGGGCGTGCCCGCCACACACCCCGCCGCAGGATCGTGAGACTCTCCCACGGTCGCTGCCACGCCAAAATCGAGCAACTTGGCAACATCACACTGACCGCCGAGCACCGCGAGAAACACGTTGGCCGGGGAAAGGTCGCGGTGAACGAGGCCATACCGGTGTGCTTCTTCCAGCACGCCGCAGACCTGCGTGAGCACGTAGATCGCGCGACTGCAGGAGACAGGGCCGAATCGCTGCACGATGCCGGCCACCGTCAATCCGGGCAAAAACTCCATCGCATAGTAGGGGGATCCATCCGTCGCGAGGCCACAGTCGTAGATCGCCACAGCGCTTGGGTGCCGCAGCATCGAGGCGAGGTTGAGTTCGCGTGTAAAGAGTTCGCGATCGACCTTGCCGTGGCGGCGCCCGGCTCGGACCACCTTCACCGCGCACGGCCGCGTGAGGGTGTGGTGATCGGCCAGATACACCTCTCCCATCCCGCCGCTGTCGAGCGTCAGTCGCAGTCGGTACGGCCCCACACGACCGCCTGCCTCGATCACATCACGCTGGCCCCGCAACATCCACCCGGCGAGCGTCGCCAGAACGGCTCCCGTCACCAACGTCACCGCGTTGAACATCACCACCCGATGACTGGCAATGTCATCCATCACCAAGTGGGCCGTTCGTGCATGATCCACGACGAAGCCATGGCAGAGCACCAGCGCCGTCGCCATCGTGACCGCGATCCGTCCGGAAATCTTCGGCGAATGCGGCAGAAAGACGGCGCTGCTGACCATCAAGAAGGTCACCCGCAGCACACCGTTTTTCTGAAACGCCACCGCATCAACCAGGTCGCTCTGATCAATCAAATGGATTCCCGTCACATACTGGCTGTCGAGGAGAACCAACATCTCGGTCCCGAAGAGAAACAGCTCGACAAGCCCCAAACCACGGCGACCGAGCGCAGGGAGACGCCAGAGGGCAACCAGCGCGATCAGATTCGCCGTGGCTCGCACGAGCAGCGACAGCGAACTCGTATCGGCTTCTGAGGGATGCAGGCCGCTTTGCAACGCGGCAAAGCCAAGGTTTGAGGCCAAGAGAAACGCGGCCACCACAGCCAGGCCCTTGCGGTACGGATCGCCGAAGCCCCCCCGCCCATCCATTGGCGAGGCCTGCGGTTGATCGGCGGCGCTTGCGTGCGGTGACAATTCCGCCGCGACAACGATCTCCGAAAAGCCGTCATCGCCGCGCCGCTCGTCCCGATCAGGTGTTGCGTTCATTCTTCAACCTTCGCCCCCACTCTCGGCGTCCGGCGGCACCGCACCCTCAGGCGTGGCCTCTGCCGGTTCGCTGGAATGGAATAACTGCTTTGGTTCGCCCCCCACGAAAGACCACACCCACTCCGCAGCGGTTTCCACCAGCCCAACACCGTACCCCACGCGAGTCGTGTCAGCCGATGCGGCGTCTGCTGCCCCGTCTGACGGTAGATCCTGACTCACCCCATCGGCAGAGGCCTCCACCGCTGGCGACGCGGCGGCCGATTCCTTCCCTCCGCTGAGCCAGGGAACAAACGCATATGCCACCGCCACGAAACCCAACATCAGCACTGGAATCCGCATCCGCCCCACCACCTCCTGATAGCGTTTCCAATCCGTCCAGAGGTAGTAGGCCGCGTAGGGAGGCAGCAAAAAGAGGAGGCCCTGCATGGGCTCCTTGCGAAACGAAAGCATCACAAGACTCGCGAGATCGCCGATGAAGCCGATCACGTTGAGCAACACAATCAATCCCAAGCCGAGCGAGGCGAGGCCATGATTGCCCATGATGCCGCCACCCACGGCCAGGATCAGCAGCATGAACGAAATCGTGTAACTCGCCTCACTGATCCCTTTCGTGCCACGCGCGAGCAGACTGAAAACGGATCGATACACACGCAGCACATCAGCCGAGCGCGACGGCATCTGACTTGGCGCGACGATGATCTCGGGTGGGTTGAACTCAAACTCCACCTCATCCGAGTCGCCAAAGAGTCCTCGCAGGTCGTCATCCGGCTCATCCGCGAGGGAGGCGTGTGCCTTTGCTCCCGGAGGCGCCTTTTCTGTTGACTGCGGAGACGCATCCTTTCCCGAAGGCACGGGATCTCGCCGACTCGTTCGTGGGGCCTGCTTTCCGGCCGATGGAGGCGTGCCTTGCGGCGTCCGCTTTGCGGAGGCAGGACGCGGCGCTCGCGGCTCCAGCTGAGGCATTCCCACCGGGGTGAGCGACTTGAGACGGTAGCCAGTCTCCTCCGTTGCAGCGTCGTGCGCCGCTGCCGATCCCTTCGGAGGCGCCAGAGGATCCAACTGCTGCGAAACCGCAGCACGCCAATCCCCGTCTGCTGCCTCGGCGGCCGCAGGCACCACCACCCGCTGCCCACACTTGGGACACCGACTCGCGCGACCTGCGAGCGACGCCTTCGCCACGAGACGCGTGCCACATCGCTCGCACAGAAAGGCGGTCTTCACTGCAGCTCCCCATGGCTGGCATCGCACCCGCGATGCAGGCTCACCCCGTCGCCGTCAACGCAAAGTTTACGGTATTGCCCGCTCAAAACCACACCACCGCCGCTCCGAGAGCAACCACGACCCAGAACAGCTTGCTCTCCTCGAACCACGTGAGACTCTTGAAGTAGAGCCACGACAGCACAAAGGTTGCCCCAAGCCAGATCCCCCAGTTCTGCCAGTCTTGTGGAGTGGCGGCATCCGCATTGGGGCCAACCAAGAAGATGTAACTTAAAAAGCCAACGCCGAAGGAGTAGATCACGCTAAGACCCAAGGTCTGTTCACGCATCAACTCGGACTTCATCAGCGCGCCGAGGAGGCTGATGAAGAGGAAGATCTTCATGCCGTAGTAAATCACGAGCGTCGAGTTACCAAGCATGCGCTGATTCCTTCCAAACTTTCGATTTTGCGGCGTCGATCAGCATCGCGGGGCTCGCGTTTTGTGACAACCTATCGATCGCCGGCATTGACCACAGGCTGGGCATGACGGTCGCTGCAGAGCACCACGAGAAGGTTGGCCACCATCGAGGCACGGCGTTCGTCATCGAGGTGCACCACCTGATCACGGGCAAGGTGCTCAAGGGCCATCTGCACCATGCCGACCGCTCCCTCCACAATCTTCATCCGCGCCGCCACAACCGCCTGAGCCTGCTGCCGCTGCAGCATGGCTGCTGCGATTTCCGGCGCGTAGGCGAGATGACTGATCCTCGTTTCGATCACCTCCACCCCGGCCTTGTCGAGCCGCTCCTGCACATCCGTTTGCAGCTGCTCGCTGACTTCTGTCGTGCTCCCTCGCAGCGAAATCTCATGGTCTTCACTGTCGTACGGGTGGCGTGACGCGAGGCTTCGTAGAGCCGCTTCGCTCTGCACCGCCACGAAGTCTTCGTAGTCATCCACTTCAAATAGGGCCTCAGCCGTGTTGACCACCTTCCACACCACCACGGCCGAGATCTCGATCGGGTTGCCATCACGGTCGTTCACCTTTGACGGCCGCCCCGCAGACCGGGTCTTCTGCGTGAGGATCTTGCCCGTTGGATCCTTCACCTCGGGCGTGGTCACCGAGCCCGTTTCGAAGTTCCGCACCCGCAGCGAGATCCGCTTTTTGGTGTAGAAGGGATTCACCCAAAAAAAGCCGCTGCTGCGAATCGTCCCCACATACGACCCAAACAGCAGGAGCACGCGTGCATCATTCGGCTGAACGGCCTGAAACCCAGCGAGGCTCACCAGAAAGGCGAGGCCGCAGAGCACCCCGGGAAAGATGAGGAAGCCTGTCCCCGAGGCCGCTCCGAAGACGACCAAGGTCGGTGCGAGCACCAACAGCACGAGGCAGATCACGAGCATCGCCCAGCCTGGTGCTGGACGCACCACTTTTTCCTGCATCGTATCTTTCATCGGGAAAGCCTCTCCTGGTCAGAAAAACGCAAACAGCCGCTTGCGATGACGATCACAGCGGATGGTCATGCTCACAGTCCGGGTCGCGACTGTCCGGATGTCCCACCTCCTCCACTGGGTGCGTGAACAGGTATTCCCATACCGGCTCGTACAGCAATGCGCCGTCGGCATCGCGTGGCGAGGCCCGACCAGGCGTCACGGCAGAGTGCGCCCGGCCGGCATCTCCCCCCACATCGGCAGACGAGATCAGGCGACGCGTGTTGCCGTAGGGCGGAAGCGTGCCGTCCACGCTCACGATCGGCCCATACTCGGTAAGCCCCAAGAGTTCCCATGAGCGGCAGTAGTGGTCGTCGGTCCAGCCGCCGTCGAGTACGTGGGAGAAGCCGAAATACCGCTCCGCAGGCGTTGCCGAAGGAAGGCTTTGCCAATCTTGCTCTTGATCTCGGGGACCACAGAGCATCACCACCCGAGCCACCTCTACCTCCTTGGCAAAGCGGGCCGCGGTTGTGGAGCCATGGGAGGAACCCGCCACGATCACTTTCGACCAGTCGAGCCCCTGCTGATCCTTCGCCAAAAACTGCTCCCAACGGCCTTCGGGATGCTCCTCAGCGAGCCACCGCACAAACTGATGGCTCCGCTCGGCCATCCCATCGGCAAACGGGATCTCCACCTGGGGGCTGACATCCCTGCCCGTCGCCGCCTCCAGCCGCACCAATCCCCGGGCCATGCGATCCGTGGGCTTGACGATGCCAAACCACTGCCGCGCGTAGTGTGGCTGGATGGCGTGGTAGCCGTAGCTCGCGAGCCTTTCGAAGAGCTGTTCGTTGTAGCCCATCAGCCAGATCACGAGCTGCCCCCGGAGCGGAGCGTCGACGTCAACGACTGCATGCTGCACATCCTGCGACTTCCCCTCGGCTTCGAAGACAAAACCGATCTCGGGATGTTCAGCAGCCCGCGCGTCGATCTCACTGGCACGTGCCGTCAGCACACGCAGCCCAGGCTCCTCGCCGCGTGCCAACGGAGCACACAGGAACCATGCTGCCACGATGCCCAGGAGGGCCCGCCCTGCCCGAGCCGTGTTGCTCGCGGGCCTTGTTCTGCCTACCGCTCCCAAAGTCATCGCATTCCCCCTCGTCGCCTCGTGATCACCAGCCGCACAGCGAGACCGGCCCGCTGTACGTGCAGGAGTATATCGGGGGCGGTCGGATGCGGGCCTCACCCCACAGACTGGGCGATCTTACTCCACCATCGCCACGCACCACCTTCCGTAAACTGCCGCCAGCCAGCGATCAACCAGCGAATCACCGCGTTCGCGAGCCATAGTCCCCAGAGCAGCATCAACAGCCGGTAGTACCAGATCGAAACCGAGAAGGCCCAGGGCTGCCCAAGCTCCACTCCCTCCGCGGGGCTGAACCAGACCAGCCGATTGCTGTAGGAGCCGTTGCCGCTGATAAACATCTCGGGTGTTCCCAAGAGCCCGCGACTGACGACGACCACCAACGAGACCAGCGACGTGATCGTCAGCAGCACGATCACCAGCTGCGTCATGTTGAAGCTGATCCATCCACTTGCCTGCGGATCACGCTTTCCTCGCCAGGCGAGTAGATAGAGCCACCCGACCACGGCCGCCGCTGGGATCAGAGAAATCTGCGTGAGGCCGATCAGCAACAGCAGCCATTCGTGAAACCGCAGCGGCGAAAGCGAAGGTCGACTGAGCAGCGCCGCCAGCCCAAAGGCCAACGCCAACACCGCCCAGAATCGCACTGCCGGGCCACGGAGCGGGCCACTCGCCCAGAGGATCCAGCGGGCTTCCGACAACTGCATTTGACTGGCCACATTGGCGGCTTCCACCGGCAGTTCGACGGGATCAAACGTGGCTCGCTGCGCAAGTGGCTCATCTGTCGTCCACCCCACGGTCAGCTGCTGCTTGCCAGGCTTGAGCCCCACGAGAACCCGCCCCGCCTCACGACGAACAGGCAGCGACCGTCCGTCGAGTTCCACCGACCTCACCGTCGCCTTTTCTGGCAGGCCGACAAAGAACTCGCCACCAAGGCTCGACTCCACTCGCAAGTCGATCGAGGACGTCTGCCGCCGCGAGCCGAGTTCGATGGTGCGACCGATTCCACGGATCGTGAGCGACTTTCCTGCGACCGCCTGCGGGCGTTCAAACGCCAGCACGACCTCGTTGCCAGGCCAGGGATACCAGACCGGCACCAGTTCACTGGCCCCTGCCTCATACACCGGCAACTCACCCGCCAGCGTGACGTTCCACACGGGCGACGTCACCAGCGACCAACGCTCCACCGACTGCAGGCTCTCCGCCGCGACCAGCCGGATCTCGTCGGTGACTGGCAACTCGCTCTCCCAGCCGGTCGCGTCGACATTTGGTGGCAGCGTGACATCGACCGTGCCTGCGGCACCGGTGGTCTCCCCTGAGAGGACGCGCTCGCCTGGCAGCAGCGGGACCGTGAGACTGATCGCGCGGCCGGCTTCGGAGAGCCGCCGCACCGTCGTCTGCAGCTTCCAAACGAGCCCCACCTCCAGCACTCGGTCGATTTGCACCACACCTCGCACATTGGTCTGGTCGTAGGCAGTCTGCCTGGCCTCCTGTGGCTGCCGCCGGGTGAAAAAGAGCTGGTCACTTGGACGGCCATTGGCGGTCACGCCGGTCACCTCCCACTGCTCCGCGTTGACGGCAAGCCGCCTGGGAGTGAGCTCAAAATCGAGAATCCATTCGGGGGTTTCTGGGATCAGACCTTCGACCTCGAGCGTGCAGACGCCCGCAGGCACCCACACCCACAGATGGCCATCCGGGCGACGCACGACACTCGCCGCCCCGCCATCGCGGATCACGCTCAGCGGCGACCAGACCGGGAGTTTCCCGGGGAGCGGCACAGCACAGGCGACCGCCGCGTGCACCGTCACCTGGAGGGAAAGCCGGTTTCCCACAATCGCCAACCTCGCGTCAGGAATCTCCGCAGCTCTGGGAAACGCCTCATCCGGTTTCAGCAACCGTTGTCGCAAGTCGTTGAGCAAGGTTGCCGACGGCAGCACGTCGCTGGCGAGCGTCTGCCACGCCGTGGAGGAAGCCCCCTCGTCCCCTTCGACTGCCATCGCCGGCACACCGTCGGCTGGCTCTTGGGCACGCACCTCTGCTCCCGCAAAGAACACCACGCCCAAGGCAACGGCCGACGCCACCACCGCTCCGCTTCCCGTCGATCGCGAGCCGCGAGTTGATTGCCTCGGCCTCGCCACAATGCCAAGGAGCACGGCCAGCAGGAGCACGCGCGCGACCGCCAAGATGCGATGCCCGAAGGCCGGCAGGAGCACCGGCCTCAACGTCTGGTCCCGCCCAACCGGCCCATCCCACCAGCATTCCACGAGGTTGCCCTGCCACGCCGGACGAGGGATGCCCGTCTGCGTGCTCGTGCCTGGGGCAAATGTGAGGTTTGCCGATTGGAAGCGTTCCACCTGCACACCAGCCTGCACACCTGCTCGCGTGCGTGCAGGCTCTCGCGCCACCGATGCAGCCACCGACGACGCCGAGAGGGCCGCATCCAGTTGCACTTCGCCAGGAGGCGTCACTTGCCGTGGCCCATTGAAGATTTCCCAGAGGTTTCGCTGCCGATAGTGAATGCCACCCGGCTCGAGCTGCGGATAGAGCGCCGACTGCACCTCACCCGTGACGTACGGGATGAGATGCATCAGCAGCAGACCCAGCGCCAAGAACTTCCACGCCTCCATCCACCATGTCGCCCGCTTCGAACGCACCACCGAAAGCAGGGCCACCGGAACCAGCACGAACAGCCAGGTAAAACGCGGCGCGTAGAGCTCGTGATAGGCGAGCCCAAAGGCAAAAAAAGCGACAAGGCCTGCGCCCACGCCTCGCATCCGAAACACCGCCAGCGAAAACACCAGCAGCAAAAAAAGATCGAGCAGCGTCCAGGCGGTGAGCCAATCGCCATCGACATGGTCCGCGCCAAACAGGGCGAGCATCCTCCAGCCTGGGGGCAATGCGAGCGTGACCTGCAACCGGTCCGGGTCTGCCTGCCAGCCAGTGGCGGAGAGTTGCGTGTCTCGCTGCATCCGACCGATTGCCTCAATCACGGGGCGAGGAGACCGAAGCTCAATGCCCGCCGCCCCAGACTCCGGATCGGTCGTGATCAGTTGCCGCTGCCCATCGATCCGCACGACCGCCAGCTCATTGCCCGCCACGACATCCAACCGGGAAAGGGCCCGGCATTCGCCTTGGATCGTGTCTTCGTAGGTCAGGCCCGTTCCATCGTCGTCGAGCCACAACCGGCGATGGATTTCGAAGCGATCTGGCTTTTGGAGCCCCGTGCCGCTGTCCTTCACTTTCCAGGCAAGCGGCTTGCCCGTTTCCCACTGGAAGATTGGCAGCGAACGCCATCGCTCCGGAAACCGGGTCATCGCCACATCGACTGGCGCCGCATCGGTGAACTCAATCACGCGAAAATCAGGTCGCACTTTCAAGCCGATCAGTTCCTCCGGTGTGACGGCTACAGTCCCTTCCGGAAAGGAGAGTTCCGTGGTGTCGGTCGTGCGAAACGCGTCGATGCGAATCTGCCACGTCCCGGGACGCACCTGCACCCTGAGTTGCCCCGACTCGTCCACCGCCACTGGGATTCCCCCCGTGACCGCAGCGAGTTGCCAGCCTGCGGGGAGCACCTGACCAATCGCTTCTTCCCGACTGCGACCAGAGACACTCAGTTCAATCTCGGTCCGCAACCAGATCGGAAGGCCGTCTTCAAGCACGCGCGACACCAACACGCTGAGTTGATCCTGCTCTTCTTCAGCGGCCTGGCTCCGCTGCAGCCACAACCAACCGTCAGCATCCCGTTCGGGAAACGGCACGCTCGCACCGTCACGCCGAAGTTCGACGATCCCAAGTGCCGCGGGAACCGCAAGTCGCTCAGGGGCGCGGCCCCAGGCGATCTCGCCAACGAGCGTGTGAAGCCCGGCCTCGACCCGCACCGAAGGAACGCCATCGCGGGAAAGCACCGCCGCCGGTACGCCATTGAGCATCACCTGCTGCGGCCAGGCCTCGGCATTGCCAGGAAGGGGCACCCAGGTGCGATCGAACGCCTCCAACTCGAGTGACCAGCGCCCCCCAGGAGCCGTCAGGTCGAGCACAAGCCGGGAAGGCCAAATCGCAATTCGTTCGTTCGGATCGTCATACGGAGATGGCGACCCAAGGTGCTCCAAGTCGCGGAGCACCCATTCCCGCCACGGGGCGAGGGCCGCTGGAATCGCCAGGTCCGCAGGGGCTTCGGCCGCCTCGGTGACGCGACCGGCACACACCGAGAAAAGCATGAGGCCCCACAACAACACCGCGCGCATGACACCGCCTCCGCCTTTTCAATCGGGCAACCCAGCACATTGGGGCTCTCCTCGATTGTTGCTTCGCAGCACCGGCCGGTCCACGAGTGTGCCGGCGGGCTCAGGCCAGTTTCCCAAACACGGGCCCACGGAGGCTGCCCGTGCTGTCGGCAAACGCCTCCTGCTCAATCCCCAGCGCCTGGAGCAAGCTCACATAAAGATTCGTCATCCGCTGCTCGCCGTCTCGCACGGAGTGCCCGTGAGAGAGCCCCATACCCAGCCCCCCAGCCACGAGCGTGGGCAGATCCTTAGGCCAGTGTGTCGTGCTACACCCGCTGCCGTAGAGCACGAGCGTGTTATCGAGCAGGGTTCCTTCGCGATCGTGGAAACTCGTCAGTCGCGTGAAGAAATGGGCGAGCTGCTCACTCAGGAAGCGATCGTATTTGGCAAAGGCGAGCAGTCCCTCCCGGTCACCTGCGTGTGAGAGGTTGTGATGCGTCTGAGGTAGACCCAGTTTCAGCGGAAAGGTGTCGCTAATGCCCATGCCATCTTCTCGGCTGAGCATAAACGACACACTGCGGGTGAGGTCCGCATCAAACGCCAGGGCCACCAGGTCAAACATCGACCGGTAGTAGCTTGCAGGCTCACCCTCTGGCGAGGCATCGAGATCGAGGAATGACCGATCCTGGTCTTTGATCGGCGTCTCCATCCATCGCTCGGAAGCCACCAGACGTGCCTCGAGCTCATCGAGGCTAGCGAGGTACTGCTGCATCGTCTCGCGATCCGTATGCCCAAGCCGTCGCGAAAAGGCGTTGGCACTCTCCAGCACCGCATCCACGAGAGAGAGTTGCCGACCGAGCGCATCGCGTGTGGCCACCTTCGCTGACGCGTCGCCCCGAAAGAGTCGATCAAAAACACGCCGCGGGCTGTTCTCCGCAGGAATCGGCCTGCCTTCAAGGTCATACGAGAGGGTGCTCGTCCTTGAGAGAAACCCGACGCCCGAATCGATCGAAAGCACGAGCGATGGATGTCGGCAGTGCTGCTTCGTGTGTTCGGCCACCACCTGATCCAACGAAACACTGTTGAACCGACCGGGCTTGGGATCCTGCAGCGGTGCTCCCGTGAGCCACATGTCTGAGCAGATGTGGCTGTCTGCCTTGGGTCCGTTCGCGTGCTCAAGCCCCCCGAAGAAACTCAGCTGATCGCAGAAGGGCTCGAGTGGCTTTGTCGACTCGCCAAACTGCAACTTTCCCTCATGGCTCACTCGCGGAAACCAATGCCATTCGTCGATCCCCAACTCGGGCTTGGGCAGCGCCATCCCATTCGCGGTATAGACCGCACAGAACCGTCTCGGCTGCGATGCGGTGACGGCTTCGCCCATTGCCTCGAGAGCGGGGAGCGCGAGTGTGGCCCCCGCCAGCCCCTTCAACACGGCCCGACGATCGATGCGCGGAGCAGTCATTTCGACACTCTCTTCGTGAATCTCACTTGGTCAGAAACATCTCACTGCCAACGATGGCGTGCAGGATATCCCGCAACCCGCCCCCCGACGCGCGAACATCACCCACCATCTTCGTCAACCACTGCGTTTCCTGGGGTGTCGGCCTCCGGCCGTTGGCATAGGTTGCGAGATGCCACGCAAAACTCAGCCCCACCCGATCCGGCCGTTCCTCGGCCAGGTAGTCGCGAAACGCTGCAAAGTCCGCCACCTCCGTGCCATCCGGGAGCCGCGCATGGGTCTCGATGGCTGCGTCTCCCTCCGGGATCGCGCGACCGTCTGCGCCATAGCCTTCGAAAGGCAATCCCCAAGGATCGATGCTCTCGTGACAACCCCGGCAGCCCTGCGCAGAGCGGTGTCGCTCCAGTTTCTCGCGGAGGGAGAGCTGCGAGAGGTCTTCAAGCACTGGCACATTGGGAGGCGGATCGGCAGGCGGCTCAGCGATGAGCGTTCTCGCCAACCAGGCTCCTCGTTTCACCGGGTTTGGCTCCCGTCCGTTGGAGAGGCCAGCGAGGACCGCAGGCAGCGTGATCACCCCTCCGAGGTCCTCACGACCGTGCCGCACGGGCACAAACGCAAAGCCACTTTCCACAGACTCCTCAAGCCCGAGGTAGTCCGCCACCACCTCGTTGACCATCACCGTCTCGCTTCGCACCAACGTCTCGACCGCGGCATTGCTTCGGATCAGATGCCCGAGGAGTGCGGCTGGCTGCCGTCGCAGGTGCGGGCGGACATGCTTGGCCAGATGCGGAAACCGCGTCTGATCAACTTCCACCACATCAAAATGATCCAGCCGCAACCATTCTGAGGCGAAGGTATCAACACAGGCATCAAAGCGGTGATCGTCGAGCAGTCGATTTGTTTCTGCAGTGAGCCTTGCCTGGAGCCTGCCGGCTGCCGCCGCCTCAAGGAGCTGAGCATCGGGAGGGGCGTTCCAGAGAAAAAACGACAGCTTCGCGGCCAGCTCCTCCGGAGCAAGTGGCTCGGCAGCCGGGGTCTCACTCGCCTCCACCAGAAACAAAAACTGCGGGGACACGAGCGTCGCCACACACGCATCACGCAACGCCTGCGTGGGATTCCTCCCCGCCTCCACACCGCGCCGCCAGATCTTCACCAGACCGCCAAGCTCACTCTCCGTCACCGGCCGACGAAACGCTCGCGTGGCAAAACTCCGGAGGACCGAACAGGCCCACACCTCGGGGTCGCTGGTGTCGGCATCCGCGCCCTGCATCAACAACTGATGCGACGCTGGCGGCCACTGATCGTGGAGCGGGCCCTCAAACTCCACACTCTCGACCAGCAGCCGCGGCATATCACGGTCGCTTGTGTATTCGCTGCGCACAGCGATCTCGCGGAACCCTGCGAGGTAGTTGGGGTTGTCGGCCTCGACGCGCGGGTTCGGGAAGTTGGCCATCGCTCCTTCAAACACATACTCCCGCAGCTCACCGCACTCGACGCGCTGCGGCCCCCCAACGGCCGCGAGCGTGCTTCCGCAGTCTCGCCGCAACCCAAGATGCACCCCCAGCCATGGACGACGCTGCTCCATCTTCACCAGCCGCGCTGCGAGCGCATGGCTCGCGTCCAACGGCACGAGCGTGATCGCATCGATCGGCTCGGGGCCCGCGTAGGCGGCGCGAATCGTCACGGTCTCGTGAGGGAGCCGAGCCACCACGCACGCCGGCTGGCTCCACCTCGAGGTCACCTGGCGTTCAGCGATCGTGAGCACAAGTTCTTGCGAGTTGGCTGCTGGTTGGCCGTCAGACTGTGGCACGCGAGGTTCGAGGCCGGCGATGCCCACCTGCACTAGGTAGATGCCAGCGTGCGGCACATCAACCGACCACGCGTCCTCCTCGGTCCGTGTGGCTTCAACCCCAATGCCAGCCTCCCCTCGCATGTTCCCAGGTGGCACCACCAGCAGATCGTCGTAGCAGGCAGCCCGCACCGTGATGCGAAACCGCCCCTCATCCGGCAGCTCACGCACCGCCACTTTGAAGTTTGGAAGCGGGCCATATTTGCTCCCGACGCCGAGATACCGGTCGCTGGGAATCGACGGCCGTAACAAAAGGCCGCCTGCCACCACTTCATGCCCGCGCCCCCTCGGGTCCAGAAAGTCTTTCGCATCATCCCCGTCGGAACCGCGCAGGCAGGCAAAGACCGCGTGCTCAATACCCTCAAAGTCGCGCCAGCCACGGACGGTGTCGTTCCCTTGATAGCCCTCGATGAAGCGAAAATGCCGCTGCATGGCGATCGGCACACACGCAAACGGCTTGGTAATCTCCGGCTCTGAAATCAACACATCCGCCGTAGGGAGCAGTTTGCTGATGTGGCCGAGGATCAGGTCGTCGGCGACGGGGTTTTGATTGATGCCCCGACCGAGTTGCACTCGAAATCGCTGAATCGCGGGCGGTTGCGTCACGTCCACGAGCGCCGCGTCAACTGCTCGTTCCGCCGCCTCGAGGTAGGCCTCGAGCTGTGAGGGGGACAGTTGCAGCGTTGCGGCCTGGTTGGTGAAGCCTTCTTTCGAAATCGCATCGGCAGGAAGGCTACCCGTCACATCATCCTCGATACCAAGCAGGTCCTGGATCGCCTGCCGATACTGAGCGACCGTCAGCCGCCGCACCGATCCATTCCTTGGCACCGGGCGGGCGTCGAACGCGGCCAAGGCCTGATCGGCCCACGCCAGCAACCCGTCGCGTTCTGCATCGCTCAGAGGCGGAGCCTCCTCCGGTGGCATCGTGCCATCGCGTACCGCGCGAACCACACGCTCAAAGACCGACCGCGTGGCGACCGTGGGGAGCGATTCGATCCTGTCGAGCTGCACGCCCCCCTCATGCTGCTGCTCGTCGTGACAGGCAGCGCAGTGCTTCTGCACCACCGCGTGCGCCAGCGGGAAGGCCGACCGAGCCGCCTCTTCGCTTGGCCACTCGGCAGCCCACACACCACCCAAGAAAAGCAGCAGGCCAGCCAGCGAGCAGCAGACGTCGATCGAGGCCCTCACCGACCCAGCTCTAGGCTTACGCCTTCGGCAGTTCATAGCCCGCGCGGTATTCCTTCCCGAAGTGCTGATTGGCTTCGTCGTCGGTGGAACGCTCGCTGACCGGATCGATCGTGAGTTCACGACCAATCGCGTAGGGCGTGGCTTTGACGTCCACCTTGTTGGCCACGAGATGCTCTTCGAACGAGGCGAAGGTGTCGGCCACCGCCTTCTCAGCCATCTCACCTCCAGCCTTCATGCTCGGACGGTCACCGATCTCGGCAGTCTCACCAAGCTTCCAGGAAATATTACCGAGGTGCGCCAGCGCACTGGAGAGATGCCCATCCTCGATGTCGAGGTGCAGATCTTTGTGATTTCGGCTGCGAACCCCCTTCACGAAGTTCGCGAAGTGGAACTGGTCGTTCCCGCCCTGCCACTTGCCGAGCTCATTGCCTTCGTAGTCGAACGCCACGCCCGAGAGATAGTTCGGGCTCACCGCATAGCCTTCGCTCCCCCACCAAATATTGGCCACACGCAGCGGCCCGGCTTTGAGGCCGAAGTCTTCATCTTCGGTGATCTCGAGGCCGCGGACCTCGGAAATCAGGAGAGCATCGTCCCAGCTGAAGAGCGTCAGCTGGCTGTTGGCTGCATTCCCGTTGTCGATGTAGCCGAGCCGCCCACCCACGCTGACCACCTTCTTTGGGAGTTCCTGCTTCCCCAAGCCCCAGCGGGCCTTGTCGATTTCGTGGGGGTTCTGATTGCCAAGGTCGCCGTTGCCTGTGCTGAGATCCCAGTGCCAGTCGTAGTGCAACCGCTCGCGAATCGGCACCACGGCAGGCGACGGCCCGGCCCAAAGGTCGAAGTCGAGGCCTTCTGGCAGAGGCGCCGGCGTGTCCACAAGGCCGATGCTCTGCCGCCGCTTGTAGCAGAGGGCATGAGCCACCTTCACTTCTCCAATCTTGCCGCTGTGCACAAACGCAAGCGTGTCGCGCATGCCTGGCATGCTGCGGCTCTGCGCGCCCATCTGACAGATGCGGCCAAGTTTGCGGGCATGATTGGTCATGATCCGCCCCTCTTCCACCGTGTAGCTGCACGGCTTCTCCACGTAGACATCCTTGCCCGCCTGCATCGCCCAGACCGTCATCAGGGCATGCCAGTGGTTGGGGGTGGCGATGGAGATGATGTCGATCGTGTCGTCATCGAGCAGCTTGCGGAAGTCACGCTCAAACCTCGGCGCGTGCAGCATGTCTTTGAAACGCGACTCGTACCGGGCCTGCGTGTTGGGATCGCAGTCGGAGACCGCCACCAGATCGGCGTCGGGGTTGTCGATCCAGTTCCCCACATGCGAGGAGCCACGACCATTGAGACCGATCACGGCGACACGCAGCTTCTCATTCGGCCCCACCACCTTGGCGACCCGCTTCGGCGCCTCGGCAGCGGTCGCCCGCAACGCCGAGAGAGACACGGCAGCGGTGGCCAAGGCCTGCTCAACAAAACCGCGGCGGCTGATCTGAGGAAGGTCGCGCATCGTTCGGTCTCCTAGAGTGTTCGGTTCGTGTTCGGCGGATCGCCACAAGCGTACCGCAGGCCCACCGGCCATGCGAACCACGGGCTGTTTCCGGAGGACGGCAACAGACTCCGCTTCTTTCCCCCGTGAAACTCGTTTAATTTGCTGTCTCCGCCCCATCGCGAACGGTTTCTGCAGCGAGTCCGAGCCATGCCCAACGTTCCCTGCGTGCCCTCTCAGCGGCCTTCCTCCCATCGCCCCGCGCGGCTCGCCCTGGCGACCGTGATCGCAACGCTCGGGCTCGTGGCGGGATGGCTTCCATCCGCCCCCGCTGCCCCAGACGAACCCGTGCGGCAGTCTGCCATCCCGCGAAGGCCTGGAGACCATGGCGTGGGAAGCCCTGTTGCGAGCGCCAGCTATACCGATCTCTCGGGGGCCACACACTCCGTAGGTGACGCTGATGGCTTCACGATCTTCGCCGCGACAAGCACCTCGTGCCCTCTGAGCATGAAGTACGTGCCCTCCCTCGCGGCCATTGCCTCAGAACTGCCGCAGACCTTCCGGCTCGTCCTCGTGAATCCAACCGCCAGCGATGAGCGGGAGGCGATGCACCGCGACGCCGAGCGGATCGCGAAGAGTGCTACAACGAGCGTGGCGTATGTGCACGATGCCGACGGTAGCCTCGCACAGGCCATTGGACTGCAGACCACCACCGATGTGGTGGTCATTGATCGCGCGAGGACCATCCGCTACCACGGGGCCATCGACGACCAGTACGGCTTCGGCTATGCGCTCGACGCCCCCAAGCACACGTACCTTCGTGATGCCGTCGCCGCTCTCAACACCGCACGCGAACCCGTAATCGCCGCAACCGACGCACCTGGGTGCGACGTGGAAACCCGCTCGACGCCCATCAGTCCCAGCGACCTGACCTACCACCGCGAGATCGCACGGCTTGTGCAACGACACTGTGTGGAGTGCCATCGCGATGGCGGCGTGGGCCCCTTTGCCCTCGACACCTACGACGACCTCACCGCCCATGCTGGCATGGTCCGCGATGTGGTCCGCCGCGGCACGATGCCTCCCTGGTTTGCAGCGGACACGAGTCCGGACTCGACCGACGAAACGGCTCCTGGTGGAACGCACGCCCCAGCGCCGCTGACGTGGGCCAACGACCGCTCGCTGGCGGAAAGCGAGAAGGCCACGCTGCTCGCGTGGCTCGACGGCTCGCGACCGCTCGGAGATCCCGCCGACGCCCCCGAGCCCAAGACGTACCCAGATGGCTGGCGGATCGGGAAGCCGGACCAGATCTGGGAGTTCGCACAACCGCAAGAGGTGAAAGCCTCTGGCGTGATGCCGTATCAGAACGTGGTGGTCGAGACGGGCCTTCGTGAAGACCGGTGGGTGCGCGCTATCGAAGTGCAACCCGGAAGCCCAGAGGTCGTCCACCATGTGCTCGTGCATGTGCTGCGCCCAGCCGATGACGATGTCCCGCAAGAAGATCGTGAAGGCTACTGGGCTGTGTATGTGCCAGGGCAAAGCGTGCATTCCTACCCGGAGGGTTTTGCCAAGAAGATTCCCGCCGGTGCCCGACTGAACTTCCAGATGCACTACACCCCGAACGGCACCGCGACCACCGACATCACGCGGATCGGGGTGGTGTTTTGCGACGAGCCGGAGCATGAAGTTCGCACCGCGGGGATCGTTAACACCCGGCTGGAGATCCCACCCGGGGCCGGCAACCACCGTGAAGATGCTTCCATCACCCTCCCCACCGAAGTGATGCTTCTCGGCTTCTTTCCACACATGCACCTGCGGGGCAAAGCCTGCCGCTACGAACTGACGCGCGGCGACCAGACGACCACCCTGCTCGACGTGCCACGATACGACTTCAACTGGCAGCTCTCGTACCGCCTGGCGGAACCACTGCGTCTGGTAGCCGGTGACCGGCTGCACTTCGCGGCTTGGTTCGACAACAGCGATGCAAATCCTGCCAATCCGGATCCGACCCAAACAGTACGGTGGGGGCCACAGACCTTTGAGGAGATGCACCTCGGCTATCTTGAGTACTACCTGCCGCAGGCCACGCCGGGCGAGGCTGCGAGCGGCGAGGGCCCCTGGGGACGATTCGTGGCAGGTCTCCGCCAGACCGACCTCAAAGCCGCCTTTGATCGACTGGACGCCAACCACGATGGGCAGCTCACCCCAGCAGAACTCCCCGACCGGCTACGAGAGCGGCTGATGCGACTCGACCTGGATCAGAGCGGCGACCTGTCACGCGAGGAAGCGGCTCTTTTGGCTCGCTAATCGCGGAAAACCAGCCCTTGTCTTCCCCCCCCGAACGGAGCCATACTGCTTCTCCGTAGAGGGGAACATTTCTTTGCCAGCGGAAGAGGCTCGTCTGTTTTGCAGACGGGCCTCATTTGATGTTGGTGTGCGCCTCTCTCCGTTACGGAAATACGTTGGTTTTTCGTTCTTCCTTTCGTCTTTTTAAAAACCCTTCGGAAAGCCTTTATCGTGAACCCCACACTGCTGCCCAAATCGACCCGTCTTACTCGCGGATTTACGCTGGTTGAGCTCTTGGTCGTCATCGCCATCATCGGTGTATTGGTTGGGCTTTTGTTGCCAGCTGTGCAGTCGGCCCGTGAAGCCGCGCGGCGGATCAGCTGCGGAAACAACTTCAAGCAGCTCGGCCTGGCGATGCACAACTACGCCGATGCCAACAAAGGACTGCCTCACGCATCGAAGATTAATGGTGCTCAACATGCGCCCACCGCCTTCGTCCTGATCCTGCCGTACATGGAAGAGACCGCACTGTACGACAGCCTCTCCAGCGTTGGCCTCGCGGCACCGACCAACTGGTGGCTGGGATCCGGCGCCGCCAACACTGCGGTCATCCGCGGGATCCTCAACAACGTTGTCCTTGGTGGCTACCGATGCCCCTCGAGTCCCATGCCGAAAACACGGTCCATTAGCAATACGAATCAAATGGTTCCAAGCTACGTGATGATCGCAGGAAGCTCCGACCACAGCTCCGTCGACGCCACAGGGTGGGGTGCCAACCGCTGCTCAGCGGGCGGGGTTTTCCCGGGCAACATCTCCTATGACTTCGGGCAGATCAGCGACGGATCATCCAAGACGATGATGATCAGCGAGCAGTCGAACTGGACCAACAAGCTGCGTAACAATTGGCGAACAGCCTTTTCCACGAGCGGCCCATGGATGGGTATCAAGAACACCCGCTTGGCCAAAGGCAATGGGACGCTCTCCAGTTCGGGCACACACGGCACCGCCGCGCTGACCACCGACATGCGGTCGTACGGCTTTACTACGCTGCGGTTGCCACCAAATCCCAAGAGTGCCCCCGGGTATACCGCGGGCAACAACTGCAACACTGCGTTGACGTCTGCCCATCCAGGCGGCGTGATGATCGGTCTTGTCGATGGCTCGGTGCAGTTCATCACCGACGACATCGACCTGCAGATGTTCTACAACCTCGGCAATCGGAACGACGGCTTCACAGTCAGCTTCTGACACGCGACCAAAGCCGTTTCGTTTTCGAGCCTCTCCATCCGCGATGCGGGTGTGGTCATAGGTTGGCCACACCCGCCCGCGCACCTCTCAAGGAGCCGTCATGGTTTCGCCGTTTTTCTATTGCCGATCCCTGCGCCTCGACTGTCCACCGTTGCGTGCTCTGGGCATCGCCGTGCTCGTGTGTGGGCTCGCTCTGTCCGGCTGCAGCGGAACGGACGGACCTGTCCAACGAGAAGTCTCTGGCACGGTGACCTTCCAGGGCAGCCCCATCGAGGAAGGGATCATCACCTTTGAAGATGCCAAAAAGGGATATGCCGAAAGCTCCGAACTGGGGCCAGGCGGCACGTACAAACTGAATGCCCCCGACGGCAACTACACGGTGTATGTCGAACCCCCGATCGTCGTGATTGAAGACACTGCCGACACGCCCGGTGGTGAGGAAGAAAAACAGGTCGACAACATCCCCGTGCAGTATCGCAACTCTGTCGAGTCGCCTCTCAAGGCCGTCGTTGCCGGAGATGGTACGGTCCAGGACTTCGACCTTCAGCCGTAGGCATCACGCAGCCGTTGCGCCTCTCACACCTGCACGCGGTGATCGAGCGCTGTCGTCTTGCCCCAGGTGAGCCGCTGCTCGATCGCCGCGGTGATGAACCGCTTCCCTCGCCGCACGGCCTCTGAGAGGGAGTGGCCTTGGGCAAGCCCGGTGGCGATCGCCGCGGCAAAGGTGCATCCCGTGCCATGCGTGTCGACACGGCGGCGGAAGGGAGCCGTGAATCGCTCGGAGCCCTCCGGCGTGATCAGGATGTCGACCGCCTGCTTTGTGCCAAGGTGCCCCCCTTTGGCCAGCACGCTGCAGCCAAAGCGTTCCACCAGCGCCCGGCCGGCCTCTTCCATCTGCCGGTGGTCCTTGCAGGGCATGCCGCTGAGAATCCGCAGTTCATCCAGATTGGGGGTCAGCAGGGTTGCCAGAGGAAAGAGTTGCGTTTGGTAGGCGGCAATCGCGGCGGGCGCGAGCAAGGGGGCACCGCTCGAGGCCACCATCACCGGATCGACCACGAGGGGTGTGCCAGGGGCCAGTCGACTCAGCGTGTCCGCCACGCGCCTGACAATCGCGGGAGAGAAGAGCATCCCAGTCTTGATGCCCCTCACCGGGAAGGCCTGCAGCGACAGCCGCATCTGTGCCTCGACGACCGCGGGCTTCACGGCCTGAATCGTCTCCACCGCCCCCGGCACCTCTGCGACCACGCAGGTGATCGCCGTCTGGGCGTAGCCGCCGAGGGTCGTAATCGTCTTTAAATCCGCCTGAGCTCCCGCTCCGCAGGAGTTGTCGGAACCAGCGACAGTCAGGACGACGGGTGGGTTTTTCATAGTCCGCCACTCTAGTTTGCCCCAGACTTCCCATCCAGCCTACGTAACCGGCTCAAGCCGCCCAGGCGTTTCAGCCGATCTCATCCGATGAGTCTGCCACCGTTTGTTCATTCCAGAGACGCCGCCGATGTCGTCCGAGCCTCCGTCCACCGTGCCCCCTGCCCCCAGTTTCGTGAACTGGATCGCAGGCCGTGTTGCCGACGTGGGGGATGCCGCGGTTGGCATGGTGTCTGCTGTCGGGGATGTGGCGCTCTTTTCCGCCAGCACCATCGGTTGGCTCTTTTGGCGTCGCCCCAGACGGGATGTGCTCCTCCCGAGTTTCTATTCGATCGGGGTGATGTCGTTGCCGGTCGTCGCCCTGACCGGGCTCTTCCTCGGCATGGTGCTCGCCGTGCAGAGCTACTCCCAGTTTCGAGCCCTGGGCCTGCAAACGCGGCTGGGGTCGGTGATCAACCTCTCGCTCGTGCGAGAACTCGGCCCGGTGCTTGCCGCCACGATGCTCGCCGGTCGGGTAGGGAGCGCGATGGCGGCAGAACTCGGCACGATGCGAGTTACGGAGCAGATCGACGCGCTCGAAAGCATGGGGGCCAACCCGATCTATTACCTCGTGGTCCCTCGCTTCCTCGGCTGCCTGCTGCTCATTCCGCTGCTCACGGTGATGGCCGACTTCATGGGAGTGCTGGGTGGGTTTCTCTACTCCTATCTCCTGCTGGGGATCGACTACCACCACTACTGGACCAACTCGCGCGCCTACGTCAGCGGCTTCGATCTCGGCATGGGCATCTTCAAGAGTTTCTTCTTTGGTGCCGCCATCGCGATCGTCAGCTGCCACCGGGGCTTCCACTGCGCTCCCGGTGCGGAAGGAGTGGGGCGGGCCGCAACCAATGCCTTCGTGCATTCCTTTGTGCTGATTCTGGTGCTCGACCTCTTCCTGGGCATCTTTCTCGACGATGTGCATGAGATCATCCGTCCCGAGGGAGCGCGACGCCTGCTGTGATGCTTGCCACCGCCGACATCTCTGCTGAAGTTCCCTCGCGGTTCCAGGAGCCTCTCCTGGAAATCGACCGGCTCGGTGTGCAATTCGGCAAACAGCAGGTCCTCCGCGACATCTCCATCTCGGTGCCGGCGGGAGAAACACTCGTCGTGCTCGGCGAGAGCGGCTGTGGGAAGACCGTGCTCTTGAAGAACATGATTGGGCTGGTTCGCCCAACGCGGGGAGAAGTCCGTTTTGAAGGCAAGTCGCTCGCCAAGATGCACGGACGAGAACTGGCCCATCTCCGCACCCGCTACGGATTTGTCTTTCAGCAGGCTGCCCTCTTCGACAGCCTCACGATCTTCGACAACATCGCCTTTCCTCTCCGCGAACACACCCGGATCAGCCACGCCGAGATCCGCGAAATCGTGCTCTCCCTGCTGGCGGAGGTTGGCCTCCCGGATTCGGTCGGCATGAAAAAACCCGCCGAACTCTCCGGTGGGATGCGGAAACGGGCCGGGCTCGCACGTGCCCTGGCCCTCGACCCCCAGCTGATCCTCTACGACGAGCCGACCACGGGTCTTGATCCCATCATGAGCGATGTGGTCAACGAGCTGATCCTCAAGGTCAGGTCTCGCCCGGAAGTCACGAGCGTCGTGGTCACCCACGACATGCAGACCGCCCGCAAGGTGGCCGATCGCATCATCATGCTCTACCCCCTCCCTCGACTCGCGGCCGATGAACCACAGATCGTGTTTTCGGGCACACCTGCAGACCTTGATCGCAGCAGCGACCCGCGCGTGCGGCAGTTCGTCGAAGGCCGTGCCGGCAATCGGCTGATGGAGATGCCGGAGGGGCGATCGGGCGATCTCAAGCGAACGGTGAAGGAGACGCACGAGTCATGAACGAACGCGTGATGCAGTTTCGAGTTGGGGTGATGGTGCTGGCGACGGCCATCATCGCGGGCATCCTGATCGTGCTCTTTGGCGACCTGCCGTCGCTCGTCCAGGCAACGTATCCCCTTCAGATGAAGTTCGACAACGCACGCGGCGTTGCCGAAGGCACGCCCGTCTTAAAGAACGGCATCCTCGTGGGGCGGGTGGCCAGCGTGTCGCTCGACGAACTTGGGGGCGTGAGCGTGATTGCGGCAATCGACTCCTACGTTCCGATCTACCACGATGAATCGCCTCGCATCAAAACCACGCTGCTGGGCGATGCCGAGATCTCCTTGGTGCCAGGAAGAATCGTGCCTCCTCGCGTGCGGCTGGGACCCGACGACGTTCTCACAGGCGCGGTCAGCCGCGATCCTTTTGAAGTCTTCTCCGACCTCGAGCCCAAACTCGGCCTCGCCCTCGATTCGCTCGTCAGCGCGAGCTCGACCGTCAGCAGGCTCGCTGACGACATCGATCGCATCATGGTGGATGATGGCAAGCGAATCGGAGAGATGATGGACAAAACGGAGCGTGCGCTCGATGGATTCTCCATCGCCATGACCAACGTGAATGACATCATGGGGGACGCCGAGGCGAGGCAGAACCTGAAGAACTCGATCAACGCACTGCCCACGGTGCTCGACGACCTCCGTGGCGCTGTCTCCGGCATCAGTTCCACCATTGATTCCGCCGACCGTAATCTCCGCAACCTTGAAGGTCTGACCAAGCCACTTGGTGATCAGGGCGAAGCGATGGTCAGCCGCCTCAATGGCACGATCGGCCGCCTCGACGAGGTGCTCTCGCAAGTTGCCGGGTTTGCCAAGGCGCTCAACGATTCCGACGGCACACTCGGCAGGCTCGTCAAAGATCCCGGTGTCTACGAGGATCTCTCGGTGGCAGCCACGAACGTGAAGCGGTTGACGCAGGAACTGCGGCCGATCGTCAACGACGTCCGCGTCTTTACCGACAAGATTGCCCGCCATCCCGAGCAACTCGGTGTCCGCGGCGCGCTCGACCGCGGCATGGGTGTGAAGTAGCGCCGCGTGCGGTCTTTCAAGCGTGTGCTCCCGTAACGTGTCGACCTGGAGTGGAGGTATTCGCTCCAGGTTTTGCCCACACGCGTGCCCGAAGCAAACGTGGCCCAGCGGGTGCCGTTGCCCTTGATGGTTTGCTGGCCGGGCAAACTGGCCGCGGTCGTCAAACCCTAAGTGAGGATTCACGCGAGGTGTCGCCTCCGATATGGGGACGCGGCACCCCAACACGCTGGCTTGCGAGGAAACCGGCAAAGTTTCCCCCTCTTACCGAGCCAAGCAGCCCCCAAAACGGCCCCAGCGGCAAACTGCACAGCCTGCGACGATCGCAGGGCCGAAACTGGAAAAACTTCGGAAAAAGGGCACTCTGAGCCGGGGGGAAACCCTTGCGATGGCCGGCGGCCTGATTAGTCTCAAGTTTTGGGCACCGCGACCCGACGGCCGCGTCCCCACATAGGATTGGCGGCGATGCGACCAGCACCGTCTCCACCCCACCTTGCGGCTCAGCCTTGCACGCTCGTCTTTTCACGAACGCCACTCGCATGCTTTCGAACCTCTTTCGCACGGAGATGTGTCACGTGATGACCCGTCGAACACTCACTCGCCCGCTCGCGATTGCCCTCACGCTCACCAACCTCGGCGCTCCGACGATCGCTTCCGCCCAGTGTGGGTGTGCAACCGCCGCTCCCGCAGCAGCGCCCACCACCACACAGACCTACCGGCTCGAATACCGCACCGAGTACGACGAGCAGCAGGTCACCGCGTATCGCGTGGAATACGAAACGGTCTACGACGAGAAGATCGTCACCGTGCAAAAACCCGTCTGGGAGACAGAGACCCGCGAGCGGCGTTACACCGTGCAGAAGCCGGTGTGGGAAACGCAAACCCGCGAGGAACGCTACACCGTCCAAAAGCCTGTCTGGGAAACGGTCGTCGAAGATCGCAGCTATGACGTGGTGCGGGATGTCGTGGAAACCAGCACCCGCGAAGAACGCTACACGGTGATGAAGCCCGTCTACGAAACCACCGTGCAGCAGCAGACGCAGGTGGTTCGACGCCCGGTGTACGAAACCAGTGAACGTGATGAAGCCTACACCGTGACCGAACCGGTCACGACGATGCAGACGGCCTATTCGTACGGATCGCAGGCCGTCGACACCGTGACCCCCGTCGTGACCCCGGGGAGCACCTCGCTCGCCTGGTCGCAGGGCAACTGGGTGATCAATCCCTACACCGGTCTGGCGACATGGCAGCGCGGCGGCCTCACTTGGGTTCAACAGCCAGGGGCGGTCGTCAATCAGGTCAACCGCGTCTACCAGCCCACCGTCACGCCGGTACAGGTGCCGCAGACGACGTATGTGAACCGTGTCATGACCCGCAAGGTTCCCGTGCAGTCGGTGCGATATGTCGAAGAGCAAGTGACCACAGAAGTGCCGGTCCAGACGATGCGGATGGTGCCCGAGGAGCAGGTTCGTCAGGTCCCCGTGCAAACGGTGCGGAAGGTTGTCGAGCGCGTGGACAACAAGGTTCCCGTGCAGGTCTGCAAGATGGTGACCGAAGAACAGGTCCGCCAGATTCCGACGCAGGTGTACAAGATCATCACCGAGGAGCGGGTGGAGCCGGTGCAGGTTCAGGTGATGAAGTACGTCACCGAAGAACGCACCGTCAAGGTGCCGCGGACCGTTGAAAAACGCGTTCCCGTGACCTACACCCAGCGGGTGCCGCGCACGGTGGTGATGCGGGTACCGCTCGATCCCTGCGGCAATCCTCTTCCCACGCCTACGTCTGCCGTCGCTCCTTCAGCGTCGGCCGCGTCCGCAATCACCGCCGCCCCAACGCTTGCCAGCGAACCAACTGCTGCCCGCACCTATTCGGAGCGACAGGCGACTGCCGAGGAACTGGTCGAAGACGCTGCAGAAGAGGTGGGCTCCGGCTGGACCGGTTCCGACCTGAAGCACATCGATCCGCAGGAAGCCGACAAAGCCTCGTCAGGTACGAGCCGACAAGAATCGCTGCGGCCGATTGCCGAGCCTGCGGCAGAACCGATTCCTACCCCTGCCTCTTCCTCTGACGAGCCCGAGGCGACCGATGGGTCTGCTTACGATTCCTCTCGTGCGTTGCCTGCCAGCGGCCCAGCGGTGGAACCTGCCATGCCGGCCTTTGATCGCAGCCCACTCCGCACCAACGAGCCGCGGCTCGTTCCGATCGTGATCCCCTCCCGAGATCTCGAAACCTGAGTTTCGGCCTCGTGCGTCGAAACAGTGGTGTGCGTGACTGTCACCGGCCGCGCCGATGCGGTAGATTCCGCGATGTCATGGTGGTGCGATCGCCATGGCCGTGATGGAGTTGTCCATCACGATGCCGCACGAGTGCTCGGGAGCCGCGTACGCAGTCATGGATGTCGAGGCGGTTTGCGGCCGCTACACGGTTGCGATGATGGCTGAAGTGATCGACGTGCCGATCGCTGCGGTGCGGCATTGGCGACGACAGTTGCTGCTTGAGCCCCTGCGTCGTTCTGGCAGCCTTGAGTGGTTTGGCTACGGCGAACTTGTCGTGGGCCGACGGCTGGCGAAGCTGCTCGACGCTGGGCTGACGCTGCACGAGATGGATCGGCAACTCGCACGCCTTCCCGGCAACGCCCGCGAAATCGCCCGGGGCCACGAGCCCCTCTTCATCGACGATGGCCACCTCTACGTCTGCCGCGATGGGCAGTATGTCGGTGAGGGCGGTCAGCTGGCCTTCGCCTTCGCGGCAGCCGACCCCATCGCGCGAAACCTGGCAACGGTGGGAGCAGACCTGCTCGACGACAACGCCGTGGTCTGCAGTCTGCCGATTGAAAGTGGCCTGATCACCGACGCTCGCGACTGCCGCGACGATTCCTGGGAAACGATTGACGACCTGCTCTGCCTGTCAGCCGACCTCGAGCGATGCGGCCACCTCGAGGAAGCCGCGGAAGCAATCCGCGCCGTCCTGCAGGCCACGCCCCCGACCGCGCAGCTCACGTTTCTCCTCGCCGAACTGCTCTACCAAGCTGGCGACCTGCCAGCGGCACGCGAACGCTACTACATGGCCGTCGAACTCGACCACGACCACCTCGAGGCACGCACCAGCCTGGGGTGCGTGCTGGAGGAACTCGGCGAGCACGACCTCGCCAAGGCCGCCCTCGAAGGCGTGGTACGGCAGGAGCCCGACCACGCCGAGGCCCACTGGCACCTTGCCAGCGTCCTAGAGTCACTCAACCAGCAGGCCGACGCCGCGCGTCACCTGTTGATCTTCATGGCGCTCGCCCCACAA
>JAPOIM010000060.1 GCA_029978905.1 Planctomycetota bacterium
TGTTGTCTGTGTCATGACCACTTTGGTTGGCAGAGTGCTGGCTGAGGAACCGCTGCGGATCAATCAGCTGCAGCTTCTCGGCACGCACAACTCCTATCACATCGCGCCGGATGCCTTCACGATGTCGGCGATCGCGGCGGTGGCGGGGAATGAGGCGCTCGCCATCGACTACACGCGGCGGCCGCTCGCGGAGCAGCTTGAGCACTTGGGCGTGCGGCACGTGGAGCTCGACTGCTATCTCGATCCGCAAGGGGAGCTTTATCGCCATCCTCTGGCGATGACGATGGCGAAGCTCGCGGGGGCGAGGATGCCCCCCTTCGATCCAGAAGGTCGGCTGGCCGTGCCAGGGATCAAAGTGTTGCACAGTCCCGACTTTGACGTCCGCACCACGAACTACACGCTGCGTGATGCGCTCACCGAAATGAAGTCGTGGTCAGACGCCCACGACTGGCATGTGCCGATCTTTGTGCTGGTCGAGCTCAAGAGCGATTCGTTCTCCGGGTCCAAGCCACTACCCTGGCGGGAGGAGGCCTTCGCGACTCTGCACGACGAGCTGCGATCGGTTTGGCCGCGGGAGCGGATCCTCACGCCGCGCGATGTGCAAGGTGAGGCCGCGACGCTCCAGGAGGCTGTCGCCGGTAAGGGCTGGCCTCCTGTTGAGGAGCATTTGGGGAAGGTGGCCTTTCTTCTCGACAACGAAGGGGACGATCGCGACCGCTACCTGCAGGCAACCGACCGTGAGCGGCTGTTGTTTGTGAGCGTGTCACGCGAGCACCCCGAGGCTGCCTGGATGAAGCGAAATGACCCTGTGGCACAGGAGCAAGAGATTCGAGCACTCGTGGAGCAAGGCTTTCTCGTGCGAACCCGCGCGGATGCAGGCACGCACGAAGCGCGGGCGAACGACACCCGCCGGCGTGACGTGGCAATCGCCACCGGAGCCCAGTTGATCAGCACCGACTACCCGGAGCCGGATGAGCGCTTCAGCGACTACGCCGTCGAACTACCCCCAGCCCCCGAAGGGCCGTAGGAGATCGGCTCGGAGGCGGCAGCGGTGGGTGATAAACTGTAAGAATGTGGTCTCCGCCGATCGCGCGGGAGAGGGTGGAGCAGGAGGGAGTGACGGCTGCGGGGGCATCATGACGGACGCAAACACAATCTCGGGCGGCGTCGGTGGCGTGTCAGGGCAAACGGCAACGGCCAGCGCGCCGCGTCGCGGGAAGAACTGGCAGGCATTGACCCTGCAAGCGGTGAGCGTGGTGGGATGGCTGATGGCCACCATGGCCACCTCACAGGCTGCTGACACGATCAGTTTCAATCGCGACATCCGACCGATCCTCTCGGACAACTGCTTCTTCTGCCACGGCCCGGATGCGAACACCCGCGCGGCAGACTTGCGGCTCGACACGGCGGAGGGACTGCTCGGCGGTGAGGCTGTTGAGGGCGTGGTGGTTGCAGGCGACCCCGAGGCGAGCGAACTCGTCCGCAGGATTCGCAGTGCGTCGCCGGATGAGGTGATGCCGCCACCCGACAGCCATAAAGAGCTCTCCGCTGAGCAGATTGCGTTGCTGGAACAGTGGGTCCGCGAGGGGGCCGCCACGCAAGGACACTGGGCCTTTGAGCCCGTGCCGCCGCCTGCCCCAAATCAGGGCGACACCACCGCGGCCATCGATCAGGTGATCGACGAGCGACTGGATGAGCAGGTGCTCAAGGCTCTGCCAAGCGCCGACCGCGTCACGCTGCTACGGAGGCTGCACTTCGATCTGACCGGGCTGCCGCCAACGCCGCAGGAAGCGGAAGACTTTCTCTCAGACCCGTCACCCGATGCGTACGAGCGGTTGGTCGAGCGACTGCTTGCCTCACCGCACTACGGCGAACGGATGGCGATGTGGTGGCTCGATCTTGTGCGGTATGCCGATACGGTTGGCTACCACGGTGACCAGCCGATGAGTGTCTCGCCGTACCGCGACTACGTCGTCGAGGCCTTTAATGCCAACATGCCGTTTGATCGCTTCACGATCGAGCAGATTGCCGGTGACCTCTTCGAGGCACCCACGCAGGATCAGCAAATTGCCGCGGGCTACAACCGGCTCGGCATGATGAGCGCCGAAGGAGGCGTGCAGCCGAAGGAGTATCTCGCCAAGTACATCGCAGAGCGGGTGCGGAATGTGTCGGGGGCGTGGCTGGGGATCACGCTTGGCTGTGCCGAGTGTCACGACCACAAGTTCGACCCATTCACGACCCGCGACTTCTATCGATTTGAAGCCTTCTTCGCCGACATCAAGGAGCGTGGGCTCTACAACGGCGGCGACTGGGGGCCGAAGATGCAGGTGCCCGAACCGAGTGAGCAGGCGAAACTCGCCGACTTGGCGGCACAGATCGCCACAGTGGAAATGCAGCTCGCGACGGAAACGCCCGAGCGGGCCGAAGCGCGGCGAGCTTGGGAAGCGACGCTCGTGCAGTGGACGCCGCTGGCGGCGGAGTCGGTAGTCTCACGCGGCGGTGTCACGCTCACGCCCCGCGACGATGGGGCGCTGCTCGCCTCGGGTGAGAATCCTTCCACCGATACCTACACGCTTCGGTTCGCAGCGCTCCCTGAAGGCGTGACAGCCGTGCGGCTCGATGTGTTGCCCGATGCATCGCTCCCCAAGCAAGGGCCTGGTCGTGCGGGGAACGGCAACTTTGTGCTCAGCGAAATCAGGCTTGAGGTGCACGCGGCCGATGGCAGCGTGACACCCGTGCCGCTGGCGAATCCTACGGCAACGTATGAGCAAACCGGCGCCGCTGGCGAGAACCCGTACGGCAAGTGGGCCGTGGCCGCTGCCATCGATGGGGACGCCAAGGGGCCGACCTGGGGCTGGGCAGTGATGGAGCAGGTGGGGAAACCGCACGCCGCGGTGTTTGAGACGGTCGACGCGATTGACCTCGCCGAAGGGTCGACGCTCGTCGTGCACCTTGATCAAAACCTCGACAACCCACACCACACGATCGGCTGCTTCCGGCTCTCGGCCACGACGGCGACTCGGCCTGTGGCGGCAGCGGATGCGGTCCCTCCGGCCGTGCTTGCTGCGGTGGCGGTGGCTGACGCCGATCGGAGCGAGGAGCAGGTCCGCACGCTGGCCGCTCACTACCGCAGCGTGGCTCCGGAGTTGGCACCGCTGCGTGAGGAACTCGCTTCGCTCACCACGCAGCGAGACCAGCTTTCAAACGCGATCACCACCACGCTTGTGACCGAGACGGTGGAGCCGCGGATGGTCCGGGTGCTCGCCCGGGGCAACTGGATGGACGAAAGTGGCGAGGAAGTGACGCCGGGCTTCCCGGAGGTGCTCGCCGGGCCTGTTCCAAGCGATTCTCGCCTCACTCGGCTCGATCTCGCCCGCTGGATTGTGGATCCGAGCAACCCGCTGACGGCCCGCGTGTTCGTCAATCGCGTGTGGGGGCTGCTCTTTGGTGAGGGGCTCTCGCGTCGGCTCGACGATGTGGGGGCTCAGGGAGAATGGCCCTCGCATCCAGGCCTGCTGGACCGCCTTGCGGCTGACTTCATGCAGGGAGGCTGGGACGTGAAGCGACTGGTGAAGGCGATCGTGATGAGCGAGGCCTACCAGCGGTCGTCGGCAGCGGAGGCCGACCTCATCGCGGCTGATCCCGGAAATCGCTGGCTCGCTCGCCAGGGGCGGTTTCGGCTCGACGCCGAACTGGTCCGCGACAACGCGCTCGCCGTGAGCAACTTGCTCGTGCGGCGGATCGGCGGCGAGAGTGTGTTTCCTTACCAGCCGGTGGGCTACTGGGCATATCTCAACTTCCCCGCACGCGAGTGGCAGCAGGGGCGTGGGGAGGACCTCTACCGCCGCGGGCTCTACACCCACTGGCAGCGGCAGTATCTCCATCCCAGCCTGCTGGCTTTCGATGCACCGAGTCGCGAGGAGTGCACCGCCAAGCGGGCTCGCTCCAACACGCCCCTGCAGTCGCTTGCCCTGTTGAACGATCCCGCGTATGTCGAGGCGGCGCGGGTCTTCGCACAAGAGATTCTGGCGAGTGGAGGTTCGGCGCGCGAGCAGATCGATCACGCGTTTACCCGGGCGGTCACCAGGCAAGCGACCGACGAGGAGGCTGCGGTCTTGGAAGGACTTCTCGCGTCCCATCGTGCGTCGTATGAAGCCGACCCAGAGGCAGCGGCGGCGTTGGTCGCGGTGGGGGAAGCCGCGGTGCCTGAGTCGCTTGAGGTCGTGGAATTGGCTGCGTGGACAAACGTGGCTCGGGCAATCCTCAACCTCCACGAAGTGGTGACACGAAACTAACGATGAGAAGAGAGGCTCCCATGTCGCTGCTCCCGCCGTCGATTGCCAGACGTACCTTCCTCAAGCACTCCGGTGTGAGCCTGGGGGGAATGGCTCTGGGCACGTTGCTCCACGGGGCCGGCACACCCGCCACCGCCGCAGGCCTGTCGCCGGCGGCGGCACTCGAGGGGTATCCCCACTTTCCACCGAGGGCCAAGCGGATCATTTGGCTCTACATGGCCGGTGGCATGACCCACATCGACACCTTCGACAACAAGCCAAAACTCGCGGAACTCCACGGGCAGCCGATGCCGGAATCAGTGACGGCCGGCCAGCAGATCGCCCAGCTCCAGGGCCAGAAACTCAACTGCTTCGCCCCGCAGCATCCGTTTCGTCAGTGGGGCAAATCGGGCCAGTCGATGGCCGAGATCTGGCCGGAACTCGGCAGCCGCTGCGCCGACGACCTGTGCATCGTGCGGTCGCTGCACACCGATGCGATCAATCACGATCCGGCCCACACCTTCATGAACACCGGCACGATGAATGCAGGCCGGCCGGCGATGGGCTCTTGGCTGCTCTACGGGCTTGGGTCGGAGTCGGTGAACCTGCCCGGGTTTGTGGTCATGGTGTCGACTGGTGGGTTTGGGCAGAAGCAGCCGATTGCGTCACGACAGTGGCACTCGGGCTTTCTGCCCGGGCAGTACCAAGGCGTGGAGTTTCGCAGCACCGGTGACCCGGTGCTCTACGCGCGAAGCCCCGGCGGTGTGTCACTCGATCGGCAGCGAGGTGTGGTGGACGCGGTGCGGCGGCTCGACGAACTCGCGGATCGACGGCTGCACGATCCGGAGATCACTACCCGCATCAACCAGTACGAACTCGCCTTTCGGATGCAGACGAGCGTGCCGGAACTGATGGACGTGAGCAACGAGCCCCAGCACATCTTCGACCTCTATGGGACGCAAGGAGGCGACGGGTCGTTTGCCTCCAACTGCCTGCTCGCGCGGCGGCTGGCGGAGCGCGGTGTGCGGTTCATCCAGCTCTACCACCGCGACTGGGACCATCACGGGGCGGTCAAGGAGCATTCGGCGGGTACCGCCAAGGAGGTCGACCGCGGCGCCGCAGCGCTCCTCACCGATCTCAAGCAGCGGGGCATGCTCGACGACACGATCGTGGTGTTCGGATCAGAGTTTGGTCGCACGCCGATGGCGCAGGGGAACGGTCGCGATCACCACCTTGCCGGCTTCACGATGTGGTTTGCTGGTGGCGGCTTCAAGCCTGGCTTTTCGTATGGTGCCACCGACGATCTGGGCTATCACGCCGTGGAAAATCGAGTGAGCGTGCACGATGTGCATGCCACGCTTCTGCAGCAGATGGGGATCGACCACGCCCGCTTCACCTACAAGTTCCAAGGCCTCGACAGCAAACTGACCGGGGTGGAGGAAGCCCGCGTGGTGCACGAACTGCTTACGTAAGCGTGCCAGGCTTGCCCGATCCGGAGGCGGCAAAAGGCTCGTCGTCGGAGCCTTCAGCTCCAAGCGCTCCGCGAGCGTTCGCCGAACAGCGAGCCTCGCCGCGCGGCGCGTCAGTTGGAATCTGTTGCGGTGAGTCGCGCTGTGATCGTGTCGGCGTCGTAGACGCAGCCGCCCCAGGTGCCGCCACACGCGGCTTGCAGGGCTGCCCAGATCCGGGTGTCGGCCGGGAGGGCGGGGTCCGGGGCGAGATCGTCGCGCCGTGGCCGACTGGCGAGCTGTGCGGCCGCCTCCTGTTCGCTGAGGTCGCCGTCACCGTCACCCAGGAAGTCAACGCTGCCGGTTGCCTGGGCGCGATCGATCACGATGCGGATCCGGTCGCCATCGACCAGCTTGCCGATCGGCCCGCCCGCCAGCGCTTCGGGACCGACATGCCCAATGCAGGCGCCGGTGGACACGCCTGAAAACCGGGCGTCGGTGATCAGGGCCACGCGGTGACCAAACGGTAGCCGCTTGAGACTGCTGGTGACCTGGTAGGTCTCCTCCATGCCGGTGCCCATCGGACCGATGCCTGCCAGGACGAGCACATCGCCTTCGCGGATCTCGCCCCCCTTGATCGCGGCCATGGCGCGCTTCTCGCTGGAGAACACGCGGGCAGGGCCGGTATGGCGGAAAACACCGTCGGCATCGACTGCCCGTGGATCGATCGCGGTCGCCTTGACCACGGCGCCCTCGGGGGCGAGTGAGCCGCGGAGGAACGCGAGGGTGCCGGTCAGCCCGCGTGCCTGGGCCTGCGCGGGCGACATGATCACGTCATCGGGCGCGACGCCATCCTTGGCGAGCAGGAGATCGCGGAAACGCTGGCGACGTTCGCTCGTCTCCCACCAGGTGAGATGGTCGGCAAGCGTTGAGCCGGTGACGGTCAGCACGGAGGTGTCGAGGAGGCCAAGGCGTGCCAGATGCAGCATGACCTCCGGCACTCCCCCGGCTAAGAACACCCGTACGGTGGGATGATGCACCGGGCCATTGGGAAGCACACTCACCAGCCGCGGGGTACGGCAGTTGATCGCCCGCCACTCGTCGACAGTTGGGCGAGGGAGTCCGGCGGCATGCGCGATCGCTGGGATGTGCAGCAGGAGGTTGGTCGATCCCCCGAAGGCCGCATGCACGGTCATGGCGTTGGTGAGAGCCGCGGGCGTGAGCACGTCGCGGGTGGCGAGCCCCGCATCGGAGAGCGACACGAGCGCGTCAGCCGAACGGGTCGCGATGGCATGCCACACCGGCTGGCCACTCGGCGCGAGGGCCGCGTGCGGGAGGGTCAGACCCAGGGCCTCGGCAACCACCTGCGCGGTGGCCGCCGTGCCGAGAAACTGGCAGCCCCCACCTGGCGACGCACAGGCGCGGCAGCCGAGGTCGGCCGCTTCGGCGAGCGTCAGCTGTCCATGGGTGTATCGGGTGCCGATGGTCTGAACCGCTCCGGCGTCTTCTCCGATGCGCGGAGGGAGCGTTACGCCGCCGGGCACGATCACCCCGGGCAGGTCGACGAGCCCCGCGATCGCCATCAGCATCGCCGGCAAGCCCTTGTCGCAGGTGGCGATTCCCAAGACACCCTTCCGCCGAGGCAGCGACCGGGCCAGACGCCGGAAGACCACCGCTGCGTCATTGCGGTAGGGAAGGCTGTCGAACATGCCGGTGGTGCCCTGTGTGCGGCCGTCACAGGGGTCGGAGCAAAAGCCGGCAAAAGGAATCGTCCCCAGGTCGCGGAGCCGTGCTGCGGCGGCCTGCACAAGCAGGCCGATTTCCCAGTGCCCGGTGTGGTAGCCGAGGGCCAGCGGCGAGCCGTCGGGAAGGCGCACGCCCCCCTGGGTCGAGAGAATTAAAAATTGTTGGTCGTTGGTGCGGGCGGCAGGCCAACCCATGCCGGCGTTTTGCGAGAGGCCAAACAGGTCGCCGCTCGGGCTCTCTCGGAGCAGGGCGTCGGTCAGCGGCAGTTGGCCGGCAGGCCCCTCGGCGGCGGTGGCCACGTCGTAGATGGCAGGATCGTCATGGTCGAGGGAGAAGGATTGGCTGGGCATGCTGTGCGTGGGGGTGGGAGGCGGTGGCTTGAGGCCCGGTGAGTCCATCTTATAGAGTGCGGCGGCAGTTCCGTGGTGGCGAGAGGGAGCGACGTCTCCCGGGCCACCCCGGGAACCTCAGGGAGCAAACGCATGTCTGATCGCGCGCATGAACGGCTGTGCCGGTTTCGTCCCGTTCCTGGCGCGGAGCCACGGATCGGGGCCATCGTGTCTGGAGATCGCGTGGTGGACCTGACGCACGTGGGCGTTGCTTCGCTCTCCGATGTGCTCGATCGCGACGACCCTGTCGGCCATCTTCGACTCTTGCGGGGGTCGGAAGACGGTGTGGCCATCTCAGATGTGGTGCTGCTGCCCCCTGTGGAACACCATGAGGTCTGGGCGGCCGGCGTGACCTACCTGCGAAGCAAGTCCGCCCGCATGGAAGAGAGCGACTTTAGCGCCACGGCCTACGACCGCGTGTACGACGCCGAGCGGCCCGAGATTTTCTTCAAGGCGCTGGGTCAAAAAGTGGTGGGGCCCGATGAGTTGGTGGGAATCCGCAAAGACGCCCGCTGGAACGTGCCCGAGCCGGAACTCGCGTTGGTGATGAACGCCCACGGTCGCTTTGTCGGCTGCACGATCGGCAACGACATGAGTTCGCGCGACATCGAAGGGGAGAACCTTCTCTACCTGCCGCAGGCGAAGGTCTACGACCGCTCGTGTAGCCTGGGCCCTTGGATCACGCTCGTCGCCAATGAAGACGTGATCCGCCAGTGGACGGTCGGGATCGAGATCGTGCGCGGTGGGCAGACCGTTTTTTCTGGCGAGACGGGGATCGATCAGATCAAACGCACGTTTGCGGACCTGATTGATCACCTCTGGCGTTCGCAGCACTTCCCGCACGGTGTGGTGCTCCTGACTGGCACCGGCGTCGTACCCGATGAATCGTTCACCCTGCGGGCGGGCGATCGGGTGACGATCACGATCAGCGGGATTGGCACCTTGGAAAACAGCGTGACGGTCGTGTGACGAAACACGCCGCCTGCATTTCACCCCCCTTCAAACTTCCTGATGAGGCATCAATGACGCAGCTGCATGGCAAAAACCTGATCGCAGGCACCCTTTCCGACGCCGTCGCCCACTTCACCGCCACAAGCCCGCTCGACGGCAGCACGCTCGAGGGAAACTTTGCGATGGCCACCGCGGCGGATGTCGATGCCGCGATGCTGGGGGCCGCCGCGGCGAGCGGGGCGTTTGCCGCAGCGACGGGCGAGCAGCGGGCGGCACTGCTTGAGCGGATTGCCGAAGAGATTGAAGCCCTCGGTGATGCCCTGCTGGAGCGTGCCCATCAGGAAACGGCGCTGCCGCTGGCTCGGCTCACCGGCGAGCGTGGGCGGACGGTCGGGCAGCTGCGACTGTTTGCGGCCGCAGCACGAGACGGCCGCTGGGCCGATCCTCGCATCGACCGCGCCATGCCCGACCGGCAGCCGCTGCCGCGGCCCGATCTGCGGCGGGCGAAGCGCCCCCTCGGGCCCGTGGTGGTCTTTGGGAGCAGCAACTTTCCGCTCGCCTTCTCGGTGGCCGGTGGTGACACGGCCAGTGCCCTGTGCACCGGGAACCCGGTGGTTGTGAAGGCCCATCGGGCGCACCCAGGCACCTCCGAGCTCGTCGGCTCCGCGATCGCCAAGGCCGTGGCCGCCTGCGGCCTGCCTGCGGGCATTTTCTCGATGCTGCATGGTGAGGGGAGTGTGATGGGGATCGCGCTTGTGCGTCATCCGGCGACGCGTGCGGTTGGCTTCACGGGCTCGCGGGCCGCTGGTCGTGCGCTGTGCGATGCTGCTGCCGCCCGGCCTGATCCGATTCCGGTGTTTGCCGAGATGAGCAGCCTCAATCCCGTGTTTCTCCTGCCGGGTGCCTTGGCGGAGCGTGGCGCGGGAATCGCCCAGGGCTTTGTTGCCTCGATGACGCTCGGCGTGGGGCAGTTCTGCACCAAGCCGGGGCTCGTCTTCGCGGTCGAGGGGCCAGACCTCGACGCCTTCGAAGCGGGTGTGGCTGAGGGGGTGACCGCGGCGCCCGCGGCCTCGATGCTGACGCCCGACATCCTCCGTGCCTACTCGGCTGGCTGCGAGCACCTCGCGAGCCTCCCGCAGGCGACGACGCTCGCTGCAGCGACGGCCAAGGCCGACCCTGCCCACACGCAGGCGGCTGCGAGGGTCGTGAAGACCGACGTGGCGAGTTTCCTCGCCGATCCTGGCTATGCCGAAGAAGTCTTTGGGCCAGCGAGCCTGATCGTCACCGCGGCGTCCGCCGAGGAACTGCGGACGGTCGCCGCCCGGCTCGAGGGGCAGCTGACTGCCACCGTGCATGGCACGGCCGACGATCTTGCGGCGGCCGCGGATCTTCTTGAGATCCTCGCCACCAGGGCTGGCCGAGTGATCGTGAATGGCTTCCCGACCGGCGTTGAGGTCTGTCATGCGATGCAGCATGGCGGCCCTTGGCCAGCGACAAGCGATAGCCGCTTCACGAGCGTCGGGAGCGCGGCGCTCGAACGGTTTGTGCGTCCGGTCTGCTACCAGGACGTGCCCGACGCCCTGCTTCCCGACGCCCTCAAAGACGCCAACCCGCTGGGACTTGAGCGGCTTGTCAACGGTGTCCGTGGGACGCACTAAGCGGCTCTCAGTCGTGGTTGACCCAGCGGGACGACCTTAGGCCGAGTGGCCATTCAAGCCTGCTAACTCCGCGGCCGAGAGGTCGGAGATCGAGTTGACGATCATGTCGGGGCGGTACGCAAACGCGGCGAGGTCTTCGCGGCTTGTGCCCCCGGACAACACCAGGATGGCGCGGTAGCCGAGTTGGACCGCGCCGAGGATGTCGGTGTCCATCGTGTCGCCGATCATCGTGGTGCGGATCGCATCAAGACCAAGCTCTTTCCGGGCGGCTCGCATCATCACGGCGCTCGGTTTTCCGACGCTAAACGCCTTGCGTCCGGTGGCCGTTTCGATCATCGCCACGAGCGCTCCGCAGCCGGGGCGCAGGCCGTCTTGCGTGGGGCAGGGGGGGTCGAGGTTGGTGGCGATCAGTTTGGCGCCGCCAAGCACCATGCGGATCGCCCGCTCCATCATCTCGTAGGTCACGGCACGACCTTCGCCAATCACCACATAGTCGGGATCGTGGTCGACCACCGAGTAGCCATTCTCGTGCAAAGCGTTGAGCAGGCCTCCCTCACCGATCACAAACGCGGTTCCGTTCGGCTTCTGGTGCGCGAGGAAGCGGGCGGTCGCCATGGCGCAGGTGTAGATGTGGGACTCGGCCACCGTGATCCCCAGCCGGCTGAGTTTGGTGACCACATCGCGGCGGGTGCGTTGGCTGTTGTTGGTGAGAAAAAAGAAGGGAAGTTCGAGCCGCAGGAGGTCGCTGATAAACCGCTCGGCTCCGGGGATCAGTTGATTGCCTCGGTAGATCACCCCGTCCATGTCGATCAGGAAGCCGTGTGGGGCGGACGACGGGAGCATCACCGAGTCAGGAGCGTAGGCGGGCATCGAGGGGCCTCCACGGAAATCGGGTCGACAGGTGGTGGGCAGTGGTGCTCGGGATCCCTCGGGCGAGGGCGAGCGGGCCAGCTGGCACGCCACGGCGGTCTTGCCGCGGGTTTGTGCCGGCGGAGTATGGCAGAGGCGGATTGCGGCCGTCTACGCAGGCGCCCCGGAGGTCGCAGGGGACGGCAACGCGCGGAGAAACCGGGCCGAACTGTGCTTCATGGCGACGAGGCGGCAGCGGTATGCTAGTTGCGTTTTCATCCGTTGCGTGACGTGGAGTGGATGTGATGGCAGGTCAACGAAAGCGGCAGGCGAGATGGTGGTGGCTCGGTGCTGGGCTGGTGGTCATGCTCGTCGGGTCTGTGGGCGTTGCCTGGGGGCTCGGCTGGTTTGAGCAGCCGGAAGATCCTCGCGTCATCGAGATTGGCGACATGATGTGGGGCATGCTCGAGCGCGAGCGGCAGCGTGAGGGGCCAGGCAACTTTTTTACGGCCGTCGAACGGGTGGCTGGCATTGGCACGATCGTCCTCAAGGTGAGCACGCTCCCAGAGAACCTCCGGCCGAGGATCATGGAGATCGGTTTTGATGTGATGATGCAGCACATGGGAGACCGGGCAGATCTCTACTTCGCGCTCAAGACGGCGGAAGAACGTCAGCGGTTTCTCGATCAAGAACTGAGCCAGATGGACTTCATGCGTAAGGCGGTTGAATCGGCCGGGAAGCCCCAAGGCATGCAGGGTGGCCGGCCCAATGGGCCGCCAGGCATGCGGGGGTCGCAGGAGCGTGAAAACAAGTTCACGAAGTTTGTGATCGACCGCACATCGCCTGCAGAGCGGGCGAAGCTCGAAGAGTTCATCACCGTGATCGAACGGCGGATGGATGCAACCGGCCGCAAGCGACAGTAAGGTATGGACCTGTGGTGTCCCTGTTTTGTGGAAGCGGTTGTGACGAAATCTGGGAGAGATGTGATGACGCGTTTGCGAACGTGCGTGGTCGTGTGGACCGTGGCGATACTTGCCTCGAGTGTGGCGCGGGCGGAGGTGCCTGCCACGGCCGACCTGACCCCCATCTTCAACGGTCGCGATCTGACGGGCTGGGATACCAAAGAGCCTCAGTACTGGACGGTGGCCGACGGCGTGCTGACCGGGCTCAACGACGAGGAAAAGAAGGGCTCGATGCTGTACACGGCCAAGCCGTACGGCGACGTGATCTTCGAATGCGAGGTGCGGTTCTCTGGCGAAATCGACAGCGGCGTGATGATGCGGAAGCCAGAGGTCCAGGTGCAAATCGGTGTGTCACGCAGCCTGAAACGCGACATGACCTGTTCGTTCTACGTCGGTGGCTATCCCGAAGAAGCCCAGGCCAAGCGGGCGGGCGAACTGCTCAAGGAAGGGGACTGGAACAGGCTCCGTGTGCAGGCCAAAGGGAACACCTTTACGGTGTGGCTCAACGGCGAGCAGGTCTCGGAATACACGAACGCCAAGTTTGCTGAGGCGGCCCCCATCGGTCTGCAGATTCACGGCGGGCTTGTGATGAAGGTGGAATACCGCGACCTCCGGGCGATGCCACTGGAGACGGCACAAGAGTGACCAGCGAGTCGCCACGCGACGGCCTTCAGACGACCCTGTCGCGCCGGCAGGAAGCGATCACGCTGTTTGCGCTTTCAGCTCTGCAGTTCATCAACATCGTGGACTTCATGATCGTGATGGCGCTTGGGCCCGAGCTCCTCGCGGACTTGGGGATCAATGCGCAGCAGTTTGGCTGGGTGGCGTCGAGTTACACGCTTGCGGCAGGTGTTGCCGGTCTTGCCGGGGCGACGATGCTTGACGGGATTGGACGGCGAACCGCCTACGTCATGCTCTCGATCGGGCTGTTGGTCGGCACGGTTGGATGCGGATTTGCCGACAGTTACGTGACGTTGCTTATCGCCCGCTGTGTGACGGGGGCGTTTGGTGGCGTGCATGGAGCCTTCTCGATGGCGATCGTGGCCGAGCTGTTTCCGCAGGAGCGGCGGGGGCGGGCGACGGCGATCTTGATCTCATCTTTTGCCGTGGCGTCGGTCGTTGGGGTGCCGCTCGGCCTGGCCCTGGGGCATGCGTTTGGGTGGCAGAAGCCGTTTCTCATGCTGGCCGCTCTGGGCACGCCCTTTGTGCTGCTCGCCGGGTGGGCGATGCCTCGGATGGCAGACCATCTCGGTGAGGAAGCGCACGAGCCGCTGGCGAAACTTCGCCACACCCTGACGGTGCCCGCGCACCGCAGGGGATTTCTCTTCATCGCGTCTTTGGTGTTTGGCACGTTCGCCGTCGTGCCCTACCTCAGCACGTCGCTCGTGGCGAACGTGGGCGTGGAGACGGCGTCGCTCCCGATCGTGTATGTGATCGGAGGTTTGTTGACGCTGGCCGCAACGCCGCTGACGGGCAGACTGGTCGATCAGTCGGGAGCGCGGCAGGTCTTTCGCGTGATTGCGCCTCTCGCTGCGGCCTTGTTGCTCGCCTCCACGCTCCTCCCGAAGGTGGGACTGTGGGGATCGGTGCCGGTGATCGCGGCCTTGATGGCGGTGAACTCGGGCCGGATGGTGGCGGCGATGTCGCTGATCATGGCAAGTGTCGACCCGAAGCAGCTTGGGGGCTACATGTCGGTGCACTCGTCGGTGCAGCATCTCGGCAGTGGCCTCGGCACGCTGCTCAGCGGGCTCTTTCTTGTAGGAGGGGATGGCGTGCCGCTGCAGCACTTTGGGATGGTGGGCGTGGTGGCTTCTGCGGTGTCGCTTGGGAGCCTGTGGCTCGGGGAACGCGTCGTTCCCTGGAATGGAGCGGCTGAAATCCGCACACGTGGATCCAGTTGACGGAAGCAGTCAGCTCGGGGCGGCAAAAGTCTCGTCGCAGGGCGAGGATACGCCCAACGCTCCTCGACCGTTCGCCGACCCCTCGCCTCGCCGTCTGCTCCGACCACGACGCGTGATCACGCAAGGCCGGTCATGGTGCCGGTGCTGCTCGCGAAGCGATCGACTTCCATGCCTTGCTCCTGCAGCAGGTTCACAAAGAGGTTGGGCAGGGGGTAGTTGCGTTTCTGATCAAACGCGAGGTGTTGTCCGTGACGGAACCGCCCGCCCGCGACCAACACCGGCATGTTGCGGTTGTCGTGATTGGAGGCGTTGCCAAGGTTGCTTGTGAGCAACACCGACGTCTGTTCCAGCAGGTTCCCGCCGTGGTCATCGGTGGCGGCGAGGTCTCTGAGGAAGTCGCCCCAGGCACCAACGATCGCCTCTTCGACAATCGCCAGTTGCTCGATCTTTTCACCGTCGAGCCCGTGGTGGCTGAGGTTGTGATACCCGTCGTCGACACCCGGGAGGGGAATGACGCCCCCGCTTCCACCCAGGTGATAGGTGATGAAGCGGGTGGAGTCGGTTTGGAGGGCGAGGCGGACCATGTCGTTCATCAGCCGCTGCCGCCCGATGAAGTCGTTGGGGTCGACGATGTCGGCAGGCTGGGGCATGTCGACGGTGGGCTTGGGGCGCCGGGCCCAGTCTGCGGAGTCCTGCAGCCTTCGCTCCAGTGCCCGCACGCTCTCGGCATACGAGTCGAGGCGGTCGCGATCGCCAGCGCCGAGTTCGCGGCGGAGGCGGCGGGCGTCGTCGGCGACGAGGTCCATGATGCTCCGCCCCTCAAGGAGCCGCTGCGACTGACGCAGCTGCTCGGCGGGCGAGTCGTCGACAAAGAGTTTCATGTAGAGCCGGCTCGGTGACGACTCGGCCGGGATCATGGCGCCCTGCTCGGTGTAGGAGGGGCTGTTGCTGCCGCTGCTGGAGAGCACCAAGGAGGGGTAGCGGGTGTGGTTGCCGAGGTGCTTGGCCATGTACTGGTCGAGCGAGATCGAGTTCTTCCCGCGACCGACGGGCGCGAGCACATTCGCCGAAAGAATGCTCGCCTCAGCTCGGTGGCCTCCGCTCACACCCGGGTGCGACGTGCCAGAAATCACCGTGAATCGGTGCCGCAGGTCTTGGAGCTGCGCGAGGTATGGGCTGGGGGCATAGTCGGCACCAGCGGAAGATGGGTTCAGGTTGGCCCCGTGAAGGCCAAGCCCGAGCGTCATCGCCACGAATCGTCGGGGAGCTTGCTCCTCCGAATCGCCTTGCGCCACCCGCTGCATCGCCGTCATCCAGGGCAGCGCGAGCGCCACGCCCGCTCCGCGAAGCAGGGTGCGGCGAGGCAGGCGTCGCCCCGTGTTGATCCGGAAATGGGCTGGCATGGGAGGCTCCAGGAGACGTGTGAGAACCCTACTTTATCTGGAAGAGTCGGCTCGCGGCGACCTCGGCCACGAGACTTCTCAAGCCAAACCCACGTTTTTCGGCCGCATCAACGAGGTTTTCCACGTCGGACCGGTCGGCAAAGGTGACCGGAGCGCCGGTGCCGTAGGTGAGCAGCCGCGTTCCCACGCCGCGGGTGACGGCCCGCATGTCCGCGGCGAGCAGGTCTTCGAGTCCGGTAACATCGCCAAACCGACGCCCATCGGCGAGCGTACCGCTGGCGTCAATCGGCGCGCCCGGCACCACCTTGCCATCCTGCACGATTGGGTAGGTGTCGCGCCACCGCCCGGTGGGGTCGTAGTTTTCCAGGGCAAACCCAGCGGGATCGAACGCGGCGTGGCAGGCAGCGCAGGACGCATCCGCCCGGTGTTTCTCCAGCATCTCGCGAATCGTTGTCGCGCCGCGGATGTCGGGTTCGATGGCGGGCACGTTGGATGGCGGAGGAGGAATGTCGAGCCCAAGCAGACGCTCCGACACCCACAGCCCGCGAAGGACGGGGGACGTGTTGGTGCCGTTGGCCGTGACCTTGAGGATCGCCCCCTGCGTGAGCACGCCACCGCTACGGTGGTCTTCAGGCGTGAGAGAGACGGGCCGCAGGGTGTCGCCCTCCACTCCCTCTACGCCGTAGTAGCGGGCGAGGCGGCTGTTGAGAAAGGTCGTGTCTGATTTCACGAGATGGCTGACCGGGAGATTCTCGCGGACCATCGTGTCGAGGGACGCATAGGTCTCGGCGAGCATCGAGCTCTGCACGACCTGATCGAAGTCGCGAAAGAGCCGGCGGTCTGGTTCGGTGAAGTCGATGAGGGAGAGGTCGAGCCACTCGCGGGCAAAGTCTTCCACAAATTGTCGACTGCGGCCGTCGGCGAGCATCCGCTCCACCTGGCTGCGGACGACGTCGGAATCCTGCAACTGCTGCCGCTTGGCGAGGTCGATCAGGATCTCATCGGGCATCGAGTTCCAGAGGAAGTAACTCAGCCGCGACGCGATGGCGAAGTCATCGAGCTGGCCCGGGGCCTCCTGAAAGTAGAGAAACCGGGGCGAGCAGAGGATGCCGCGGTAGCTGCTGCGAAGGGCGTCGAGCAAGGAGGCTCCCGTAGTGAGCTGCTGCTCTGCGAGGTCGATGTAGGGAGTGATCTCGGCGGCGGAGACGGGCCGACGAAAAGCCCGCTCGGCAAAGCGAGGAATCAGCCGGGCAATCTCCGCGCGGGCGGTGGCGAGATCAGGGCTCGCGCGTGTGTCGCCAGGTGGCAGCGGTTGATCGAAGAGCCGTTCGCAGACCGCCTCGTCGCCGCCCTTGCGGTGGATCCGTTCCATCACCACCTGGTGGATCGCCACGCCGGTGACGTTCTGAGGGGCCCCCTCGCCGGTGCCGATCTGACCGCCCGCAAACCGCGCCTGCTTGAGCGTCACGTCGGCAGGGCGGACTTCCAGCATGTGCCCCTGCGGAAGCCAAGTTTCGAAGGTCCACTCGGCGGGCTCGGCAGTGGCTTCGAAGGCGGTAGCCCATTCCAGCAGCGGTGCGCTCGACACGCACAGCCCGGTGCGGACCGAGCACCACACGCCATGCTTCTCGGGCACGTTCAGAGCCGAGGCGCGGATCGTGAAGCGATACCAGCCAGACTCGCGTGCCTGCGTGGCGGGCAGACGGCCGTAGTAGATCACGTTGCCATTCCAGGTGACGGCGTGGCCGTCGATCAGTTCCGGCTCACGGCAGCGCCGGCTCGGATCCTGCCGACAGAGTTCGGGAGCCGTGAGTAGCCGCTCCCATTCGTCAGGCGGGGAGGAGACGCGACGAAACGCCTCATCGAGGGCGATGTCGACGATGTCGAGGTGGGCCTGAACTTGGAAATGGCTCATCGACTGCCCAGCTGCCACGGTCGTGAAGCCATTCGTGCGGGGGTCTTCCGGGAGCTGATTGGCAAGGGGAATGTCGATCCCCAGGAGGTCGTGCAGGGTTCGCTCAAGCTGGAGGTTCGTCAGCCGTCGGCCAAGCACGCGGCCGCTCTCCTGCCAGTGTTGGGTCTGTACCTCGCGAAGCCATGCCCCGGCCTCAGAGGCCAGCTGCTCGCGGCGTTCCGGCGGCAGCGGGCCAGCGTCGGGCGGCGGCATTTCGCCCGCCTCCACGCGATCGATGATGCGGATCCAGCTTGCGAGAGCCGCCTGGCTGGCGAGCGGGTTCGTGAGCACTGTCAGGTCGAGGCCCGCCTCCGCGGCATCCCCTGCGTGACACGCCGCGCACTCCTGGCGGAGGAGCGCGACCACCGACGCCGGCGGCTCGGTCGGATCGGCAGCCGCGGCAAAAGGCGATGCCGCCAATAGCGACGACAGCACGGCCAGCGTGCGCAGGCGTGTTTGAATGCCAAGGCGGATCACAGATGCTCCTTCCGAAATGACATCCAAGGCCAGCACTCCACGCGTTCGACGACGTCCACACCCCGGTGTGCCTCCCGGGCGAACACACGAGTAGGCGTGCTCTTCCTCGTCGCTCCCTTCATCGTAATGAGCCGAAGTGGCCTGCGGCAGGCCTTTTTACGAGTTTGGAGGGGCGGTGGGGGGGGCATCGACCTGCTCCTCGCGGGGCGGCTGCGAATCGAGCAAGGCCTGGGCCGCGGTGTTGGCAGGATCCAGCGTGAGGACACTGTTGAGCCACATCAGGCCATCCTGGGTGCGGCCTTCGCGGAGCATGACTTCGGCGAGTTGCAGGCGAGCACGCACGTCGCGGGGATCTTCGTCTACCCGTCGGCGGAGCCGCTCCGTGTGTTGAATCTGGTCGGTCAGTCGTACGGCTTCGCGAAAGGCGTCGGTGGCCCGGTCAGCCTCGCCAAGATTCACGAGGCTCCAGGCGAGGGCGTGCCAGGCGCGGACATCGCTTGGGGAGAGGGCAATCGCACGCTCGAGCAGGTGCTTGGCAGAGGCGTGCTCCCCTCGCTTGGCATCGAGCCGCCCGGCGGCGGTGAGCGACGCGGTGTCGTCGGGAAAACGTTCGAGAAGCTCGCGATACGTCTCGCGAGCGCCATCGAGGTCGCGCAGGGCCTCAAGGCAAGCGGCCCGGCCACGCATCACGTCCACCCGCGTCGTGTCGCAGCGTGCGTAGGTGGAGAGCGCGTCGTGGTAGCGATACGCCCGCCGCTGGGCCTCGGCGAGATGCACCAGGGCATCGCCTCGTGGCGGCATCCCCCGGTCGATGGCTGCGAGCAGGTTCTCAACTGCGGCGGGCCAGTTGCCGTGGCTCTCGGCGATCAGGCCGTCGTAATAAAAGGGGAGGGGATCGTCGGGAAAGTCGGCACGCCAGCCGTCGAGGAAACGCTCGGCTTCGTCGAACTGCAGCGTGGTCAGGCAGCCGCGGACCACCGCCTCGTAGATGTCGAGCGTGTCGTCTCCGGGGTCGGCCAGGAGCGACCGTGCCTCGGCTGAGTTCACGGCGAGTTGGCCGGCCTGAATGAGAAAGAGCGTCTGCTCGCGGTCGAGGACGGCTGGGGCAAAACCGAGATTCGTCGCGAGCGTGAGGCTTCGCCGGAAGTCACGCACCTCGCCGAGCCGGCGGTGGCAGCGGGCCATGAGATACGCGGCCTCGGCGGCGGATCGGCGACGGAGCAGGGCCTCGTCAAGGAGCACGATCGCCTCGGCATCGCGACGCTCGGCCATCGCGAGCCGCGCGGCGGTGAGCCCATCGCTGTTGGCCCACTGGAAGCCTGCGTAGAGCAGGGCCACCAGAGTGAGGCAGCCAGCGATCACGAGCAGCCGTTGAAAACGGGATGGAGGCGGTGTGGTCACCATCGTTGCGCGTTAGCGACCCTGGTTGAGCCAGATCTGGACGCCCGGAGCCGACGGCTCGAGGGCCGTGTCATCGAAACAGCCGTTGGCAGCGAGAATGTCGTCGTGCCCATCCTGATCCGCGTCGTGCATCAGGAGGAAGGGATGCCTGAGGTCACCGAGCTCGAGGGCGTGCGGCTGAAACACGCCCGCGGTCGTCTGCTCGAGCCACATCAGCGACACAAGGCCGCCCGTTGCACGGTTTCCCTCTTCGGGTTCCGCAAGCGCCGACGCCACGAGGTCGAGATCGCCGTCGTCGTCGAGGTCTGCCGCGGCGGCCGAATAACTGCCCGGCATGGGGGCGATGTCGCGTGCGACAAAGGAGAAGTTGCCTTGGTTCTCCAGCCAGCGAATGCCGTGGTCGGGCTTGAGCAAGGCGTTGTCGTAGGAGTCGCCGTTGGTCAGCAGGATGTCGGGATCGCCATCGCCGTCGAGGTCGACGACGTGCATGCTGGAGTGGCCCCAGGCGGGGTGCGGGGCACGCCAGATGTCGTGGGTCTCGGACCAACCATCGGTCCCGTTTCGGTACACGCGAACCCGCTCGTGCTCCTGGGCAAAGAGGGCCACGAGATCGAGTCGACCATCGAGATCGATGTCGGTGGCGGCGATGCGGCAGGCACCATGGTTGCCGTCGAGCTCGGTCCGCGTGAAACGAGGCTGCGCGTTTGGCCCCGCCCGGTTTTCCAGGAGCAGCACGTGGCCCGTTTGCCGCCAGCCAAACTCCGCCACCGCGAGGTCGAGGTCGCCGTCGGCATCGATGTCGACCGGCTGGACGTCGGCCACACGCCCAAGGCCATCTGCGAGCACGATCGGGTCGAAGCCTTGGTCGGGCGTTTGGCGGAGCCAGACGACTTCCCCCAGGAGATGGTCCATCGCCATCGCCGACCCGAGCACCGCGACCACGAGGTCCATGCGGCCATCCCCATCGAGGTCGGCGGCTTCGGCCCTCGCGGGGCTCGCGAGCGACGCGACCTTTGTCGGAGCCCAGGCTCCGTCGGCCGGATCACCCAACCACACGCCACCATTTTTCATGTCGCAGAGCACCAGCTGCGGCTCGGAGGACGTGAGCTGAGTGACCAGCAGGTTCGACACGAAAGGCGCCGCGTTCGTGTCTCGTAGGCTCAGTTGTCCGTTCGGTAGAAACCGCGGCTTCGGCGCGGCGACAGCGGCCACTGATGCGGGCGGAAGCGTTTCCGGGGCGTGGCTGACATACCAGTCCACGACGGCCTCGAGATCGACGGCCGCAGAGACATTCACACCAAACCCACCGAGCCCGCCCATCTGGTAGATCGTGGCCGGCCAGGCGTCTTTGGGAAGAATCGTGGGGTCCGGTGGAAGGTGGCAGTGAGAGCAGAGTTGCAGGCGGTACGCCGGCTCTCCGCCCACGCGTTCATCCGCAACGGCAGAGCAGGGAGACAGCAGCGTGCTCAAGCCCAGCCAGACGCAGAGGCACACCGCAACGGCTCTGCGGTGGAAGCCGCCGCAAGGGCAGGGAGGTCGGAGCAGGGTGGCTGGTAGAGATTCGCGACGCACGCTGTTCACCAAAACGGCGACTCCGCGGCCATGGTGGGGAGAGCGACGGGCGGCGGGCAAGAGATCGAACGCACTGGCACCGTCGCGGAACCGTCAGCGTGGTAGTCATTGAAAGCGAGGCCAGCGGGGTGACGCGGCGAGGCGCGTCACCCCGTGACTCGGCCCGTTTTTACTGGTTGCTGTAAGCCTGCTCGCCAGCTTCTTCTTCCTCGGTGAGTTGGATGTCGCCGGTGCTCGTGTCGTCCGTTGCGGGATCGCTCGCCGGGCCGCTATCGCAACCGGTGACGGAAAGAGTCAGGGCGAGGAGGGGAATAAAGGCGAAAAGTGACCAAGTCTTCTTCACAAGAAACTCCTTTGCAGGCACGTCGTAGGGACGTGCGAAAACCGGAACGTAGAACATCACCGATGGAGAGCCACCGCGGTGGGCGGGAAACCATGGAGACGCTGCGAGACGGCATTCTACCGCACTCGCTCGGGATTGTCGCGCGAAGACCGAACAAAAAAGGGCGGGGGTCGCGCGACCCCCGCCCTTGGATTGCGTATCGCTGTGCGGCAGGGTATTAACGGCCAAGCGAAGCTGCGACGCCGTCAGAAGGGTTGCCAAGCCATCGCCAAACGTTCCAGTCGATGTCGTCGGTCACCGCGTGTACCGAGCCATCGACGGCTACGCACTGCACGAGCCCCGGATGTTTGCTCCGCGACGCAAACGCCATGTCGTTTGAGTTTTGGGAGCAATCGTAAAGCTGCGAGTTCGGCGTCATCAGGGTTGAGAACGCGATGTGCTGGGCAAAGTAGCCCTCAAACCAACTCGCCCCGATTTGGTTGCGTGTGGCCGTGTGGGGCGCGCCGGATGTCGGGCAACCATTGTCGGTTGGCGTGACCTTCCCTCTGTCACCGGCAGCTCGGTACGCGGAGTTGACGTTCCGGTAAGGATGGCCGATCACCACCTCCGAAGCGAAGATCGTCTTCGACGTTCCGTCCATGCAGTCCGCCATACCGAGGGATCCGGGGTCGCGGGTTGCGGCAAGCGTGTTACCCTGCCAGTCATGGCTCATCAACACACCACGCAACTGATTGCTGCTAACGCTTGTCCCGAGCTGCAATGAGTCACCACCGCTGGCGAGGTAGTTGGTCTGACCGAAGCCAAATCGGGTGTTGTTCGGCGCACCGCCCGTCCGCTTCACCCCCGTGGGGTCTTTCCACACCACACGCCCCTTGCCTCCGTCCGAGGGACAGCGGTACGGCTTGACGGTGTTCTTCATGACAGCCGCGTTATTACCACCCCAGCCTGGGCTCCGCTCGAAATCGATCTGGCTGTGGAGCGCCGTTTCTTCCATGAAGGGAAGGATGCGGGCCATCCAGCTGATGTTTTCAGTGTTCCACATCGCGCCAGGGTTCTTCCACCTCGTGCGGACGCGAGCTTCGGGGAAGCGGTTTTTGGTGTCGTGGTGGTTTTGAACCGCGAGGCCAATCTGCTTGAGATTGTTTGAGCAACTGGACCGCCGGGCGGCTTCACGAGCCGACTGGACGGCGGGCAAGAGCAGCCCGACCAAGACGCCAATGATGGCGATCACCACAAGCAACTCCACGAGCGTGAAGCCAGGGCGACGCGACCGCAGGCCGCGAGAAGAAAATCCGAAAGACATGGCGAAACCTCCCAAAATGGTTTGCTGTGAAGATGAAAATCTCCGAGAAAATTTGGAGCAGATGAAAAGTGCGAACCGTCAACGCCAGCCTCGCCGCATAAGGTGCACGAAGCCACGCAATGAGCAGGAACCAGGCAAAAAAGAAAAGTAAAAGAGACGTTTGCAGTCGTGGTGACCTGCCCCCAGCAGATCGCTGCTCACGTTTCCCCTGTCAGTAGCCTGTAAGAATCTGACGAGGGCGTCAACCCCTGAAAGCGGGGTCGGCGCGGCGGCGAACCTTGGGAGGCTGGAAATCCAGCCTCCCAAGGCGCCTGTGCGAGTAAGAAAAGCCCGAAAAGAGCCGGCTCAGAGCCGACTACTTAAACGCGGCGGGGTTGCCGTCGGCGGGGTTGCCGAGATTCCGCCACACGAACCAGTCGATGTCGTCGGTGACGGCGTGGACCGAGCCGTCGACCGCGACACACTGCACGAGCCCGGGGTGCTTGCTCCGCGACGCGAATGCCATGTCGTTGGAGTTGGAAGTGCAATCGTAGAGCCGCGAGTTTGGCGTCATCAGAGCCGAGAAGGCGATGTGCTGGGCGAAGTAGCCTTCGAACCAGCTCGCGCCGATTTGATTTCGGGTTGCAGTTCCGGGTGCGCCGGAGGTGGGGCAACCGTTGTCGGTTGGGGATGCACTCGCAATACCAGCAGCCGTTCGGTATGCCGAGTTGACCGCGAGATAGGGATGGCCGATCACCACCTCAGACGCGAAGATCGTCTTCGACGTACCGTCGATGCAGTCGGCCATACCAAGCGACCCTGGGTCTTTGCCCGGAGGGCCTGCGGTTCCCCAGTCGTGGCTCATGACGACACCTCGCGTGAGGGCGTTGCCGGTGTTGGTGCCAAGCTGAAACGAGTCGCCACCGCTCGCGAGGTAGTTGGTCTGGCCGAAACCAAACCTGGTGTTGTTTGGAGCGCCACCAGTCCGCTTCACGCCCGTGGGGTCTTTCCACGTCACGCGTCCCTTGCCGCCGTCTGAAGGGCAGCGATAGGTCTTGACGGCGTTGGTCATCACCACGGCGTTGTTGCCACCCCAGCCTGGGCTGAGTTCAAAGTCGATCTGGCTATGGAGGGCAGTTTCCTCGATGAACGGAAGGATGCGGGCCATCCAACTGATGTTTTCCGTATTCCACGCGGCTGCCGTGTTCTTGAATCCTTTTCGGACACGGCCTTCAGGAAACCTGTTTTTCGTGTCGTGGAAGTTTTGAACGGCGAGGCCAAGCTGCTTGAGATTGTTTGAGCAGCTGGATCGCCGGGCGGCTTCACGAGCCGACTGGACGGCGGGCAAGAGCAGCCCGACCAAGACGCCGATGATGGCAATCACCACCAGCAGCTCCACGAGCGTGAAGCCAGAGTAACGCGACGAGCGGCCGCGTGATGGAAAACCGAAAAGCATTTGAAAACTCCTAAACACGGGGTGATATGAAGATGAAAATCTCCGAGGAATAAAACCGAACCGAAAGAAGAAAAGACCGCTTTGAACGACCATCGCTGGGGAGCCGATTCACAGGTTGAGCTGGCCGGCCAAGCCCAGGTTTGGTCACAACGCGACGCGCGCCTCGTCCGGCCTCGCACGAGGGCGAGGCCGGACGGTGGCGACTTGTAGAAATCACGGGAAAGCCGCTGGAAACCCATCGGATGGGTTGCTCAGGTTCCGCCAGAGAGCCCAGTCAATGTCGTCAGTCACGGCGTGAACCGAGCCATCGACTGCCACGCACTGCACGAGCCCCGGGTGCTTGCTTCGCGAGGCGACGGCGAGGTCATTTGAGTTTGACGTGCAATCGAAGAGCCTCGAGTTTGGCGTCATGAGTCCGCTAAACGCGATGTGCTGGGCGAAGTAGCCCTCAAACCAGCTCGCGCCAATCTGATTGCGCGTCGCTGTTCCGGGAGTTCCGGTACGTGGACATCCGTTGTCGGTTGGCGTGGCGTTGACTTCACCCGAGGTGTTCATCGACGAGTTCACGGCCAAGTAGGGATGCCCGATCACCACTTCAGATGCCCAAATCGTTTTCGAAGTGCCGTCGATGCAGTCAGCCATGCCGATCGATCCTGGATTATTGCCCGGAGGACCGGCAGTTCCGGTGTCGTGACTCATGACGACACCTCGCATGCGGGCGCTCGCCGCACTCGTGCCGATCTGGAAGGAGTCGCCAGCACTGGCGAGGTAGTTGGTCTGTCCGAAGCCGAAGCGTGTGTTATTCGGTGCACCACCGGTTTGCTTCACGCCTGTGGGGTCAGTCCACTGGACCCGCCCTTTGCCGCCGTCCGACGGGCACCGGTAGGTCTTGATGGTGTTGGTCATGACCACGGCATTGTTGCCGCCCCAGCCAGGGCTCAACTCAAAGTCGATCTGGCTGTGAATCGCAATCTCTTCCATGAAGGGAAGGACCCGAGCCATCCAACTGATGTTTTCGGTGTTCCATGCAGCTGCAGTGTTTTTCCACCCTGAGCGGA
>JAPOIM010000061.1 GCA_029978905.1 Planctomycetota bacterium
GCCGAAACCACGCTAGAGGGTTTCCTCTCGCGTGGATCGTCGGCTTGGGAACGGCAAGAGGCTTTCCGGCTTACCAGGGGCCGCGCACCGGTGACACGCCAAACTGCACCGTGTCACTGGGAACTGGCGGCGTTGGCAGCAGCGGGCTTGTGCCGGGAAGCGCTCCAGCCCCCGGATACGGCCGGCTGTACTGATGGTAGAGCGGCGTAACACGTGTCGAGGGCACACCCCACGAGTACTGCGACATGAACTCCGCCGTGGGGGGCACCACGAGCGCCATCGGCCGACCAACGGACGGGTCATACCAGCCGCTGTGCCAGCTTCGCCCCTGGCTTCGCAAGGTGTAGCGTTTCTGAGCGGCACGTGATCCACCGGCAAACGCTTCGCTGACCGTCGCGAGGATGACGATCGCGGCAACAGCCACCAACAACGTGGTGTGTGAAAACCTCTTCATGTGTCGGACGCCTTTTCTTGGAGAGCGATGCGTGAGGATCAATACCAGTAGGCACGCGTGTCAGTCTTAAAGCCGGTGGCACCGTACGGACGAACCCAACGGCGATGATGCTTGTAGAGAAACTCGTGAGGCATCAGGGGTGGGTAGGTGATCCAGGTATGGCCCACGCGTGGCGGCACGGGACGCGGAGTCACGTAGAGTTGGGCTCCAACGCCTGGGTATCCGTTCGCCGGAACTGGGGGCGCGTAGTAGTTGTAGAACAGGTCGGGAGTGGGAGCCTGAACGCCCCCCTCGATCGTGGCTGCGGTCACTGATGAGACAGACCATGTGGCAGCCACGGCAACCACTGCCGCGGTGATGGTGCGTCGCAGAACGCTCCGATTCTCTGGTGCGCGACTCTGCATGGCTCGTTCCCTTCCCTCAGTTGATTCGTGTGGCGTGCGTCCCTGCCTCGCCCTTCCTCAGAGTTCGGCAGCAGGATCCCCGCGAGGTAAATCACCCATCTGCGGCCCGCGACCTCCTTCGCAACAGGCAGAACTGATGCCACGCGGGCAACCGGTTCGACCGCCAAGACGCCACCCGGCGAAACACTCCACGTAACCGGCATAGATTTCCCCTCTTGCCAAACCTCTCGTCCCCAACGACAGTCGGAGTCAGCCGTTGGGTTCGCCCGACGACACGAGTGAGCCTGCGGCCCGATGAAACGGCCGCCGAAAGTGAAAAAGCCTGTTTCCCGGAAACGACCGACCATGGCCCGCCCCCGACCAACCCGTGCCAAGAAAACCGTTTCACCCGAGTCGGAAAGCCCCTCAGACGACGGCAGCCCAGAAGTCGAGGCCACCCCTGCTGCCGGAGGGAAGAAACGGCGGGCCACGGCGCAGAGCATGGCCGCAAGCCAACGCGACATCTCCGTCAGTGAGTTCTTCGCCAAGAATCGCCACCTGCTCGGCTTTGACTCACCGCGGAAAGCCCTGCTGACCACCGTGAAGGAAGCCGTCGACAACGCCCTCGATGCGTGCGAGGAAGCGGGAATCCTTCCTGAGATCTGGGTGCACCTCGAGGAGACCGAGGCGGGCCGCTACCGCGTGGGGATCCAGGACAACGGCCCTGGCATCGTCAGCAAACAGATCCCGCTGATCTTCGGCAAACTTCTCTACGGGTCGAAGTTTCATCGGCTGCGGATGAGCCGCGGTCAGCAGGGCATCGGCATCTCCGCCGCAGGCATGTACGGCGTGCTCACCACCGGCAAGCCGGTGAAGATCATTTCCAAGACCGCGGCCCGCAAGCCCGCGCACTACTACGAACTTCGGATCGATACCAAACTCAACAAGCCTGAGATCCTCAACGGCCGTGGTGAGGGCGTTGACATCCCGCCTGGCAAAGCCGGCGACGACCTGAAGAAGAAGCACGGAATCGAGTGGGTTGAAGTCAACGACCGTGGGGAGTCGGTCGATCACGGCACACGAGTCACGATCGAACTGGAAGCAAAGTACCAGCGTGGCCGGGGTAGCGTGGAGGAGTACCTCGAGCAAACAGCCATCGCCAACCCGCATGCTCGGATCAACTTCACCGCTCCCGACGGCACCACGCGGGCGATAGATCGAGCCACCGACGAACTTCCCCCAGAGCCACGCGAGATCAAGCCGCACCCATATGGCATCGAACTTGGTCGCCTGGTGACCATGCTCCAAGAGCATCCGAAGGACACGCTTTCTCACTTTCTGACCACGAGTTTTTCACGGGTTGGATCAGGGGTGGCCCGACGCATCTGCGAACAGGCCAAACTCTCCACCCGCGCGACCGCCTCAAAGATCGGACGCGGTGAGGCGGATGCCCTGTACCGCGCCATTCAAGACACGAAAATTCCGCCACCAGCAACGGACTGCGTGGTGCCGATTGGCGAGCAACGGCTGTTGGCAGGTCTGCGGCAGGTGGTGCCTGGTGAGTTTTTTGTGGCAGCGACTCGACCACCGGGGGTCTACCGCGGCAATCCGTTCGTGATCGAGGCCGCGCTGGCATATGGCGGTGCACCGGCTGCACGGAAGGTCACACTCGAGGCGCTCACGGAGTTGGCAGAGCAGAGCGATGCCCGCAGCCTCAGGCAGTTTCTCCTCACCACCTTCGCCGGCGTGGGCCCGGAGGCTGTCGAAAAGATTCTCACCGCAGCCAAGCTGGCACCGAGACAGAGCCCCTCCAAACTCAAAAAGCCGGCACTCAAGGGTCTGCACGAGGCGATGCAGCATGTGAACCTCGACGAGGGGCAGAGCATGAACGTGCTGCGGTATGCCAACCGCGTCCCTCTGCAGTTTCAGCACGGCGCGTGCGCCGTCACGCAGACCATCCTTGCCAATAACTGGCGTTCGTACGGCCTGTCGCAGTCCCGCGGCAGCCTTCCGAGTGGCCCTGTGACGGTGATGGTGCATGTGGCGAGCGTGTGGGTGCCGTTTACAAGTGAGTCGAAAGAGGCCATCGCGTCGTATCCAGAGATCACCAAAGAAATCCGGCTGGCGCTCCAGGCCGTTGGCCGCAAACTCGGCATGTACCTTCGCCGACGGCAACGGGTGGCACAGGAAGGACAGCGCCGACAGATCTTTCTGCGGTATCTCGGGGAGGTCGCCTCAGCGGTGTCCCAGATCAACGGCTCTGACCGCCAGGCGGTCTACGACCAGCTCCTTGCCGTCGCCAAGAAAAAGACCGCCGAAGCCGACATGAAACTCGATGAGAGCGGCAAGCCCATCGAAGAGGATGAACCACTCGATCTTGGCGACAACGTGATCATCGTTCCCCCGTCCGTGCCAGGCATGGACATCGCGGCCAACGCGCCCCCAGACCTGGAAGACGAGACTGAAGACGATGGCGAGGAGGAGGGCGACAACGTGCCCGTGCGTCGCCGTAAGAAGGTCGCCAAACGCAAAAAAGCCAAACGCTAAAACCTTCCTGACATGAAAAAGCGAGGCCGGGCTTTTGCCCGGCCTCGCCTCTTTTCTTCAGCGAGTTGCGACGCTCTTCACGTCAGTCGTCTTCCCGCAAACGACGCACCTCGGCTTCGAGCTTGCGGATCCGCATCTCCATCTCCATCAGCTTCTGGCGAAGCACCTGCTCACTCGCGTCTCCTCGAGGACCGCCATGAGCCCCTGGGCTTGGTGGCCCGCCAAACGGCCGACGTCCTGCCGATGGGGGGCCAAGCGGTCTCGCGCCGGGGGACTGCGGTCTCGCGCCGGGGGACTGCGGCTTCGCGCCTGGCACAGGCCCCATCGGCATGCGGCCCATCCCAAACGACGGTCCGGCTGGCCCACGCATCCATGGAGGCCCCATGTTCGGTCCAGGCCCCATCGGGCCTCGCATCATCGGTGCCGGTGGTCCACCAGCGGATGGGCCGCGGCCCATCCCTGGCGCTCGCGGTGGCCCGCCAGCAGGACGTGGACCTCGCTGTGGGGGAGCGGCACGCTCCGCTGAACGCTCGACGCGAGGCTCCGGACGCCGATGACCGTCACGCGCTTCGGGGCGGCGATGCGGCTGATGATCCTGACGCCCGGCTCCACCACGCTCACTGGCCTCAGGACGACGGCCGGGCTCGAGTCTGCTGCCGGGCTCGGGTCTGCTACTGTGCTCACGACGGGCGTTGTGCTCGGCGTGGTCGCCATGTTCGCCTCGTCCTCCGCGGTGCTCGGCTGACTCACGATGGTCACCCCGCGCGTGCTCTGCATGCTCATGCCCGCCCCGATCATGCGGCCGGCCTTCTTCTGCGAAGGCCATCATCACGAGGCCCGGCAGGCTTCCGAGGCTGCTGCCGAGGTCACTCAACGACGGACTCGTGAGGAATGCCGGCGACGCGACGGCCGACGAAGCCCACAGACTCAACCCCGCCACGACGAGCCCAGCGGGCCATCCACCATGCCGTTTATTGATCACGTCTCTCTCCTCGTAAAAACGTTCGCGGGCCCACGCACGCGCCTTCGCACGCCTAACGAAGCCCTGAGCGAAACCCCCTGATACTTTTTGAACGCTCACGCCTTCAAAAAGTTCCGCACACCTCGAACGGCCTCTCATGAGCCGGCTGGGACTACGCCACTTCGGGCGTGTCTGCCTCCGGGCTTCCTGGGAGTTGCCTTCCGTCTCGGTAGAGCAGCGAGACTGGAATGAACACCACGCCCGCAGCAGCCATGCACGCCGTCCAGAACCAGAAGTAGTCGGCACCCTCAAGCGTTACGAGGCCACCAATCGACGTGTCGGCATCGATCCTCGTCTCAGGGGCCTCGCCACGCTCGGCCTCCACCTGCCGCTGCCCTTCCTCGCCGCGAAGCTCGATGAGCCGCTTCTCGCGCCACGTCAGTGGCTTGTCCTTCATGCGAGCAGCCTCTTCGGCATCCGCTCGCACCACGGTCGCCGTGAGCACGACGTCGTCTGGGGTCAAACGCGCACCATCCGCTCCGTCCGCCACAAGTCGGTAGCGATCGCGGGTGATGCGGTGGTAGCCGATCGGGTTGCCAACGGAATCATTGATTCCAGCGAGCAGTTCGAGGCCCGCGTCGTCCGATGGGAGCTCCTTCGCAGCATCGCTCTCTGCGGAACCAAAGAACGCCGCGTCGATCTTCTCCTTGGCTGTGGCGAGGGCAGCATCTTCCTGCGTAACCACGCCCACGAGTGCGGAGAAGCGGTTAAACGACAGCAGCACATCGTCAGACGTGTCGAACGATCCATCGCTACCGGCAAGGCGGATCGTCCGCACGACCACGCTCTCGCCCGCGTCTTCCCATGTCTCTCTCGGCTGCAGATCCTCCACCCGAATCAAGCGTTCGGCAATCGTGTCGCTGCCGCCCGCTTCCGTGGCCTCCAGTTGCCCAGCCTCGGCCACGATTGGGGTGATACTTGGCACCTGGATGGAGTGGTTCACCATCGCCGTCACGAAGTTCCCCAGCGACACCGAAAACAGCCAGATCGCCATGATCACCGACTTCATCGTCTTCGGAGCCTGCGCATAGGAGAACTCAAGCCCTGTGATCGAGATCATGATCTCGGCAGCGGTCACGATGACGTATCCCACAAACTGCCAGGCCACACTCGGTCGGCCGCCGTCATCGATCCAGCCCTGCACGACTGCCGAGAGGCCGAAGCCCGCCGCCATCACAAACAGACCGATGCCGATCTTTCGCAGAGGGGTGAGACGAAACACGCGGTTGATCGCCGGATAGACGACAAACTGGAACAGCGGAATCATCGCCATCACCAAGAGCGGATTGAGCACCTGGATCTGCGACGGCAGCCACTCAATGCCAAGCCACCGAAGATTCATGTCTTCGGCCTGGAGCACCCAGGCGGAGCTCGTTTGGTCGAAGAGAGCCCAGAAGACTGCAATCACGAGATAGACCATGCCCAGCCGCAGGATGGTCATCAACCCGTTTCGGCTGAAGGTCTCCTTGAGGAACGCGAGCCCGCCGGCGGGCACGTGGATAAACACGTTCCGCCCCATCCAGAACATCAGCGTGGCGATGGCCATCAACACACCCGGCACACCAAACGCCACGTGCGGCCCATACCACTCCAGCAGCCATGGTGTGAGAATCGTGGAGAGGGTCGAGCCAAAGTTGATCGAGAAGTAGAACCACTGATAGACCTTCTCCATCAGGTGTTCGTTCCGCGATCCAAACTGGTCGCCCACATGCGCGGAAACGCAAGGCTTGATCCCGCCCGAGCCGAGGGCGATCAGAAACAGACCAAGCCACATCCACTGTTCGGGCGAGAGTCCGCTCCCTCCCATAAAGGCGAGTGCCAGGTGGCCGAGGCAGTAGAGCACCGACACCACCATGATGATGCGATACTTGCCCGTGATCGCGTCGGAGAGGATCGCCCCGACAATCGGGAAAAAGTAGACCCACGAGGAAAAGGTGTGATAGTGCTCTTGGGCCTCCGCCTTGCTCATCGCCGGCAGCACGGTCTCACTCATCAGATGCAAGTAGCGAAACATGAAGACGGTGAGAATCGTCCGCATGCCGTAGTAGCTAAAGCGTTCGGCCGCCTCATTCCCAATGATGTAGGGAATACCGGGGGGCATCTTGTCGGTGTCGGGCGGTGTGGTGAGATACGCAGCCATGCAAGGGTTCCTCCGGCGAACAGAATAGCCGATTCTTCAGAGAAGCCATCGAGATGATCCCCTTCGAACGCATCACGAGTCCCGCGAATCCCCGAATCAAAGCGGCGGCCCGCCTGCGGGATGCCGGCGAGCGGCGGAGCCGCGGATTGACCCTGATCGATGGCCTCCGCGAGATCGATCGCGCAGCCACCGCGGGGATCCGTTTTCGGGAGATCTTTCTCGACGAAACGATCACCCCACCAAGCGACCTGCTGCCCCGTCTTGAGGCGGCGGGAGGTGAGCCCCTTTCCTTGGCGGCGGCCGCGTTCGCCAAGGTCGCCTTTGGAAGTCGCAACGAAGGGCTCGTGGCAGTCGCGGAAGTGCCCTCGTTTGCCCTCGCGCAGTGGAAGCCGCGTGCCACGGGCCCGCTGCTGGTGCTTGAAGGCGTGGAAAAACCGGGGAACCTGGGGGCAATTCTGCGAACGGCCGACGCTGCCGGTGTGGCAGGGGTGCTGGTGGTCGATGGGGGCACCGACCCGGCCAACCCAGCGACGATCCGCGCGAGCCTGGGCACGATCTTCTCGGTGCCGCTCGCCGTCGCCACGGTGTCGGATGCGATCGACTGGCTCGCGGCATCCGGTCGGCCTGTGGTGCTCGCTGTACCCGCGACAGGAAGAGCGTGGCATGCGGCCCCGCTTGCCCGCGCCGCCATCGTGCTGGGAAGTGAAGCCCACGGAATCTCCGGTGCGTGGCAGTCAGCCGCGGACCACGGTAGGCTCGTGGTCGAGGCGGTGACCCTGCCGATGCTCGGTGTGGCGGACAGCCTCAACGTCTCGGCGACCGCGGCGGTGTTGGCCTACGAGGCCGTACGACAGGCGGAGTAGCAGCCTCCCGCGACAGACGCGTTCGCACGCTGGGGTGCGGTCGCCTCATCGATGCCTTCCAAGGTCCCCCTCGTGAACACGCCACTCCCTCCCGCGCTCTTCGATCAACTCTCCCAAACGGCCAGCGATCAGGGTGTTCCTGCAATGCTTGCCTCGCTCGCTGACGAACTCACCCGCGAACGCCGCTGGCACGCCCTGTTTGATCTGCGACTGATCGAAGCTCGGCTGGCCGAAGGGCTGCCTGTGGTCGGTGATGCTGGAACGCTCTCCGCTGCGGTCCGCGACGCGTTTGAAGAGCGGTCTCGCCAGGCCTGCCTTGAGGTCGGCTGGCCGCTGCTGGAAGAGGGGCAAGTCGCGGCTGCCTGGATGTACCTTCGCGCGTCGGCCGAACCGGAAGAGGTTGCCGCGCGGCTCGAAGCGGTGGCAGCATCTCTCGCCGGCCGCGATGACGACGAGGCGCGGCGGCTCGTCGAAGAGTTGGTGCACGTGGCCCTTTGGGAGGCGGTCAATCCACCCCTTGGCCTGCGACTGCTCCTGGCCCACAACGGCACCTGCAACACCGTCACCGCCTACGATCAGTCGGTCAGCCGTTTGCCCCCCGTCCGGCAAGCTCCCGCCGCAGGCGTCCTCGTCGAGCATCTCACCGAAGAACTGATTGCAAACCTCACCCATGACCTGACCCGTCGCGGAATCGAGGTCGCCGGCATCGACACGCTTCCCGGCCTGCTCGCTGCGGCTGGTGATGAGAGCCAACCGCTCGGCCCGCACGTCGATGTCTCCCACCTGCATTCCGTGCTGCGATTTGCGCGAGCCTGCACCGACCGTGTGATGCTGCAGAAGAGCCTCGACCTCGCCATCTACGCCGACCGCCTGCCACAAGAACTGCGGTATCCGGGAGATGGCCCCTTCACCGACATGGCCCCCGCCTCACGGCACTTCTTTGGCGGCTGCCTTGGCGAATCGCTCGATGCGGCGGCAGCCTTTTTCCGCAACAAGGCCGGGATCGCACCAGACCAGGTTGGCGAGGCTGCAGCAGGGTCGCGTGGTCCGCTCGAGCAGCTCGCGGTGGAGTACCTGATCGTGCTCTTCGCGAGAGGCGGTCAGCCCGAAGCTGCCCTCGACGTCGCCCTCGCGCACCTACCGCGGGGAGGCGAGCAGGCTGCCACCACTGGGCTTGTCCCGCCCGTCGTAGAACTCGCCGCGAAGGCGGACGCACGACGTCCTGGCAGTCTGCAACGCCTGCTCGACGCCTGTCGCGACCGAGCCGATGCGGTCACGTTTGCTCAGGCCCTGGCAGTGGCCACTCACCACCACACCGACGTGGGTGTCTTGCAGCCACGGCAGACGTTGACCGGACCGTAGCCAACCTCGGCCGGCGAGCGGAACCCGCGACAGGGAGCCATCTGCCACGGCAGGAGCATCTCCTGCATCTCATTGCCGCCGCAGTAGCCACGCCAGCGGTTGCAAGAGTCGCACGGATCACACCGCAGCGGTTCGCTGTGGTAGGCGCCCCAGTAGCGAGGGCCGCAACCAGAGCCGCAGAAAGCCGGATGCTTTTCGTTGATCTCGGCCTGCTTCTCGGCCCGCCAACACGCCACCGATTCACGGACAGATCCACACACCGATCCGTCAAACCAGTTCCGCGGCGACGGCATCCAGTCGGAGAGTTTGGGCCATGTCACCCGCCGATCCCACTCAGGCCGCGCATGCCAGTCGGCGATGGGATGCCAGTTGGCCATGCGATCCCAATCGATCAGCCGGGTGCGATCGGCGAACGGCCGAAATCCTGCCAGTGGATGACAGTCCGGGCAGTCGAAGGTCTCGCCACCTCCGGCGGAGGCTGATCCCGCCATCATCGCAGCGAGCAGCCCCCAAGCCCAAAGTCCGCGCCAAAGCGTTTGCCACGTGCGTCGCATCGCATCCCCCCTGCGTCATGCATCCACCGGTTCCGTAGGGTGGCATCGGCATCGGACGCTGGAAAAATCGACAAAATCCGCACCACCGCTGCGATGCGGTAGGCGAGCCGTCACGGACTGCAGACGAGGCCCTACGCCTTGAGTTCCAGCGAGGACCAGGTCGTGGGGTCGCTGTCCCAGGGGTATTCCGGTGGGGCAAAGAGTGGAATCTGCCCCAGCCGTCGGTCCACGAACGCGGCAAAGAACCCGAGGACCGGCTGCTCCTCTGGATCCCACCCGGGAAACACCGCTGCCTTGAGCACGGCATCCACTTGCCACCCATCGAGACACACCGGTGCTGTGACGCTCGCGAGGTCGCTCCCCAGCACAGCGGGCAGCTGCAGCGGATCGGCCTCGGCTCCAGGGATGATGGTGGCCCGCGGGATCGCCGCAGCGACCACGAGGGGATCACGGGCCTGACGTCCGCCGCCACTGGGAAGGATTGCCAACCGGCGACAGAAGCGACCGGCCCGATGGCTGTCACCGGTGGGACGCGTGGCGATCCAGAGGTGCACGCCATCGCTGTCTTCCGGCTTTGTCGCATGACACCATCGCTGCCCGCCCGCGCCGCGGAGCGCCGCCCGCACGACCAGTCCGTCGGGATGCCAGCCAATCGAGAGGGAGCCGAGGTCCGGTACGTTGACCACCCCCGACATCTCCGGCAGAAGACACGCTTTGGCCTGTGACTCACCAAACGGTGCGAGCGAAGGAAGACGCGTGCACGAAAAGCGAAAACGAAACAGCGATGCTGGATGAACGAGTGGGGGCATGGTGGAGCGCGCGGCCTGAAGAGCGTCAGCAGAAACGGTGCAATCGGAAATCCTTCTCGGCGAACCGACCACCGCTCGGACCGCGAAGTATACTCACATGGACCCGATGGCTGGCGTCCTTGCATCGAGGAAGACTTCTGCCGTGCGCGTGCTGCAGGTTGCCAGTGAGGCCACTCCCTTCGCCAAAACCGGGGGCCTTGCGGATGTTGCCGGGGCGCTCCCGTCGGCCCTTGCCCGGCTCGGCTGCGACTGCACGCTGGTGATGCCCGCCTACCGGCAGGTGTTTGAGTCGGGGTTTCCGCTCGAACGCACTGGCTTCGCCTTTGATGTGCCGGTGGGGCAGCGGCACGTCGGTGTGGAAATCTTCCGCTCCACCCTGCCCGGGTCCGCGGTGCCCGTCTACTTCGTGAGCAACGAGGCCTGCTTTGACCGCCCCACGCTCTATGGCGGCGGCCAGGATTACCAAGACAACGCCGAACGCTTCATCCTCTTTTCCCGGGCAGCCCTCGAACTTGCCTGCCGGCTGGAGGAACCGTTTGACATCCTTCACGGCCACGACTGGCAGGCGGGGCTGATCCCTGCCTATCGCCGGTTGCTCTACCAAAACCGGCCGGCACTCGCCCGCTCCGCCACGATCCAGACGATCCACAACATGGCCTACCAGGGTGTGTTCTGGAACTGGGACATGCTGCTGACTGGCCTCGACTGGAAGTTCTTCAACTGGCGGCAGATGGAGTTCTACGGCCAACTCAACTTCTTGAAGACCGGCCTCGTGTTCGCAGATGCGATCACCACCGTGAGCCCCACCTACGCTCGCGAAATCAGCGAAGCGCCTGGTGGCTGTGGCCTCGAGGGCGTGATCGCCTCCCGTCGTGAGGTGCTCTCGGGAATCGTCAATGGCATCGACACCGATGTCTGGAACCCACAGACCGATCTCCTGATTCCGAGGCACTACAGCACCACTGATGTGGCGACTGGCAAAGACGCGGCTCGCATCGCCCTCGCCGCGAGGCTCGGCCATGCAGCTCCTGACACGCGGCCGCTGGTCTCCTTCGTCGGCCGACTCGCTGAGCAGAAGGGCGTCGACATTCTCATCGAGGTGATCGGCCGCATGGCAGGCGATGGCGGGGCCCACTACGTGATCCTCGGCACCGGCGACGCGGGGCACGAAGACGCACTGCGACGGCTCGCCGCCGCGCACCCGGGTACGGTCGATGTGGTGATCGGCTTTGATGAGCTGCTCGCCCACCTGATCCAAGCCGCCAGCGACATTGTGCTCATGCCCAGTCGCTTTGAGCCCTGCGGCCTCAGCCAGCTCTATGCCTTCCGCTACGGTGCGATTCCCGTCGTGCGGGGCACCGGCGGACTGGTCGACACCGTGATCGACACGACCCCAGAGTCGCTGGCCGACGGCACGGCCAGTGGGTTTGTGTTTCGCGAGTTCGATTCGCGAGCACTCGAGTATGCCCTTCAGCGTGCCCTCACCACTCACGCCGACACGGTCACATGGCAGAGGCTCGTGGCAAGCGTGATGCAGCAAGACTGGTCCTGGGACACAAGCGCCCGCAAGTATCTCGACCTTTACGAGCAGGTCCTCGCCCAACCGCCCGCTCCTCCGCCAGTGCCAGCCGAGTAGTCTCTCGCGGCTTCGGCGACCGCGCCCAACTCCGCCGATTTCACGCCGTCTCCACGCTGTGAGACGGGACGCAGCCAACCGCGTGCTGCGGCGGTCGACATTTCACCGACACATGCAGATCTGCCCGCAGTCTCCCTCTCAGACCATGCGCGGGCAAGAGGCGGCATGCCACTGATTGACCGTGAACCCACAATGGGTAGTTCGCTGTTTGTTGTTCCCATGGTGGAAAACGTGCATAACGATCGCTGGGCACAGCAACGACTGAAGGGATGAACGTGAATCAGAAGCCACTCATCATGTTCGCCAGCGTTTTTCTGGCACTGGCCCATCTCTCCTCCTCAGCCGTCTATGCCACTGAGCAGCCCAACATCGTCTTCATCTTTGCCGACGACCTAGGGTGGGGTGACATCTCGTGCCACGGTGCAGAGGAGTGGCTGAAGACCCCGCATATCGACCGGCTTGCGAGCGAGGGCATGGACTTCTCCCAGTTCAATGTGCTCAGTCCGGTTTGCTCATCCAGCCGCGCCGCAATGCTCACAGGGCGTTACTCCTTCCGGTACAGCATCCACTACGCCCTCCATTCCGACCCCTCCCAGAACCAACGAATCAATCAGGCCGACTGGCTCGATCCGCGGGCGCCAACCCTGCCGCGATGCCTGAAGACCGCCGGTTATCGCACCGCGCATATCGGCAAATGGCATCTGGGCGAGGGGGAGCCTCACACCCCGGGCGGCCCGACGATGGCCGACTACGGCTTCGACGATTCGCTGGTCTATCACGGTCCAGGACCAAAGGTAAATCAACGCAATATCGGTGTTGAAGGCGCACGCGCCATTGAAAGAATGCAATCGCAGCAGCCCTTCTACCTCAACGTGTGGCTCCATGAGACGCACGTGAAGCACTTCCCGAGCAAGCAATCGATGGATGCCTTCAAGCAGTTGGATCCGCGACGGCAGGTCTATGCGGCAACGTTACGGGAGTGTGACAACAACGTCGGCATGATCCTTGATGCCTTGAAGAGGTTTGGTCTTGAACAAAACACGATCGTGATGTTCTCAAGTGACAATGGCCCTGCAATCGCACCTGCTTCGACCCAAGGCCGTGGGCCCACGCCCGAAGACGGCAACGTGCAGCAGGGCTTCGGAAGCTATTACAGCGTCGGTTCCACGGGAGGACTGCGCGGGCACAAAGCCCAACTCTTTGAGGGCGGTGTTCGCACGCCTTTCATTGTGCGCTGGCCAGGCCATGTTCCGCCGGGAGTAAGAAACGATCGCACCGTGTTCACAGCCATCGACATGCTGCCCACGATTTGCGCGGCGGCTCGTGTGAATCACCCCGACGGGCACTCAGGCGATGGTGAGAATCTCCTGGCCGCATTTGAAGGAAAATCCGTGCAACGAACGAAACCGCTGTTCTGGAAGGCTTCAAGTGTTGGGCGAGCCACCGACAGCTGGTGTCAGTGGTCGATGCGAGAGGGGGACTGGAAGTTGTACGCAGACGCGGAAGCCAAACGAGTCGAGCTTTTTGATCTCGCGAAAGACCGGGGTGAAGCAAGCGACGTCAGCAAAGAGAACCGCAGGATCGTTCAGCAGATGAAAAAGCAACTTTTGGATTGGGTGGCCACGCTCCCCACCTCGCCCGATCCCGCGTGCGTGAGCAAGGCCCCACCTGACAAGCCTCATCCTTAAGAATCGCATGAAAACCTTTTTCGCACTTGTTTTTGCAAAACGCTGTCCGGCAGCGAATACGGTTTTGCTATGCGCTGCCCTGCTCGGCAGTTTGCAGATGGCGCTCGCCGCAGAGCCGTCTGGCATCCCTGACCTCACGAGAGGAGACGCTGTCCCGGGGCAGGGACATCACGACTGGAACCTCGGTGCCACTGGGCTGCGCGGATGGATGTATTGCGACAAACTTGTCACCAGTGATGCCCGACAGATCGCGATTACAAAAGTCGATGCAAACTCACCCGCAGACGGGGTTTTGGCAGTGGGGGATGTGATCCTCGGCGTGGGTGGGAAAGCATTCGCTACCGATCCTCGCGTGGAGATTGGGCAGTCGCTCACCATTGCGGAATCCGAGGCTGGTGGTGGGCGATTGAGACTCACGCGATGGCGAGAAGGGAAGTCTGAGGAGGTGTTGCTCCACCTCCCCGTGCTAGGCACATACTCCTCCACGGCTCCCTTCAACTGCCAGAAGTCGACCCAGATTCTTGAACAGGGATGCAGGGCGCTCGCCACGCGCATGAGCCAGGAAGGCTACCGCAACCAAGACCCGATCCCACGTGCTTTGAATGCGCTCGCCTTGCTTGCGAGTGGTGATGCGACGTACCTCCCCCTTGTGCGGAAGGAGGCCGAGTGGGCAGCAGCGTTCTCGTCGAGAAGCATGCAAACGTGGCACTATGGCTACGTCACCATGTTTCTTGCCGAGTATGTGCTCGCGACGCGTGATCCGGCATTTCTGCCAGGGCTGAGGCGTCTTGCGGTTGAGTCTGCGGAAGGGCAGAGTGCCGTCGGAAGTTGGGGGCATGGCTTTGCACGGCCAGACGGACGACTCGGCGGCTACGGGATGATGAACTCGCCGGGCGTGCCGCTCACGATCTCGCTCGTGCTGGCTCGAGAAGCGGGCGTCAACGATCCGGCGATCGACCTCGCGATCCAACGAAGTGCCCAACTGCTTCGCTTCTACATCGGGAAGGGTGCTATTCCGTATGGCGACCATCAACCTTGGATCGAAAATCATGAAGACAATGGGAAATGCGGCATGGTGGCGGTCTTGTTCAACTTGCTTGGTGAGAAAAAAGGCGCTGAGTTCTTCGCACGCATGAGCCTCGCGTCGCACGGTCCCGAGAGAGACACGGGCCACACTGGCAATTTCTTTAACATGCTGTGGGCGATTCCCGGTGTTGCGCACTCCGGTCCTCAGGCAACGGGGGCGTGGATGCGGGAATTTGGGGGGTGGTACTTCGATCTCGCACGTCGCTGGGATGGCAGTTTCCTCCATCAGGGTCCACCCGAAGATGTACCTGACAGTTATGCCGGCTGGGACTGCACCGGGGCCTACTTGCTGGCGTACGCTCTCCCGCTGGGAAACATTCACCTCTCGTGCAAAAACTCCGACATCGTTCCACATCTCGATGCAGCGACTGCGAGCGCGATTGTCTCCGACGGTCGTGGATGGAATAACAAGGACCGCAACAGTTTCTACGACTCGCTGAGTGACGATGAGTTGCTCGACCGCTTGCACAGCTGGTCTCCCGTCGTCCGCGAGCGGTCGGCGATGGCCATCGGCAGGCGCGAGAATGCACCGCTGGTTGCGTTGATCGACATGCTCGACGCTCCTGCCGTCGAAGCCCGCTACGGGGCATGCCAGGCACTGATCTTCCTGCGCGGACGGGCTGCACCCGCGGTCGAAGCCTTGCAAAACGCGCTGACGCACGAGGATCTCTGGCTGCGCATCAAAGCTGCGGAAGCGCTGGCGGCGATTGGGAAGCCAGCGCTCGGCAGTTTGCCCGCACTCCTTGACCGGATCGCTCTGGCTCCCGGGACCGACGACCCGCGGGCGATGGAGCAGCGCTATCTGTGTGCTGCGGTTTTCGGGAAAATGCTCTCTGATGGGCAGAACCTTGACGGCGTGAACCGGGAACGGCTGCGTGTCGCCGTTGCCCGCGGCCTGCAAAACCAAGACGGCCAAGCCCGAGGCCAGGTCAGTCGCATCTACGCGCGCCTCACGTTTGAAGAGATCGAACCTCTCCTGCCCGCCATCCGTGAGGCCATCGTAACGCCGGCTCCCAGTGGAGAAATGTTCGCTGACGAGGTCCGCGTCGCCGGCCTCCAGCTGCTCACGGCGCACCTCGTCGAAGAAGGCATCGAGGCCTGCGCTGACTACGTGGTCACGCAGAATCCATGGGCGAGCCAGGACCGCATCAAGCAAATACTCCCCCTCTTCGACAGATACGGCGCACACGCGAAGATCGCCCTACCGAAGCTTCGCGAGGCTGCCACCTACTTCGAACAGGATGAACCAGATTTCCCCAAGAACCTCAGCCTGCAGAAAGCAGCCGCCGTGCGAGAAAAGATCGCCAGTATCGAAGCAGCCAGCGATCTGCCTGAACTCAAACGATTGAAGTAAACCTGATCGATGAGCCTGATTCTCAAACCCATCCAAGCAGATCTCTTCATGCATTTTCACCACCGTCGTCGCATGCTTCTCTCGCTCGTTGCGGTCGTATTCGCCTTGCCTTGCAGCGACGCGAAGTCGGCAACTGACGCGCCCTCAAAGCCACTCAAGGTCTTCATCCTTGCGGGGCAGTCGAACATGGAGGGGCATGCACGCATCGAGACATTCGACTACGTCGGAGACGATGCGGCGACCAAGCCGCTCCTGGAAATGATGCTCGGTGACGACGGCGAGCCGAGCGTGTGCGACCACGTCTGGATTTCATATCTCACCGGCAAATACGACGGCAGTGCGAACGGCGAGGGGACCGGAAAAGTCACCGCCGGCTTTGGCGCGCGTGACGAGGCAACAACACCCTCCGGCAAGATCGGGCCCGAACTGACCTTTGGCCTCACGATGGACGCCGCGATGGCGGAGCCGGTGCTCATCATCAAGACCGCGTGGGGCGGACGGAGCCTTCATACGGATTTTCGCCCGCCAAGCGCAGGACCGTACGAGCTCAATGACTATCAAAAAAAGCTCTACTACGGACCACCCGGCCACGGGATCCCCGAGGACATGAACCAATGGCTCGCGGAGAAGAGACACGACACCGGTCGCTTCTACCGTTTCATGGTGGAGCACGTGAAACAGGTACTGGCCGACCCAAAGCGAGTCTGCCCTGGGTACGACCCCTCGGTGGGCTACGAGATTGCGGGATTCGTGTGGCTGCAAGGCTTCAACGACATGGTGGACCACCATACGTATCCAGAGGTCCCTCAGGACAGTCAGACAAACCGCTTCGCAAAGTACAGCGAGTGGCTCGCGCATTTCATCCGCGATGTGCGGAAAGATCTTGGTGCACCACACATGCCGTTCGTAATCGGCGTGATGGGTGTTGGCGGCGTGAACGCAAACAAGGACACTCTTGCATTCCGCGAGGCAATGACCGCGCCGTCGCTGTTGCCTGAGTTCAAAGGGAACGTGGCCGCCGTGCCGACCGCGCCGTTCTGGTCAGAAGAACTCGGCGTCATTGACGAAAAGTACGGCGAGGTGCGGCAAATGGGGTACTACCTCACGAGCCAACACAAGGAGTACGCCAACGCCGATGGTCACATGACTGATCAGGAACAACAGGAGTATCTCAAGAAGTTCGAAGCCAAACTCATCACGCCTGCCGAAGTTGCCCTTTGGAAACGCGGCGCGTCAAACGCTGGCTACCACTACCTGGGCTGCGCGAAAACGTTCGCACTGATGGGCAAGCATTTCGCTGAGGCAAACCTTGAAATGCTCGGACAGCCGATTCCCGTGGTCGGGGAATAGGTCCACGCTTCGAGCAGCCACCTACCGCCGCACAGGCCACACGGTCGTACCTTCTTTGATCGTTTCCACCACGGTGATCTTATTGAGATCGGCGTGCGGCACCGTCAACGGATTTGCGGAGAGGACCACGAGGTCGGCAAGTTTGCCCACTTCGAGCGAGCCCTTCCGATCCTCCTCGCGATACTGACGGGCAGCGTGGATCGTGATCGCCTCGAGCGCCTCAAGGGGCGTGATCCGCTCATCAGCGCCAAGCGTCTCCCCTGACCGCATCGTCCGATTGACCGCCGTGTGCACGACGAACATCTGGTCGATCGGCACGACGGGAAAGTCGGTGTGGTTGGTGGGCCGCAGACCTGCATCGAGCGCCGAACGAAACGGGCTGAGCATCGCTGCTTGGGCCTGCCCGCGATTGGCCACATGCGCCTCGCCGAAATAGAAGGTGTGCACCGTGAAAAACGACGGCGTCAGCTTCCAGTCGACATACCGCTGGATCTGATCGGGACGGATGAACTGCGAGTGGATTCCCACCGTGCGGCGGTCTTTGGAGAGATCGTCGGCCGCCGCGTAGCGATGCGCCTCAAGAAACATATCGATCGCCGCGTCACCGTTGCAGTGGGCGATCACCTGGGCCTCGTTGTCGTAGGCCTTCTTGAAGAAGTCGTTGAGTTCGGTCTGCGGTGACGTGGGCTCACCCCGCCAGTCCTGCTGCCCAGCCGGCCCACCGTCGAGGTAGGGCGTGGTAAAGAAAGCGGTCCGCCCCTGCGGCGAACCGTCGCAGAGCACCTTCACACCACCGAGCCGAAGGCGGCCGCGATACGCCTTCTCCGTCATTGGTGGCTTGCCACCGAGTGTGTCGGAAAGTTCTTGAGCCAGCGGGTACGCCACAACGTCGATCACCAGGCCACCACGGTCCGCCACCGCACGCAGCAACTTGTACCCACCTGCCCCCGTTGCACCTTCCTGAGCCGTGGTGATGCCGGCCGAAGTGTATGCCTGCTGGCCCTCCGCGAGATGCTCGACCAGCATTTCGACCGGCGGCGTAGGCAGTCGTGAGGCCACCGGCAACCAGGCAGTCTCCATCAACAAGCCGTCTGGTTCCTGCGATCCCGGCATGCGGCCAATCACACCGCCCGACGGCGTGGGCGTCGCCTCAGAAATGCCAAACTTCTCGAGCGCCAGCGAGTTGAGCACAGCACCGTGGCCGGAGACGTGCATCACGATCACAGGGTGTTTGGGGAACGCACGGTCGAGATCGGTCTTGGTCGGATGACGGTGCTCAGCGAGCAGGTCTGGGTCAAAGCCGTAGCCAAAGACAAACTGCCCCTCCGGGGTCTTCAGCCGCTGCTGCACGTGCTGCAACTGCGTGATGATGTCGGCGATGCGTTGGCAGGGGCCCGCTGGCGGGCTTGAGCAGTTGGCCTGCAGGGGAATCAGCCCACACTGAAAGAAGTGGCTGTGCGGATCGATGAACCCAGGCAGGAGGGCCTTGCCATCAAGGTCCACCACGCGAGTTTTGGGGCCCTTGGTGGCGAGGATCTCCGTCGTGTTGCCAACCGCAACGATCTTTCCCTCGGCCACGGCAAGCGCCTCGGCTTCGGGTGCCGATCGATTCATCGTGACGATCGGCCCACCGTGATAGATCACATCGGGAGCGGCCGCAGTCGTGTCGTTCGCAAAAAAGACGGCAGCGACAGCGAGGGCTGTGGTGCGGAGCATAGGGTTCACGGGGTTGGTCCTCATCAGGAAAGGCTCGAACGTGGCCTGGTCGATGGTGTCGCAGTGTACCGCCGCAGTTCGGCAGAAGGTCACGCGCCGCAGTTCGGGCATGCCCCGGCCAGGCGGAAGGCGCGGAGGTGTCGCTTGTGTCCGCACTGAGGGCATGGGATGCCTTCACCACGCCACGTGTGGAGCACCACATCCACGATGATGAGCACCCCCCAACCAACACCAATGCCCGCCAAGCTGACCTGAAGAAAGAGGGGCGCGTCGTCAAAGTCGCCGTGGCGACGGACCAGACCTGCAAGCACTGCAGACACGAGCCCAAACGTGGCATAGATCAGCAGGCGACCTTGTGAAGCATTCATCAATCCTCTCAGAGGCCAGCGGCATGCGATCGAACGTTTTACAGACGATATCGTAAAACGCTTCGGCGAACACCTCCTCAGGCCGCTGTGCGAAGCCGACGGCGACGGACCTGATGGGCCAGCCCACCGACCAGGCCGATACCAGCCAGCGCGAGTGTCGAGGGCTCCGGCACAGCCGCCGCACCGCCGAGGTCACGAAAGCCAACACCGCCCGTGGGGATGGTGATGAAGCCGGCAATCTCCGTAGCGGCACCGGTTGCCGGATTGATCGTGTACCACGTGCCGTCGGCGTAGCGATGGCCGTAGAGGGTGTTGTTGTCAGCACTGAAGCTCAACTGCAGCCCAACAGAACGGTCGGAGCCAAGAGAGGCCGCGATCTGCGTGAAGCTGTTCTCGGGATCGGCCAGATCGATGGAGTAGAAGCGACCTCGCGACGTCGACGCGTAGAGGATGCCCTGGGCGGTATCGATGGCGATATCACCAAACGTGTTGGTGTTGTCGCCGGTGGCCGCCATCCCTGCGATGCTGAAACTGCTGATGCTATCCACGCTCGGCGTGTTACCTGCGTAGGTCAGCGAGGCCTTGTGGAGGACCGTGGAGTTTGTGTCGAAGTACCAGTAGGCATCTTGGTAGTAGGCGGCGTTGCCGGGATCGGCCGTCAAGCTCAGGGGATTGCCGAGCGAGGTGACGCTGCCGCTGGTCCGGTCCCAAAACTGGAGATCGAGATCCTTGTTGACGAAGAGCAACTGCTCACGGGCACCGTCGTAAGCCAGCGAGTTAGCCAGGCTTGTGGAGGCTCCGGTTTTCACGAGCGTCGACGACTGCTCGGCAGGATTGATCTCGTAGATGCTGCCGGCGTCGTCGATGCCATAGAGCAGGCTGCCAATTGTGGCGCCTCGCGCCGCCGGGCTGGCGAGTGTGAGTGTGAGGGCAACAAGCATGCCGAGCATGCGGAGAGAACGGAAACACAGCTGACCGAAGGTGGTGGTGGTCATCGCAGTCGCTTTCGCTTGAGGAAACCTCGAAGCAGAAGCCACACCGCATGCGACCAGCCGACCGTGTCACCAACACCGAGAAGCCCGAGAGGAGGCGGCAGAAGCCGCAGGCACCAAGCGAGACCACGCACGCACATTCCCCCGCTTTGCGCGGGCCAAGGCTCGCCGGTTCACAAGCCAGCCAAGCCAAGAAAGAAATGTGCCTGTTGCGACAGATCCGTCGCACGCGGTCAGTAGCTTGCTCCTTCAATCGGGTGCGGCTTTCCGGCCTTTCCGGGCAGCCACGCACAAGGACACTCGGCTCGGGTAAGTCGCCGCAAAGCGTGTCCGCTCCACGGAATGGCGCCTGACTCCAAGAGGTTTCTTGGCTCCAGGCGTTGCCTCAACTCACCCCATCACCCTCTGATACGGGGCGAGCACGCAAAAAGTGATAGCGGCAAAAAAATATTTTTCCGCCGAGAAGTGGCAAGCCCGCGGCCTTGGCACACCAGATGTCGATCCAGGCGGTGCTCGCGAAGCATCGCGGCCCCGTGGCTCTGCGGCGCGTCACGCGGTCGCAGCAACCGCGTTCGCCACGGCCTCCAACGCCGCGACGATCTGTTCCTCGCTGTGCTCGCTGGTGAGAAAGAAACGAATCCGGGCCTGAGACTCCCGGACTGCCGGATAGAGGATTGGGCGGGCGTTGATTCCCGCTTCCAGCAGCATCTGCGACACGGCCAGCGCCCGCCGCGAGTTGCCGACGATCACCGGAACCACCGGCGTGTCGCCGCTCGGTCCGGTGTCGAGGCCGGCATCGATCGCGAGCTTGAGAAACAGTTCGGCGCGATCTCTCAACTGGCTCACCCGCCACGGCTCGCGGCCAATCACTCGGACCGCCTCGAGCGCCGCGGCGGCATTGGGAGGCGAGCAGGCCGTCGAGAAGACGAAGGCGGGAGTGGTCAGCCCGAGGTAGTCGATCAGCCGAGCCGAGCCGGCCACGTACCCTCCACCCGATCCGAGGGCCTTGCTGATCGTCCCCATCCAGAGGTCGCCCTCGGCCGGATCGACGCCAAAGTGCTCGCAGATGCCGCGGCCGCCGCACCCCATCGTGCCGACCGAGTGGGCTTCGTCGCAGTAGAGCAGCGCGTCGTGCCGCCGCTTGACCTCGAGGAACCGGGGCAGGTCGGGATAGTCGCCATCCATGCTGTAGACACCCTCGATCGCCACCACCACCCGGCGGTAGCGGCCGCGAATATCCCGCAGCAGCGCGTCGAGCTGCTCGTGGTCGTTGTGACGGAAACTCCGCCGTGCCGCCGCCGAAGCGGTTGCCCCCTGGACGATGCTGTTGTGGGCCAGCTCGTCATAGAGGATCAGGTCACCTTCGCCAAACAGGTGGGCCAGGACCGAAGCGTTGGTGCCGTAGCCGCAGGGAAAGACTGTCGCCCGCTCCGCACCCAAAAAGCCCGCCAGTTCGGCATCGAGCTCATCGTGGATCGTGGTGTTGCCCCCCACCATTCGGCTGGCCGAGCCGCTGGTCCCGAAGCGGTCGATCGCCTCCTTGGCGGCCCGGGTCACGTCAGGATGCGCGGCCAGCCCGAGGTAGTCGAAGCTCGTGAAGCTCACCACCTCCCGCCCGGCGACCCGGGCGGTGCGGCCCTGCACCGATTCGTTGGCTAAACGGAAGGGATTGGCCAGACCTGCCTGGCGGAGGTCGTCGAGGCGGCTCTCGAGGGCCGCGATCTCGGGGAACGACTCGACGAGGTCTCTTGCGTCGGCCGATCCGGCAGTTGCGATTGCCAGCCCATGGGCCCGCGTGGCGTCCTCAGCCCCACGCGGCTGGGCCAGAGGCCGGCAGTCGACTCGATCAGCCGCGTCGAACATCCGATCTGCCACGCAGTCGACGATATCCTGGCATGTCTGCAGGCTTGTCAGCCATTCCTCGTGAAACCGCATCACATAGCGTCCCTCCAGCCGGGCGATGGCGTCGGCCAGCCCCACCGCATCGATCCCGGCGGCCGCCAGGCTCGAGCTCATCGAGAGTGGCTGATGACTGGAGGGGGGCAGCACCCGCTCGAGTTCGGCGATCACTACCTCGGCGATCACCTCCCGCCGATGGGCCCCGGGGACATCCCGGCTGCGGGGGGGCGCCTGACTTACACAACGTGAGGTCGCCTCGGGCAAGCCGATCATGAGTCACTCCGCCGCCTGCGGGTCAAAAATCCTGTCGCCGAAGACTGCAGTATGACCGCTGCAGGGAAAACCAACAGCGGGGGCCGCTGCGGGCCCACGGCATCGCCAGGCGGCGCTGAGAAAGCGGGTTTTCTTTGAGTTCCACCGCGGACTCTCGCCTGTCTCAGCAGGTTGAAGCGATGGGACGGCTTCGGTTTCTCGACGGCCTGGCGCGAGGCCACGCCCTCAACCGCCCAACCGGGGCGTGTCAGGAACCGGCAGGCACGGCCAACACGACGACGACCCAGGCGAGGCCAGCGGCATCAACCTCCACGCCAACGCCCATATCCTGAAAACCACCATCCAGCTGGACCGGGCCGTTCACGGCTTTCACCCCGGCACCACCAAGACCAGCCAGCCCATCGGGTGGGCAGCACCAAACGACTTGGTTGGCCACCCGGCAGCGGTAGCCAGTCGGAGCGATGCGGTCGCGCAACAGGTCGCTCTCTCCTGGAGCGAGTTGAAACATGCGGTGCTCTCGCAGCATCGCTGACGCATGGCTCCGCGCTCCCCGTGAGAGCCGCTCGTCGCGTCGCAGCGGCGGCACACCCGCGGCCTCGCGTTCCCTGTTGAGAGCTTCCAACACCATCTGCTCCAGCTCCGACGGCTCGGCGGCAGTCTCCTCCGCCGGTGCCGTGGAAGCCACAACCGGAGTTGCCTGGACGGCGGGAGCAGCCGGAGCCGAAACCGGTTTGAACGCTGTCCGCGTCTGCCTTGTCGCCGCGGCAGGAGCCGCTTTCTGCCACCACGTTCCCCACGGCGCCGTCACAGCTCCCAGGCCTACGCCCACCAGAAGCACCGCAGTCACCGCCATCCACGACGTCCGCGACCACCTGCTCAGCGCCGGCTTTCTCACCGCCGGCACAGGCCGGCTCTCGCAGTTCTCGAGAAACCGCGTCAGGTCGACCGCCAGGTCAGCAGCGGAGCGATACCGCTCCGCTGGGTTGGGCCTCAGGCACCTCCGCACGATCGTCCGCAGCGCTGCAGGAACGTCGTCGAGTTGCTCCCAGCCGGCAACCTCCCCCCGCACCGCCCGCTGCAGTGAGGCCATCACGCTCGCCGCCTTGTAGGGGGCCTGGCCGGTGAGCATCGCAAACAACAGGCAACCGATCCCATGCAGGTCGGTGGCCGCGCTCGTTTCGCTGAGTTCAGGATCAAGACCGGTCTGCTCGGCCGCCATGTAGCTCGGCGTACCCAGCACCGTGTCGCCGATCGTCAACTCCCGGCTGGCGTCGTCAGGTCGGGCAAGCCCGAAGTCGATCAACTTGACTGTTTCGGGCACACCTGCGGCAACCCGCTCCGCCAGCAGCACGTTGTCTGGTTTGAGATCTCGATGGATGACGCCCGCGTCGTGCAGGCCGATCAGCGTCTGGGCCAGATCGCGGGCAATTTCCGCGGCCCGCTGAGGCCGGAGGCTCCCCGCATCGATCTTCTCCTGGAGGGTGCAACCGTTGATCCACTCAAGCACCAGATACGGCCGCTCCTGCCACACGCCGGTGGCATGGATCGTAACCACGCCAGGATGGGCCAGGCGGGCGAGCAACCGTGCCTCGCGGAGGGCCCGCTGCCGCCCTGTCCGGCTGTGGATGGCGTGTGACGAAAGCAGTTTGATGGCGACCTGGCGGCCAAGCGCCGCGTCGCGTGCTCGGTAGATCGTGGCCATGCCGCCGGACGCGTGCAGTTGCAGGTTGTCGTAGCCGGGGATGGCCGGCAGTTCATCCGGTACGTCAGCCGGCAGGGGCCGCAGGTCTGGCGGCGACTCCTTGAGCCGCTGCTCGAAGTTCAGCGTGTTGCGACCGGCCGGGTCCGCGCCCACGGCGGCGTCGCTCAGGCTCCAACTGCTGGCCATGCGGGAAAACACGTCCGAACACCGCGGGCAGACGCCCAAGTGGTCGAGACTGCGGCTCCGCTGAGGCTCCGGGAGGTCCTCGCAGAGCAGCGCCTGCAGATCGCTGGCCGACAGACAGGCCTTAATCGCGCTGTTCATGCTGGCTTCTCATCGCCTTCGCCGTCATGGCAAAACAGTCAATCCACCGCTCCAACAGCCCAAAAATGCCCCGAAACGACGCAAACTGTCAAGTTTTTCGCCCGTTGCGGCCATTCCCTCGCTGAATGCCCGCGTGTCGGCCGCCAGGGCAGCATTTTCCAGGTGTCACTTTTTCACCGCGAACTCCGTATCGGGTGTGGAGGCCGTATGCAGCCGCAGCCAGCAGGCCTGCGCTGTGCCCGAACGTCCCCAGTCTCGCTCTGCCCCGTTGGAGAACCGCTCGTGACCCGCACCACACTCCGCTCTTTCCTCGCCAAGCGATCGCCTCTGGGTGCGAGCCTCACGCCCACAACTCGCGGTAGCAGAGTCGCCGCAGGATGCACGCGGCACGCCCTCTGGCTTCCGGTAACGGTCGCGCTCGCCCTGTCGCTCATGCCGACCGCTAAGGCGGGGCTCTACACCCAAAACTTTGGCTCCGCGACAGTCGGTGACACCGGAGCGAGCCTCAGCGACGGCTCCAATATCGTG
>JAPOIM010000062.1:0-235 GCA_029978905.1 Planctomycetota bacterium
CCAAACCAGTGCTGCCCGCTGTGTACACGAGACCTTTCGAGCATACCCCATCCCCCACACCCCACACTCACGCCCCAGCCCGCAAGCCGTCCTCAATCATTCAGCGAGGGATGAGCAACTCGCCACACGCCTGCCGAGCCATCCTTGGCCCCTGCGGGTTTGTGTGGCCGGTGAGAAAGCCAACGCTTCCCCCCGGCCGCACTCCGCCGCTTCCTGCGGCGGAAAGGCCCTCCTC
>JAPOIM010000062.1:245-24982 GCA_029978905.1 Planctomycetota bacterium
GCGGATCTTCGAGTGAGCGAGGGCCTGGAGGGCCCGCAGCGAACGTCCGGCGGGGTAGCACCGGGCTCACCCCGAGCGGCCACTCACGCGAGCAGTTCCTCGATCACCTCACCGCCAAACTGGCTCAACTGCTTAAACCGGCCCGCGTGGAAGTAGGTCAGCCGGCTGTCGTCGAGGCCGAGCAGCCTCAGCAAGGTGACATGCAGATCGCGGACGTGGTGCACGCACTCCACCGCCTCGCTGCCCGTCTCATCGGTCGCCCCGATCGTGTGGCCAGCATTGACGCCGCCACCGGCCATCCAGATCGTCATCGCCTTGGCATTGTGGTCGCGTCCGTAGGCGGTGCCTCCTCGCACGCCATTGTCGGGCGAGCGGCCAAACTCCCCGCACCACACCACGAGCGTCGAATCGAGCAAGCCACGCTGCCGCAGATCCGCAATCAGGGCAGCAATCGGCTGATCGACCGCTCGCACGAGCTGACCATGCGCCCGTTCGATGTAGTCATGACTATCCCAAGAACCGTGGTAGAGCTGCACAAACCGCACGCCCTCTTCAATCAGTTTGCGGGCAAGAAGGCACTTGCGGCCAAAGCCATCGGTCGGCTCGCGGCCCACGCCATACGCGGCAAGCGTGTCGGCCGTCTCCCGTGTGAGGTCCAACACCTCAGGCACCTGCATCTGCATGCGGAAAGCGAGCTCGTAGTTGGCCATGCGGGCCTGCAGTTCACGATGCTGCGGGTGCGTGGCGGCGTGCACCTCGTTCAGTTCCTGCAGGAGATCGAGCGAGTGCCGCTGCTGCTGACGTGACACCCCCGGCGGTGGCTCAAGATCCAAAATCGGCGAGCCCGTCGGCCGCAGAGGCGTCCCCTGATACGGCACCGGCAGAAACCCATTCCCCCAGTTCGCGGCCCCACCTTGCGGATACGACACCGCCGGCAGCACGACAAAGCCGGGCAAATCTTGGTTCACCGTGCCAAGGCCGTAGGTGGTCCACGCCCCAATCGCCGGATCACCGCCGAAACGATTGCCACAGTTCATCTGATACATCGCGGTGGGATGATTCACGCTCTCCACCTGGCAGCCGCGATAGAAGCAGAGCTCGTCGGCCACTCCGGCAAGCTGCTCCCAATGCTCCGCCATATCGGCGCCCGACTCGCCAACTTTACGAAAGCGAAACGGGCTCTGGACGTAGTAACGTTTCCCACTCTCCATCGCCGACTTATCACGACCGGCACGCACAAACTCTTGGAGATGCAGACTCGCGAGTTTCGGCTTGGGATCAAACGTGTCGATGTGCGACGGCCCACCTTCCATCATCAAGAAGATGCACCGCTCGGCCTTCGCGGGGAGTTGCTGCGGACGCGCCGCCAGCGGGGCCGCACCGGTCGATGCGGTGTTGTCTCCAGCGACCGACCGCTCTTCCCCTCGAGCGAGATCACTCGCCATCATCACCGTAAACGCCACGCTCCCAAGCGACGCACCCAGTCCGTAGAGAGCGTCTCGGCGTCGGATCGGTTGGCCAAGCCCGCGACGCGGTTCAGTAGACATACACAAACTCGTTGCTATTGAAGATCGCGAGACAGATCACGGCCAGGGCCCGTGTGTGCCGATCGACCGCGGACGGCTGCAGGTCGGGCACGAACTCGCCTGCCTTCTGCAGCGTTTCGGAGAAGCGAAACACATCTCCCGTGTTTTCCTCCACCGCTTCCCGCTCCACGGTCGTCGGCCAGGGCTCCCAGGCTTCGGCGTCGGCAGGGAGGGTTGCCTCGATCGCGTGCCAGTGCGACAGCAGCCGCGAGAGCTCGTCCTCAGCAATCTCACGGCCGTACGCCAACTGCACGCAGCGGCTGAGTGCCTTCGCCTCATCACCATCCCCCTCGCGCAAGACTCGGGCCGCACACGCGAGCGACCGCTGAGCCATCTGCTGGCTGTTGAGGAGGGCAAACACCTGCGGAGTCACATTCGAGGCCTGCCTTCGTTCGCAAGAAAAGTCCGCCGGCGGGGCGTTGAACACGTCGGCAAATGGGTCTGTCAGACCGCGAAGACGGCACGCGTAGAGCGTGCGGCGATGCCGGTCGTCCGGGTGTGCGTCGGGCGTCCACGCTGCCGCAAAGGTTCCCATCACCTGACGCGGCTGCAACGCCACCTCGCGATGAATCTCCGGGTAGCAGGGCACACCCCCAACCGTGCGATTGAGTTCGCCGCTGACAGCCAGCACGCTATCTCGCAGTTCTTCCGCCGACAGCCGCCGCGGCGGAAACGCCGCATACCAGGTGCCATCGGGGTCGAGCTCACGAAGACGCTCTGGCTCTGCATGGTCCGCAGACCGGCAATACGCGTCACTCGCCATGATCTCGCGGTGCAGACTCTTCAGCGACCAGCCGCTCTCCACCAAGCGCTGGGCTAGGTAATCGAGCAGTTGCGGATGGGTGGGCCGGGCCCCACTGTCACCAAAGTTGTTGGGGTTGCCCGCGATCGGCTGGCCGAAATGCCACATCCATACGCGATTCGCAATCGCTCGCGTGGTGAGTGGGTTGCGAGGACTGGCAATCCAGTGGGCAAGCGCCAACCGCCTCCCGGCCATCTCCTCAGGAATCGGATCCTCCAGCACATCGCCAAGCACGCTCAGCACACCCGGCGTGACGGGCTCGCCCGGCGAGGCCAAGTCTCCCCCGACAAGAATGGCCACCTCATCAACAGCCGCTTCGTCTGGGATTTCCTGGGGCATCCGCAGCGGAGCCGTGACCGAGGTCATCTGCGGGGTGGGGCCGTTGTAGACCGCAAGCGCAAAGGGCTTGAACGTGTCTTCTTCAAAAGCAAGCCGCTGCAGCCCTTTCCGCGCAACACGCTCCAAACCGAACTGCTCAGTGGTGAAGCCCACGAGTTTCGGCGGATACTCACCCTCCGCCTGCTCCTTCGCGATCAACCGCCGCGCTGCCTCAAACACCCCTCCTGCCTGACGCTGCGAAACCTTCGCCACCAGCTCTTTCCAGCGTGCGTCTGGCAGGCCGTGCTCGGCATACCAGGCCAGCGCGTTCTCCAGCAACACCCCATCGAGTTCCTGCAGCGTCTGCTGATACGCCTCCCGGCGACGGGCAAGGGCGTGCTGGCGTGCGAAGCCGGTGGTGTTCTCCTGCTCGAGAAACGCCGCAGGTCGCTCGGCCAGCTGCGTCGTGGCAAACACGGCCTGGATGCTGTAGTAGTCGCGTGTGGGCACGGGGTCGAACATGTGATCGTGGCAACGGGCACACTGCAGCGAATGGGCGAGAAACGTTTCGCCCACGCTGTTGGTCACATCATCGAGAAACCGCTGGCGGGCAACTTGGGCCACCTCCATGCCAGTCAGCTCCCAGGGCCCCATCCGTAGGAAGCCCGTGGCGATGAGTGTCTCCGGGTTGTCCGGTTCAAGTTCGTCGCCGGCAATCTGCTCCAGCACGAAGCGGTCGAAAGGCTTGTCGCTGGAAAACGCTCGCACCACGTAGTCGCGATACCGCCAGGCCCCGCCGCGGTGGTAATCGTTGGCAAGCCCCGAGGAGTCGGCATACCGCACCACGTCGAGCCAGTGCTGTGCCATCCGCTCGCCATAGTGGGGCGAGGCAAGCAGCCTCTCAACCACCGCCGCAAAGGCCTCCGCATCGGGGCGAGGGTCGCTCACAAACTCGCGCACTTCGTCCGGCGTCGGCGGTAAACCGGTGAGGTCGAACGTCGCTCGCCGCAGCAGCGTTAGGCGTTCGGCAGGAGGCGCAGGCCACAACCCCTCCGGCCTCACGCGGTCGAGAAGCTGGTCAATCGGTGCGCGGTTGTCCTCCGCATCAATGGCCGGCGTCTGCACCGGCTGATAGGCCCACAGCGGGTCGCCGTCCTCCGCTGAGCACACGCCCACCAACCACAGGTGGCAAGCGATGATCAGCACGCGTGCCGCCGCCTTCATCATCCGCCCCCCTTTGAGATCTCCGCTCCCGACCACCCTGTCAGTCGACAAACGCCGTGATCGTCTGCCGCTTCTTGACGTCATACCAGCCTGCGATTTTTGAGGCCAGTTTCGCGACCACCTCGGGGTGCTGCCCGGCAACGTTCGTCTCCTCATGGGGATCGGCCAGGAGGTCGAACAGCTGCGGACGCTTTTCCTCGCGCGGATGGCTCGAGGCATACCGGTTCACCTCGCCGTCGTAGGTCAGCAGCAGTTTCCAGCGACCTTGAATGCACCAGCGGTAAAGCAGCGACGCCTCAGGATCGTGGATGTCGGCAATGTCGTGGGCAAACCCTTCACCAAAAATCTCTTCGCGCTGGAGTGGCCGAGCCTCTTCCAGATCGGCCAGCAGGTTGAGGCCGGGAAGATCGTCGGGGATCTCGGCACCGGCTGCGGCGAGCATTGTGGGCACAAGATCGAGGCTCGTCACCAACTCCGGACGGTCCGCTGGCTTCAGGCGGGCCGGCCACGAAAACATGATCGGTGTCCGCACTCCCCCTTCGTAGGGCGTCTGCTTCGACCGTGGCGCGTAGCCGTTACTTTCCGGGTTTTGGATCCAGCCGTTATCCGTGACATACACAATCAGCGTGTTGTCGCGGACGCCTTTGGCCTCCAGGTGATCGATCAACTCCCCGCACGTTTCGTCAAACCATTCGCACATCGCATAGTACTTTGCCACCGTGGCTGGCAGTCCGAGATCGCTGTAGTGCGCGAGCAACCGCTCGGGTGGGTTGTGTGGCGAGTGCGGCAGGAAGGGCGCGTACCACACAAAGAAAGGCTTTTCGTTCTCCACCGCGCGATCGATGAAGTCGGTCACCGGCTGCATTCCTTGCCGGCCGATCGTCAGGCCGTCATCCCCATGGCGGCCGCCCGGCTCGGGAAAGCCACGAGTCATACCTTCGGTAAATCCACCTCGGCGGTAGTTGCCCTCCCACCATTTCCCACTCTGATGCGAAACGTAGCCCCGCTTTGCCAACGCTGCCGGCACCGTCACAAACCGATCGATGTTGGCAATCAACTCGGCCCGCTGCGAGGCATACAGCTCAGTGCCTTCCTTGGCGTACTTTGGCGACGGATCATTCCCGGTCACACCATGCTGATGCGCGTAGCGGCCGGTGATCATGCTCATCAGCGACGGTCGGCAAAGCGCCGTCGGCACGTAGCCGCGTTTGAAGACCACGCTCTCCGCAGCCAAGCGATCGAGGTGGGGCGTGCGAATCTGGGGATGCCCCATAAAGCCGTAGTCGGTCCAGGCCTGATCATCCGAAATGATCATCACGATGTTGGGCTGCTCGGCTGCGTATAACCACGCCGGCGCAAAACAGATGAGAACCGCCCACACTCCAAGCACCATTCGCCGTTGCAGATTCACAGGCATCGTTTCCTCAGCAAGATTCGGCATGGTGGCAAGAGCCCTCCTACGCCCCCTATCCAGAACCAGACATTTCCTATCATAACGCCGTTCACTCCCCGGCGAGCCTCCCTTTCTCTGTTCCACCGCAATCGATACCCGGCTCCCGGCGACGCCCAACACACGTGGAGATGCCTTGATGCAACCGCCTTCCTCTGATCCCTCCCTGATCTACCGCTCTCGCGATGCCCTCGCCGCGGTCGATGCCCTGGCTGCAGCGATGGTGTATCTCGATCTGTTCACGTCACTTGCGGGCGAGCCCACGGACGTGGCGGGCGTCGCGGCGAGGTTTGGCCTGCACCCACGACCGACCGACGTGCTGTGCACCCTGCTCGTGGCACAGGGGCTCCTCGAGCGCGATGCCTCAGGCGTGTGCCGGGTCAGCGAGACCGCACGAGAGTTTCTCATCGCCGGAGCCCCCTACGACGCCCGTCCCTACTATGCGGCCATGGCTGAGAAGCCCGGGGTGGCTGACTTCCTCAAAGTTTTGCAAACGGGCAAGCCCGCCAACTGGCCGGGCGAAGAAGGGGAGGCCGACTGGCATGCGGCGATGCGCGAGCCGGCTTTCGCCGAAGCCTTCACCGCCGCGATGGACTGCCGCGGCCGCGTGCTGGCACCTGCGCTGGCGTCTGCGGTCAACCTCAATGACGAAGCGCGCGTCCTCGACATCGGGGGTGGCTCGGGCGTGTACTCCATCGCCTTGGCTGAGCAGATCCCCACGCTCACAGGAACCGTCCTCGAAGCCTCGCCGGTGGACACGATCGCACGGCGACGGATTGCGGAGGCAGGCCTTTCCTCACGGATCCACGTGGTCACGGCAGACATGTTTGCCGACGCGTGGCCAGACGATCACAACGTGCACCTGTTCTCCAACGTGCTGCACGATTGGGACGAACCGGAGTGCCGCACACTCCTCGCTCGCAGTGCGGAGGCGCTCCCAGCCGGCGGTCGTATCCTGATCCACGACATGCTCCTCGACGACGACAAGGCCGGGCCGCTGTGGGCCGCGGAATATTCGGTGCTGCTGTCCACGGTGACCCAAGGGAGGATCTATTCGGCAGCGGAGATCGGTGGGTGGCTCAACGCACTGGGCTTCACCCTCGCCGACCCACAGCCCACGGCCCTCGGCCGATCGGTGCTCACAGCATCGCGACAGGCATGACCGACGAGTGCTCGTGGCTGGGTATTAGGTGTGGCCCCACCCTGCTCTGCGTGGATTCTGCTCAAGCATCTGCTGGGCCTCAGGGTCGTCGACGATCTTCTGGGCCGCGGCATCCCACGCAAGCGAACGCCCGAGGGCGTGCGAGACGTAGCCGAGGTGACCGGGCGTGATCGAACGATGCCCCACGTGGGCTGGCGCCACACACAGCCCACGCGTTTTGACGCAGTCGAGAAAGTTGCGCACGTGGCCGACAGCAGGACCGAGGTCCCAGGGGCCTCCCCTGAAATCCGCCGCCAGCCAGCGATCCTCTGACGCCGTGAGCTTGCCGCGAGTCACGTGAATCCAACCCTCGCTGCCAATCCATCTTGTGCCGAGCTGATTGCGGTCGGAGATCGTCGAGGTCACGCCACCTGGATACTCGCACGCAATCGTGTAGTGATGCGGCGTGTCGTAGACATCGGTCGCCGCACGCGTCCAGCCTTCCGCCGTCACGCGACTGGGCCCGGTGCCATCGAGATCGAGCGACCAGTGGGCAATGTCGTTGTGGTGGCCGATCCAGTCCATCAGCACACCGCCACCATACGCAGAGTGCCCTCGCCACCAGCGGTGATGCCGGGCTCGCATGTAGGGCAGCTTCTCGGCGGGCCCGCACCACCTCTCATAGGCCGCCTCGTCAGGAGGCAGCGTTACCGTCGCTTCTCCCATGGCGTTCTCATAGCCGGAGGGCAACCCGACCTCGATTCGCTCGAGGCTGCCGAGCACACCGTTTCGCACCAACTCCACCGCCCGACGAAACTCGGGCCATGACCGTTGCTGTGAACCGGTCTGAAACACCGCGCCGTGCATCTCCACCGCCCGGCAAACCGCCCGACCTTCGGCGAAGCGATGCGTGACCGGCTTCTCGCAGTACACATCTTTGCCGGCTTGGATCGCAGCGAGCGTGCAGTCGGCATGCCAGTGGTCAGGCGTCGCCACGACGATCACGTCGAGGTCGTCGCGAGCCACCACCTCGCGAAAGTCTGCCGTCACGAGACCTGGCGTGCTGGAGGATGCCTGCTGGACCCGCTCCGCTGCAGGCATGCGTCCCAAGGGCTTCCCCTGCCCCCACGTTCGATCCCGATAGTGCACGTCCTCCACATCGCACACCGCCATCACCTGCACGTCGGGCTCCGCAAGAAACTCACCAAGCAGGTGCATCCCCCGCTCGCCGAGGCCCACAAAGCCCACCGTCACGCGCTCACTCGGTGGCACCGCCCGCGCCCAGCCGCGTGGGAGCACGCTCCCGGCCGCCGCAGCAGCCGAAGCCTGCAGGAATGTTCGCCGTGATGCTGCGTGCATGTGAGTCCTCCGCGGCCTACTCGTAGATTGGCACAAACGTGTTGAAGAACTGCTCGCCAAAAACGCCCGGGTCATTAAACCGCCGGCCTTCGTCGAGCGCACTGATCGCCTGCATCTGCTCGGCCGTCAGTGAGAAATCCTCGATGGCGATGTTCTCGGCAAGTCGCTCAAGTCGCGAGGTCTTGGGGATCACGGCCGTGCCTCGTTGCACACCCCATCGCAAGAGCACCTGTGCCGGCGTCCGCGCTACGGCCGCAGAGATCCCCGTGACCGTCGGATGCACAAGCAGGCTGTCTCCTTCCGTTGCCATGCCCAGCGGCACGTACGACGGCGCCCCGAGCGGCGAGAAGGCCGTGACCGCAATCCCGGCCTCGTGGCAGAACCGCAGCAGCTTTTCTTGCGCAAGCAGCGGATGCATCTCGACCTGCAGCACCGCAGGCTGAATCCTCGCTCCCGCCTGGAGGTCCCGCAGTTGTGCTGTGCCCACGTTGCACACGCCGATCCGCCGCACGAGCCCTGCATCGACGAGTTCTTCCATCGCCCCCCACGTCTCGGCCAGCGGCACCTTCGCCAACTGCATCGCCGGCTTTTCGGCGTTGGGCTCAAAGAACCAGCCGGGCGGATAGCGGGTCTCAAACGGCACGTAGGCCAGAGCGATGGGGAAGTGCACGAGATAGCAGTCGAGATAGTCGAGACGCAGATCGCGCAGCGTTCGTTCGAGCGCCGGCCGCACATGCTGCGGGGCGTGGTACGTGTTCCAGAGTTTGGAAGTGACCCACAGGTCGTCGCGGGTGCAGTGGCCTGCCGCCAGCGCCTTCTCGACGCCGATACCTGCTTCCGCCTCATTGCCATAGTCGCAGGCACTGTCGAGGTGTCGGTAGCCAACGCGGATCGCCTCTTCGATCAGGCTGCCCACGTCACCCTGAGCAATTTTCCACAGCCCCAGCCCCACCGACGGCAAGGCTTGCTCGGGATTGCCAAAAGCGGCGGGCACAGGAACGGGCAGGGTGGCAGCAGACATCACAGGCGTGCTCCGAAGAGGTGGACGTAGGGAAGAGTGAACAATGACGAACGTGCAAACCGCAGAGCCTACTCCGGCAGGTCCTGCCCCTGGGTTTCAGGGAGCAGAAGGAGAAACACAAGCCCAAGGAGAAACATGCCACCCAGGCAGGTGATGGCGAGCCGGAGGTCGAGCGTGGCCTTCATCCAGGCAGAGAGCCAGATCAGCACGGGTGCCGCCAGGATCCTCCCAGTGTTGAAGCAGAACCCGGATCCCGTGGCTCTCAAGTGCGTGGGGAAAAGCGTGGGAAAGTAGACCGCATAGCCCGCATGAATGCCTTGGGCAAAGAAACCGAAGATGGGGAGTAACACAAGCAACAGCGAATACCCGCCCACGCTCGACGGCAGCCAGCAGACCAGGGGCGTGACGATCGCCGCCACCACATGCATGATCGCAAACGTCATCCGACTGCCGAGACGAGCCGCGATTGGGCCGAAGGCGAGCATGCCGGCGCCAGCGCCCGCCGTCTGCACAAAGCCGAAGGCGATCTTTGCTTTGCTCGAAGCGTCGGGATCGCCGGCTCGCTCCAGAAGGTCGCGAGCGATGTCTTGCCCCGCCACAACGACTCCCCAAAACGTGGCGAGCCCAACCATCGCCAAGAGCGCGCCATACACCGCCCGCGGCCGCCAGGTCGGATCACCGAGAAGTTCACGATAGCTGCCAAGCTGCTTCGATTTCGTCTGTCGCGCCTGCTGCCACGACTCAGGCTCACGGATCGAAAGCCGCACCCAGAGCACGAGCACCGCCGGGATCACCCCAAGCAGGTAGGCATAGCGCCACTGCGTCCCCACAGCAAGCCCCACGGCGGCCGCCATCCACAGCCCACCCACACTCGTGGCATGGAAGATGCCACCAGCCCGTTCACGGGCTTCTTTGGGAAAAACCTCCGACACGAGAGCGGCTCCCACCGCCCACTCACCACCAACACCCATCGCCACCAGAAAACGCAAGGCACCCACCTGCCAGATCTCTCCAGCAAACGCCGTGAGCCCCGAGAAGAGGGAGTAGAAGAGAATCGTGAGGGCCATCACGGGATTGCGACCCCAGCGATCCGCGAGCGAACTAAACAACCAGCCGCCAAGCGTGCCACCGATCAGAAAGATGCCGAGAAACCGCTCGCCCCAGAGTTTGACGAGCGGATCGTCCGCCGCCACACCAAGCAGGTCGGGCAGCATGTCGGCGCGGGTGATGTTGTAGATCTGCCCTTCAAAGGCATCGAACACCCAGCCGAGCGACGCAACCGTGAGCACGAGCCACTGATAGCGTGTCACCCCGGCGTACCACGGGGGACGTTGGTCAGTCATCGCTCTCCTCCTCTGGCCTGCGTGTCCAGCAGATCGGCGACCTGCAGCGTCTTCCCTTGACGAATCGACTCTTCGGCAAGCAAGCAGAGGCCCGCCGACCAGAGGCCATCACGGGCATCCGCCACGGGGGCCACTCCTTCGCGCACGCACCGCACGCAGGCAGCAATCTCTTCGCGAAGTTCAAACACCTCACCGCTCGCCCGCGGCAACGGCTCCTCAACAAGCCGCTCACCGTCAAACACCTTGAGGAAAGCCGTCGGCTCCGTGGTGCGGTCGAGGGCCCCGCTCCACCCAGCCCAGAGGGCTCCCTTCGTGCCGCTGACCTTCACGGTCTGATGATGCTCAAAGGCCGCCAGCGTCTGCGAAACCACCGCATACGCCCCGTTGCCGCAGCGAAACATCGCCGAAAAGTTGTCGTACAGCAGCGGCCGGGCAGCGTCACGGGAGTTGGCATAGGCCACGAGTTCCACCGGATCGCCACTCTCGCGGAGATACCAGCGGGCCAGATCAAAGAAGTGGATCGGCTCCTCAAGCACCCAACTTCCCACGCGAGCCTGGTCATACCGCCATCCGTCAGCGCCAAGCCGGTAGGGCTTACGCGAGAGTTCCACGAGCACGTACTGCGGCTGCCCAATCGTGCCCTGCTCGATGATCCGACGAATCTCCCCCCACTGCGACGAGAGCCGAAGTTCATGTCCGATGGCCAAGCGTCCGCCGACTGCCGCAGCCGCCTGAGCAATCGCCCGGCAGTCCTCAAGCGTGGTCGCCATCGGTTTTTCCAAGAGCACAAACCGCCCCGCGGCAAGCGCCGCTTCGGCAAGGCTGCGGTGCGTGTGGCTCGGCGTCACGATGTCGACCACATCGCAGTCGACCTCGGCAATCATCTCGGCAGCATCGGCATAGATCCGGGCGGCAGGGTGGGCCTCCGCAGCAGCAGCCCGCGAGGCTTCCGAGGGGGCCGTCACCGCCACGAGCTCGGCGTCTGGATTGTCGTGGATCGACATCGCGTGGTAGCGGCCCCACGCGCCGTAGCCGGCCAGAGCGAAGCGAACAGGAGCGGTCATCGATGAGATCCTCTGAGGTGGCAGGTGGTCGCAGACACACGCGGGGCACGCCGCTGCTTCAACTTCGCCGAGCGGTCGTCAGTGGCGTCACGGGATTGGCCACCCGCCGCTGCTGCTGTTCGTTGAGTTTGCAGGTCGGCAGCCGCGGCAACACATGCTTGGCAAACAGGTCGCACTCGTCGCGATGCGGGTAGCCGCTGAGGATGAAGGCTCGCATCCCCATGTCCATATACCGCTCCAGTTTGGCAAGCACCTGATCCGGGTTGCCCACGATCGCACTCCCGCAGCCGCTGCGGGCCAAGCCAACGCCACTCCACAGATGCTCTTCAAGCCAGAGGTCACCGGCCGCCTCGCGCAGCGCATCCTGCCTCAGCACTCCGGCACTTGAGGCGTCTTGGCTCCGCCGCTTGATCTCTTCTCCGCGCGTCCGGTCGAGCTTGGAGATCAGCCGATCGGCTGCCGCCCGCGCCTCAGCCTCCGTCTCCCGCACGATCACATGGCTGCGAAAACCGAAGTCGATCGTGCGGCCATACTCGGCCGCCTTCTGCGACATCACCGCGATCGTCTCGGCCACCCGTTCCTCGGTCTCCGGCCACATCAAAAACACATCACAGTGCTTTGCGCAGAGGTCCTGAGCGGCTGGCGAGATGCCGCCAAAGTAGAGCAAGGGACCGCCGTTTTGCTGGTAGGTCTTGGCCGGCTCCGACGTGGGGAGCGAAAAGGTGTAGTACTCCCCCTCCCATGCAAAGGGGCCGTCAGCAGCCCACAGCCCCTGCAGGATCTGAATGATCTCGCTTGCTCGCCCATAGCGAACCTCGTTGGGTTCACTGATGCCGGGCATGTTTGACGAGATGATGTTGATGCAGAGCCTGCCTTCGAGGGCGTGGTCCAGCGTGGCAATCGCACGGGCCAGCATCGGCGGCCAGACTTCGCCCATTCGCAAAGCCACGAGCAGGTTCATCTGCTGCGTCTGCGGACCAACGAGGCTGGCGAAGGCGAGCGCATCTTGGCCGGCGATCCAACCGGAGGGGAGGAGAATGTTCTGAAAGCCTGCGGTGTCGGCCCGCCGGGTGATCTCGCCACAGTGGGCATAGTTCGACCTCAGGCTGCCGTCAGGCACCCCCAGAAACTCGTAGTCGTCGCTGCACAGCGCCGCAAACCAGGCCACTTCGCAGCACCGGTCGGTCGTTCGAATTGCCGGTGTCTGCATGCCGCCCCCTCCGCTGCGCCCCTGCGCAGGCGCTCCCTCAGGCCTTGAACCTACGCGGTCAAGAAAGATGTGCAAGCGAGAAACCCTGCCGCTCCACCCGCCATTCCCGCGCAGTGCGATCCCACAGCCAACGTGTTCTCACCAGCTCTCAATCCACGGCACACGGAGCACCATCGCCGCTTGCCGCAAGAAAACGGATAGTTGCGGTTGGCTTCTTCACCGCGATATCGTTTTGGCATGAGAAACACCATTTTTTCGTGCCGTTCGCGGCGGGGGATTCCGGGGGCGATCCTGTGCGCGGTGATCGCCTCGCTCGTCACAGGAAGCACGGGGCTCTTCTCAGCCTCGGTGAGTCGTGCGGCTGATGCGCGGCTGGAGCCGCTAAAGGATCTCAACGCGTACTTTCCCTTCACACCGCCCGCGTCACGCGAAGCTTGGGAAAGCCGTCGCGAGCAGGTGCGACAGCGGGTGCTGGTGGCCGAAGGGCTCTGGCCCGCACCGACCAAGAACCCACTCAACGCCGTGATCCATGGCACGGTCGAAGTGCCCGATCCGCTGGCCCCCGGCGGTGCTTACACGGTGTCGAAGGTGTACTTCGAAAGCCTCCCGGGATTCTTTGTGACGGGCAATCTCTACAAGCCCAAGAAGGTGGAGGGCAAGGTGCCAGGCGTGCTCTTCTCGCACGGGCACCACAAGGACGCGAGGCTCGCAATCTTCCCCGAGGCGAGCGTGCGCCGTGAGATCTCCGAAGGGCAGGAGCGGTTTGAGCGAGGCGGTGTGAGCCTGTATCAGTCGATGTGTGTGCAACTGGCAAGGATGGGCTGCGTGGTCTGGCAGTGGGACATGCTCGGCGACTCGGACTCACAGCAACTCTCACGTGAGCTGGTGCACGGCTTCGCCAAGCAGCGGCCTGAGATGAACGACGCCGAACAGTTTGGCCTGTTCAGCCCGCAGGCAGAGAGCCGGCTGATCACCGCCATGGGTCTGCAAACGCTCAACGCCGTCCGCTCGCTCGACTTCCTGCTCTCGCTGCCTGAGGTCGACGCCGACCGCGTGGCCATGACCGGCTCAAGCGGCGGTGGCACGCAGACGATGCTCCTCGCGGCGGTCGATGACCGACTCGATCTCTCCTTTCCAGTGGTGATGGTGAGCACCTCGATGCAGGGGGGGTGCACCTGCGAAAACGCCGGCTTGCTCCGCGTGGGCACGGGCAACGTTGAACTCGCTGCCCTCTTTGCCCCCAAGCCTCAGGGCATGAACACCGCCAACGACTGGACCATCGAGCTCGCCACCAAGGGTTTCCCCGACATTCAGAAGGTGTACGACCTCTACGACGCGGGCGATCGCGTGATGCTGCTACGGGGCGAACACTTTCCTCACAACTACAACGCGGTCACACGGTCAGCCTTTCAGACTTTTCTCAACCGCCACTTTGGGCTCGGTTTCCCAGAACCGGTCCTCGAGCATGACTACCAACCACTTTCCCCCGAACAGCTGAGCGTCTGGAATGCCGAGCATCCCGCCCCACCGGCAGCCGATCCCAACTTTGAACGCGAGCTCGTCACAAGCCTTGCCGCAGATATCGAAAACCAGGTTCGCGACGCCGCGGCCACGGTCGACGGTGTGCACCGCGTGCTGCGTCCCGGCTTTGAAACGATTCTGGACCGTTCGTTTGCCGAAGCAGGAAGCGTGAGTTGGGAACTCGAAGGGAAAGACCGAGAAGCAGGGCTGGTGCGGATGACCGGCGTGCTGCGGAACACCACCCACAACGAGGAAGTGCCCGTTGCCTGGCTCTACCCCAACGACTGGAACGGCAAGGTGGTGATCTGGCTTGATCATGCCGGCACGGAGGCAGCGGCGATCAACCCTGGCCCTGAGATTCGGCAGTTCCTCGATGCCGGCACGTCGGTGGTCGCGGCGGATCTCTACCACGCCCGCGACGCGCGTGGAGAGGAGGGCGTGTTGCGGCAGAGGAAAGTGGAGAACCCGCGTGAATACGCCGGCTACACCTACGGCTACAACGATGCGGCCATCGTTCGCAGCGTACACGACGTGCTCTCGATCCTGTCGTTCCTCCGCAACACGAAGGTGGAAGGGCACCCGGCGCCCTCGCACGTGGCCGTGGCTGGCTTTGGCGAAGCGGCTGCAGTGGCCCTCGCCGCACGGATCACCGCCGGCGAAGCGATCGATCGCACCGCGGTCGACACCGCAGGCTTCCGCTTCGCCTCGCTCACCGACTGGCGGCATCCGCTCTTCATGCCAGGAGCCGTGCGGTACCTTGATGTGCCAGGCCTGATCGCGAGCGGAAGCGGGAACCTCTGGGTTGCCGGTGAAACCGCCGCGACGCTGCTGCCCGCAAGCAAGGAGCAGGGGATCTTGGTGCACGAGGGAACGGAGCCGCGCATGGTGGCTGCCGGCTGGCTCGCTCCCTAAGCCACCGCGTGGGGTGCTGCACTCGTCTGCAGCTCACGCGGGATCAGGATTGTCGCTCGCCAACTCGTGGAGACCTCCGGATGCGATGGGTTCTGCTCGCGGTCGTGCTGCTGTGGATCGGCGGAGGCCCCAGCGACGTGCTCGCCGCAGAACCGGCTCAACCACCAACCCGTGACGAAACATTCCTCGGCCCATCTGCCGAGGAGATTCTTGCGAGCTTTCAGCACGACCCGACGGTGCGGGTCGAGCTCGCCGCTGCGGAGCCGGTGGTTCGCGACCCCGTGGCTCTCTGTTTTGATGCGCTTGGGCAACTGTATGTCGCCGAGATGGGCGACTACCCGCTGGGCCCTGGCGATGATCCGCAAGCCGTCTCACGGATTGTGCGGCTTGCTGACGCAGACCACGACGGACAGTACGAGTCGCGCGAGGTGTTTGCCGACAACCTGTCGTTCGTCACCGGCCTCACTCCGTGGAAGGGTGGGCTCGTGGTCACGCTCGCGGGCGAGGTCTGCTGGCTTGCCGACACCGACGGCGACGGCCGAGCCGACGTGCGCGAACGTTGGTTTCGAGGGTTCACGGAAGAGAACACCCAACTGCGGGCGAACCACCCCACCCTGTCTCCGGACGGCAGTTTCTACGTTGCCAACGGCTTGCGCGGAGGGGATGTGGTCGCGGTCGATCCGCGCTGGCAGTCTGCGGCAGGCAGCGAGCCCGTCTCCATCCGCGGTCGTGATTTTCGCTTCGATGCCTTGGGGCGGCCGCTGGCTCCAGGTGCGGCTGCCTACGAAGCGGTGAGTGGCCATGGCCAGTTTGGGCTCACGATCGACGACTTCGGCACCCGCTTCCTCTGCAGCAACCGCAACCCCTGTGTGCAGGTGATGCTCGAAGAGGCGGACCTGCGCCGCAACCCCGTCGCAGCGATCGCAACCGCCGTGCACGATGTCTCGCCCGCCGGCGAACGCTCGCGCATCTACCCAATCTCCAGCGGTTGGACGACCTCCAACCTCCATGCCGGCCAGTTCAGCGCTGCCTGCGGTGTGACCCTTCACCGAGGAGATGGGCTCCCCAAGGCGTTCGTCGGCAATGCGTTCACCTGCGACCCCACGGGAAACCTCGTGCATCGGCAGGTGCTCACGCGTTCGGGACCGACCTTCACCTGCCTGCCGAGTGAGGGCGAGCGGGAGTTTCTTGCCTCAAGCCACGACTGGTTTCGTCCTGTGGCCCTCGCCGATGGACCGGATGGATGCCTGTACGTGATCGACATGGCGCGTGCGGTGATCGAGCATCCGCAGTTTATGCCGGACGAACTCAAGACCAGGCCCGACCTTCTGTATGGCCGCAACCGTGGTCGCCTCTGGCGAGTCAAAGCGACAGAAAGTGACCACCTAAAGGCAGCACGCCCATCGCTGGCGGAAGCCACGCCTTCCGAGCGAGTCAACCTGCTCGCTCATCCCAACGGCTGGCACCGCGACACCGCAGCTCGGCTGCTCCTGGAGTCGCCCGACACCCTGCCGCTGGCAGGCCTCGCACAAGTGGCAACGACAGGCCCGACGGCGGAGTCTCGCAGCCGCTCACTCTGGCTCCTCGCGGCAGCGGTGCGCGTGGGCACGGAGGGCACCGCGGCTCGCAGGCTCGCTTCCGACGTGCTGCACGTCGCCCTGCACGACCCTTCCCCTCGGGTTCGAGAAGCGGCGGTGAAATTGTCAGGATCGTTCTCCGACATCTCGGGCAGAGTCGTCGAAACCCTGCTCGCGATGGCGGATGATCCAGATCCCGCTGTCCGCGGTGCGGTGGCGCTTCGGCTGGGCGACGTGGCAGATACCGCTCAGGCAGGCAATGTGGCTGACGCCTTGGCTCGCATCGTCGCTCACGACCCGGCCGAACCCTGGATTCTTCGCAGCGTGGCCACAGCGTCATCCGGCCGCGCGGCCGCCATCCTCTCCGCCTTACTGCCGCGACTTGCGACCTCACCTGAGACGGCGGCCGGATGCATCGAGCCGTTGGTCGAACTCGCCGCCGCCGAGGGCACCGCAGAGCTGCTCGGCGACATCGCCACCTCGCTCGCACAAGCGTTTACCGAAACCCACGATGACGACCTCGCGGCAGCAGCGTCCTACGAGCACGCCTTCGCCTTCGTACGAGGTCTCGGCAACGGTCTTTCCCGTCGTCGCGAGCGGATCGACTCGGCGGCGGCGAGCTGGCCGGAACCGCTTCAGTCGGCGGTCACGACCATCTTCACGGAGGCCATCCGCGTGGCCGAAGACAACTCGATTGCATTCGCCACACGACAGCAGGCCCTTACCTGTCTGACGCACGCGCCCGCCTCACAGGCCGTGGCTCCTCTTGCCGCCCTGCTGGGTCCAACGACCCCGCAGCAGCTTCGCCTCGCCGCGATCGCCGCCGCCAAGCGGCACGCAGACGCCGCTCTCGACGACGCGATGCTCTCGGATCTTGGCGCGCAAACGCCTGCGGTGCACCGGGCGGTGATTGAAAGCGCGGTGGCCCGACCAGCCTCTGCCGCACGGCTGCTTGCCCGCCTCGAAGACCCCGACACACCCCCAGTGCAACTCACCGAAGCGCAGTGGGCGCTCCTCACAAAAACCAGCGACGACGCGCCGCAGCGGGTGGCCGCCCTGAAGACTGCGGCGGCTCCAGAAGATCGCCAGGAAGTGGTCACTCGTTACCACGAGGCTCTTGCTCTGCAGGGACGTTTTGACCGGGGGCGTGCGATCTTCCAGTCACAGTGCAGCAGCTGCCACCGCGTGGCGGGCGTCGGTGCAGACGTTGGCCCTGACATCTCCGACTCGCGCGTCAAGCAGCCAGCGCAGTATCTCAGCGACATTCTCGACCCCAACCGGGCCATCGACGCCAACTTCTTTGGCTACACCTTGCTGGCCACCGACGGCCGCCTGTTGACCGGCATCATCACCGCGGAAACCGCCACCGCTGTCACGCTGCGGCAGCCGGATGGCCGCGACGAAACCTTGCTCCGTGAAGAAATCGACCAACTCCGCTCGACTGGGCAGTCGCTGATGCCCGTCGGCCTGGAGCGAAGCATCGACCTGCAACAGATGGCCGACCTGATCACCTTCTTGAAGAACTGGCGGTACGAGACCGCTGCAGCTCCCCCACGTTCGGCAGCCCCCTGAAAGGCATTCCCATGCTGAGAGCTCTTCGTCGCCACGCCCAGCAACAGTCTCTCCAGAGCGCTCTCGCCACAGGCCTCCTGCTTACCTGGGCATGCGTGGCCTCCGCAACGGAACACACCCTGTCTCTCACCGTACTCGACGACGCGACGGGGGCACCCCTCCCCTGCCGCGTGTCATTGGTGGACGCCGAAGGCCGGTCGCTGCCGCTGGCCGTCGCCAGCCCCGAAACGGCGGTCTCGTACGACGTGACCAACTGGATCAACCCGCAGTCGATCGAGCGGCACACCACCCTGGCGAGTTTTCCCGCGCGAGCGATCGTTGAGCCGGGCGAGTATGTACTGCGGGTGACACGAGGCCAGAGTTGGATCCCCGCCAGCCAGGCCATCACCGTGACCAACACCGACGTGGAGGTCACGGTGCGGCTTCACCAGTTCGTCGATCCCGCCGCCACCGGCTGGTATTCCGGCGACACCCATCTGCACCGCACGATCGACGACCTGAAAACGGTGATTCTGGCGGAAGACCTCAACGTTGCCCTGCCGCTGACCTACTGGGTGACCACCTCCGACACACCACCCTCGGCGGGCAACAAAAACCAGACGTCGATTCCACCGGCCGAGTTGATCGAGGTCGACCCCACCCACGTGATCTGGCCCCGCAGCACCGAGTACGAGATTTTCACCGTGGGGGACACGCGACACACCCTCGGTGCCCTCTTCGTGCTCGGTCATCGCGAGCCCATTGAAGCAACGGTGCCGCCGTGGAAGCCGCTGATCGCCTCGGTGCTCGAGCATGAACCGCAGGCGGCCTTCGACACCGACAAACTCGACTGGCCGTTTGCGATGCTCTTGCCAGCGATCGCACCGGGGGCATTGGTGGAACTCGCCAACAACCATCTCTGGGAGACCGAGTTTGCCTTCCGGCAGTGGAACTCAGAGGCGTCTCCGTTCCTCAGGCCGCCCTTCGGGGGCTCGAGCGGTGGCGAACGTGCCTGGCTCGACTACACGCTTGGCATGTACTCCACGCTGCTCGACTGCGGCCTGCGTCTTCCTCCCACGGCAGGCACCGCCAGCGGTGTGCATCCGGTGCCGGCCGGTTTTGGTCGCGTGTATGTGCACTGCCCAGAGGGCTTCACCTACGAGGCGTGGCTCGCTGGGCTGAAGGCTGGGCGGTCAGTCGTCTCCACCGGTCCGTTTCTTGAAGCCACGGTCGATGGTCAGATGCCAGGGCACGTGTTCCACCTTTCACGGCACTCTGCCCCAGACACCCCCGGCAAGGATCAGGTGCATCTCGCGGAACTGCCCGTCGCCATCAGCATCACGTCTCCAACGCCGGTGCTCTTCGCTGAGGTGATCGTGAACGGCCGGCCCGACGAGCTGTTGCGCCCGCAAAACGAGCCACTGCCTGGTGGCGGCTTCCGCTCCACCTTCCGCACCACGGCCCGCATCGACCGCTCTGGTTGGATGGCCGTGCGTTGCTTCGAGGATCGCGACCGTGGCCGGATTCGTTTTGCCCACACCGCGCCTTGGTATGTCGAGGTCGACGACGAACCCGTCCGCATTTCGCGAGAGCGGAAGGGCTACCTGATTGACCGCATGCAGCATGAGATTGAGCGGAGCCGCGGCGTCGTTCCCGACGCCGCACTCGCCGAGTATCAGGAGGCGCTTGCTTTCTACGAAGCGATTCCCGAACTCGACGAGAGCGCTCAGGTGGCCCGGGTGGCCCGCGCCCTTGGCGAAGGCCCAGATCGCGAGGCGTGGCTTGAAAACATGATCGTGCATCACCGGCTCACGGTTGAGGAGCTTCGCAGGGCAACGGGCCTCTCCCTCAACGACGCGGCAACCCTTTGGCGGAAATACAACGCGACCGACACCGCGGTGCCTTCGTCCGCGGATCGCGACGCACCGCACCCCATCCGGGTGCTTCCCTACCCCGGCGGTCGGCATCCCCGGCGTGGGTTCCTCGAAGGGGCCATCGATCCGCAGCGGGAAACCAAGGTCAGCATCTTTCCGCCGTGGCCAAACGGAGGCTATGTGGTGGTCGATGTGCCCGAGGCGATCTTCTCAAACCTTGGCCTGACCTACCTCGCCCACACCCACATCCCCACGATCTGGGATGAGCAAGGCATTCCCCTTGAGCCCTTGGAGTGGCACCAGACCGACACCTCGCTCAACTGCGAACGGCGACTCCCCAACGGCATCCGCTTCACGAGCACGGTGGCCCGCACTCCCGCCGACGACGGCAGCATCGGGATGCAGATCCGCCTTACCAACCACACCACGGAACCTCTCACCGCTCTCCGCGTGCAGGTCTGCACGATGCTCGCGGCAACTGAGGGGTTTCAGCATCAGCAGCGGCTGGACACGCGCGAGGCCGGCCCCTTCATCGCGGTGAAGTCGGTTGATCACGACCGCTGGATCCTCACGGCCTGGGAACCGCTCAACCGTGTTTGGACCAACCCACCGGTACCCTGCATCCACGCCGATCCGATCTTCCCCGACTGCCCGCCAGGGGAAACCGTCGCGGTCGATGGGAAACTCTGGTTCTACGAAGGCGATGACATCGACGGCTTTTTGACATCCCTCCGCCTCGCCGACTGAGTGGGCTCGCTTCCCTGAGGTGTGCGGTCTGGTCCCTTATCCCCTCTCGCGCCCCCACAGATCCGCCAACTGCACCAGCACCTCCACCGCAGCTTCCATTTCTTCGAGTGACGTCCACTCCAGCGGCGAGTGGGGATTGTGTTCCCCGGTGGAGAGATTGGGCGTGGGCAGTCCTAAGCTCGTCAGCAGCGAGCCGTCGGTGCCGCCGCGAATCGGAGACTCACTCGGTTCGATCCCCGCCTGCCGCATCGCCTCCAGAGCCAGGGCAAGCGCCCGCGGCTCCTTGGCGATTCCTTCGCGCATGTTGCGATACTGCGGTGAGATCGTCACCGTGATGGCTGCCTTGGGATGAGCCTCCCGCAGCCGCGAGGCAATCGCCTCCAGCAGGGCCGCATGGGCCGCAAGCCCTTCCTCGTCGAAGTCGCGTATCAACACGCGAGCCTCCGCGGAGGCCACGCCCCCGTTGATCGCATAGGGATGCACAAACCCCTCGCGACCTTCTGTGGTTTCAGGAGAGCACGACTCTTTCGGCAACGCCTCAAGAAACTCGGCGAGGATCTTGATCGCATTCACCAGCGCATCCTTGCCCACGCTCGGATGGGTATTGATGCCCATGACCTTGACCACGGCCAGATCTGCCGAAAACGTCTCGGCATTGATCACACCCTTGCCAAAGCCATCGAGCGTGTACCCCACCCGCGCGTTGACTGCTGCCAGATCGAGATGCTCGGTGCCCCGGCCGATCTCCTCATCGCAGGTAAACACCAGCCGGATCGGCCCATGCCTCACCTCGCGATTGGCGATCAGCCGCTCGGCCGCTGCCATGATCACCGCGACGCCCGATTTATCGTCTGCCCCAAGGAGCGTCGTCCCGTCTGCGGTGATGATCGTGCCTCCCACGAGCTGCGTGAGCTCCGGGTTCTCCGCCACGCGAATCACCCGACTGGGATCTCCGGGCAGCACGAGGTCGCGACCGTCGTAGCCGGCGTGCACCACCGGCTGCACGTTCGTGCCTGAGGTCTCAGGCGAGGTGTCCACATGGGCCACCCAGGCAATCGTGGGTGCCTCATGCTCCACCGTGGCAGGCACGGTGGCCAGCACCACGCCCTGTTCTGAAAGCGAGACGTCGGCGAGCCCGAGTGCCTTGCATTCCTCCGCGAGGAGCCGGGAGAGCACGAGCTGCTTCGCGGTGCTCGGACTTGTGGAGGAGTGCTCATCGGCCTGGGTATCGATGCGGACGTAGGCCAGAAAACGGTCGAGCAGGGTCATCAGTGGAGCGTCCCAAAGGTCATCCGAAAGACAAACAGCCCCCCGAAATTACCAGGGCCCCACCGAGGGCGACTATCCAAAACCCCCACCATGTCTATGCCGCTGCCGTCGAGCCATCCTTTTCCTGTCGAAAACGCAAAGTCTGCCGCACTCGCCGCAACTTGATGGCCGCTGGTCCGTTGAAAACCTCTCTCTGATAACCGCACCATGAAGCCATCCGCCGATGAAGTTTTTTGTCCCACTCGCAGCCATCATCGCAGCCCTTGCCTGCGGAGCGTGGCTTCTCATCGTCCCGGCCACAACGCTCTCGCCTTCGCCTCTCGCCCCCACCTTACAGGGAACGACACCGGCAGCCGCTCCTTCCCCCATCGCGCCCGTCAGCAATGACACCAGCCACAATCCATTTGATCTGACGCGGCCAAGCGACGTCGTGGCTTCTTCGCACGCCGAAGCCGAGGCGGACGACTCGCGGTTTGCGGCGGCCTACCACACCGCCAACACCGCCAACACCGACCGCACCGCAGTGGCCGACGACACCGGGGACGACACCCCCGAGAGCAACAGCCATACCCGCATGCTCGAGGTGTTGGAAAAGATTCGCAACGAGAACCGCTACGAGAAGCTAGCGTTTGGCAGAGACCCCGTGTCGACGCGTGAGCACCGCCTACTCCTCCGCCCGAGTGTCACCCCCGCGAGGCTGCCCGACTTGCTGTCGGTTGCCGAGCATCGGCTCTGGCTTGGCGACACGCGGGAAGCGATCGCGCACCTCCAAGCGGCCCAGACCATCCTCGAGGCGAGCCGCACGCCCCCGGCACGCGAGGTCGAGGCGGGGGTCCTCGCGAAACTTGGACTCGCAAGTTTACGGCTCGCGGAAAACGAGAACTGCGTCGACTGCAACAATGCCGCTAGCTGCCTCCTGCCCATCCAGGAAGACGGCGTGCATCAACTGCAGGAAGGTTCGCGGGCCGCGATCGACGCCTTCAAGGCTGCCCTCGCGATCGCACCGAGCGACTTCACCTCACGTTGGCTGTTGAACGTGGCCGCGATGACGCTCGGCACGTATCCCGACGCCGTCCCGGTGCCCTTCCTGGTGCCTCCGGCCTGCTTTGCGTCGGAAGCTGACGTGCCTCGCTTCGCCAACGTGGCGGTCGATCGCGGCGTGAACGCGACCTCCCTTTCCGGTGGCAGTGTGACCGACGATTTCGACGGCGACGGCGACCTCGACCTCGTCGTTTCGTCGTGGGGAGCCGCCGATTCGCTGCAGTTCTTCCGCAACACCGGCAAGGGCTTCGTCAACGATTCCGAGTCCGCCAACTTCAACGGCCTCTACGGCGGCTTGAACATGCTCCAAGCCGACTACGACAACGACGGTGATGTGGATCTTCTGGTGCTACGGGGTGCCTGGCTTGAAAAGGATGGCTGCGTGCCCAATTCACTGCTCGACAACGATGGCACCGGCCGCTTCACCGACGTCACATTTCGCGTGGGCCTCGCCCGCCCCGCCCACCCCACGCAGACTGCTGCCTGGCTCGACTACGACAACGATGGGGACCTTGACCTCTTTGTTGGAAACGAACACGCCCCGTGCCAACTCTTTGAAAACATCGAAGGCAGGCGTTTCCGTGACATCGCGAAGACCGCCGGCATCACCATCAACGCCTTTGTCAAAGGCGTCACGGCGGGTGACTACAACAACGATGGGTTTCCCGACCTCTATGTGTCGATCCTCGCAGGCCCAAACCACCTGCTTCACAACAACGGCGACGGCACCTTTACGGACGTCGCCGCAAAGAGTGGGGTTCGAGAGCCTCGTCACTCTTTCCCGACCTGGTTTTGGGATGCCAATCAGGACGGCAATCTCGACATCTTTGTTTCGAGCTACACCGTCACCCTTGAGGGAATCGCCGAACGCTTCTTTGGCAAGGCGACCGAAGGCACCTTCACGAAGCTCTACGAGGGGGATGGGAAGGGGAACTTTCGTGACGTCGCGGCCGACCGCAACTTCACCAATCGGCTGCCTCCCATGGGGGCCAACTTCGGTGACCTCAACAACGATGGCTATCCCGAGGTGTACCTCGGCACAGGTGCCCCGGCCTACGAAGCCCTGATGCCCAACGTGATGTACCTCAACGACGGCGGGAGCCGATTCCTCGACATCACCTCGGCCGGTGGGTTTGGCCACCTGCAGAAAGGCCACGGCATCTCATTCGCCGACTACGACAACGACGGCGACCAGGATGTGTTTGCCGAAATGGGCGGCGCGTATCCAGGAGACCGAGCAGTCAACTGCCTCTTTGAGAATCCGGGGTTCGGCAACCACTGGATCACAATCCAGTTGGTGGGCCATCGCTCGAATCGCTCAGCGATCGGAGCCCGCGTGGCGGCCACGATCCGTGAAGGCGACAGCGAACGCACGGTCTACCACTGGGTCGGCAGCGGCGGCAGTTTTGGCTGCAATCCGCTGCGGTGCGAAATCGGCCTCGGCCAGGCAACGGCGATCACGCGACTGGAAGTGCACTGGCCTGCCAGCCAGACCACGCAGGTCTTTCATGACGTCCCGGTGGATCAGTTCCTTCGTATCGACGAGGGAACCGACGCGCTCACTCCAATGGTGCTGCCTGCTTCCCCGAGCGCATGACGCTCGTCCGGCAGAGAAGGCTCACTCGGGCCTGCGGGAGTCGACGACGATGGTGACAGGGCCATCGTTCACCAGGCTGATCTGCATGTTGGCCGCAAAGGTTCCCGCACGCACCGGTGTGCCGAGGCCT
>JAPOIM010000063.1 GCA_029978905.1 Planctomycetota bacterium
TAACCGCCGGGTCTTTCGTTTGGGACGCAGGCGTGTGCGCAAGAGGTGTGGTCGCCCACGCGACCAGGAGCATGAGGGGGATGGCTGCCTGGCGAGGTACCTGCATGAATCAATCCCTACGAGGAGACGGTGATCTCTTGGACACTACTTTGATTTCACGCAGCGGGCAATCGGAGTTGCATGGGTGGTCTGCGGGGGGAGTCGCGGCAGCGGGCGAGTTTGTGCGAGGTGAGTTTTCAGAGTGATCTTCATCGGGGACACTAACGGCCAAACGCCGCGGCGGGAGGCGGTAGCATTGCCTGCCGAGGGAAGGAAACGTCGGGCATGAAATCAGGCAGCCGTGAACGCGGAGAGATCGTGGCGGAAGAGGCGTCGAAGAAGCGTGAGGCACGCGAGTCGCATGCGTGGGCAGGCAAATCTGGCGATGCGGCGATAGTCGTGCAGCACTTTGACGCCCTCACGCACCGTTTGTCGACAACGCTCGCGGGGCCTGCCTCGGCTGCGTGCATCCTGTTTGCTCCCTTTACTCATGATGACGCAGTGACAGACGCTTGCGAGCGGGTGCTCTCGGTGGAAGAGCGTGAGCGTGCCGACCGCTTTGCGGCCTCGGAGGTGCGGCGGATGTTTGTGCAGCGGCGAGCGCTGCGGCGTTATGCGGCGGCGCTTGCTCTGGGTTCTCGAGGTGACTTGCACGCACACGCCTTTGCGGCGACCGACAAAGGACGGCCATGGCTCCCGGCGACACCGGGGGTCTCGTGGAGCTTTTCGTCGTGCCGCCGTGGGATGCTCGCTGCCTGGTGCCCTGGGGTGGAGATTGGGGTGGATCTCGAGGAGCAGGCCCGCGCGGTGGACTTCATGGCGCTCGCTCAGCGGTACTTTGCTCCAGAAGAAGCCGCGTTTCTCCTGGCCGCCGACGAGGGGGCGAGGAAGGGGCTCTTCCTCAGGTTCTGGTGCCTGAAAGAGGCTGTGCTCAAGGCGATCGGGGTGGGGCTTGCCTACGGTCTCGACCGGTTCGCGTTTGCACTCGAACCTTCTGCGGCCCTGGTGACGGCCCCGGAGGAGATGGGGGGTGTGGCCGCGTTTCGTGCGGAGGAACTGGTGAACGACACCCTCCAGACTGCGGGGACGACCGCCGCGGTGGTCGTGAGGGTTGGGGCCGGGGAGGGTGGGCCGGCAACGGCTGTGCCTGTGGGATGATCGGGAGATGATAAGGTGGCGGCGGGGAGCGGACGGGGTCGATGGGGTGAGGAACCCGCGCGAGAGAACCCGACGCGTCTGAGCCGCTTTGGAGCTGTTGTGACACGACTTTCCGGACTGATTGCTGCCACCTTCACCCCGATGACCCGCGAGGGGGAGGTTTCGTGTGGACCGATTGCCGACATCGTCGAGCGGTTGATCGCCGACGGGGTACAGGGCCTTTACGTCTGTGGCAGCACAGGCGAAGGGCCGTCGATGACGACCGACGAGCGGATGCAGGTGGCGGCGGCCTACATCGAGGCTGTCCGCGGGCGGATTCCGGTGGTCGTCCAAGTGGGGCACAACGCGGTGGCGGATGCGAGGCGGCTCGCCCAGCATGCGGCTTCGCTTGGCGCCGAAGGCATCAGCGCCGTGCCGCCGTCCTACTTTCGCATCGCCGACGTCAGCACGCTCGTGGACACGATGGCCGCGATTGCCGAAGCCGCTCCCGCGACGCCTTTTTACTACTACCACATCCCGCAGCTTAGCGGCGTTGGCTTTGACGCGGCTGAGATCATGGAAGTCGCCGCCGAGAAGATCCCCACCTTGGCGGGCATCAAGTTCAGTCACACCCAAGTCGACATGCTCATCCGCTGTCGTAGCCTTCAGGACGGTCGCTTTGCCACGCTGTTTGGCGTCGATGAGATGCTCTTGTCGGCATGGGCAGCGGGCTGCGATGGAGCGGTTGGCAGCACCTACAACTTCATGGCACCGCGGTACCTGAAGATGCTCGCGGCGTTTGAGGCGGGCCGCATCGACGAGGCCCGTGCGATGCAGCGGAAGGCGACCGCGGTCACGCGGCGGATCGTGGCGAAGCATGGCGTGAGTGGGCTCAAGGCGGCGATGGCCATGATCGGCCCCGACTGCGGGCCGACCCGCCTGCCGCTCCCGCAGATGAACGCAGCGGAGATTGAGCAGCTGCACCGGGATCTGCTCTTCGCGGGCTTCAAAGACGCCCTCACGGAGGCGACGTGAGGTGATGCGGGGGTGCGCCAGTCTGCTGCGACACACGTCATTGGCCGGGGTGTTGTGCCTGGCGTGGATGGTGTGTGGAAGCGGGTCGGTGGCGGCGATCGAGTTGGCAAGCGAGGCCCTGCCACCTCTGCCTGATCCTGTCGGGGTGGCGGGACCGTTTGTGGGGATCGATGGAGGGGTGGTGATCGTGGCGGGTGGAGCAAACTTCGCTCCGCCAGTGTGGGAGGCCACCAAGGCCTGGCACGATGCCATCTTCGCGATGGTGCCGGGCGAGGATGGGGCGGCGTGGCGATGGGTGGATGCCGGCCGCTTGGAGCGACCGCTCGGGTATGGCGTGGCGGTCACGACGTCGCAGGGGGTGGTCTGCGTTGGTGGAAACGATGCAAACGCCACCTACGCCGACGCGTTTCTGCTGACCTGGGATGGGTCGCGGGAGCAGGTGGAGCAGGTTCCGTTGCCACCCCTGCCGATTCCCTCCGCCCACGGCTGTGGGGCGGCGATCGGCAACACGGTCTATGTCGCTGCGGGCACGCCCTCGGCGTCGCTTGCCGAGGCCACTGGCCGCTTCTGGTCACTCGATGTGTCCGGCGCCACTGACGCACCACGTGAGTGGCAGGAGTTGCCAGCCTGGCCCGGGCCAGCCCGTGGGTTCGGGATCATGGTGGCCCAGCACAACGGTGTGGAGGAATGCCTCTATCTGATTAGTGGACGCCGCGAATCGCCCGATGGGCAGGTTGAACTGCTGCGGGATGTGCTTGAGTTCAGCCCAGCTCGTCATCTGGCAGGCGCTACGGATGTGTGGCGGCCGCGGGCCGACGTGCCGCGGTGCGTGATGGCCGGAACGGGCGTGTCGCTTGGGCAGAGCCACGTGCTGATTTTGGGGGGTGATGATGGGGCCCTGTTTGGGCAGGCGGATAAGCTGCGAGATACCCATCCTGGCTTTCCAGCGGAAGCATTGGCGTATCACACGATCACGGATACCTGGACCTCGGCCGGGCCGTTGCCGGCGAGCCCGGTGACGACGACGGCGGTGCGGCTGGGGCCTGATCCTGTGCGGGATGCGATTGTGTTGCCGACCGGTGAGGTGCGTCCGCGGGTCCGCACGCCTGCGGTGTGGAGCCTGCGACTGCGACCGGAGCGTGGAGAGTTTGGCCTGCTTGATGGTGGTGTGGTGGCGGCGTATCTAGTGGCGATGCTCGCGGTGGGAGCCGCCTTCGCGCGGCGAAACAAAAACACCGACGACTACTTTCGCGGTGGTCAGCGGATCCCGTGGTTCGTGGCGGGGCTGAGCATCTTTGCCACCATGCTCAGCTCAATCACGTTCATGGCCATTCCCGCCAAGGCGTATGCCACCGACTGGGTCTATCTTCCGGTCAACTTGATGGTGGTGGTGATCACGCCAGTCGTCGTGGGAATGTTCCTCCCCTTCTTCCGGAAGATTGACGCCACCAGTGCCTATGAGTACCTCGAGAAACGCTTTCATCGCTCGGTGCGGCTGTTCGCCAGTGGCTCGTTTGTCCTGTTCCAGGTGGGGCGGATGGCGGTGGTGCTCTACCTCTCAGCGCTTGCGCTGGCGGTGATCACGCCATTGACCGAGTCGCAGAGCATTTTGCTGATGGGGCTTCTCAGCATTCTCTACTGCACGCTCGGCGGCCTGGAGGCAGTGGTATGGACCGACGCGGTGCAAAGCGTGGTGCTCCTTGGGGGCGCTGTGGTAAGCCTGGCGTTGATCGTCACGCAGATTGACGGAGGGCTGGCCACCTGCCTCACCACCGCTCACAGCCAGGCGAAGCTGCACCTTGTGAACGTCGATTTTTCGGCGGTGAGTTTCACAACCACCGCGGTATGGGTGGTTGTGCTGGGCGGACTTGCCCAAGCCCTCGTGCCCTACAGTTCCGACATGGCGGTCGTGCAGCGGTATATGGCGGTTTCCGACATGGAGCGTGCGCGGCGAGCGATTTGGACGAATGCGATTGCTGTGGTGCCGGCATCGGTGCTGTTTTTTAGCGTGGGCACGGCGCTCTTTGTGTTTTATTCCACGCATCCCGGGCGGCTCGATCCCGCCCTGAAGACCGATGCGATCTTCCCGTTGTTTATTTCGCGCGAGTTGCCGGTGGGGCTCGCGGGCCTCGTGGTGGCGGGCGTTTTTGCCGCGGCGCAGTCGACGATTTCGACGAGTATGAACAGCATGTCGACCGCCGTGGTGACCGACTTCGTGCGGCCCTTTGCCGCGGGGCTTCAGGAGCGGCACTACCTCTGGCTCGGACGAGTGCTGACGGTGGTCTTCGGGAGCCTCGGGGTGTGGCTTGCGATGCTCTTCGCCTCGGCCGACATCAAGTCGCTGTGGGATCAGTTCATGACCATTCTTGGACTGCTCGGCGGGGCGATGTGCGGCGTTTTTTGTCTGGGCATCTTCACCACGCGTGCGCATGCAGCAGGTGCGATGGTGGGGGCGGTCGTGGGAGCCGCGGTGCTTGCGGCGGTGCAGCAGTTCACGAACACCCACCTTCTGCTGTATGCGGCGGTGGGAGTGGGAGCCTCGTTTGCGTCTGGGTATTTGGCGAGCCTTGTGATCCCCACGGCCCCTCAGACGCTGCAGGGGCTCACGATTTACACGATTGACGATGCGGTCCATGCCCTCACTCCTCAGGCGAGTCGGTCATGAACAGCCTGGAAGAAGCAGAACTCGCGCAGTTTTATCGGGATCGGCTCCTGCACGACACGCTCCCCTTTTGGTTTCCACGGTGCGTGGACGAGACGCACGGTGGGTTTCTGCACTGCCTCGATCGCGACGGAACGGTGATCGATACCGACAAGAGTGTGTGGGCTCAGGGGCGAATGGCGTGGCTGTTGGCCACGCTCTACGCCACCGTGGAGCCACGGCCGGAGTGGCTGGCGTGGTCGCGGCACGGGATCGACTTTCTCAAAGCCCATGGCTTCGATAGCGACGGGCAGATGTTCTTTCAGGTGACCCGAGAGGGGCAGCCGCTGCGGAAGCGCCGGTATGTTTTCAGCGAAGCCTTTCTCGCAATCGCACTTGCTGCCTACGCGCGAGCCGCGGGCGATGCGCAAGCCGCAGCGGAGGCGCGGGACGTGTTTGCGTCTTTTCGGAGGTTTGCCGAAACCCCTGGCGCGCTTGCTCCGAAAACGGATCCGACGACGCGTCCTGCCAAGAGCCTCTCCATTCCCATGATCACGTTGGGCGTGGCCCAGACGTTGCGGGAGACGCTTGGCGATGAAGACGAATGGACACGGCTGATTGATCGCTGCATCGGCGAGATCCGCAACGATTTTGTCGATCCCGACCGAGGCTGTGTGTTTGAAACCGTGGGGCCTGGAGGTGAGTTTCTCGATCACTTCGACGGCCGACTGCTCAATCCAGGGCATGCGATCGAAGCTGCCTGGTTTCTCCTGCACGAGTCCCGCTGCCGCGGTGGATGCGGCGACCTCACGGCACTGGGCACCCAGATCCTCGACTGGATGTGGGAACGCGGCTGGGACCGTGAATACGGAGGGCTGCTTTCCTTTGTCGATGTCTCAGGAAAGCCGCCTCAGGAGTATTGGCACGACATGAAGTTTTGGTGGCCTCATAACGAGGCGATCATCGCCACGCTCCTCGCCTGGCGGCTGACGGGTGACCCACGCTACGCCGACATGCACCGCACCGTGCACACCTGGGCGCACGACCACTTTGCAGACCCCGCGTGTGGCGAGTGGTACGGCTACCTGCATCGCGACGGCTCCGTTTCGTCGCAACTCAAGGGGAACCTCTGGAAGAGCGCGTTTCACCTCCCCCGCATGCAGCTCTACTGTTGGCAGCTGCTGGCTGACGACGGCGATCCAGGCAGGGCGTGATCATCAACGAGAGGCTGATCGCTCGCATGCTGCCGATTCAGCCCGGCGACGGCGGGAGGCTCGTCGCCGGGCGTGTGCGGTTGAGGAAGTGCTACACGCGACCTGCCGTGCGCGGCACGCTGCGAGACTTCTTGGACCGGCCGTATCCGCGGGGAGCAGGGCCGCGCCGCTGTCCCTGCCCTTGGCCCTGTCCTTGGCCTTGCCCGTAGGGACGGCGGCGACCGCCGCGTCGTGAGGGCGTGTAAGCCGGAACAGGCCGCTCGTTGAGGCTGGTGATCTCCCGCTTAAGCATCCGCTCAATGGCGGTGAGCTTCGAGAGCTCTTCGGCATCACACAGGCTGAGGGCATTGCCCGACTGGCCAGCGCGGCCGGTGCGGCCGATGCGGTGCACGTACGTTTCGGGCTCGTGCGGAAGGTCGAAGTTGATCACGTAGCCCACTTCATCGACGTCGATGCCGCGGGCGGCGATGTCGGTGGCCACGAGTATCGGCGGCTTGGGCGACTTGAACGCGGCCAGGGCACGCTCGCGCTGGGCCTGTGATTTGTCGCCGTGGATCGCCGCAGCCGGGAGACCCGCCTTCTCGATATCACGCTGGAGTTTGTCGGCACCGTGCTTCGTACGGGCAAACACGATCACGCGTCCGGTGGCTTCCTCACGCAGGAACTTCACGAGATACGTCTTCTTTTCTCCCTTTTCCACAAAGACCACGGATTGCTTGACCGTTTCCGCGGGCGTGGCCTGGGGAGCCGTCTTTACCTCGAGCGGGTCGTTGAGCATGGAGCTCGCGAGCGAACGCACTTCGGCGGGCAGCGTGGCGGAGAAGAAGAGCGTTTGCCGCTCTTTCGGCAGCATGTCGACAATCTTTTTGATGTCGTGGATGAAGCCCATGTCGAGCATGCGGTCTGCTTCGTCGAGCACAAAGAACTCAACGGAGCGAATGTCGACGAGCCGTTGGCCAATCAGGTCAAGCAGGCGGCCAGGGGTGGCCACGAGCACGTCAACGCCTCGCATCATGTCGCGAGCCTGCTTGTGCTGCCCAACACCACCGTAGATCACAGCGGTTCGCAGCTTTGCGTGGCGACCGTAGGTGCGGAAACTCTCGTGGATCTGGGCGGCCAGTTCACGCGTGGGGGCGAGCACGAGGGTTCGGCAGCGGCGAGGCATGTGCTCGGGGCGGTTCTCCAGCATGCGATGAATCAGCGGGAGCGCAAACGCTGCTGTTTTGCCAGTGCCCGTCTGGGCGCATCCGAAGAGGTCGCGACCAGCCACGACGTGTGGGATGGCCTTTTCCTGAATCGGTGTGGGCTTGTCGTAGCCTTCGTCACCGAGGCTGTAGAGCAGGCACTCGGCGAGTCCGAGGTGGGCAAAGCCCTCAGCGAGAACGGTGGGCTTGGGAGGGGCAGCTTCTTCGTGATGACGCTGGTTCCCGTGCGGTCGACGCTCCCCGTGGGGGGGGCGTTTCTTGCCAAACTTGCGGCGTGGGCGGCGTGGACCTTGGGTGTTTGGTGAGGAGGACGTGGGGGCGGGAGAGCGCGAATCAGTCGATGCGGTCACAAAAACACTTTCGTCGGGCCCAGCGGTGCAGGTACCGGATGTGGGATGGATCCACACCGCGAGGCAGGCTCATCGAAGAAGGGGGTGGTGCCGTCATCGATGACGAAAAAACACCAGAGATCCCTGCGATGGATCACTGCCTGCCGGGCAAGAAGGGTTTCACGGGGAGTGTCTGCAGGGCGAAAAGCCTTTTGCAGAACGAGTGAAACACAGCCGCTACGAGAGATGGCGATCGCGGTCTCAGGCGACGCATCGCCTTACACCTTCATCACGTTCGATTGAATCAACAGTACCGCGCTTCCCCCGGGCTGGCAACTGGGATTGCATGGACGCGGAGCGACGTGTGTGCCGCGGCCTCGCCGGTCGCGGTATCCTGCTCGGATTCCTTGAGACTTGGATCACTGGAGACGAATTCGATGACGACACCCCGACGCATCGTGCGACTTTTCACCCTGCTCGTCGCCCTGGTCGCCGCGGCACCACTCGCTGCCGCCGCGCCCAACATCGTGGTGTTTCTCTCCGACGACCACACCCTGCGAGACTGCTCGGTGTATGGATCGCCCGACATCGCCACTCCAAACATGGATCGTTTGGCGGCGGAGGGCATGGTTTTCGAGCGTGCGTATGTCGCGTCGCCCTCCTGCGCGCCGAGCCGGGCGGCCCTGCTGACGGGGCTCTACCCCGCGCGCAACGGTGCCGAAGCCAACCACTCGCGGCCGGGGCAGGACCTCAAGAAACTCCCCGCGTATTTTCAGGAACTCGGCTATCAGGTGGTGTCGTTTGGCAAGGTGGGGCACTACAAGCAGACGCCTGAGTATGGCTTCGATATCGCAAGACACTTTGGCTACCACGAAGATGTGGCGATTCCCAACGCCGTCGAATGGCTGCGCCAGCGGAAGAGCACCAAGCCGCTCTGCCTGTTTGTGGGCACAAACTGGCCGCATGTGCCGTGGCCCGAGATTGCCGAGGGGGCGGATCTTGAGTCGCTCGTTGTCCCACCCACGCATGTCGACAATCCCACCACCCGGGCATGGCGGAGCCGGTATGTGGCGGCGATCAAGGCCATGGACGACGAACTTGGGCTGGTTTACGACACCGCCCGCGAACTGCTGGGCGACGACACGTTTTTCCTGCACACGAGCGATCATGGGGCGCAGTGGCCGTTTGCGAAGTGGAATCTCTACTTGGACGGCATCCACACGCCATTGATCGTGTCCTGGCCGGGGCGGGTGCAGCCAGGCACGCGGACCGAGGCGATGGTGTCCTGGATCGATATTCTGCCGACGCTTGTCGAGGTGGCCGGAGGGCAGACGCCAGAGCAGATTGACGGCCGCTCGTTTCTGCCGGTGCTGCGAGGGGAAGTCGATCGGCATCGCGACGCGATCTTCACGACGCACAGCGGGGATGGCAACAAAAATGTCTACCCCACGCGGTCGGTTGTCACGGCCGATGGCTGGCACTACATCCAGAATCTCCACCCAGAGTTTTTGTTCACAAGCCACGTGACGAGCCATCCGGCTGACAGCGGCTACTGGCAGAGTTGGCTGGAGTCGTCCAAGACCGACCCTGCCGCGCGGCTACGGGTGGAGGCCTACCAACGGCGTCCGGCGGAAGAACTCTACGAGGTCAACCACGATCCGTGGGAACTCACGAACGTCGCCAGCAAACCAGAGCAGCGGGAACGACTGGCGGCCCTGCGTGCCCACCTCGAAGCATGGATGAGCGATACGGGAGACACACGCACAGTGTTTGGGGAACCCACCCTAATTTTGGACGGCTCGATCGAAGACGCGGCTACGGCCGAGTGAGCGTGCAGGCTCACTCCGGAGGAAGCGTGACCGCGCCGTCGGGGCGTTCGGTGAGCCGCTCGTGCAGACCGGCACTCTTTTCTCCCTTGGGCGGTCCGAATGCGACCACCACGTCCCCCGGCTCCGGGCTGCCACTCTTCGTCGACGTGAAGAACACGAGCCGGCCTGAAGGCTTTTTCCAGAGAATGATACGGGTCTCTGGGGCCCGGCTTTCTTTGTAGGCCGCGTAGCGGAACTCCTCGGTGATCCGGGTCGCTTGAAAGCCCCAGCCGAGGGCCTGGTCGAGTTGGAAGTCGAGCAGCCGCATCTCTGGATCGCTCGTGAGCGGGCGACCTCCGAGGGTGAAACTGAGCGACTGCCGCTCTGGTGGCCGGGGGCCGCTGCGGATCTCAAACACGCTGTTGCGCCCCACTTCTGGACCGAGGTCGGTGCAGACGAGGGTGTTGTAGGCATCGATCGGCGTGGCCGCGATCACGGCCGCGAACCGCTTGGCATCGACGGTGTCGTGGGCATCCTCCGAGAGAATCTCTCCGAAGTAGACGGGAAGGTCGGCGAGCCTGGGTTCGCGAATGCGGCTCCACTCCGAATCGGCAACGAGCACCGGTACGCCCTGTTCCTTGAGCACTTTCGCCAAGGCGGTCGTGACTCCCGAACTGCCCACGAAGAGCACCCCTGGCTTTGCGGCGGAGGTCAGTTCTAGGAAGCGGGCGAGGGGCACGATCGTGAATCCATGGGCGAACACGGTGGCGACGACAACGCCAAACACGATCGGCACGATTTCCGCACCATCCACGACGCCGTTGTCGGTGAGCGCTACAGCAAACAACCCGCTGACGGCCACCGCCACCACACCCCGCGGCGCAATCCAACCAACGAAGAGCTGTTCGGCGGGTTTCACGCCGGTGCCCGCGGTGGACAAAAACACGGCGATCGGGCGGATCACAAACATCACCAGCACCACAAAGCCCGCCACGCGAAGATCGAGTGTGCGGAGGGCCTGCGTGTCGAGGGCGGCGGTGAGCAGCAAGAAGAGCCCGGAGACCAAGAGGATCGTGATGGTTTCTTTAAACCGGCGCATCTCCGCGAGGCTCGCGATTCTGGAGTTGGCCAGTCGGATGCCCATCACGGTCACGGTGAGCAGTCCAGCCTCTTCAAGGATCAGGTTGGTGAGGGCGTGGGCAGAGAGCACTGCGGCCAGGAGCAAGGGTGCCTTGAGATATTCGGGCACCAAGCCGCGGCTGAACGCCACCGCAATGCCGCTCCCAGCCGCGTAGCCACCGCCGATGGCCACCACGGCGGCGAGCACAAGCGACACCACCAGGCCGGTTGGGTCCTCGGCATGATGCACCACGAGGAACGATTCAAAGGCGATCACCGCAAACAGGGCGCCCACGGCATCGTTGACGATCGCCTCCCAGCGGAGCAGGGAGGCCGGACGTGCGGTCAACTGGGTCTGCCGGAGCAGAGGCATCACCACCGTGGGCCCGGTCACCACCAAGATGGCACCGAGCACTGTCGCGCTCGGCCAGGACAGACCGACCACGAAGCGGGCGGCAAGTGCGGTCATCAGCCACACGAGGGGGCCGCCGATAAGAATCAACCGCCGGACGGCCTTTGACGTCTCGCGAATCCCGGCGAGATTCAGCGTCAGACCGCCTTCGAAGAGGATCACGGCCACGGCCATCGAGACGACCGGCCGGTAGATGTCGCCAAAGTCTGTTGCCGGGTCGATGTAGCCCGTGGCGGGGCCAATCACAAAGCCCGTTACCAGCAGGACGACGATCGCAGGGAGCCGCAGCCGCCACGCGATCCACTGAGCGAAGATGCCACCAGACGCAATGATGGCAAGCTTGAGCGGAATCTGATCCATCGTGGAGGCTACAGCCAGACTGGGGGAGGCGCAATGCTACGCGGGTCGCCATTGTAGAGTCGCGGCCGTAGCCTCCTAGAGCGATTCAGCCGCGTACGAAATCAGCGGTCTCGCCGGCCCGAGAAAACCGTCTTCGCTCTGTTTCGCGGCGGGGTATGCTGCGAATGCCGGGAGCCGCCGTGGTGGCGGCCGCGGATTTCGTCGACGTCCTCAGCGAAGGCCCTCATGATGTCAGACTGTGCAGGTGAGGCTCGTCGGATGGCGTCGCTTGAGCGACTGCTCGAAGTTGCCCGCCGGCTTGGGGCGACCGTCGACCTGGATGCGATGCTCTCGGCAATCGTGGACGCAGCGACCGACCTCTTGGACTGCGAACGAGCGACCGTTTTCCTTTACGACTCGGCTGCTGACGAACTCTGCAGCCGCATCGCTACGGGGATTGAGGGTTCGGGAATTTCGGAGATTCGCTTTCCAGCCAGCCGAGGCCTGGCTGGCGAGGTGGCCCGCACCGGCATGTCGATCAACTTGCCCGATGCGTATGCCGATCCGCGGTTTAATAGCGACTTTGACAAGTCGAGCGGTTTTCGAACGCGGAGCATGCTCGCCGTGCGTCTCGTCGACCATGACGATGCAACGGTGGGGGTGTTGCAGGTGCTGAATAAGCGGGACGGCTGCTTCGAAGCCCGCGATGAGGAGATTGCCGGTTTTCTGGGCAGTCAGGCGGGCGTGGCGATTCAGCGGCAGCAGTTGCTCGACCATTTCGCGCAGAAGCAGAAGATCGAGCGTGACCTGAGCATCGCCAGTGCCATCCAGCAAGGGCTCTTGCCGCAGGAAAACCCGACGTTCGCGGGCTTCGATATCGCCGGATGGAATCGACCCGCCGATAAAACCGGCGGAGACTTCTACGACTTTCTCCACCTCGGGAACCGAGGCTTGGCCGTCCTGATTGCCGACGTGACGGGGCACGGCATTGGGCCCGCCTTGATCATGACCGAGGCGAGAGCCCTGTTCCGGGCAGCGCTGTTAGGTGGGCAGGGGCTGGATCGCGCGATCGCGGATGTGCAGCGGCTGCTTGCGATCGACATGCCCGAAGGGCGGTTTGTGACCGCGTTCTGCGGCCTGCTCTCCTCCTGTGGCGGCCTTGAGTTTCTCAACGCGGCCCAGGGCCCAACGCTGCTGTACAGCAAATCGGCCGATACGTTTGAAGAACTTCCCACGCACGGCTTGCCGCTTGCGCTGATTCCCGAGGCGGAATATCGACCTGCCGAGCAGCGGCAACTTGGCGACGGCGACATGCTCGTGATGCTCACAGACGGGTTTTATGAATACGAGCGAGCCGACGGCGAGTCGTTCGGGAACGACCGTGTCGAGGCGGCGGTTCGTCGACTTCGCGACCGTTCTGCGGCGGAGATCGTGCGAGGCCTCTCGGACGATATCGAAGCCTTCGCTGATGGAGCTCTGCAGCGGGATGACCTGACGGCAGTGATCTGCAAGCACTGCCCCGCGTAGAAGGGCGGTTCGCTTATGGAGACTCTGCCGCCCTGTCGCCGACGAGGTGGGTTTGCGTCGCGGCGGGTGGCTTGAGGTGGGTGTCCATCCAGCCGTACATCAGCTCCCGCGATTCATGGGCAACTGAATGGCCGCGTCCGTGGACGTAGAAGCCAAAGTTTTCCGGAGCCCCCTCTAGTTCGTACGGCCGCATGACTTCTGTGAGCATCAGCACACGCTGTCGCTGAGTGCCGGGAACCCCGTCGTTGAGGCCACTGAGATCGAGAAACGGCCTCGGGGCGATCAGCGCGATGATCTCGTGGAAATCGATTGGGGGAAGTTCATTCCGGAGAAAACCTTCGCGGAGAGGTTTGAAGTAGATGTACCAGCGATCGCGAGACCAGTCGGCGAAGTGTGGATTGTGCCGGAAGAACGAGGCGCCGCAGTTGCAGGCGGCCGCGGCGATGCGCTCGTCGTACGCTGCCAAGAAAATCGTGCCGTGGCCACCGAGGGAATGACCGAGGGCACCGATGTTTTCACGATCCACTTCGGGCAGCGTTTCGAGCACATCAATCGCAATCGAGTGTTCGTACGTAAACTTCCCGACGGCGGTCCATTCTGGGTGTTTTTCATAAAACCGCCCCGTTTCGTACGGCCCCTCCGGCGGCGTGCGGTGGCCAGACACGAAGTGTTCCGGTGCGATGACGATGTAGCCCCTTCGGCAGAGATGGTCGAGATACGCCTTGTCCGGGTTGTCGACGAGGCCTGCAGCCCGCTTTGCTCCCTCGGCGTAGGTGCCATGCAGGGCCACGATCGCGGGCGCCTGTGGCGGGCAGTCGAGCGGGATGCCGAGATAGGCGTGGGCGCGTTCTCCTTCTTCCACGGAATAGCTCACCAGTTGTCGGCGATACACGTCGTCGACGACAACCTCTTCATGCACGGTGAGATCGAGCGGCGGGCGATCGGGTTTGTGATCGTCGCGGAGGAGATCGAGGAAACGCTGTTTGAGAATCGCCTTGTGCGCGGCCCACGCTTCCGGGGTCTCTACGCCGTCCGTGAGGTCGTTCCAGGTGGACTGAATGGGCGGCACGGCGAACAATTCTGATGCTGTCCGGGGGCTCACCGTTTCCTGGCACCAGCCTGTCATTGCCGACACGCCGCTGAGGAAGGAGACCGCAGATACGACAGCCCAGTGCGATACGTTCGTCGCTCGCTGGAGGGGGACGTGTTGTGTGCGTGTTGAGACTTCGAGCAGCATGAACATCGTTCGCAGTGAGGCCGGTGTTGAATAATTGTCATATGACGTGTATTAATATTAACCGGTATGAAATTGTACGACGAGTGCTTCTGAGTAATGGAGTCGTACGCTGACAAATGCGTCAGATTCAGTGAACTCTTTCGAGAAAGTAAAAAGAGATGACGACACCCGCGAGTAAGCCGGCTGCCAAGAAGGTTGCCAAGAAAGCTGCCCCGAAGGCCGGCGCTGCGGCGAATAAGAGTGAAGAAGTTCGCAAGATTGCCACGGCGATGAAGGAGAAGGGCGAGCAGCCACGGCCTTCGGTCATCGTGGCCGAACTTGCGAAGAAGGGCGTTGCGGTGGCTCCTGCCCAAGTCAGCATTGTGCTGAAGAAGATGGGCTTCCGTCCGCTGCGAAAGCGGAAGGGCGCAAAGCGAGCGTCTGCTCCCAAGTCGGCGGCACCGCGTGCCGCTGCGAAGCCCGCTGCCGGTGGTGTTGTTTCCATCGACGAGCTGCTTGCCGCGAAGAAGGCTGCCGCCGCCCTCGGTGGCACGGAGAAGGCGATTGCCGCGCTCCAGGCACTGAAGCGGATCGAAGACTAACACGCAGCTGGATATGCGTTGAATGTCACCGAGCAGGCTGTGGAGCCACGGCCTGCTCGGTTTTTTGTTTCCCGCCGGTCCTATTTCGCCGGGATAAACTGCACCGCGTCGGCGACCACGTAGCCGTCGGTGTCGGTGGTGGCGATCGTTACCTGCACTTCTTTCTCAGCAGGGCAGGCAAATACGCCAAGCCGGATGACGCCCTCGGGAGAGAGGCCTTTGCGCTGGTCGACGGTGAGTGTTTCGATTGTTCCTGCAAGGTCGACGGTAACCGGCACGTTGGTGGCCCGGTTGCCACTGGCGGTCGCCCACAGCCGGATTTCGTAGCGGCCTTGCTTGGGGAGCGTGGTTGTGAAGGTGATGGTCTTCGTGCCTTTGCCTTCGTTGTCGTCGTGCAGGTAGTCGTAGGCCACGTAGCCGTTGATCGACGTACTGGAGTTCCAGTTGCCCGTCAGCGTCGCCGCTGAGTTGTCGAGCACCACGCCCTCAAGGCTCTCGGGGGCCTTGCCGCTGCCTGCCCAGGTGAGGGCCTGGCCATCGGCCAGCAGACGCTCCTGAAGTTTGGCATAGGGCACAGCTTGCACGGCACTGTTGGCGTCGATGGCCAACACGGCTGCGGTGGCGGCCGACTGACCGAGCACCATAAACACCGGTTCCATGCGAATCGATCCGTAGGCAATGTGCGAGGCCGCGAGGCAGACCGGCACGAGCAGGTTGTCGCACTCCTTCTGTTTCGGTCGGATGCTGCGGTAGCTGATCGGGTAGGGCTTGACTCCCACCTGCACGTCTCCTTCGTTGCGGACCACGCCCTCGCTCGTGACATACCGCTGGCAGTTGTGGGAGTCCATGTTGTAGGCGGCAAGACCCACGGGATCATCGGCTTTGCGTTGCCACTGGCAGTCGGCCTGGGTCATCACGTATTCCGAGATCATCCGCCTGGCTTCACGCACGTAGAGCTGATGGGGCCAGTTGTCGGTGTCGACAAACTCATCCTTGGCAAGGCCGAGTCGTTGAAAGTGCTGCTGCACCGAGGCTGGCACGCGTGGGTGGTTGGCGAGTGTCCACATGAGCGCCTGCTGGTAGCGGCGATGCTCATTGAAGATCCGCTCGCGCTCGGCGTAGCTCGCCTCAGGGAAGTCCGCGTTGGCGCCGATGTAGTCGGTGCTGATCGCAAAGTTGTTATTCGTGTCGGTCTTGCGGTTTGGCATCCAGACCGGATTCCAGGGAATCCGGTGGTCACCTGCTTCAAAGTTGCGAAAGAGCAGTTCAAACTCCGCCTCGTCGTAGCCCGCGGGCTTCGGCCAGGGCAAACGGTTCTCAGGCACGTCGGTGGTGCACATGCGGAAGTTGTAGGTCTGCACGCGGCTGTCGCCGTCGCCATCATTGCCCGGAGGGTCGGCGGAAATCAGTGGAATGAGTCCGCTCTTCGGATCCCCTGGCACTACATATGGATCAACGTCGTGGGTGAACTGGTGCTTGAGGGCACGGGCTACGCGGATGCCGTTGAGCGATTCGCCGTAGGTCCGTTCCGCTTCGCGGCCAACGTGGTACGACACGCCGGCTTCCGCCATCAGGTCGCCTTCATAGGTGGCATCGATAAACACACGGGCCGCGTAGGTCTTGCCGCTTTCGGTGGTCAGCGAGGTGACACGGGGGCCCGTCTTTGACACGCCGTGGCCGTCCCGTTGGAGCCGCTCGTTCATCACGAGTGTCACCCCCGCTTCATGGATCCATTCGAGATAGATCTGTTCGGCCACGTGTGGCTCGAACGTCCACATCTCCGCGTCTCCGCTGTCGCCTGAGCCGCGACCGCTCTTGTAGGAGTCGCGAGGCTGCCTGGTCCACGCGTCGTCGTTTGCGTAGTGCTTGGCGATGCGGCGGTAAAACTCCCGCGAGAGCCCACCGATCGCCGACTTGTTGCCAATGTCGGTTGCGCCAAGGCCGCCGGCGGTGAGCCCGCCGACGTGCTCGCCGGGCTCAATCAGGAGCACGGTCTTGCCCATGGCGCGGGCTTGAATCGCGGCCACGATGCCACCCGAGGTGCCGCCATACACGACGATGTCGAAGGCAGCGTCGGTGGATGCGGCCGCAGCCGCGGCGACGGTGCTCTGGCAGATGGCGCCGTGGGTAACCGCAGCCAGCAGGATCACGGTGGCGAGAATCGAACTCCGCGGCATGGCAGATAAACCTCGTGCTGAGAAATAAAAAACAAGTGTTATGTGAGCATCTCGTGAAGCACCCGCGCGGGCTCAACGCCGGTGAGACGTTGGTCGAGCCCTTGCGAGCGGATCGAGAGACGGTGGTGGTCGAGGCCGAGTTGGTGCAGCAGCGTGGCGTGCACGTCGCGGACGTGGGTCGCACCCGAGATGGGGCCGAAGCCAAACTCGTCGGTTTCGCCGTAGGTCAGCCCTGGTCGGAAGCCACCGCCGGCAAACCACATCGTGAAGGCATCGATGTGGTGGTTGCGACCGGTGCTCTCGCGGGTCTCGCCCATGGGGGTGCGGCCAAACTCGCCCCCCCAGACCACGATCGTGTCGTCGAGGAGACCGCGGCGGTCGAGGTCGAGGATCAGCCCCGCAGAAGCCTGGTCGATCTCACGGCTGATCTGAGGCAGATGCGTTTCGAGATTCTCAGTCGGGCCACCGTGGTGGTCCCAGTTGGTGTGGTAGAGCTGCACAAACCGCACGCCTCGCTCGACGAGCCGCCTTGCCAAGAGGCAGTTGCGGGCGTAGGTCGATTCGCCAGGGTCTTGGATCCCGTAGAGCCCGAGCGTTTCAGAGGTTTCGCCTGAGATGTCGGTGAGCTCGGGGGCACTCGTCTGCATGCGGAAGGCCATCTCGTAGCCTGCAATGCGGGTGGCAATCTCCGCATCGCCCGTCGCGGCAAGACGCTGCTCGTTGAGCGCTCGGACCGCGTCAACAACCCGGCGTTGGCTTGGGGTGTCGATGCCGTCGGCGGTCGAAAGGTTGAGGATTGGGTCGCCCGTGTTGCGGAAGGGCACGCCTTGGTAGGAACTCGGCAGCCCACCGCTTCCCCAGAGCACCGCCCCGCCGCGCGGGCCACGCGGGCCGCTTTGCAGCACGACGAAGCCGGGGAGGTCGGTTGCTTCACTGCCGAGGCCATAGGTGATCCAGCTGCCCATGCACGGACGACCAAACTGGCCGGTGCCCGTGTTCATGAAAAGCTTGGCGGGCGCGTGGTTGAAGAGATCGGCCGAGCAGGTTTTGAGGAAGGTCAACCGGTCGACAATCCCTGCGGTGTGGGGCAGCAAGTCGCTGACCCAGGCCCCACATTCGCCGTACTGGGCAAACGTCCGCTTCGACGCCAGGAGGTTGAAGCCGTTGCTCGAGTCCATGAACGCAAACCGCTTGCCGGCCGTGAAGCTCTCGGGGATCCGCTGCCCGTTGAGGGCATCGAGCTGCGGCTTCCGCTCAAAGAGGTCAAGTTGCGAGGGACCGCCTGCCATGAACAGGAAGATCACACGCTTTGCCCGAGGGGCGAAGTGCGGCTGCTTGGGAGCCAAGGGCTCGGAGTTTGCCTGAGCGCTGTTGCCGTCTGCGAGCAGTGAGCCCAGCGCCATCGCCCCCACGCCCACACCGCAGTCGGCAAAAAAGTGTCGACGCGTGCGGGACTGCAGCAGATTCGCGTTCGTCTCACTCACGTGTAATGGTTTCATCGAGGTTGAGCAGCACGCGAGCTGCCTCCAGGGGCGTGAGGGTGGTGAGGACGGCGAGTTCACTCGGCTCAGGCTGGCGGGCGGTGCAGCGACGGAAGGCCTGCTCAAGACCGTCCGACTCCACAATCGCGGCCAGGGCCTTTGCCATCTCCACCGAGGCCTCGTCGTTGAGCAGAGCCAGGGCCTGCAGCGGCGTGTTGCTGCGGTTGCGCTGGGTGCAGGCGGTGATGCCAGGCGGCGCGTCAAATACCGAAAGGGCCGGGGGAGGCGTGGCACGGTAGAGGAAGGTGTAGAGGCCGCGGCGGTAGCGGTTGTCGCCGGTGCTCGTCTTCCAGTCGCGTTTCACCTGATTGAGGGCCGTTGCGCCTGCAGGAATTGGCGGAAACACTGGGGGCCCGCCGACCGCGGGCACCAGCAGGCCACTGGCGGTGAGACCTGTGTCGCGGACGATCTCGGCATCGAGCCGCAGCCGCTGCTGCCGGGAGAGGAGACGATTCGCGGGGTCGGCTTCGCGGAGGGCCTCCGTCTCGACCGACGCCTGCCGGTAGGTGTGTGACGTCACGATCAACCGGTGCAGGTCTTTGAGGCTCCAGCCGCGGTGCATGAACTCGGTGGCCAGCCAGTCGAGCAGCTCGGGGTGCGATGGCGGCGTGCCCATCAGGCCGAAGTCGTTCTCGGTCTCCACGAGCCCTCGGCCAAAGAGCCTTTGCCAGATGCGGTTGACGACCACGCGGCTCGTTAGCGGGTTGTCTGGGGAGACGAGCCAGCGGGCGAGATCGAGCCGCGTCGCGGGGGCTGGCTCGGCATCTGGCCGCGGGAGCGCCGGCAGCACCGCGGGAGTGTCGGGCGTAACTTCATCGGCCGGGCGAGTAAAGTCACCCTGCACGAAGACCGTGGTCGTGCGTGGTTCGCCGCGTTCGCGAAGCACGAGCGAAGTGGTGGCTGGCTTGATGTTGCCATCCTTGTCTTTCTCTTCCGCCGGCGCGGTTTCGGGGAAGGGAAGGGCCTCGGCTGTGAGTGCAAGGTTTGGTTCGTCTTGGTTATTGAAGAACGCAAAGAGCTGGTAGTAGTCGCGTTGGCTGACGGGATCGAACTTATGGTCGTGGCACTGGGCGCAGCCGATCGAGAGCCCGAGCCAGACCACCCCGGTGGTCGCCACCCGATCAAACACGCTGTCGATGCGGAACTGCTCCTTGTCGATGCCTCCCTCCTGGTTGATTGCGGTATTGCGATGGAAGCCCGTGGCGAGTTTTTGGGAGAGCGTGGCGTCGGGGAGGAGGTCGCCGGCGAGCTGTTCGATCGTGAACTGATCAAAGGGCATGTCATCGTTGAGGGCGGCGATCACCCAATCACGCCAGGCCCAGATCTCGCGGGGGCCGTCGATCGAGTAGCCGTTGCTGTCGGCGTAGCGGGCCATGTCGAGCCACCATCTCGCCAGCCTCTCGCCGTAGTGCGGGCTTGCCAGGAGCCGGTCGACGGCGGCTTCGTAGGCCGCGTCTGGATCATCGGCCCATGCGGCCAGGAAGGCGTCGAGTTCGGTGAGCGTGGGCGGCAGCCCGGTGAGGTCGAGGTGCACTCGCCGCAGGAGGGTTTCTGCCGATGCCTGCGGGGCAAAGTCGAGCCCGGCGGCGTGGAGCCGCTCGCCAATGAAGCGGTCGATGGGGTGCGCGGCCTCGCCGGATGGCAGTGGGCCACGGACGGGGGCCACAAACGCCCAGTGCTGGTCAAACGGAGCGCCCGCCGCGATCCAGTCTCGCAGGATCTGCTTGTCTGCGGCGTTGAGGCTGTGCCCTGACCCGGGCGGCGGCATCACCAGGTCGGCGTCGTCGCTTTCAATGCGAGAGATCAGTTCGCTGGCGGCTGGATCACCGGGCACGATGGCGGTGGCGCCCGAGTCGAGTTCGGACGTGGCCGCCTCGGCCACGTCGAGCCGCAGACCCGCCTCTCGGCTTTCGGCGTCAAAACCGTGGCATGCCAGGCAGTTCGCTGCCAGGATCGGCTGCACGTCGCGGTTGAAGTCGAGGTCTGCGGCATACAGGTCGCTCGCAAGGAGCAAGCCCATCACCAGGGCAAGCAGCCGTGTGTGCTCTGCCGCCATCAATCGGCATCGTGTGTCCCGTTTCGCCACTGGCCCTTGCTCCCAGGAAGCATGAAAACTGGCATGGTGCAGCCGTATCCGTCTTCTATCGTAGCCCGCAGGACAGGATGACCGCAGCCCCGTGGCTGAGTAGCCTGCGTGCGAGGGGGAAACATGCGTCGCACAAAGGGGGTTTGGGGCGGTTCCCGCCATGCGTTGGAAGAGGATTCTCTGGCTTGGTCCTTGGCGGCGGTGTCGCCGGAGCGGAAACTATGACGGCCCAAAGGGTCGACGGGCGTGGTGCGGACGGGAATGAGGCTTGGCATTGACTGCCAGCGGCTGTGCACTCTGTCGTGCGGTGCGGTCTCAGGGGTCAGCGGGGTTCTCATGCATCTTCTCACTCGCCAAGCGACGGTTGCGCCCGAGGGTTTCAACCGCTGGCTGGTTCCTCCGGCGGCAGTGGCCGTGCACATGTGCATCGGCCAGGTGTATGCCTTCAGCGTCTTTAATAAGCCACTCAGCGCGGAGCTTGGCATCCCGGTGTCGCAGGTCAACACCGCCTACATGCTGGCGCTCGTGATGCTCGGGCTTTCGGCGGCGGTGTTTGGGAAGTGGGTGGAGCGCAGTGGGCCGCGAATGTCGATCGTGGCGTCGTGGGCCTGCTTCTGCGGCGGCTTGCTGATCACGGCTGCGGGCGTGGCATGGCGGCAGCCGTGGCTGCTCTGGGGCGGCTATGGCGTGGTGGGGGGCATTGGGCTGGGCCTCGGTTACATCGCACCGGTGTCGACACTCGTGAAGTGGTTTCCCGACCGGCCGGGGATGGCGACGGGGATGGCGATCATGGGGTTTGGCGGTGGCGCGCTGGTGGGGTCGCCGCTTGCCCAGGAGTTGATGACAGCCTTTGCCGAGCCTTCGGCAACCGGAGCGGCGGCGGCGCTCGTGGCGATGGCTGCGATCTACACCATCTTTATGCTCTTCGGTGCGTGGATTGTGCGCGTGCCTCCCGCCGGCTGGCAGCCTGGTGTGGACGCGGCGAGCGGCAGCATGGCGACACGCGTGAAGCCTGTGGCGAGTGTCGCAGTGGAGACGGCCTGGAAGACGCCGCAGTTTTGGCTGCTGTGGGTCGTGCTCTGCATGAATGTCAGCGCGGGGATCGGTGTGCTTGGCCGCGCGGCCGACATGTGTCAGGACATGTTTGGCGTGAGTGTGACGATTGGGGCTGGCTTCACGGGGCTGTTGAGCATCGCCAACATGGCGGGTCGATTTGTGTGGTCGTCCATCTCAGACGTGATCGGCCGCAAGGCGGTCTACGCGATCTACTTCCTGCTCGGCATCGTGCTCTTCGCAGTGTTGCCGTCACTGCAGGAGGCGCAGGCACGGGCGGCGTTTGTGGCCTGCACGGCGATTTTGATCAGCATGTATGGCGGCGGCTTTGCTACGGTTCCCGCCTACCTCCGCGATCTCTTCGGCACTGAACAGATCGGCGCGATCCATGGCCGGCTAATCACCGCCTGGAGCATGGCGGCGGTGGTGGGGCCGACGCTGATCAACGGGCTCTACGATCGGCGGGTGGCGGCGGGTGTGCCCAAGGGCGAGGCATACAACGGCACCTTCTTTTTGATGTGCGGACTGCTGGCGGTTGGCTTTGTGGCGAACCTTCTGATCCGCCCCGTCGCGGCCAGGCATCACCTGCCGACACCGCCGGATCGCCCGGCGACGCCTGGCAGCGCGGCGCCTGCTGCCGCGGAAGCGACGAAAGCAACGGCAGCGACGTGTGAAGGGAGCGACAAATGAAAGTGCTGGTGGTGTGGCTCGTGGTGTTGCTACCGCTGGGATGGGGCGTGGCCCGCTCTGTGCAAAAATCGCTGCCACTCTTTACGGGCGAGCAGGCCCCTGCGGCTCAGTCCCCACAGTGAACGCGTTCGACCAGAGCGCCGATCACGGTTCCCAGCGTGGCGCCAAGTAGGCTACCGCCGATAATGCCGAAGGCAAGTTGAAAGTCTTGCAGCGGTAAGGTCGGGTTCAATACCTCGATCAGTGTTTTTCCGAGCGGCGACGCTCCCCCGCCGGCGCCTCCCGCGACGGTACCGATGAGGAGGCCTGCGATCACGTATCGGCTGCTTCCAGACATTTTCCCTGCACGGGTATTACGAAACAGGTTTGCGACGAGGCAACCGAGGGCCCCGAGCCCGATGCCAAGGCCCGCTGTGAAGGCGGGCGCCTGTGGATCCCCTTTGCCAAAGGCAACACCGAGCAATCCACAGAGCGTTGCTGCACACACGCACCACACCACCAGGGGTCGGATCATGAGGCTCGTTGATAACAAGGCTTGGGTGATCAGCGACCATCGCCATGGTCGCTGCTGCTGAGAGTCGTTGTCGGCGTCGGGCTGCTACATTCCAACGAAAACGTCGTCACGGCTTTCGCACTCTGTGGAGGCTAGTTTTACCAGAAAGCTCACCGCTCGAGCGGTCCTTTGGCCGTTGGAACTGGATGCCCGCAATGAACGATCACGCACCGAAGCACACGAGCGGGCCTGCGAGGCCATGGCGGCAGTGGGGCGCTGACATCGATGCCGCCGCCGTGCGGCAGATGGAAGCGGCGATGCAGCTCTCGGTGGCCGTGGCCGGAGCGTTGATGCCCGACGCCCACCTTGGCTACGGCCTGCCGATTGGTGGAGTGCTCGCCACCGACAACGCGGTGATTCCCTACGCGGTGGGCGTCGACATCGCCTGTCGCATGAAGCTCAGCGTGTTTGATGCCCCGCCGTCGTGGCTGGAGACGCGTCGCGACCGGCTCACGGCAGCCATTGAGAGCGAGACGCGGTTTGGGATGGGGGCTTCGTTTGCTGGCCGAGGTGCCCGCGATCGTGGGCAGCTCCGCGAGCATGCGGTGCTCGACGCCGACTGGAGCGTGTCGCCGGTCACCCAGCGGCTTCGCGACAAGGCGCACGAGCAGCTCGGCACCAGCGGCAGCGGCAATCACTTTGTGGAGTTTGGCACGCTCGAGGTCGACGCCGATCAGGCCTGCGCCCTCGGGCTTGCCACAGGAGGTACCTACCTTGCGCTCCTCTCCCACTCCGGCTCGCGGGGCACGGGGGCGGCGGTCTGCGACTTCTACTCGAAGCTCGCAATGGAACGCTGCTCGCGGCTTCCCAAAGAACTCCGCCATCTCGCCTGGCTCTCGCTTGAGAGCGAGGAGGGACGCGAGTATTGGCAGGCGATGGAGCTGATGGGGCAGTATGCGGCTGCCAACCATGCGGTGATCCACCAGCATCTCGCCGAGCACCTCGGACTTGAAACGATCCTCGGGATCGAAAACCACCACAACTTCGCGTGGAAAGAAGAGCATGAGGTTGATGGCGTGTGCCGGACGGTGATCGTGCACCGCAAGGGAGCCACCCCGGCCGGGAGCGGAGCACTGGGCGTGATCCCGGGGTCAATGGCCGCGCCCGGTTTCGTGGTCCGCGGTCGTGGCGTTGCTGCCTCGCTCCACTCGGCAAGCCACGGGGCAGGCCGCCGCATGAGCCGCACGCAGGCCCGCAAAACCTACCGGTGGGCGGAGGTGAAACCACAGCTGGGCGACCGTGGCGTGCACCTGCTCAGTGCTGGAATCGACGAGGTGCCGCAGGCCTACAAAGACATCCACGCGGTGATGGCCGCCCAAGCCGACCTGATTGAGGTCCTGGGCACCTTTCAGCCCAGGCTCGTGAAGATGGCCCCAGACGGGGAGCGGGCGGAAGACTGAGCGCGCCGCCGCAAACCTTACGACTGCTACTCCCAAGAAGCAGGTCTGAATACACTGCCGGCTCGCTCCGCTCCACTGGTCGCTTCGCTTCAGTTGAAAGACACCATGCACGAAATCCACAGAAAACCCATCGCCGAACGCATCGACTGGGTGTTTGACCTTGCCCGCCGGCATGGTGAAGCCTTCCGCACGCCTGAGGCATGGCTCGCCCGCGAGCGCTACCTTGCTGAGCACCCTACCGCGATTACCTCACTGATG
>JAPOIM010000064.1 GCA_029978905.1 Planctomycetota bacterium
CCTGCAACCGGCGGACGACCTGCAACCGGCGGACGACCTGCAACCGGCGGACGACCGGAAGGGCGGGGGAGCTTTACCGGCCAGCGGGGCTACGCATCCCGCGTCGTCTCGCGTGACGCCGACGAGTCCGGCGGTAGCCGACGCCGCTCGAGCGATCGGCCCTTCGTCTCCCCCGAAACTCCTGAAGGCCCCGTCGCCGAACGCCTCCAAAAAGTGCTCGCATCAGCGGGCATTGGTAGCCGCCGCCAGTGCGAAGAGTTGATCACGACAGGCCGCGTGGAAGTCGACCGGCAGACCGTGACGGAGCTCGGCACGAAGGTCGATCCCCACTCGCAGGAAATCCGTGTCGATGGTGAGCGGCTCCCATCGCCGAAGCGGGTGGTGTTTATGCTGAACAAGCCTGTCGGCGTGGTCACCACCAACTACGACCCCTCCGGACGGCCGCGCGTGATCGATCTGCTTCCCAGCGATCTCCGGCTGTTTGCGATCGGGCGGCTTGACCGATCCAGCGAGGGGCTGATCCTCGTGACCAACGACGGTGAACTGGCTAACCGACTCGCCCACCCGCGGTACGGCGTAGAAAAAACCTACCTCGTGCAAGTGGCGGGCGTGCCCACGCAGGAAACGCTCGACACGCTGCGGCGTGGCATGCACCTCTCAGACGGTCGCGTGCAGGCCAAACGCGTGGTCCTTCGCAGCAGCCACAAGGCCAGCGCCGTCCTCGAGATGGTGCTTGACGAGGGCCGCAATCGCGAGGTGCGACGCATGCTTGCCGCGTGCGGGCACAAGGTGCAGCAGCTCAAACGGGTCTCGATTGGGCCTCTCTCGCTCGGCCAGTTGCTTCCCGGCCAGCATCGCCCGCTGACGTGGACGGAAATCCGAGCCCTCGAGGCTGCCGCAGGTCCTGCGGCAGCGTATGCCTCCCGTCCCGAGCGTTCGGACCGCCCAGGAGGGAGCCGCAGCCCGGGGCGTTCGCAGGGCTACGCGTCCGGAGGTCGCCAAGACCGCTCTGCAGGCCGCGTCCCACGGACCGCCGCAGGGGGTAGTCCGCGTCCACGTCGCCCCGGCAAGGCGTCGTCATGGCGGGCTCCGCGAGGAGGTGGCAAGTGACCCCCGCCCAGCCCACCGCCGAGGGATGCCACTCGTCGAACGTGAGGCGTGCCCGCATTCTTGCCCACCGCCAGGTGGCAGACGGTACTTTTCGGCTCCGCGTGGCCTGCCCTGAAATCGCCGCAACGGCAGTGCCGGGCCAGTTCGTCATGGTCCGCCTCCCCGGCCGCAACGACCCACTGCTCGCCCGGCCGCTGGCGGTCTACGACACCTTTCCCGCCGACGGCGACACGCCAGCGAGCTTTGACCTGATCTACGTCGTCCACGGCCGCTTTACCAGGAGCCTTTGCAGCGAAGCCGCTGGCGCGGACGTGGCGGTGTGGGGCCCCCTGGGCAACGGCTTCTCACCTCCCGCCGTGGACCACCTGGTGCTCGTCGCAGGGGGCATCGGCCAAACGGCCCTTCTCGCGCTTGGCAAGGAACGCCTCGGGGCCGCGACCTACGGGGCATCCCCACGGTCGATCGCCAAGGCCAAACGGGTGAGCTTCCTCTGGGGAGCCCGAACGGCCGGAGCGTTCAGCGACCTTCGCGACTTTGAGTCGGCCGGCATGGAGACGCACCTCGCCACCATGGACGGCTCGGCTGGCCACCACGGCACGGTCGTCGACCTGCTCGACGCGTGCGTGGCAAACGACCCGGATGGTTTTCGCAGCGGCACAGCAGCGATCGCGTGCTGCGGCCCAGAACCGATGATGGAAGCGGTCGCGGCCTGGTGCGAACGCCACCAGCTCCCGTGCCAGGTCTCACTGGAGACCCCGATGGCGTGCGGCATCGGGATCTGCTTTACCTGCGTGGCAGCCGTCCGCGACCCCGATGGGGGCTGGGACTATCGCCGCACATGCATCGAAGGGCCCGTGTTTGACGCAGAAACGCTCGTCTGGCACCCAAGCGACGCAGACGTGCTCGCCTGAGACGCAGGAATCAACTCGAGACGCAAGCGCCGCCTTAAGACGCAGGCGCGAGAACATCAGCGGCGGCGCGACCGCTCCACGAGCGTTCGCCAACTCCACGCCTCGCCCGCCGCGTTGAACACATCAACGGGGCAGCATTCCCAAGTGGGTTTTAGCCAGCAGCCTGGGCCAGGTTCTTGATGCGTGCCGACAGACGCGACTTGAGCCGGGCGGCGCGATTCGGATGAATCACATTGTGAGCCGCTGCTCGGTCCGCACGCTTGGCAGCACCGCGGAAAGCTTCGCGAGCCGCAGCGACATCACCTGCACTGACAGCCGCCAGGACCTTGCGAATCTCGGTCTTGATCTGTGACTTAGCAACGCGGTTCCGTTCCCGCTTGTGGACATCTTGACGGAGACGCTTTTTGGCACTGGCCGTATTTGGCATGACAGGTTCAGCGAGGCTTCAGGTGAATGATGTTCGGATGACCGCCGAAAGGGCGGGAAGTCAGGTACTATCCCCGATGGAGGCCAACTTGTCTAGCCTGGCGGCCACGTCGCGGTAGCCGAAGTCGATTCCGGCCAGGCTGGAAAGGTGTTTTTTGGCAGTGTCGAGGTCTTCCAGGCCCGTGGCGAGCACTCCCGCCCGGTAGAGGGCCCGTTTTCGCTGTTCAGGATCGCGGTCCACGAGTTCCTCAATGGCTGTTTCGTAGTTCTGCATCGCCAGCTGATACTGCTTGATCCGCTGGAAGCATTCGCCAAGTTCGAGCGCCACAAACCCTTTCCGGCGAGGATCCTTCAGCACCTCCTGGAAGTGCCGTATCGCATCCGGGAAGCGCCCGAGGGCCTTCAGGCGGGTGGCGAGTTCGTACCGCCACGACACGTTTTCGGGGTAACGGGCGGCCCGGGCCCCGAAAATATCGACCTCCCGCTTCAGCGACGAGATTTTGAGTTGCTCGAGCGTTTTGCGGTTGGTCTCGCTCGCGTCTTCGGCGAAACGCCTTTCAGCGACATGGACCCGCTGCTTCGCCCAGCGAATCTGACGATCTTCGATGTGCTCCTGCACTTTGACGTCGTTTCCAGACGCGGCGAGTGCGTCTGCGAGCACCTTTTCCGCCTCCTCCATTTTCTGCTGTTTTTCCAGCAGATCGGCAAGTTCCAGCCGCGGCTCAACCTGCGTGGGATCGTTTTCGATCGCCTTGCGGAGCACGGCAATCGGATCGCTGCCCCCCCCACCCGCAGCCTCACCGGCAGCCGGCTTCACTGGAGCCCGCCCTCCGGTCGACCGGCCGGCCCCGATCGTCTTGTCGACCTGGAGGCGTGAAATCTCACGCTCGGCCTCCTCGCCAACCCCTTTGACGTCTTTCACGCGCACCCAGCACGCGATCGCTTGGTCGTAGTTGCCATGATCTGCGGCAAACTTCGCACACTGCTTGTTGACTTCGACGTCCTTCGGCACGGTATCGAGGGCCGCCTTGAGATACGCCCCTTGCGTGTCGTCGGCCCCCAACTTGCCGGCAACTTCGGCCAGGGCCAGCAGGCACTGGTGATCAGAGGGATTGCTCTTGAGCACGTCGATGCCCGCCTTGATCGCCTCCTGATACTTTTCTGCGGCAGCAAGTTTGCGGACCTTCGCTCGCCCACCCGCAGAAAACACGCCTGCCAAGCCGCCGCGGCTTTTTCCGCTATGCTTCTTTTTCAGTGCCCCAAGCAGGCTCTGGAGGTAGATCAGGTTCGCCGGATCGCCCAACACGCACAGATTGAACATCTCGATCGCGTAGTCGATGTTCCTGTTGAAGTTCTGCTCGCCTCGTTGGAAGTTCTGCTGAAGTCGTTTGCGTTCGACCTCCGAGAGCGGCGCAACGTTTCCAGCTCCCCCATCCGAAGCAGCGGCATCGGCCCCCGGATTGTTCGAAACAGCATCCCCCAGATCGTCACCCATGCCGGCTCCCCCACTCTCAACGTACGATTTCTCGTTGCAAGCGTACTGTACTCGTCTCCCCGCCGCCCCTCAAACCAAACAGGCATCCCACCGGGGGAGTGTCTGCCATGACTAACACGCCATCGACGACGCCGTCGCCTCGGCCCCGCTCGGCTGCTGCCGCCATGGAGCCCACCGCGTGCGTCTGGTTTGTCGGCGCTGGCCCTGGGGCCGCGGATCTCCTCACCGTCAGGGCCGCTCGCGTGCTGGAGTCGGCGGACGTCGTGCTCTACGACGAACTTGTTCCTCCGCACCTTCTCGGCACCCTAAGGCCTGAAGTTGAACGCATCCCGGTTTGCCGTGACGACCCGTCCTCCACCGCGCCCCTCGCCGACGCCGGGGTCGCCGTCGGCAACCTGCTGGTGGAGCTCGCCCGGACAGGACGGCGCGTGGTGCGACTCAAGGGAGGGGATCCGCTCGTCTTCGCCCGGTTTTCCGAAGAGATTCTGCCGCTGCAGCACGCCGGAATGACCTACGAAGTGGTCCCTGGCGTCACCGCCGCCACCGCCGCTGCGGCAGCGATCGCTGCACCACTCACGAGCCGGGAGCGGGCATCATGTGTGACCCTGATCACCGGCCATCGTTCTGGCGGTGTGGAACAGAGCGAGGCCCGTCGCGACGACTTTGCCAGGCTTGCCGCACTGCCAGGGACGATCGTGGTCTACATGGGGCTCGAGAAGGTGGACCGGTGGACGCAGTCGCTGCTCGACGCCGGTGAGTCGGGCGACCGGCCCGTGGCGGTGATCAGCCGTTGCAGTTGGCCTGATGAGCGACGACGACTGACCACGCTGAAGGAACTTCGCGACGACGCCACCATCCGCGCATGGCCTTCGCCTGCACTGATCATCGTCGGCGACGTGGTGGCGCACGCCGCCGACAGCCGCCCGCCCCACACATCGCCCCCCCTTGCCGGCCAACGAGTGCTCATCACCAGGCCGGCGGCGCAAGCCAGCGAGGTGCTGACGTTGCTCCATGCCGCGGGAGCGTACGGCGTCTGCCTGCCGACGGTGGAAATCCTCCCGCCTGAGTCGTGGGAACCTCTCGACGAGGCAATCCTTGAGGCTTCGGCTTTCGACTGGATCGTGTTTTCCAGCAAGAACGGCGTCGAAGCGTTCGCGGATCGATTGCTCAGGGCAGGGGATGCCCGCCTACTGGGCACTGCTCGGCTCGCAGCCGTCGGCCCCCGCACCGCAGAAGCGCTCGCCGCCCGCAGCCTCGCCTGCGATCTGGTGCCTCCCACACACTCGGCCGCGGGCCTCTGCGAGTGCTTCGCAGACGAGCCACCGGGTCGCCGTTTTCTGCTGATTCAGGCCGACCGCGGGCGTGACACGCTGCAGCAGGACCTGACCGCGCGGCACCACAACGTGCACCGCGTGACCGCCTACCGCAGCCGCGACATTTCCCAACTCGATGCGACCGCAGCCGCCCTTCTCGACAAACATCCGATCGACTGGGTGATGCTCTCCAGCCCTGCGATCACGGCCTCTGCCATGCGGCTTTTGGGCCCTCGACTTGCCCACTGGAAGACCGCCTGCAACAGCCAAGCATCGGCAGATCTGCTGGTGGCTCACGGGCTGCACCCCACCGTGGTCAGCGACACCCCCTCCATGGACGCACTCGTGGCGGCAATGGAGGCCTTCACCTCGGACCGACATGACTGATTACGAAAACTCTGCGTTCGGCAGAGGCCCGAACTGAAGCGAGCGAACGTGCTGGACGATGCGACTCAGTGCGGTCGAGCAGCGGCGCTGCGATCGCACGCATTGCACCAGGACGGAGCCTTCCATGCCTCGCTCTCCCCGAGATGTCGGTCACGTGGTCATCTGCTGCCGAGTGCCTCACACCGCCTCTCCCGCTGACGCCACCCGCTGGCAGGCAGAGGCCACCTCACGGGGCGTTCCTGTCACCTGGTCGGTGGCTCCGGAAGCGGTGGAAACGTGGCTGGAGAGTTGCGATACGCCATCGGCGGTCGCCGTGCAGATCGGGAACGCGACGGTCCACGGGTCGCTGCAGCGTGAGGAGATTCGCAGCTGCCTGCGACACGCGGGCGGGCGGCTGGCTGCCGCGGTGGTGCACAACGACCGCCCCCTCGACCATCGAGGGCTGTTCGTGGAGGGTGGCATTGAGATCGTGGCAACCCACAAACTGCACGCGGTCGACCGACAGTCGAGGCGACCGCCGCCAGCAGGCTGGGACTGCCGATGCCTGCAGTGGGGGCTGTGGGAAGCGGGCTTCAGTTCGCCCCGTCGCCGCCTGTTTGGCCTGGTCGAAGACCGGCGTCCGCAGGCAGGCCGCTTGACCCTGCTGGCCACCGGGTGTGACGACCACGACAGGCCCGACGCTGGCCTCGCCAAACTCCGTCAGACCCTCGTGCAGGTTGAGGCCGCCGTCCGCAGCAGAGGGGTGCGAGCCAGCCTGCTGTCCGACCTTCCGCGACAGCTGCAAGGGGGCGCCGCTCCTGAAGACCGCGGCAGCATCCTGGCTGCCGCGTAGGCCCAGGCACCCGCACGGCCGACGACGTGATGCACTCGGGCCAGCATACGGTCGCGGGCAGGCCTTGGATCCGGCGCCGCGGGGAGCCAGGAAGCGACTACGACCGCTTCCGTTCGGTGATGCTCCAGGCGAGGTAGCCCAAGATCAGCGAGGCAACCAAGCAGACCGCATCAAACGGGATGTTGGTACGGCCAAAGGGAATTCCAACAGCAAGATCGGCGAGGCTGAGCACCCCGATCAATCCAGCGACGACCATGCTCGTCAGCGGCAATGCCTTCGTCACGTCGCTTGGCCTCCCCCTTGGTCCACGAGTCCCGGGTTTGGGAACTCACCGCAAGCTCCCAGCGAGCGTTTTAGCAACGGCCACGAAAGTGTCTTCGCGACTGCTGACCAACCCGCCCTCGGATCCATACAATACCTTCCGGCCGTAAGGCGTCCACGCCGAGTTTCGGGCAAATGCCCGGAACACCTTTTGTTCGAATTCGGCCGCCGTGTGCAACCCCGATAAGCGGTCATGTCGTCCGAACCACTACAATCCGCCTCGTTACAGGAAAAAACCACGATTCCCGGGGCTCTCCGGGAGGGCTGCGGGCTCGATGCCGATGCCGGTAACGCGGTCTATACGGGGTCGTTTGACCCCATCACCCTGGGTCATCTCGACGTCATCCAGCGGGCTTCGAGGATTTTTCGCAGCGTGATCGTGGGAGTGGGCATCAATCCCAACAAGCATCCGCTGTTTAGCCTCGAGGAGCGGGTCGATCTCGTGCGGGCCTCGGTCGCCCATCTGCCCGGTGTGCGAGTGGAGCACTTTGACGGGCTCGCCGTGTCGTTCGTGCGGAGGCACGCGGCGCGGGTCCTGCTCCGCGGCATGCGGTCGCTCACCGACATCGAAGCGGAGTTCACGATGTCCCTGGCGAATCGCAAACTGGCCCCGGAAGTGGAAACCGTGTTTTTGATGGCCGATGCTCAGTATTCCCACATCTCGTCATCGCTGCTGAAGCAGATCACCCCGCTGGCCGACGACCAAGCCTTGTCGCAGTTCGTGCCACAACCCGTCGTCGCCGCTCTTCGCCGAAAACTGCAGCACAGTTAGAGCGCATGCGGAAGAGTTGTGGCGATGATGTGGCAAAAACGGATGACGAGGCGAGGGGTTGGCGAACGCTCGAGCGGCAAGCATCAGTTGGCGTTGCTCGCGTCGCCTTCGCCATTTTCAAAATGCTGGCGAAGGTAGCGGGCTCGCTCGATGTTCCGATCACTGGAATCGAGTTCCATGCCACGCAGTTTTTGCAGATGCGCGGGCTGGGTCCGGACAAGCAACACGTTGATGTCCGAGATCGTCACATCGCTAATCAGCCCGAGCAACACGCCCATCCGCACGCGGGAGAGGTGTTGCATCGTCTCCTCGGCACTGATCGTCTGGGCCGTCCGGAGGATGCCGATCGCACGACTCACCTGATCATGAATGTTCAGTTGGCTTTCGCGGACCAGGAAGTCCCTCGCCCGGCGTTCATACTCGATTAAGACGGGCACCACATCGCTGACTTGCCCCACGAGTTCTTCTTCTGTTTTGCCGAGCGTTGTCTGATTGGAGATCTGGTAGAAGTCGCCAAGCGCCTGCGAGCCCTCGCCATAAAGCCCCCGCACAGCCAGCGATATCTTGTGCAGGCTGCGAAACACCTTGTCGATCTGCCGCGTGATCACCAGCGCCGGCAGGTGCAGCATGACACTCACCCGAATCCCAGTCCCCACGTTGGTCGGGCACGCGGTGAGATATCCCCAACGCCGGTGAAACGCATAGGGCACCACCGCCTCGAGCGCGTCGTCGACGTGCCGGATTTGGTCCCACGCCCCCGTCAGATCCAGGCCGCTGTGCATGCACTGAATGCGGAGGTGGTCTTCCTCATTGATCATGAGGCTCACCTGCTCCCCAGCATCAATCGCCACGCCGCGAGCCCCCTCGGCCTCGGCGTGCTCGCGGCTGATCAACTGCCGTTCCACAAGAAACAGGCGATCGACCTCATGGAGCTGCCCCACGTTGAGGTATTCGAGTTGCTTTCCCGCGGGCGACTGGGCGAGTTGCCCCCGCAGAAACTCTTCGACCTCCCCCCGTTCCTGCTCCGTAGCACGGCTGACAAACGGGAAGTGGGCCACGTTGCGGGCCAACCGCACACGGCTACTCATCACGATGTCAGATTCAGGCCCGGTCCCTTTGAGCCATTCGCCAACTGCGTTCGTGAGGGAGTCGATCTTCACGTGTTCTTCGCCGTCGAGGGCGTCCTGATGATCCATCATGGGCTCGTTGCGTTTCCGGCCTCACCTGGCTCTGCATCCGCAGCACCGCCGGTCCCTTGATCGTTTGCTGGGGCCTCGGCAGATGGTGCCGCGGGCAGGGTTTGGGGGCGTTGGCCCTGCGACAGCGAAATGCCACGGGCTGCCTCGTCAATCGCCCGCAGGTCATCGCGGAGGCTGCCGGCCTTTTCGTATTCCTCGCACTCGATCGCCTCTTTCATCTCACGCCGCTTCCCAACGGCTGCCGTCAAGAACTCCGTCCCGTCAGGGAACGAGGGAGGCGTCCGCCCCACGTGCTCGGTCGCCCCGTGGATGTTGGAGATCAGCGGTTCCAGCTCTTTTTCAAACTGCACGTAGTCGTGAGGACATCCCAGCCGGCCGTTGTTGCGAAACTCGAAGAAGGTGATCCCGCACATTGTGCAGGCCTTTTGATCGATGGCCGAGAGATCTTCCGCGGTCTTCGCGATCGAGAGAGGACCGGCCAGCATGCCGCCGACCGTGGGAGATTCCTTGCCTTCCTCGCCTCCTTCGCCCTCACTTTGGGTCAGGTATCCACGTGCGTGGTCCTCGCAGAGGTGCACCTCGCGGACGTCACCCTCCTCAAGCTCGGTGATGTGAAACACCGCTGATTTGTCGCACTGCTGACACTTCATGATCGACGCACTCGCTGTCGCCCGAGCCAAACGGCTTTTTCCATGTACGGCCGTCGGCCAGGTACGGATACCATCGGTTCGGCACTCGGCGGATCGTGACCCGTCGAGGCTGTTCCCGCAAGGGAAGCTGACGCCGCCCCGACGAGAGCCGAGGCTCGTCCAGCCGCCACCCAAGGGTGGTACGGTGGACTCTGAACCCTGACGCTTCCACAATCATAGCCATTCGGCCGCGGTTTGTTCCCGGCCACCCTGTACAGTTGGGCAGACACGCCGTCGTGGACGCCCCGTGCGCCACGCGGCCACTCGGTTTTGTTCCTCAGGGTTTGGTCCTCGACAGTCCCCCCGGCACGACGTCATGCGTTTTCTCCCTGATCGTCCCCGCTTTGAGAAGCTTGCCGAAACGCACCGCTTCGTCCCCGTCTACCGACGGCTGCTCTCCGACAGCCTCACGCCGCTGTCGGCCTTCGCCCGACTCGACACCGGCAGTAGCGGCTGCCTGTTTGAGAGCGTGATCGGTGGGGAGCGAGTCGGCCGCTGGAGTTTCCTTGCTGCGGAGCCATTTTTGCAGTTCGATGCCCGCGGATGCCACGTGCACCTCCGCGGCCACGATGCGGACGGCAAAGCGATCGACGCATCCTTCGACTGCGACGACCCATTTGAAGAACTTCGCCGCCGGATGACGCCGTTTCAGCCCGCAAGGCTGGACGAACTGCCCCCGTTTACCAGTGGCGTCGTGGGCTTCGCGTCGTACGACGCGGTGCGGTACGTCGAACGGCTGCCCAACGCGCCACCAGACGACCTGCACCTGCCCGACCTGTCGTTTGCCTTCTACGACCGGATGGTCGTGTTCGATAACGTAAACAAGACACTCGATGTGGTCGTGCTGGCCCGGATCGACGACCGCTCACCCGCCGGCCTCGCCACCGCCTACGATAGGGCCTGCCAGAGGGTCGACGACACCGTGGCCGCGCTCTCGGCCGCCGGGGAATGGCCGCAGCCAGCCGACATCGATCCGAAAAAGGGGAGGGCGGCTGCCGCAGCCTCAAACCTCTCCGCCGAGCAGTACACCGCCGCGGTGAAGAAAGCGATCGACTACATCCATGCGGGCGACATCTTTCAGGTCGTTCTCAGCCAACGCTTTCAAACCGCCTTCGACCTGCCGTCGCTGGAACTCTACCGAACGCTGCGGGTGGTCAACCCCAGCCCCTTCATGTTCCACCTCCGCACTCCCGACGTGACGCTCGTGGGCAGTTCGCCCGAGATCATGGTCCGCGTGGCGGATGACACGGTCACCGTGAGGCCATTGGCCGGCACTCGCCCGCGGGGCGCGACGAGCGAAGAGGACCGTGAACTCGCCGAGTCGTTGCTGGCGGATCCCAAGGAGCGGGCCGAGCACGTGATGCTGATCGACCTCGGTCGCAACGATGTCGGGCGTGTCGCCGAGATCGGCTCCGTCGAGCTGTCTGACGTGATGTGCATCGAACGCTACAGCCACGTGATGCACCTCACGAGCAATGTCACCGGCAAACTTGCAGCCGGCCGTACGCCATTTGATGCCCTGCGGGCCTGCCTTCCAGCAGGAACCGTGTCGGGAGCTCCCAAGATCCGTGCGATGGAGATCATCGACGAGCTAGAGCCAACTCGACGGGGCCCGTACGCGGGCGCCGTGGGCTACATCGACTTCAGCGGTGCAATGGACACCTGCATCACCCTCCGCACCGTCGTCTTGCATGGTGGCCAGGCCTACGTGCAAGCGGGGGCTGGGATCGTGGCTGATAGCGTTCCACAGAAGGAATTTGAAGAGACGGTCAACAAAGCGCGTGGGCTCTTGGTCGCGATCGAACTCACCAGACAGCGACTCGCGGCCCAGCCCGAGTAAGCACGCCTCCATGATCCGCCTTGTCGACGTCTCGATTGTCCGCGGCACAACGCTGGTCGCCTCCCCGTTCTCACTGGAAATCGGGCCGGGGGAAGCCGTCGCCGTGCTGGGCCGGACCGCCTCCGGCAAGACGTCGCTGGTGGAGACGATCGCCGGCATTCTCGCTCCCACGACCGGTCACGTGCAGCGGGGTGACGCTGCCGAGTCGACGCGTGGCCAACGGCCATCTCGGGTTGGCTATGCCCCTGCGGAAGCGGTGACCTGGCCCGTGATGCGGATGGACGAGTTTCTGGAGACGATCGGGCTCTCCGCAGGGCTGGTGGGCAAGCCACTGCGACTGGCAGTCGATCGTGGGCTCGCCTTTGCCCACGGAGACGCTCTGCGCGACGCCAGGCTCGATCGGCTTTCCGATGGCCAGCGGAAGCGGCTCTTGCTGGCGGCCTCGCTGCTCCACGACCCCGATATCCTCGTGCTCGACGACCCACTGCGGAGCCTCGATCCGACGGGGGGGGCGGATCTGGAACGGGTCGTCGAAGACTTGTCCTTGGCCGGAGGGAGTGTTGTCGCCTCGCTCAACGACGGCCGCGTCGGAAGCTGCTGGACGAGGATTCTGATCCTTGAGGAAGGTGTGCTCTTCGACTCGCGGGCCACGCCGCGGCAGCCTTCCGACAGCTGGCCGGCCTGGAGCCGAGCGTGCCTGGCAGACTGGCGTCGCACGCGGGGCTCCCAACCCGCTGAATGACGACGCGTCTCAGCCGCATCCACGCGCGCGTGGCCTACGCGGGCTTTGCCGCCGCCACCAGATCTCCCACGTGACGCTCGATCGCCGCGAGGGCCGCTGCACGATGCTCGGCCGTCTGCCCAGCCGCCTCGAGGTGCCGTACGAGCGCCGAACCCACAATCACCCCGTCCGCCACGGCGCCGACCTCCTGGACCTGTTCAGGCCGGCTGATCCCAAACCCGACCAGAATCGGCACATCCGTCTGCTCTTTGAGCCACTGCACCCGATCCTTGAGTTGCTGTGGCAACGACACTCGCTCACCGGTCACGCCGGCCACGGAAACGCAGTAGAGGAAGCCGGTGGTCTCCGCCGCGATGCGGGCGGCGCGTTCGGGAGGAGTGGTGGGTGTCACCAGCCGCACCAAGCCAAGCCCCGCCCCGCGACAGGCGGATGCCAACGACGCGGATTCTTCGATCGGCAGATCGGGCACGATCAGACCTGTCAGCCCCGAAGCCGCCGCCTCCCCGACAAATCGCTCGATCCCGCGACGGTAGATGATGGAGTAGCTCGTCATCGCCACGAGCGGCATGGTCAGCTGAGCAGCCGCGCGAGCAGCGAGGTCAAACACGCCTTGCAAGGTGGCTCCGCCACCCAAAGCCCTCGTGTAGGAGGCTTGGATCACCGGTCCGTCGGCGATTGGATCACTGTAGGGGAGGCCGAGTTCGCAGAGCGTGGCTCCAGCGCGCTCGGCAGTGGCGAGCGCCTCGAAGGTGAAATCCATGTCTGGATCACCGGCGGTGAGAAACGGCGCCACGACCACCTCGCCAGCGCGGCGGCGGGCAGCGAGTGCAGCCGAGAGCTTCGTGAGTGGGGCGTCAACAGCCACATCAGCCATGCGTCATGTCCTCGGAAAACCCTCGCAGCCGAGCAATCTCAGCCGCGTCTTTATCACCGCGTCCCGAGAGACAGACGACAATCGCCGCTTCTCGAGGAAGTTTGGCTGCCTCGCGGATCGTCCACGCCAGCGCGTGCGACGTCTCCAGGGCGGGCAGAATGCCTTCCTTGCGGGCCACCAGATCGAAGGCGTCGAGCGCTTCGGCATCCGTCACACTCGTGTACTCCACGCGACCAGCATCGTGCCAATAGGCATGTTCAGGCCCAACGCCGGGATAGTCGAGGCCCGCCGACACCGAGTGCACGTCGGATGTTTGGCCATCCTGGTTTTGCAGGACGTAGCTGAGGCTCCCATGCAACACCCCTGGCTGACCATGGCTCAGACTGGCCGCATGGCTTCCAGGCTCCGCCGAACGTCCGCCCGCTTCCACGCCCACAAGCCGCACCCCGGCGATATCCACGAAGGGGTAGAACATCCCGGCCGCGTTGCTGCCACCGCCGACGCACGCCACCACCATCTCAGGCATCTGCCCGAGGTCACGTTGGCACTGCGAAACGGTTTCCTTCCCAATCACACTTTGAAAGTCCCGCACAATCTTGGGGAAAGGATGCGGGCCGACGACGGAGCCGATGATGTAATGGCTGGTTTCGACCGAGCCCATCCAGTCCCGCATCGCATCGTTGATCGCATCGCGCAAGGTGCGCGACCCGCTCTCCACCGGGCGGACCTCAGCCCCCATCAATCGCATGTTCCGCACGTTGGGAGCCTGACGACGCACGTCTTCAGCCCCCATGTAGACCACGCACTCGAGCCCGAATCGGGCACACGCCGTGGCAGTCGCCACCCCATGCTGGCCCGCGCCCGTTTCTGCAATGATCCGCCGCTTCCCCATCCGCAAGGCGAGGAGCCCCTGACCAAGGGTGTTGTTGATCTTGTGGGCGCCGGTGTGATTGAGATCTTCCCGCTTGAAATAGATCTGTGCGCCACCCACATGTTCGGTGAGTCGATTGGCGAAGAGCAGGGGCGTCTCTCGCCCCACAAAACGCGTCAGCAGGTCTGAAAGCTCACTTTGAAAGGCGGGGTCGGCTGCGGCTTCGGCGTAGGCCTGCTCCAGTTCATCCAGCGCGGCCGAGAGCGTCTCCGGCACATACCGACCGCCGTAATCGCCAAATCGCCCGAGCGGGTCAGGCACCTGCGAGTAGGACGATGGGCCTGTTGGGCTCGTTGTCACGGTGCTCATCGTCGCGAGACCTCCCAATGCGTCAAAACCAGTCCTTCAAACAACCTTTACGCCCGCCGGAACGCAGCCCGCGGCTCATACGACGGGCGTACATCCCGCCAACGCGGTTGATTGTAGCCACGGCCGCGGTTGCCACCATGGCATGACTTGCCCAGACGGTCGTCAATCGAGTCTCATATGCGGAGGGAGTCGGGTGTTTGTCTCTTGCCACGGGAGCCACGTGATGCGATCGCAAGAAGTGTTTGACGGAAGTGCCGTGCGTTCGACTGGAGTTTCCACAGGATCTGCTGCGAACACATCGCCGCGGCCAGGCGCGGAACTGACCCGTCGTGGCTTTCTCAGTGGATCGCTGGCTGCCGCGTGCGGGTCGTCTCTCGCAGCCAGTGGCGGACTTGCGACGCTTGGCCTCGGTCAGGCAGCGGCAGCGGAGGCGTCGGCGACCACCGCAGAAAGTCTCGTCGCGGCCCTTCACGCCACGCTGTCACCTGCCCAGCGCGAAGCCGTCTGCCAACCATGGGATTTCGTGCATCCGAAGTTTGGGCTCCTCCGCACTCGGGTAGCCAACAACTGGAACTGCAACGACACCGATCTCTCCAGTGACTTTTTTACCGCCGAGCAGAAGCAACTCGCCCGTGAGATCTTTGAGCAGTTGATTTCCCCCGAGTGGCATGACCGATTCGATAAGCAGCTCGAGGATGACACCGGCGGCTTCGGTCACCAGCAGTCGTTTGCCATTCTTGGCGAACCTGGCAAGGGCCCATCGCAGTTCCTGCTGACTGGACGCCATATGACCCTTCGCTGCGACGGCAACTCCGCCGATCACGTGGCCTTCGGTGGCCCGATCTTCTACGGGCACGACGCCGGTGGATTTGATGAGGAGAAAGATCACCCCGGAAATGTGTTCTGGTCGCAAGCGCTCGCGGCCAACAAGGTCTTCGAAATGCTTGACGGCACGCAGCGTGAGGCAGCTCTCGTGGCCAAGTCACCGCGGGAGAATGCGGTTGGCTTCCGTGGCGTGAAGTTGCACGCGGGGGCCCATCCACAGGGCATCGCCGTCACCGACCTCGCCCAGGATCAGCAGGGAGAACTCTCTCGCGTGCTTGGCGTGCTGCTGGAGCCCTTCCGCGGGTCTGACCGAGACGAAGTCCGCGAGTGCCTGGCAAAGCAGGGAGGACTCGAGGGTTGCCGGCTGATGTTCTACAAAGACGCTGACCTCGGAAACGATGGTGTCTGGGACAACTGGCGGCTCGAAGGCCCTGCCTTCGTGTGGCATTACCGGGGTGCCCCCCACGTGCACGTCTGGGTGAACATCGCCGACGATCCGTCGATGACGACCAACTCGTAACCATCGGCGGCGGCGCCCGCCTGTCCTCCCACTGCTCCTCACGCGAACGGCATGGTTGACGTCGGCATCATTGGATCGGGCATCATCGGGCTGTCGCTCGCCAGGGAGCTCGCAGGCCGGGGTCTCTCGACGCGGGTGCTGAGTCGCGAGCCTCTGCAGAAGACCACGTCGTGGGCGGCCGCGGGGATTTTCCCGCCTGCGGAAGACTGGCCCGCCGCCGGTCCGGGAGATCGCCTCACGGCCCTGAGCGACCGGCTGCACTGGGCATGGCGTCAGGAGCTGCTCGACGAGACCGGCATCGACAATGGGCTCGCAGCGTGCGGAGGCCTCTACCTCGCGGTAAACGAGGCCGGCCTGGCGAGGCTGACGACGGAAGCAGACGCCTGGCGAGCACGCGGCTGCGCGCTCGAGTGGCTCACCGTCGACACCATCCCTGACGCAGAACCTGGGCTCTCCTCGGCAGTAGCACGCGGCCTCTTCCGCGGGGCCTACCTCCTCCCGACCGAGAGCCAAATCCGCCCGCCCCGACACCTGCACGCTCTCGAGGCGTCGTGTCGGCTGCGCGGCGTGGAGATTGTGCCTGATGCAGACGTGACCTCGATCGAATGCGACGGGGACGAGATCCATCGCGTCTGCGGTGCGCACGGTCCCCACGAAGCGGGCCTGTGGGTCCTCGCCGGTGGATCATGGTCAGGCACGTTGGCGGAGATCTTCGGAGCGTCGGTGCAACCGAAGCCCGTGCGTGGCCAAATCGTCCTGCTGCGACAAGCCGCTCCGTCACTCTCGCGGATTCTCAACGTGGGGCTCGAATACCTCGTGCCGCGGCCGGATGGCCGGGTCCTGGTCGGCTCCACGCTGGAAGATATTGGCTTCGTGGAAGGAACGACCGAACCAGCCGTTGAACGCATGCGGCAGTTTGCCGGGCGGCTCGTCCCGGAGCTCGCGGACGCCGCTGTGGAAACAACCTGGTCGGGCCTTCGTCCGAGTTCCCCGGACGGTCTTCCCTGGATTGGCCGCTCACCCGCGCTCTCAAACGGCTACGTCGCCACCGGGCACTTTCGAGCAGGGTGGCATCAGTCTCCAGGCACGGCCTGCCTCCTGGCCGACCTGATCACGGGCGCAACGCCCACCATCGACCCCACACCGTTTGCTGTGGATCGCGCCCTCGGCGGCCCAGACCGAACGGCTGCCATGGTGCACCGCGCCGCCGCCGACCTCGCCTCCATCAGCTGGTAGCCGGGCGGCGTTGCCACCCTCCATTAGGCCGCTTGCAAGGAGAGCCGACGGTGAAAGGTCTCGAGGTCGTCGAGCGTCACGCAGTGGGAAGGCTCCGCAGAGAGCACCATCGCCACCGTGTCGATCAGCCGCACCACCTGCCGGGGAATGCCGGCGGCGAGTTCGTGGAGGCGGAGGCAGAGGGGTTCCGCATCGGGCCTGGCACCGAAGCTCGGGAGACGCGTGCCAATGAGCTGCTGCGTTTCCTGAACCCGCCACGGCGTAAGAGGGGCTCGCAGCACCACACGCTGCTCAAGATCAGGCTGACGTGAAAGCAACGTCAGCAGCCGTCCCTCGCCGACCAAGACCACCACCGCATGAGCCGGTGGCATCTGCAGAGCATCCACGACCCGCGCGAGATCGGCTCCGTCGTGAACCCGGTGCGCGTCGTCAATCACGGCGAGCACACGCCGCTCACCAGCAGAGAGATCAACGCCGCCAGCAGCAGTCTGCTCGAGAAAGCTCCGCACGCCGCACGGCCCCCGCACCGACCACCCAGGCGTATGGGCACACTCGCTGGCAAGCCGTCGCACGAGCATGGTCTTGCCAGTACCCGAGGCCCCGCAGAGCACGGCGAGGCCACCTCGCCGAAGCACCTCATGCAGCCTTGCCAAGGCGGTCTGTTGCGACTCCGTCAGTCCAACCTGCTGGGGTTCCGCTGGGCCGAGAGGCATCGGGGCTATCTCACTACGGGGTCAACGGCCTCGCAGAAGGTGAGCACTTCGCCGAGGCAGGCAAGGCCCACCGCGTCAAAGGCCGCTTCCGCCGCGGGCATCGCGCACGCCCCCTCGCGTCTCACCACGATCACGGCGTGACAGCCCTGACTCACCCGCGCCAGGTGATCTCGGCGGATTCGCGCTGGGCCAAGCCACGGGCCAGGGTCGACAATCACCAGGTCGTGTTCGGCAGCGAGCGCCAGCAAGTCCTCGTGATAACCAGCCCGCAGCGGCGAACCGTGGAGCACGGCCATCCGGTGCCCACACCGGTCGAGCGCCCTGGCAAGGCCCACCGCGATCGTGGAGGCTCCGGCGCCACGTTCAGCCGCCGTGACCGCAATCACGGTGCGTCCCTGCCACGCCGCCTGCTCAACGCTCTTCGCCAGACCGTCCCAGATGTGCTCGATTGGGTCGGCAGCCTGATCGGCCGCTTCCGTTGCCACCGAGAGGGCTGGTTCCTCGCGAGGGGCCGGCTCCTCGGCAAGGGGCATTGGTGGCAGAGCGTGGTGCGTGAAGGCGCGGTCGAGGAGGTCCATGAGTGGGGTGCCGCGAGGGCATTCCGTGCGTTAGCGGATGAGTTGATCCGGCGACTCCAAAGGGGCGGCGGCCACGTGTGGCGACGTCTGCGAATCGACCACCTGTGTCATGCCCAGATCGCGCCACCAGGCGAGCGCCCACACACCGGCAGCGACCAACGCCAAGAAACTGATCGATCCCCAGCCAGCGCGGACTTCCCGCAGCCCTCGGCGACGGGGCGAAATGGCATACTTCAGCCAATCTCCCATGGGAAGCCGTTCCACCGGCGCAGGCAGAGACTCCACGGCGTCGACCGGCTCGTCGTCATTGGCGGGGGTCTCAACGCTCGGTGGCGCAGGCGGCTCCATAGCAACAGCCGATCGCTCGAGGGCCGCCTGAGAGCACGGCGCGAGCGATGGCTCGTCAAACGTTGGAAACCTGGCAAGGATCCGCATCGAGAACGTCTCTCTGCATAGGCAACACCGATGTCCGCGCACACGCGGACCACCTCTTGCTCATCCGTCGTCCGTGCCGAGCAAACGACTTGAAGCCCCGCCGCCCGGGCGTCAGAGCCTGCCCGCTCTCCCCGGTTTTTCCTACTTTTCCTGCCTTCCGAGCGAAAAAGGTCTCTGTAGGCCCGACTAGGGGATCTGCCTATCATGGGCAGGATGAGAGAACAAAAAACTGCTCGCGACGTCCCAGCCCAGTCCTTCCCCGGTCCCTCCGATCGTGGAAACCTCCTCCGCGACCTGCTCACCAAGCGGATTCTCGTCCTCGACGGTGCGATGGGCACGATGGTGCACTCGCTTGGCTTCGACGAGGCTGGCTTCCGCGGAGAGCGGTTTCGGGATCACGACCGTGACCTCAAGAACAACATCGACATCCTCACGCTCTCGCAGGGAGACGCGATTCGCGGCATCCATGAGTCGTACCTCGCAGCGGGCAGCGACATCATTGAAACCAATACGTTCGGTGGCACGTCGGTGGCGATGGCCGACTTCGGGCTCGAGAGCCTCGTTCGAGAACTCAACCTGACCGCCGCCGCACTCGCAAGGCAGGCGGCCGACGCCTACTCCACCCCTGAGAAGCCGCGGTTTGTCGCGGGCTCGATTGGGCCTACCAATAAGCAGCTCTCGATCGCGGGCAACGTTGCCGACCCTGGGCATCGCGATGTCACGTTCGACGAGATGGTGGCGGCGTACCGCGAGCAGATCGAGGCGTTGCTTGATGGTGGCGTGGATGTGTTGCTCGCAGAAACCGCCTTCGACACCCTCGTGTTGAAGAGCTGCCTCTTTGCGATCGAGCAGGTGTTCCAAGACCGCGGCTGTCGCATTCCGGTGATGGCGTCCTTCACGGTTTTTGAAGGGGGTCGGACGCTCTCTGCCCAGACCGTTGACGCGTGCTGGACGAGCCTCGAACACTTCGACCTGCTGTCGATCGGGCTGAACTGCGCGCTCGGGCCAGAGAAGCTTCGTCCGTATATGGCAGAACTCTCCCGGATCGCCCCGATCTACACCAGCTGCTATCCCAATGCCGGCCTGCCCAATGCCCTTGGTGGCTTTGACGAAACACCCGAGATGATGGCCAGCGTGCTCGGCGAGTTCGCCGCCGAAGGATGGCTCAACATGGTGGGTGGTTGCTGCGGCAGCACCCCCAACCACATTCGGGCGATCGCCAACGCCGTCGCCAAACATCCCCCACGGAAGCCTTCCCCACCCCCACCAGCGACCCGCTTCTCAGGCCTCGAGGTCTACGAGATCCGCCCCGAAACGAGCTTCTCCATCATCGGCGAACGCACCAACGTGACGGGCTCACGCGCCTTTGCCCGACTGATTCGTGAAGAGCGGTACGAAGAAGCGGTGGGGATCGCCAGGCAACAGGTCGAGGGTGGCGCCAACCTGATCGATGTGAATGTCGACGAAGGCATGCTCGACGGGCCGTCCGTGATGACGAAGTTTCTCACGCTGCTCTCGAGTGAACCTGAGGTGTCGCGGGTTCCCATCATGGTCGACAGTTCCAACTTCGCCGTGCTCGAAGCAGGCCTCAAGTGCCTGCAGGGCAAGGGCGTGGTCAACTCGATCAGCCTGAAAGAAGGGGAAGCAGAGTTCCTACGACAGGCCGGCGTTGCCCGGCGGTATGGTGCGGCCGTGGTCGTGATGGCCTTTGACGAAACCGGCCAAGCCACAGAAACCGAGCAAAAGGTGGCGATTTGCAAACGCGCCTACCAGTTGCTCACGGAGAAGGCCGGCTTCCCTCCCGACGACATCATCTTTGATCCGAACATCCTCACGGTCGCGACCGGCATGGAAGAACATGCCAACTACGCCGTGAACTTCATTGAAGCAGTACGGCAGATTAAGGAAACGATGCCGCGAGCCCGCGTGTCGGGGGGCGTGAGCAACATCTCTTTCTCGTTCCGCGGCAACGATGTCGTCCGCGAAGCGATGCATGCAGCGTTCCTCTACCACGCGATCCGCGCTGGCATGGACATGGGCATCGTGAACGCCGGGCAGCTTGCTGTCTACGAAGAGATCGATCCCGAACTTCGAGAACGGATCGAGGACGTGCTCTTCAATCGTCGCGAAGATGCCACCGAACGACTGATCGAGCTCGCTGAAAGGGTGAAGGGCACCGACTCCGGCGATCGGTCCAAGGCCGATGCCTGGCGGAGCGAGTCTGTTGAGGACCGTCTCTGCCACTCCCTGGTGAAGGGCATCGTCGACTACATCGACGTCGATGTGGAGGAAGCGCGACAAGCCTACGCCGCCAGCCTCGAGATCATCGAAGGCCCGCTGATGCGCGGCATGCAGGTGGTGGGGGATTTGTTTGGCGAAGGGAAGATGTTTCTTCCACAGGTCGTGAAAAGCGCGCGCGTCATGAAGCGAGCCGTCGCCTATCTCCTTCCGTTTATGGAAGAAGAGCGGAAGGCAGCGGGCAATGAACAGACCTCGCGCGGTCGCGTCCTGATGGCCACCGTAAAGGGGGATGTGCATGACATCGGCAAAAACATCGTGGGCGTGGTGCTGGGCTGCAATGGCTACGAAGTGATCGACATGGGGGTCATGATCCCCACAGCCGAGATCGTGGCGAAGGCCAAGCAGGAAAAGGTCGACGTTGTTGGCCTCAGCGGCCTGATCACCCCAAGCCTCGAAGAGATGGTGCACGTCGCGGAGGAGTTTGAACGGGAGAAACTCACGATCCCAATCCTGATTGGTGGGGCGACCACGTCGGCTCGCCATACCGCCGTGAAGATCGCGCCGAAGTACTCCGGCGACATCGTCCACGTGCTCGACGCCTCACGAGCGGCAGGCGTGGTTGAGAAACTGATTAACCCAGATTCACGAGACGCGTTTCGCGAGCAGAACCGGGCCGAACAGGCGAAGGCAGTGGAAGCGTTCTCGCGGCGGCAACAGGCCACGCTCGTGCCCTACGCGGTTGCCTGCGAGAAGAAGTGGACCGTCGACTGGAACACGACGCCGATCGACGCGCCAGAGTTTCTTGGGGTGCGGCCGCTCGGCGAGGTGCCGCTGGCGACACTCGTTCCTTACATCGACTGGTCTCCTTTCTTCATGGCGTGGGAACTGAAGGGGAAGTATCCAGCAATCCTCGAGGACCGGGTTGTGGGCGAAGAGGCGAAGCGACTCTTCGACGATGCTCGGCGGATGCTCGACGAGATCGTGGCAGAGCAATCGCTCACCGCCCGTGGCGTGTATGGCTTCTTCCCCGCGAACTCGCTGGGAGATGACATTGTGCTCTTCGCAGATGAATCTCGAAGTCAAGAGGTGGGCCGCATCCACACTCTCCGTCAGCAGTGGGAGCGACGGGGCCAAGAGACCTTCTGTGCCCTTGCGGACTTTGTGGCGCCGCTGGAGAGCGGCCGCAAAGACTATGTCGGAGGGTTCGCCGTGACCGCCGGCCATGGGTGCAACGATCTCTGCAAAAAGTACGACGCTGTCCACGATGACTACTCGTCTATCCTCGCCAAGGCCCTCGCGGACCGGCTTGCCGAAGCCTTCGCCGAGTGGCTCCATGAACGGGTGCGGCGAGAATGGGGCTACGGCCGCGAGGAGAGTCTTTCGGCCGACGATCTCATCGAAGAACGGTATCGTGGCATCCGGCCGGCCCCGGGCTACCCTGCCTGCCCCGACCACACGGAAAAACGGAGCCTCTTTTCGTGGCTCGATGTGGAGCGGCATGCGGGCATGACACTGACCGAGAGCTGCGCGATGATGCCCGCCGCAAGCGTCAGCGGCCTGTACTTTGCCCACCCCGAGAGCCGCTACTTTGCGGTGGACCGCATTACGCGAGACCAGGTGGAAGCCTACGCCATCCGCAAAGGCATGCCGATTGGGGAAGTGGAGAAGTGGCTCGCACCGAATCTCGGCTACGACCCCGCCTCGGCATGAGGCGAGGCAGCTGCAACAGCAGCCATCTCGGGCCCATGACCGCCGCGAGCAGGGCAGGGCGGGCTCCGTGTGCACCGGTTGAGCGGATCAGCCGGGGTCTGCCGGCTTGGTCAACGCGACACGCGGTGTCTGGCCGATGAGAGGAAGTGGAGTGTCACTGCCATGCCCCGCAAACCGCCAGAGGCCAGCGAGCCCGTGCCACCTTCCCCGCGAAGACCTCGCGGGCCACGGAAGATCGTGCTGGACGACGTCGCTCCTGCGGCAACCACCGCCGCACTCCCTCTCTTCATCGACGGTTTTTTTGACCACGTTCGCCACGAGCGAGCCCTCTCCGCGAACACCCTTCAGGCCTACCGCCGCGACCTTGCCGACTTCACCCGCTGGCTCGACGGCCGCGACTGCACCAAACTCAAACCACGCGATCTCGGTGACTACCTCGGCTGGCTGCACCAACGTGGCCTGTCGCGAACGAGCGTCAACCGCCATGCCGCAAGCCTGCGGACGTTCTACCGATATTTGCAGCTCGAAGGGTGGCTGACGGAAAGCCCCGCGGATCTCGTGGGGGGAGGCCGCCCTGACTTTCGCGTTCCGGGCAGCCTCAGCGTTGCGCAGGTGGATCGGCTTCTCGACGCCCCGGACCCTAGTGTGGCCATCGGCCTGCGCGACCGGGCCCTCCTGGAAGTGCTCTATGCCACCGGTTGCCGGGCAAGCGAGGTGTCGGGCATAAAACTGGCGGACACCCACCTGGCGGAAGGCTTTTGCACGTGCCTCGGCAAGGGCAGCAAAGAGCGCATGGTGCCGCTCGGCCGCCGAGCCACCGAGGCGATCGATGCGTGGTGTCGGTCGGCCCGGCCCGCCTTTGCCGCGCGAGCCGGCGGCGTGGTCGGCTGGCTGCTCCTCTCCTCGCGAGGCAACCAGCTCTCACGCTTCCGCATCTGGGAGATCGTCAGAGCTGCCGCCGCAGCCGCAGGGCTCCCCGACGACATCCACCCGCACGTGCTCCGCCACAGTTTTGCCACCCACCTGGTGAGTGGCGGAACCGACCTACGCCACGTCCAAGAAATGCTCGGTCATGCGAGCATCGCCACTACCCAGCGATACACCCACGTCGACGCCGACCGACTTCGCAGCATCCACGCCCGCTTCCACCCGCGTCGCTAGCCGCTCGCCCACCCAAACAGTGAGGGGTGAGTCCGGTGCTGACTCGCCGGCGTAGAGCAGCGAGCGAAGCCTGGAGGGCGAAAGCGAAGCGGATCTTCGAGTGAGCAAGGGCCTGGAGGGCCCGTAGCGAACGTCCGGCGGGCCAGCACTGGGCTCAACCCGAGCGCCCTTACTTG
>JAPOIM010000065.1 GCA_029978905.1 Planctomycetota bacterium
ACAGCGGGCAAGAGCAGCCCAACCAAGACACCGATGATGGCAATTACGACAAGCAACTCGACGAGCGTGAAGCCCGACCGATGGTGGATACGCATTTCTCTCACGGAAAATTCGATGGGGAAACGTTTTCCCCAACTTGAAAAAAGAAGACGCACGCAAAAAACGCGCTAGCAGGGAAGCGAAGCAGGCGCAGAAACCAAAACTCCTCGATTAGCCGCGCGTGACCGTCCACACGGACGAAACACGGCTGGTTGTTCCCCACCGCGAGTCATATTTTTTTCCCAGTTTTTCGTCAAGCCCTCGGTTGGGGGCTTTCTGCATTTTTTGTCGCTTCAAAGGCGACATCGCTTAAAACGTGTGAGACGTGAATAGGTTGCTCGACGACGTGGTGGGGGTGGGCCCGCGGGGGGACGTGGACATGTTCGCAACGGTTCGGTTTTTTGCAGCGGCGACGGTGTACGGAGCGTTGGGTGCGGTTTTGGGCGGGGCCCTGGCAGCCGCTGCTGAGCAGGCCCCCACGGCGAGTGGCGTGGTCCGCGAGGTGCGGGACGTTGGTGGCTGGCAGGTGCACATCGACACCCGGTTGCTGACCGAAAAGCCCGCGGCCACGGAGAAGGCGCTCTTGCTTCTGGATGGCCAGCTCGCCGAGTTGGCTGAGGTGGTGCCGAAGGCGGCAGTCGCGCGGCTCCGGCAGGTGCCACTCTATTTCTCGCCTCGCTATCCCAACGCTGGCCCGCGGGCGGAGTATCACCCAGGGGCTGGCTGGTTACGCGACAACGGTCGCGATCCCGTGATGGCCAAGGCCGTTGAGTTCACCAACATCGACGACTTCGAAGCGGAGTGTCGACGCATGCCGGCGCTCGTGCTGCATGAGTTGGCACACGCCTATCACGATCTCACGCTGCCAGACGGCCATGGCAATCCCACGGTGAAGGCTGCCTATGAGCGGGCGGTTGCCTCCGGGCGATACGACCGGGTGGAGCGGCGCGACTCGGAAGGCAACGTGCGGCTCGACCGGGCGTATGCGATGACCAATCCGGCGGAGTACTTCGCCGAAACAAGTGAGGCCTTCTTTTCGACGAACGATTTCTTCCCCTTCGACCGGCAGCAACTCCAGGCGGTCGACCCAGCCGGTTGCACGATGCTCGCGACCCTGTGGGGCGTCGACACGGACGAGCAGACGCGTGACGCGGCCCAGACGACGGGCGGTGCCGACGCGAGCGGTCGCCGCCTCATCACCGTGGATCCCGCCGACCCTTGGTTTCCACATCGCGACTTCCCGCACCTCCCCACGCCTGCGTGGGTGAATGAAGAGGGGGTGGAGGCCGTGATCGTGCTGGCGATCGACGACATGCGCGACCCTGCCAAGTACGAAGCGGCCCTGCGGCCCATCATCGATCGGCTCAAGCAGCTCGACGGCCGGGCGGGCGTGAGCATCATGACCAACGATGTGCCGGCCGACGACCCGCTCTTGGCCCGCTGGCTTTCCGAGGGGGTGAGCCTGGAGTGCCACACCGCCACGCATCCCTGCCCCTTGCTCAAGGATGGTGATTTCGAAGCGGCGCGAGCCACATACGAAACCTGCGTGGACGCGATGGCCACGATCCCGGCGAACACGCCTGTCGCCTTTCGCATGCCCTGCTGCGATTCGCTCAACACCGTGAGCCCCCGCTTTTTTGCGGAGATCTTCCGCGGCCAGACCGGGGCTGGGCGGTTTCTGGAGATCGACTCGTCGGTGTTTATGGCCTTCACGGCGGACGACCCGACGCTGCCCCGCGAGCTCGTGCTCGACGCCGACGGCCAGGAGCGGTTTCTCAAATACGTGCCCACGGGCCACCGCTACGGCGGGCAGGAACACAACCACTTCGTGAACCTGATCCGCGACTACCCGTACCCCTACGTGATCAACGGGAGCTGCTGGGAGATTCCCTGCCTCGTGCCGAGCGACTGGTCGGCCCAGCACCTGCACGGTGAGAACAACCAGCAGACCGTCGACGACTGGAAGGCCGCAGTCGATCTGACGGTTGCCAAGCAGGGCTGCGTGAGCCTGGTCTTCCATCCGCACGGGTGGATTCGCCCAGAGCAGATCGTGGAACTGATCGACCACGCCGTTGAAACGCACGGCCGGAAGGTGCGGTTCCTCAGTTTTCGCGATGTGGCCGAGCGGTTGCAGGCGGCCTACACGGGAGGCAAGCCGCTGCGAGAGCAGGCGCCGGCGTTTCTGGCGGACTGGGAGCGGCAGCGTGCCGAGGACGATCCCTTTGATGGGTGGAGTGAGAGCGATCAGCAGCGGCTTCGGCAGGCGTGGGAAACCCCCGAGGCCTTTGGGATGCCTCCGCGCCGGCGGGCTGATGGGTCGCATAACGGCGGTTTCATTCGCGATCAGCATTTCTGCTTTGCCAATGAAGACACGGCCATCAGGCCCGACTTTCTCATCCGCGTGCCCTTTGCCGAGGTGCTCGCGCGCGTGGAGCGGCGTGAGGCGGCTGAAAACCGTCCCCTCGTTGGAATCGGCGCGGCGGTGGTCGATATCACGCCCAGCTTTCCCACGCGTCTGACCGGCTACGCGGCAAGAAATGAGGATGCGACGGGCGTGGCAGCACCGCTCCACGTCCGTGCCTTAGCGATTGGGCCGGCTTCGGCGCCGACGGCGATGATGGTGTCGGTCGACAACTGCGGGATCCCCGCGACCTTGGCCGAGCGGGTCTACGAGCGGCTCGCGGCCGAGGTCACGCTGCCTCGCGAGCGGTTTGCCATTCTCGCCACCCACACGCACTCTGCGCCCTGGCTTCGCGACTTCGCTCCCAACATCTTCCCGGAGTTGCCGGCGGAGGCGGCGGAGCGATTGGCCCGCTACGAGGAAGAGCTCGAAGAGAAGCTGGTGGCGGTGTGCCTGGAGGCGATCGCGGTGCAGCGGCCCGGCCGGCTCTCGCTCGCCCACGGGGAGGTCGGCTTCGCGGTCAACCGGCGGGCTTTGCAGGAAGGGCGTTGGACCGGATTTGGGCAGAACGCGGAGGGCCCGGTCGATCATCGGCTGCCGCTGCTTGCGGCACACGATGCTGATGGCGGGCTGATTGCCGTGGTCGCCAACTACGCCTGCCACTGCACCACGGAGCCTGGCAGTTTCAACGAAGTCAGCGGCGACTGGGCCGGCTGTGCGGCCGACATGCTCGAAGCGGGGCATGCCGGCGCGGTGGCATTGATGGCGATTGGCTGTGGGGCCGATGCCAACCCCTCACCCGGCGGCACGCACGAACTCTCCCGGGCACATGGTCGCGAGTTGGCGGCTGAGGTGAACCGGCTGCTGGAAACGCCTACGGCCTGGACGCCACTCGATCCCGAAATCGCCTGTCGCATCCAACACATCGACTTGCCGCTGGGGCACCTGCCGAGCCGTGAGGAGTGGGAGGCGGCTGTGGCCGGGGGAGGCGTGGCTGGATCGCGGGCGAGGTATTTTCTCGACATGCTTGACCGCGGGGAGGACGTGCCGACCGTCGTGCCGCACTATCCCGTGCAGAGCTGGTGTTTTGGTGAGGACCTGGCGATGGTCTTCCTCGCCGGTGAGGTGGTGGTCGACTACCAGCGGCGACTCGACGGGATGTTTGACCGCGACCGGCTGTGGGTCAACGCCTACGCCAACGACGTTCCCTGCTACATCGCCTCGGCACGGCTCCTGCGGGAAGGGGGCTACGAGGTCGACAGCTCGATGCTGTACTACCGCAAGCCCACGCGGCTCGCGCCGGAGGCGGAAGACCTGATCTGTGACGCCGTGCAGAAGCAGCTGCCGCACGCGTTCTACTCGGAGCAGTTGCGGGAGAGTTTCCCGGGGCCGGTCGAGCCCGCGGCGGCGGCCGCTGCGATGGTGCCACGGCCCGGCATGAAGGTGGTGCTCGCGGCGGCCGAACCACTGATCCGCGACCCTGTGGCGTTTGATTGGGACGAGCAGGGTCGGCTGTATGTGGTGGAGATGGCGGACTATCCGATCGCCGAGGGGGGGCGCACCGGCCGCGTGCGGAGGCTCACCGACACCGATCAGGATGGCGTGTACGACGAGGCAGTGACCTTCCTTGATGCGCTGCCGTATCCCACGGGCATCCAGTGCTGGCGAAGCGGCGTGATCGTGGCCATGGCGCCGGAGGTGCTCTACGCCGAAGACACCGACGGCGATGGAGCCGCGGATGTGCGAGAGCCGGTGCTTGAGGGGTTTTCGGAGGGGAATCAGCAGCATCGTGTGAACGGGCTGCGGATGGGGCTCGACGGGTCGCTGCTGCTTGCCAATGGTGACTCGAGCGGGGAGGTAAGGGCCACCGGATATGTGCCGGGGGGCACGCGGAGAGAGCCGTCGGAACCGCTCAACCTCCGCGGCCGCGACCTCTGCTACCGCCCTGATACGGCATCGATCGAACTCGTGGCAGGCTCGTCGCAGTTCGGACGCAACCGCGACGACTTTGGCACCTGGTTTGGCAACAACAACTCCAATCCGATCTGGCAGTACGCGATCGACGACCGCTACCTCAGCCGCAATCCGCACGCGGGTGGCATCTCGGCGGTGCGGCAGGTGGCGGCAGTGCCCGGAGCGGCTCCCGTGTTTCCCCTCAGCCGCACGCTCGCCCGCTTCAACGACTTCCACATGGCGAACCGCTTCACTTCAGCTTGCGGCACGATCGTCTACCGCGACCAGCGGCTCGGTGCGGGCTTCTCGGGGAATGCGTTTGTTTCGGAACCTGTGCACAACCTGGTGTCGCGGCTGGTGCTTGAGACGTCCGACGATGGTCTGGGCTTTGTCGGGCAGCGGGCGGCCGATGAAACTGAGCGGGAGTTTCTCGCTTCGCCTGACAACTGGTTTCGGCCGACCATGCTTCGCACCGGGCCCGACGGGGCGATCTGGGTGGCGGACATGTACCGCAATGTGATCGAGCATCCGGAATGGATTCCCGCGGAGTATCAGCGAAAGATGGATCTCGCCGCCGGCAGCGACCGCGGGCGGATCTATCGCGTGGTGCCCGACGACGGCTGCTGCGAAGCCGCGCCCACCCCCATGCGGGCATTTTTTACGGTGCCCTGGGAAGCGATTCCCCTCCTCGACGTCGTCGCCCGCTTGGAGAGCCCAAACGGCTGGTGGCGCGACACCGCCGAGCGGATCCTGCTGCATCGCCGCGACGACGTGCTCGCGAGCGAGGCGGCGCGTGGGGAGATCGCGCGGCTCGTGGCTGCTGGTGGGGCGGTGGGCGTGCAGGCCCTCGCCACGCTGGAAGCGCTCGTGGTGACCAAGGCCCGTGAGGACGACGCCCTCGTGGCGTTTGAAGAACTCGACGCGGCGGTGGCCACGGCGCTAGCCAGTGAAGATGGCAGGCTGCGGCGGGCCGGGGTGCAGGCGGCCGAGTCAGCCATCGCTCGAGGGGATGGGGACGTGCTGGCGGCGGTCGGCGGGCTTGGTGAAGACCCCGATCCACGTGTGCGGCAGCAGGTGCTGCTGAGCCTTGGCGCGGCGCAGGGCACTGCGGCCGCAGGCGAACTCGCCAGGGCCTTGGTGGCGTCGGCAGAGGTGTCCGACCTCCGCCGCGCTGGCATGACGTCGCTCACCCCGGAGAATGTGGATGCGGTGGTGCTCGCCGTGTGTGACGCCACCGCCGGCGGCGGAGACGCGCCGCTCGTGTTGGTAGGGGAACTGCTCGCGCAGGCGAACGCAATGGGCAGCGGGACTGCGCTTTCAGAACCGCTGGCGTTGCTGCTCGAGGGCACGGGCCCTGACGCAACGGCGGAGCGGTTGCGGCTGGCGGCCGATGTGCTGCAGCGAGGAGAGCGGACTCCGCGGGTGCAGGCGGCGGCCGATCAGGCCGTGACGGTGGCGTGGCAGGTGCTCCGCGACACCGATGCGTCTGAAGACCGCCGCGTGGCAGCGCTGAGCTTGCTTGATGCTGCGGGTGAGTCGTTGGTGAGCGAAGAGTTGACCGACCTGCTCCTCGCACCGCAGGTTGGGCCTGGGCTTCAGCAGGCCACGCTTGGGGTGATGGCTGGCCGCGGCAGTGCGGAGGTGGTGGACCGGATCGTGCAGCGGCTGGCGGGCTTAAGCCCCCAGGTGCGACGACGGTTTTTTGATGGGCTGCTCGCCCGGCCTGCCGCGGCGGAATGGCTGCTCGACTGTCTCGCAGATGGCCGGCTGACCGTGGCGGACCTTGAGGCAAGCCACCGCGACCGGCTGCTCGCACATCCCCAGGAGGCCATCGCCGCTCGCGCGGCGTCGCTCCTCGCCGTCGGGGCTGGTGGCACGCGTGGATCGCTGGTGGACGATTGGCTGACAAAGGTCGTAGCCCTCACCCCCGAGAGTGCCGCCGGCGGTGTGGTGTTTGAGAAACGCTGCAGTGCCTGCCATCGGTTGCAGGACGTTGGGCGTGATGTGGGCCCAGACCTCGCGGCCCTGACCGACCGCTCGACTGCGGCCCTCGTGGCAGCGATTCTCGATCCCAACCGAGCGGTGGAAGCGAAGTATCTCTCCTACACTTTGCTGACGACCTCCGGGCAGCTGCAGGCTGGGTTGCTCGCCGAAGAAACCGGCGCGGGTGTCACACTCGCGACGTCGGAAGGAACGCGCGTGGATGTGCCGCGAGCTGAGATCGAGAGCCTGGTCTGCTCGCAGCGGTCGCTGATGCCCGAGGGATTGGAGCAGGACCTCACGCCGCAGAGTTTGGCCGATCTGATCGCCTTCGTGCAGTCGGCCGGCGTGGCGTGGAAGCCATTCGCGGGCAACGCACCGGCGGTGGTGAATGCGAGCGACGATGGCTCGCTGACCCTGCCTGCGTCGGCGGCGGAAATCTACGGCCCGAACCTGATCTTTGAACCGCACTACGGCAACCTCGGCTGGTGGGCCACGACCGCCGACTATGCCCGTTGGACAGTGAACGTTCCGCGTGGGGGGGACTGGATCGTCGAGGTGGACTTCGCCTGCGATGATTCGACCGCGGGTGGCGTAATGCGGTTTTCAACAGGCACGCGGATGCTCACGGCCCGCGTGCCAGGCACCGGTTCCTGGGACAACTACCAAACCTGGCGGGCTGGCACGCTCGATCTTGGCGGTGGGCGTCAGCAGATCACCGTGACGGCGGTTGAACAGTCGCGGTCGGCCTTGATCGATATCCGTGCGATCCGGTTGTTGCCGCCGGAATAGGAGCGAGCGGAAGGCGTGGAAGGGGGCGGTATGACTCTGGGGCGTATGTGGCGGCTGGTCACGGCGATGGTCGTGCTGTCGTCGGTGGGGGCGGGCAGCGAAGGGGCTGAGATCGTGCCTCTTCCGAATGTGCTGGTGGTCCTTGCGGACGATCTCGGCTACGGCGACGTCGGGTGCTTCAATCCGGCATCGGCCATTCCTACACCCAACCTCGACCGGCTCGCGGCGGAGGGGATGCGGTTCACCGATGCGCACACGCCCGCCACGGTGTGCACGCCCACCCGCTACAGCCTGCTGACGGGGCAGTTGGCCTTTCGCGTGCCACGCGGTGGCCGGGTCTTTACCGGTGCGGGTGGGCCATCGCTGATTGCCGAGGACCGGCTGACCTTGCCGCAGATGCTTAAGGGCCATGGCTACCGCACCGCGTGCGTCGGGAAGTGGCACGTGGGGCTCACCTTCTTCGACCGTGATGGCCAACCGATCCACGCCGACGGGCTCGAGGCGGTCAAACGGATTGACTACACGCGACCGATCGCGGGGGGACCGCTCGATGTGGGGTTCGATTCATTTTTTGGCACGGCCTGCTGCCCGACCACCGACTGGCTCTATGCGTTCATTGACGGCGACCGCATCCCCAACCCTCCAACGCAGCTCCTTGATCGCGGGCCGCTCCCCAAGCATCCCTATGCCAACGACAACCGGCCTGGGATGATCGCAGAGGACTTCGATCTGGAGGAGGTCGACCTCACGTTTTTGGAAAAGAGCCAAGCCTTTTTGCGGTCGCACGCCGCGGAGAGCTCAGGGAAACCCTTCTTCCTTTACCACGCCGCGCAGGCGGTGCACCTCCCATCATTTCCCGCCAAGCGGTTTCAGGGGCAAAGCGGTCGGGGCCCGCACGGCGACTTCATCGTCGAGCTCGACTGGGTGGTGGGGCAACTGCTCGCCACCCTCGAGGAGACCGGGCTCGCCGAGAACACGTTCGTGGTGTTCACCAGCGACAACGGCCCGGAGGTCACGAGCGTGGTGCACATGCGGGAGGATCACGGCCACGATCCGGCACGGCCTTGGCGAGGCATGAAACGGGACAACTGGGAGGGAGGACATCGGGTGCCGATGATCGTCCGCTGGCCGGGGCACGTGGCGGCCGGCACCGCAAGCGACGAGCCGGTCTGCCTGACCGATTTGATGGCGACCTTCGCTGCGGTGACCGACTACTCCCTGCCAAACAACGCCGCCGAAGACAGTGCGAGCCTGCTCGACGTGTTGCATGGCACGCAGCAAGGGCCCGTGCACGAGTACCTGATTCACCAAGGCTTTGGCGGTGATCGATACCTGGCGATTCGGCAAGGCCGCTGGAAGCTGCTCGCCCATGCGGGCTCTGGGGGCAACAACTACCAAACGAACCGAGTGCTCGATCGCTATCAAATCGAGGAGCAGGTGCCAGACGCGCCGGGCCAGCTCTACGACCTCGAGACGGATCCAGAGGAGCGGCGTAACCTGTATCGCGAGCAGTCGGCGAAAGCGGAGGAACTCGAGCGGTTGCTGCGGCAGTCGATGGAGCAGGGGAGGAGCGTGCCCGCGCGAGGGGAGCGTGGGTGACGAGGCGGGATGGTGGTCGGCGATTACGTGAAGGAACAAACAATGGCACGACGGGTGGGGCTGGGAGTGCTTGCGGTGTTGGTTGTGGTGGGGCTCGTGGTGTTTGTGCAGCCGCCGCCGGATTATTCGGAGCTGATTCCCAACGCCGGCACCTACGAGGTGCGGATTCTTCGCGATTCCTGGGGCGTGCCGCACGTGTTCGGCAAGACCGACGCCGCCACGGCCTACGGGCTTGGCTACGCCCATGCCGAAGACGACTACGCCACGATTGAGGAGGCGCTGCTGCAGTCACGGGGAACGGCTGCGGCAAAACTCGGCCAGGAAGCCGCGCCAATCGACTACATCGTGCAGCTGCTGCGGGTGCGGGAAACGGTGGAGGCCGAGTTTGAGAAACAGCTGAGCCCTGAGGTGCGGGCGGTCTGCCAGGGCTATGCCGACGGGATCAACCACTGGGCGGCGTTGCATCCGGCGAAAGTGGCCTCGGGTGTGCTGCCTTACACGGCGCACGACATCGTGGCGGGTTTCTACTTCAAGTCGCCGTTTTTCTTCGGGGTCGACAACGCGGTGAAGTCGCTGATGGGAACGAAGCGGCCTGGCGAAGTCTCGCAAAAAACAGATTCCCCCGCTGCGGAATCAGTGGGTATCGCTCCTGAGGGCACTCCCGCCCTGGAGGGTTTTGCTGCCACCCGCCGCTGGCTGACGGAGGAGATGCCAGTCGGGTCGAACACGTTCGCGGTGAGCCCAAACCGCTCCGCGGACGGCAGCACGATGCTCAACATCAACTCCCATCAACCTTGGGATGGCGTGGTGGCCTGGTACGAGGCGCACCTGGTGAGTGATGAAGGATGGGATGTCGTTGGGGGAACGTTTCCGGGAGCGCCCGTGATCCTCCATGGGCACAACCGTCACCTCGGTTGGGCGCACACGGTCAACAAGCCTGACCTTGTCGACCTCTATGTGCTCGAGACCAACCCTGAGAACGCCAATCAGTATCGCTTTGATGGTGCCTGGCGAGACTTTGAAGTAGGCACCGCGCAGATCAAGGTGGCACTATGGGGCCCCATCTCGTGGACGTTCTCCAGGGAGACGCTGTGGTGCGAGTATGGGCCAGCAATCCGCACCGACCATGGCGTGTATGCGGTGCGGTATGCGGGCTTGGGCGACATTCGACAAGTTGAGCAGTGGTATCGCATGGGGAAGGCCTCGACCTACGACGAGTGGCTCGAGGCGGTGAAGATGCAAGGGTTTGCAAGTTTCAACATTTCGTACGCCGATGAGACCGGCCGCATCGGCTACTTCTACAACGCCCGCATGCCCAAGCGGCACCCCGGCTACGACTGGAAGAAGCTTCTGCCGGGCGACACGTCGGAAACGCTCTGGACCGACTATGAGCCGTTTGAGGCGCTGCCGAAGGTCGTCAATCCGGTGTGTGGCTTTCTCTACAACTGCAACAACACACCGTTTGAGTGCACCGCGGCAGAGGAGAATCCGCGTCCCGAGGATTTTCCCGCGACCTACGGCATCGAGACACACATGACCAACCGGGCGTTGCGGGCCCGCGAACTCTTTGGGGAGGATGACGAGATCACCGAGGAAGAGTTCCATGCCTACAAGAACGACCACGCCTATGCGGCCGATTCTGAGGTAGCGACCAAGATTCGGGAACTGCTCGCGGCCGATGTGCCCGACGAACCGATCGTGAAGCGGGCGCTCGAGGTGATCGCCACGTGGGACTACGGAACAGAGGGAGAGAACCGGGCGGCGGCGATGGCGCTGCTTGCAACGCGGCCCAATCCTGATGGCGGCGCATCCTCAGGCAGTGTGGAGGCGATGTTCAACAACATTCGTTCTTGGGCTCCGGTGCTGGAGGAGCACCACGGTCGACTCGATCCACGCTGGGACGAGGTCTGTCGGCTGGAGCGGGGAGATCTTGATTTGGGCCTGAGCGGCGGGCCCGATGCGCTGCGCGCCATCTACTGCATGTTTATGGAAGACGGCACGCTGCACGGCTTCGAGGATGGCGACCTGCCAGGCAAAGGGGGCGACTGTTACATCCTGATGCCGCGGTGGAGCAGCGATGGCACGCTGTCATCGCAAAGCATCCATCAGTATGGGGCCGCCGCCACGGTGCCTGAGTCGCCACACTATGCCGACCAGTCCCCGCTGTTTGCCCGCATGCAGCTGAAGCCCGTGTGGATGGATGAGGACGACATCCGTGCGAACCTCGAACGCGACTACGCGCCGGGAGAGTGAGCCCACTCAAACTTCTGGCCCCAGCACAATTCTCGCCCGGCGGTGTTGCGACAAGAGAAGCGCGAATTCGCGGGCCCAGATTCTGTGGGCCAACGGCTCCCCGACGAAGTTGCTGCACGGCCCCACGTCGCGTTGACACTATCTCTGCAGTGGCTCCCAGTGTCGTTACGAGGACGTCCGTGGGCTGACGTACGACGCGGGGCGGTTCTGGTCGTGCCGCGTGGCCCATCGTGCGGCGCTTTCCGCGAAGTGGGGCGTCTCCTCTTTTCAGTGAGCGTCCGCCCAAAACTGCGGATGAGAGCTTGTTCAGGGCATGCAGCATGGCGAACCGCGAGGGAGGCGGCGGGTAGGCTCAAACAGAAAACCGCCGATGGTACGCGTGTCGTCGCCGTGGCGGGTTTTGCCGGCGGCGAATACCTGTCGTGGCAGCGTATGGCGGCTGTTATACCGATGGGATCTTGCCAGGAGGCCCGCCCGTGCAAATGAAAACTCACCGCATCACCTGGTTTGACCGTTTGAACGCCTCAGCCCTGATGCTCGTGACGCCGGAGCGGCGGGCCATGAAGGTGCTTCAGGACGCTTCGCCGGTCCGCAAGGCTCCGCCCCTCAGCCCGCCTCGGATACCGCTTCAGTTCGACACCGTGAGCGGTGTGAAGGTCCGTTTTGCCGAGGGCGGGAAAGCAGACGGTCCGACCGTTTTGCTCCTCAACCCGCTCCCGCAGAGCATCCTGGCGTTTGACGCGATCTGGGGGATCCTCAGCCGCGACTTCCATTTGATCGCCTACGACCTGCCGGGCTTTGGGGGCAGTGAAGGAGGTGAAGAGTGGATGTCGTTTACGAGGCAGGCCGACTTTCTTGCTGACTTTATTACGGCCAGGGGAATCGAGCGGCCCCACATCGTCGGCCCTGACATTGGAATGCCAACGGCCTTGACCTATGCGGCGCGAGCGGGATGCCGGGCAAAGAGCCTGATGGTGGGCGATGGTCCATGCCTCGTCGCGAGTTCAAATGGCAGTCTGATTGAGAAGCTCATCCACTCAGCATTTTGGCGGACCGTCATGGGGATCGCCGGAGCGGCCGCGGGTATCGAAGGTGCCTATCGGCTCTGCTACGTGAACTACCAGCCGTCTGCTGAAGAGACGAGCGACTATATCGCCGGGCTCGCAGGACGGATGAACAACATGTTCCGCTGGTTTATCGACTATCCCTCGTCGCTCAGGGGCCTTGAGCCGCTGCTCCCGGAGATCACGCTGCCGACCACGATCTTTTGGGGCGACGCCGACAAACTCCTTTTCGTCGACAACGGCACGCGATTGGCGGAGATTCTGCCGAACGCAACACTTTCGATCCTGCCCAACTGCGGGCATTTCTCGTATCAGGACCAGGCCGACAGGTTTGCAGCGTTGGTGCGTGACTGGGTTCTGGATCACGAAGCCTGACGAAGATCGATATTGGTACCAGTCTGTCGCCGGGACGGCGCGAGGCAGCTGAGGTGATGCTCAGTTGCTGGGCGTACGAAACCGCCTCGCCGCGTCGTTGAGGAGCCAGGCGGGGCCGATCAGGAGAAACTGCAGATCTTTGAAGAAGGCCGGCTTTTTGCCTTCGATCGCGTGGCCGTAGAATTGCCCGATCCAGGCGACGACGAAGAGCGCCAGGGCTGGGATCCAGACCGGCTGCGGGCTGACCAGTTCAACTCCGCGGACCACGGCCATTGTCAGCCCGAGCCACGCGGCCATGCCGATCGCCAAACTCAGCGAGAGACGTGCGTAGAACACGAGGCTCAAGGCAGCGACCACCATGGCCCAGTTGAGCCACGGGGCTGCGGTTGCCCACGGCGTCGGCAGCGCCCACAGCAGCCCCACCAGCGCCGTCATGATCGCGGGGATGCAGAGCCAGTGAATCGTCTTGTTGGTCGGGTTCTGGTGGTAGGAACCATACTCGGCGTACCACTCGGCTGCGGTCTTGGCTGGCATTGTTCGTGCTCTTTAAAGTGTGCCCTCACGTGGGCCTCGCGGAAGGTTTTCAGTGAGGTAACGGGCGATCAGCATGCGGACGTGCACCCGTGATCCCGGGCCTTCGCTGAGGCCATGATCGCGGTTGGGATACACCATGTAGTCGAAGGGCTTGCCGAGTTCGATCAGACGGTCGACGAGGCCTTCGATGATCTGGATGTGCGTGTTGGTCTCCCCTGATCCTGTGACCATCAGGAGTTTCCCGGCGAGGCCGTCGGCAAAGTGCAAGGGAGCGGAACGCTGGTAGCCGTCGGGGTTGACCTCGGGCGTCCGCATGTAGATTTCTTGGAACCAGGCGTTGTAAAGGTGCGGTTGCGGCTTGGGTACCACCGCAATGCCAACCTTGTAGACATCTGGCTTGCGGAAGAGGGCGTTGAGCGTGTTCGAGCCGCCGCCGCTCCAGCCCCAGATTGCCACCCGCTCCAGGTCAAGGTATGGCCGCATCGCTCCGAGCTTTTGAATCGCCGCGGCCTGATCGTCCGTCGACAGTGGGCCGAGACTCCCAAAGACAGCGCGGCGCCAGGCGGCACCCTTCGGAGCGGGCGTCCCGCGATTGTCGATCGAGACCACGACGTAGCCGAGATCGGTGATCACGCGGTGAAACAGACTCTGCCCAGCCGCCCACTGGTCGAGAACCGTTTGCCCATGCGGTTCGCCATAGACATACACGAGCACGGGATACTTCTGGCGAGGGTCGAAATCGCGAGGCTTCATCACGAGCGCATCCATCGACACGTCGGGCTCTGTGGAAACCGTGACAAACTCGGTCGCGGGAAGCCCCCACGCATCGAGCGCTTCTTGAATCGCGTGATTGTCTTGCAACACCGCAATCACCTCGTGACTTGGGAGCGACACAAGCGACACGACGGGGGGCGTATTGATCGTGGAGGCGGTGTGGATTGCAAACGTGAGGTTTGGCGAGAAGTCGTAGTCGTGTGTCCCAGGAGAATCGCCGGGAGTGATCCGCTCGAGCTCCCCCGTTCCCTGCAGCGGAACACGATAGAGGTATTTCTGCGTGCCGTTGTCTGGAGAGGCGTAGAAGTAGAACCAGCCGCCCGCTTCATCGACAGGCCCGCGTTCGATGATGTCGTAGTCGCCTGTGGTGAGCGTGGTTCGTTCCTCACCATCCCGCGAACAGAGGAACGCGTGTCGCCAGCCATCCTGCTCGCTGATCACGATGAACTCCGCCCCGTCGCGGAGCCAGATCAGCCCGAGATTCTTCCCCTGGCTGCTCACAGCCCACGCGTCATTGGTCTCGTCAAAAATGGGCGTGATCTGATGGTGCTCCGGATCGACGAGCAGAAACTGCCGGCGGTCTCGGAAGCGGCTCAGTTTTTCAATCAGCAACTCGTTTGAGTGGGGCGCCCATTCCACTTGCCCCAGATAGAAGCCTTGTTGGCCATCAGAGCTAACGGGATCGAGGTCAATCCAGGAGAGGGTTTGGGTTTGCACGTCGATCAGACCCACCGTCAGTGTTTCGATCGTGCCACCGACGCGTGCGAAATGTTGCTCGCGGACTCCCGGATAGGAAGGATCTTCCGGAACCAGCATCGTTCGTGTCCGCACGTCGCTGCGGTCCGATTGGACGAACGCCAGGTAGCGGCTGTTGGCACTCCACGCCATCCCTGAGAAGCCGATGTGCTCGTTGCCGGGCACCGTGACGACAGGCTCGCGAACGTCGCCCTTCAGGCGTTGCACGAGCAACCTGCCGTCTTGGATGGCAAAGCGATGCGTGGCGTCGGGAGACGCGTTCCGGTCGCCCGAATCTTCTCGGTCAAGCGGTGGGTGTGTCGGTGGCGACGTTTCTTCCCCCGTGGCTGCGTGGAGCCAAACCGTTCCCGGCTGGCCGTCTGCCGCAGTGCCCCGACGGATGCGGACGTTCTCGCCGTCCTCCGACCAGGAAGGCTGGAGGTCAGGAGCACGAAAGGTGCTCTCCTCGTAGATCTGCTCGAGCCGAAACGCTGCGGCGTCTACCCAGGCGTCATCCGCTCTCAGTTGGGACCACGTGCCATACGGTGATGTGCAGCACACGACAGCGAGCGTGAACAGGACGTGGGGGCGGCATGTGGTCTGAGATCGCATAGTGCTTCAAGATTCGAGGTGGCAAGGATCGGTGAGGTGGCAGTGCAGGAGCCCGCCTGGCCGGAGGCAGGGCGGTGCGTGAGGACGGGGTCCGTGGTCATCCGCTGAGAATGCTTCAGGGTGGTATGATCGCCTTAAATGTATGGGAATGGGGTGCCTGAAACACCATAGGGGAGATGCGACCATGGTTCTTGGCCCGCGGCGAGGGAGGGTTGGTGCGTGGCGCATGAGGTGGCTGGCGGTTGCCGCGGTGGTCGTCAGTGTCGCCTGTGCGGCTGCAGTGCGGGCCGAGGGTGTGACGGCCGATGCTGTGCAGCTGGCCGCGACACTTCTCGAGCAGGCGAACTTTCATGGCGGCGTGATCGCGCACGTGGGCTGCGACGACGGGGAGTTGACCGTCGCGTTGATGCAGGCAGCGCGAGAGCGAGTCGACGTGGCGCGGGGCACCGAGTCGGTCGGCGGCGACGTGCTCCTGCTCGGCCTCGACGAAGATGCGGAAAACGTCACGGCCGCTCGGGCGAAGCTGGCGGCGGCGGGCTTCCTCGGTGAGGCGAACGTGGCAGCGTTTGACGGATCGCGGCTGCCGTTTATCGACAATCTCGCCAACGTCGTGATCCTGGAGCGAGAGGTCCCGGAGGCCGAGGTGCTGCGTGTGCTTTGCCCCGGTGGCACCGTGATCATGCAGGCCGACCGGGCGACGACCGAGGGTGCTGGCGGCTGGGAAGGTGGCTGGCAAACGCTCACCAAGCCTCGTTCACGCTCGATCGACGAGTGGACGCACTACTTTCATGACGCGGGCGGCAACCCCGTCGCGCACGACACCGAAGTTGGCCCACCGCGGCATCTGCAGTGGGTGGCCCATCCCCGTTGGTCGCGGCATCACGACCGCATGGCGAGCATGACGTCGCTGGTCTCAGCCTCGGGCCGGCTCTATCTGATTCACGACGAGGGCTCGCGGGTGTCGATTGAACTTCCCGCCCACTGGCAGCTCGTGGCTCGTGATGCCTTCAACGGTTCGCTGCTGTGGAAGCGGGAGATTCCCTCCTGGCACGACCACATGTGGCCGCTCAAGAGCGGTCCCACCCAGCTCGCGCGGCGACTGGTGGCTGACGGCGACGATCTGTTTGTCACGCTGGGGCTGCATGCCGCGGTGTCGCGGCTCGATGGCCGCACCGGCGCGACCCTGGCGACTTACGAAGGCACCGAGTCGACCGAAGAGATGCTGCACGACGCGGGGACGCTGTTGTGCCTGGTGAATCATGGCACAAGCGAACTCGAGAGTTACTCGCCGGAACTGCGAGTGGGGGATCAGGCACGCGTCGCCAAAGAGTTTCTCTGGAACGGCGAGCCGCGGGAGGTGCGGGCGATCGATGTGGCCACCGGCAAACTGCTCTGGAGCCACACCGGCCGGGTGGTGCCGCTCACGCTGACGATGGATGCCGAGCATGTGGTCTGGCACGACGGTGAGCGGCTGGTGTGCAAGAACCGACACAGTGGGGAGCAGCAGTGGGCCTCCGAGGCCGCGCCGCGCCGCCAGTCGCTTCCGTTCAACTTTGCCCCCCGGCTTGTGCTCTATGAATCGGTGGCCTTGTACGCCGGTGGCGAGGGGCGGATGCAGGCCTTCTCGCTTGATGATGGCCGCCAACTCTGGGAGTCGGAGCACGCCCGCAGTGGCTATCAGTCACCACAGGATTTGATCGTGACCGGGGGACTCGTGTGGGTGGCCCCGACGACGTCGACCAACGACACCGGCATTTATGTCGGCCGCGATCCGCGGACCGGCGAGGTGAAGAAGGAGTTTCCCCCGGACGTCGACACCTACTGGTTCCACCATCGGTGCCACATCGCCAAAGCGACCGACCGTTTCATCATTCCGTCTCGGACGGGAATCGAGTTTGTCGACTTTGATGCCAGCCACTGGGAGATCAATCATTGGGTGCGTGGCGGCTGTCTCTATGGCGTGCTGCCCTGCAACGGTCTGCTCTACGCGCCGCCCCACGACTGTGCCTGCTATCCGGAGGCGAAACTCAGCGGCTTCAATGCGCTTGCCCCAGCACGGCCGAGTGCTGAGGTCGAGCCGATTGCTGACACCGATCGGATCGTGTTTGGGCCGGCGTATGGTGAGCCGGTGGACGAGGATGAAGCCGCGGCGGCGGACTGGCCGACCTACCGGCACGACTCGCGCCGCAGCGGTTCGTCGAGTGGACAGCTGCCGGACAATGCTGCGCCGCTGTGGACCGCCCAGCTCTCCGGTCGGCTTTCGCCGCCGGTCGTCGCGGGTGGCCGTGCCTATGTCGTTGCCATCGACGCCCACACCGTGCATGTCTTTGATGCCGAGAGTGGCAAGCCGCTGTGGGAGCACGCCGCGGGCGGCCGCATCGATTCTCCGCCGACGGTCTGGCGGGGCCGGGTGCTCTTTGGTTGCACCGACGGTTATGTGACGTGCCTGCGGGCCTCAGATGGTGCGCTGCTCTGGCGTTACTTCGCGCCGCCAGCGGACCGGCGTCTGACGGCCTTCGATCAGATCGAATCGGTCTGGCCAGTGCATGGCACGATTCTGGTGGAAAACGACATCGCCCACTTCATCGTCGGCCGCTCGGCGTTTCTCGATGGTGGCATGCGGTATGTGCGGATCGATGCTCGCACGGGTAGCCAGATCGCGGTCACCACGATCGACGATAACGATCCCTCCGGCGGCAAACTGCAGGACCGGATCCAAACGCTCCAGATGCCGGCAGGGCTCTCCGACATCCTTTCCAGCGATGGCGAGAAGATCTACCTGCGGTCGCAGGCGTTTGAAATGGATGGCACGCGGAACAACCTCGGCCCCATCTCCGGGGATCCCGCCGAGCAGGGGAGCAGCCAGGCAGGGGAAGGCCGGCATCTCTTCGCCCCGATGGGCTACCTCGACGACACGTGGTTTCATCGGTCGTACTGGGTGTATGGCAAGAACTTCGCCGGGGGCCACAGCGGTTACTGGCAGGCTGGAAAGTACACGCCGGGTGGCCGCATTCTCTGCTTCGACGACGACACGGTGTATGGCTACGCGCGGCTCCCGGAGTATTACCGTTGGACGACGCCCCTCGAGCATCAGCTCTACGCGGCCAGCCTCGACGCAGCCGTGCAAACGGTGCAGCGTTCCGGACCGAAACGCCAAAACAAACAGCAGCAAGGAGCCGCTGGGCTGATCACCTTCCCCGTCAGCGACGCTCTCGATCCTTCAGGGAAGCCGGTGGCCGTCTCGCTGTGGGTCAAGCCGGAGAGCCCCGGTGGGGTGATCCTGGCACACGGAGGCAGCGTGCAGGGCTACGCAGTTTCTCTGCGCCAGCGGCAGCCGATTTTTTCGGTGAGGATCGATAGCAAGCTGACTCGCGTGGAGGCTGATCGCCGCCTCAATGACGGCTGGAACCACCTGGTGTGCCAGCTCGACAGCGAGGGCCGCCTGTCAATCATGCTCAACGGCGAGGAGGTGGCGCAGGGCCAGGGGCCGGGGCTGATTCCAAGCAACCCTGCCAACCCGCTGGAGATCGGTGGCGATACCGGCAGCATCGTGGACGCGGATCTCTTCGCGAGTGCACAGAACGCCCCCTCGTTTGCCGGCAGCATCGATGACCTGCGGATCAGCCACGCGGTGATCACCGCTGAGCAGGCGAAAGCGATCTTCGCCGATCCCGCCAAGGCGGAAGGAGCGGCGGTGCTGGTGTGCACCTTTGACAATGGCGACGCCCGCGACAGCTCACGGCCGGGCGGCCCGAACCCACCGATGGGTGATCTTCCCACGGCAGCCGGCCGCATCGGCGAGGCGGTCGTGTTCCCCAAACGCGTCGTGCGGCAGACACCGGCGAGCAGTGCACTGGGGGAGAATGGCCTCGGCTTTGAGCAGAAGTGGACGCGGTTTGTCCCACTCTTCGCCCGCGGCATGGTCATTGGCGATGGGCGGATTGCGGTGGTCGGGCCCCCCGACCTCGTCGATTCCGAGAAGGCCCTGGAGGGGCTCGCGGTCGGTGACGAGGCCATGCTTGCAGAACTGCAGCGGCAGGATTCGGCCCTGGCTGGCGCGGAGGGCGGACTGCTGCGGATCCTCTCCACGGCCGACGGTAGCCACGTTTCCGAGGCGACCGTCGACTACCTGCCGGTGTGGGACGGCCTGATCGCAGCGGGCGGAAAATTCTACGTGTCGACCACCGATGGGCGGTTGATTTGCCAGGGGCAGCAGCCATGACGCACGGCCAACACTGGATGCAGCGCGGCTGTCGTGTGGCTGTGGTGGCCGCGTGTCTGCTGGCCACGCCCGCGGTGGCCTGTTCGATTCCCGTGTTTCGCTATGCGCTCGAACGCTGGCCCGCGGATCTGTTTGTGGCGACGGTCGATGTGGCGGCTGACTCGCCGCAGGTGGCACGAGATGCCGTGCACTGGCTTGAGGACCAGGCCCAGCCCAATGGCGGCCCAATGAATCTTGCCGTCGAACGGACGCCTGCCCGCGACCAGCCGGGATCGGAATCGCGGGAAACACTTGAGATCGCACGGCACAGCCGGGGCCAGGAGCCGACCCTGCTTTGGAGCGGGGCACTCACAAAGGCCGAAGCGGCACTCACAGCGGGGCCGTGGCAGGGTGAACTGATTCGGCGGTTGGCCACGGGTGATGCGGTCGTATGGATGGTGCTTGAGGGGGCCGACCCGGCGTCAGCGAAGCAGGCGGCAACGCTTCTCGAGCAAGAACTGCCGCAGATCGCGGAAGACACGGTGTTGCCACGCGGGATCGGCCTGCCGGGGTCGGAGTTGCTCGCAGCCATTCCGCTGGAGGTTCGTTTTTCGGTGCTCACGGTGCCGGCCGGTGCCGCTGGTGAAGAACTGCTGCGGGCCACGTTATTGGCGGGGCACCGTGAGTCGGCTGCAGAAGGCGAGACACTCGAGCCGCAGGCGGCGCTCGTGGTGCCCGTCTTTGGTCGGGGACGCGCGGCGGCGGTGCTTCCGGCGGCCACGCTGACGGGCGACGCGGTCGCCGAGTTCACGGCGTTTCTCTGCGGCGCCTGCTCCTGCCAGGTGAAGCAACTCAATCCTGGGTTCGATCTGCTCCTGCCGGTCGATTGGGAGCAGGTGCTCTTTGGTGAGGGCCTTGCGGCACTGCCGCTCCCGGCAGACGATCCTACGACACCACGCCAGGCCGAGCTGGTGCCGATTCCGGCAGGCCGGCCTCGACCGAAGTCTCCAACGTTGAGGGCCGCACCGTGAGGAACATGGTCGGCGATGCACGACGCGGACGTGTTCTGCCCGCGGTGGCCGTGGTGCTCTCACTCGGCTTGCTGCTCGGCCTGGGGAGTCTGTTGCTCACCCCAGCCAAGCGCGAGCGGGGGCCTGGCCCACAGGTGGAGCCAGCGGTCTCCGTACCACCGGTCGTGCTCTTCTGTGCGGCGAGCAATCGTTCCGTGATGGACACTATCCTCGCCGACTACTTGGCGGAAACCGGCCGCGAGGTGGTAGTCCAGTATGGCCCTTCGCAAACCTTGCTCGCGTCGCTCTCCATCAGCGGAACCGCAGACCTCTTTCTCCCCGCCGACGCCTCGTTTCTCGAGATGGCTCATGAACAGGGCCTGATCGAATCGCAGTTTCCACTGGCGGAGATGCGAGCCGTGGTGGCTGTGCCGGCGGGCAACCCGCGAAGGCTGGCGACCCTCGACGACCTGGTGGCGGGTGACCTGCGGCTGGCGATGGCGAACCCAGAGGCAACGGCGATCGGGATGGTCACCAAACGCACACTGGAAGCCAGCGGGGCGTGGGAGCCGCTCGCGGCAGCAGTGGACGTGACGATGACGACGGTCAACGAGGTGGCGAATGCCGTCAAGCTCGACGCGGCCGACGCGGGGATCGTGTACGACGCCGTGCTGCACGACTATCCCGACTTGGAGGCCGTGGCCTTTGAGGCTCTCGACGGCATCCGTTCCAAGGTGGGGCTAGCGGTGGTGTCGGGGACGACTCAGCCTCAGGCGGCCTCTCATCTGGCGCGGTACATCGCCGCCGCCGACCGTGGGCTCGTCCGGTACCGGGAGCACGGCTTCACGCCCCTCGAGGGCGATCCCTGGGACGAGCGGCCAGAACTCACGCTCTATGCCGGGTCGATGCTGCGGCCAGCCATCGAGGAAACGGTGGTGGCGTTTGAAGCCCGCGAAGGGGTGACCGTGACGCGCGTCTACAACGGCTGTGGGATCCTCGTGGCTCAGATGGAGGCGGGCCGCGTGCCCGATGCGTACTTCGCGTGCGATGTCGAGTTTATGAATCAGGTTGCGGACCGGTTTCCCGATGCGGAGGAAATCTCGCAAAACGAACTCGTGATCCTGGTGGCTAAGGGCAATCCCAAGGGGATCAGCAGCCTCAGCGACCTCTCGCAGCCAGGGCTGCGGGTGGGGATCGGCCATGAGAAGCAGTGCGCGATGGGCTGGCTGACGCAGCGGACGCTCTCCGAGGGAGGCGTTCAGGAGCAGGTGATGGAGAATGTCGTCGTACAAACGCCCACCGGTGACATGCTCGTCAACCAGATGCGGAGCGGGTCGCTGGATGCGGCGGTGGTGTATCTCAGCAACGCCGTCGGCAGTGGGGACGCGCTCGATGCGGTCCGCATCACAGACCTCCCCTGTTCGATCGCGAGCCAACCCTACGGGGTCGCCGCGGAGTCGCCAGTGCGGCGGCTCGCGGAGCGGCTCGGCGAGCAGTTTCGCTCCCAGCTCTCTCGGGAAATCTTCGAGGCGGAAGGGTTTCGCTGGGCGGAGGCCCAGGGCCTGCTCCCGCCTCCGGAGTGACGCACTGGATGACTGCTGACTCTTCCCTGACGCGATCGAGTAGCCCGCAGGCTGAGCCTTCGGGCGGTGGGCAGCGACCGCCTTTTCGCACGGGTTCAGACTGGCCGTTCTTCCTCACCAGCGGTGCAGTGGGGGGTGGCTACGTGCTGCTGCTACTCGCCCTGCTGGCGGCGGATATAGCCTCGACATCGCTCGAGGATCTGACAACCGCGCTTGCGAAGCCCGAGATCCTCTTTGCGGTGCGGATGACGCTGGTGAGTTGCACGCTCGCAGCCCTGCTGTCGCTGTGGGTCGCCGTGCCGCTGGCCTATCTGCTTGAGCGTTTCACCTTCCGCGGACGTGGCTTTCTCGACGCGGTGCTCGATATTCCCGTGGTTCTGCCGCCGCTCGTGCTCGGCTTGAGCCTCTTGATTCTGTTTCATCTTCCGCTGGGCGGCACGACGCTTGAGGCGCTCGTGCAGCGGTGGCTGGGGCTGCAGGTCACGTATGCACCGGTGGCGGTCGTGCTCGCGCAGTTTGTGGTGGCGGCGGCGTTTGCGATTCACTCGATGCGGCTGACCTTTGCCCGGATCGACCCGCGGCCGGAGGCGATCGCGATGACGCTCGGCTGCCGACGCAGTCAGGCCTTCTGGCGGGTGGCCTTCCCGCAGGCGTGGCGTGGCATGATCGCTGCCTTCAGCATTGCTTGGGCCAGGTCGCTTGGGGAGTTTGGACCGATTCTTGTGTTTGCGGGAGCGACGAGGATGAAGACCGAGGTGCTCTCCACCACCGTGTTTCTCGAGTTAAGCGTGGGCCGTCTCGAGGCTGCCGTGGCCGTTTCGCTGCTGATGGTGATGGCAGCGGTGATCGTGCTGGGCGTCGTGCGACTCGTCGGCGGAAGGGTTGCAGGATGATTGAACTTCGCCGTCTGAGCATTCGCAGCGGAGCATTCCAGCTGAGTGATCTGGAGCTCCAGGTGCCCGCCGGCGGCTACGGCGTGCTGATGGGGAGCACGGGAAGTGGAAAGACAACCCTGCTTGAGGGTATCTGTGGGCTTCGCAAGGTGGTTGCGGGACGTGTGCTGCTCGATGGTCTCGATGTCACCCATTGGAGTGTGGGGAGTCGCGGAGTCGGATATGTGCCGCAGGATGCAGGCCTCTTTCCCACGCTCAGTGTCCACGAACACCTGGCATTTGGGCTTGAGTTGCGGCGCGTGACGCCGCGGGAGATCCGCCAGCGCGTGGAAGAGGTGGCCGAAGCCCTTGGCATCAGCGACTTGCTCGGCCGCACGCCCAGGCACCTCAGTGGTGGTGAGGCGAAGCGGGTGGCGATCGGTCGCGCGATAGCCTTTCATCCGCGGCTGCTACTTCTCGATGAGCCGCTCGCTGCCCTCGATGAAGACCACCGGCTGCGGTTAATCGAACTGCTCAAGACGATCCATCAATCGGAGCAAGTCACCACGCTGCATGTCACGCACTACAGCGAGGAGGCTGCTGCCCTTGGTGAGCATTTCTTCCGGCTCGTGGATGGACGGATCGTCGCTGGCGAAGGGCCGGACGGCAGCTGATCCGAGACGCTATGCCTGGTCGCTAACGTCGCGCTCAACCCTCCTGCACGCTGCCCGACTGGAACTTCTTTGGGATCATGTCGAGGCCGCCGAATCCGATGTCTCTGCGGCCGGCGCCGGCCCCACGCTCGCCATCGTACATCGACGCTCCGTGGCTTTCGGCGATCGAGAACCGCGGCGAGGGGATCTTTCTCGAGTTTGACTCCGCGGCGGTGGTCGCCTGGGAAA
>JAPOIM010000066.1 GCA_029978905.1 Planctomycetota bacterium
CCAAACAGCCTGCTGCCAAACAGCCTGCTGCCAAACAGCCCGCTGCCAAGAAGGCAACGAAATCGGCAACGAAGCCTGCTGCTGGGAGCAAAGCCAGCGCCAGCGGCCACTCACGTCAGCTCGCGAAGCGAAAGCCTCGTTAGGCTGCGGACCAAGACTGATTCTCACGCCGTGGCTGGAGGTCACGCACATGGCAGGACATTCCCATTGGGCGAATATCGCCCGCAAAAAGTCACTCGTGGACGCCAAGCGTGGCAAGCTCTGGAGCAAGCTCGCCAAGGCGATCATCGTGGCTGCCAAGCATGGTGGTGCGGATCCTGATGCCAACTTGCGTCTTCGCTACGCGATTGATGCGGCCAAGGCTGTCAGCATGCCAAAGGAAAACATCAACCGGGCCATCAAGGCAGGCACTGGTGAGCTCAAGGGCGGCAACCTTGAGGAAAGCATCTACGAGGGGTACGGAGCTGGAGGCGTGGCTGTCCTCTGCGAAATCCTCACAGACAACCGCAATCGCACTGCCCCAGAGATTCGTAAGATTTTCGAGATGTGTGATGGGAAGTTGGGAGCCACTGGGTGTGTCGCTTGGATGTTCGAGCGACGCGGGTTGGTGCGACTTCCACTGCCAGCGTGTGATGAGGAGCGGCTTCTCGAACTTGCGCTGGAGGCGGGCGCAGACGATGTCAGCCGTGGAGGCGAACACTGGGAAGTCCGTTGTGAGCCATCCTCGATGAGCGCGGTCATTGATGCCCTCGCAGCGGCCGGCCTGACGGTGGACTCGAGCGAAATTGTGCGCGAGCCGACCAACACCGTTGACGTGGAAAGCCCAGACGAGGCTCGGAAGGTGCTCGATCTGATGGAGCGGTTGGACGACCACGACGATGTGCAGAGTGTCGCCGCGAACTTCAACATTCCCGACGAGGCGCTTGCCGCACTTGGCGAGGGCTGATCATTCGTCTGGTTAGTGGGCGATCGTCGTCCAGTATTCGTCGAAGTCGAAGGACGGGCTGTTGTCGAGGTCGTGGCACTCGAGGCAGTTGTTGACCGCCTTTTTCCGCCCCTCAGGGGTGGCGATCGACAAGGTGAGTTCCGCTCGTAGGCGCTCGCGCTCCACCTCGCTGGCCACTACGTCGCCTGCCTCAACCGCCGCATGAGCAGCAGCCGGCCCATGGCAGTTTTCGCACCCCTGCTGAGCGAGATGCGGGGTTTCTAAGCGGCTGAGGAAACCACCCTCGTATGGCTCGTACTTCTGAGGCACCCAGCCCACAACGTGACAGGAGAGGCATTCCGGGTCGTGGTTTCGTGGAGGCGTTGCCTCCTCGAGGGTCACGAGTGCGGAGGCGTGCGCCGACGCCTCCCAGACCTCATGCGCCGATTCATGGCATGACGCGCAAGCCTGGCTGCCCGCAAAGCGTCTGCCCGTTGGGTGCCTCGTGGTGCCCAGTTTGAGCCCCTGGAGCCCGAGCGTTTCCAGCTGCTTTTGGTAGCTGCCGAGCAGCCGGAGCATGTCGTCCGACTCACCCCAGCGAGCGTCGAGCGGAATCCGCTGGGTCAGGAAGGGTCGGCCTGAGGCCGTCTTCATCACGGGCTGCACGGCCGATCGGGCGGCAGGCTCCTCGTCGTACAAGCCCACGGCGACGGCGTACATGCCTTTGTGGCCGAGTTCGACGAGCACGCCGCTTTTGCTGGCAAGTGGAGGCGGGATCATTGGGGGTTCGTCGGCTCCACCTGCCGTCACGACCACGTCAAACTGCGGAAACGCTGCCGCCAGCCGCTGGCTTTCTTCGGGCGAACCGAACGAGAGAAGCACCTGAGCATCGCATCCAGCCTTCGACAGGGCTTGGGCGACCTCCCGGAGAGCGTTCTCGGCAGGCATCATCTCCAGGGAATCGTTTCGGATCGATTCGACTTCGGTGTCTCCCAGGACGCTCGTGATCCCGATCGTCAGCCCCCCTGCTTTCACGACCTGAAAACGTGGAGTGATCCCCGCATCCAGTCCGAGGAGCCCAACGTTGGCACTCACAAATGGTGTGCCTTGATCACCGACCGAAGCCACAGCGGCAATCAACTCTTCCGCAGGCAAGCGGAGGTCGTCGGGCCCAAAACCGACGGCGGCATAGTCCATTTCTCGCAGACCGTCTGCCACCGACTGAAACTTCACTTCGGCCTGCCGTCCAAATCGCCGCACCTGATTGCCCAGATCCACCGACACCAGTGGCCAGCCGGCCGCTTCGACGGCCTGCAGGAGGTTCTGGCGGCGGCTGAGCCCCCCCTTCTGGTTCTCCTTCCCAGCACATCCACAGGGCTCGATGTAGCCGTTGAGTTCACCCGTAATCAGGAGCAGGGCCTGCGGCGGACGCCAGCCAACAAAAAGGGAACCATTTTTTTGACGCATCGATTCCGCGACCGCGTCGTTGGTGTTGGGGCCGCGATCTGGAAGCGGCTTCGGTGGATCGGCAGCGTTCGCTGTTGCCGGGCAAAAAGCGATCGCAAGCACGGCGCAGAACACAGCGAGGCGTGTCTGGCCTCCTGGTGGCAACATGGCGAACGACACGAGGGCCTCCGTCGCGGTTGGGCGTCCGGTGAAGCCACGAGCCCTATGGACTCACAGCAACCCGCACCGGAATCGTGAGCTGTGGCATATCGGGATGACCGGTCTCCAGCACGATCCGTCCCAACTTTCCTTGCTGGCTGCCGAGATGATTGCAGGTCGGACTGCCAGCAGGAATGCTGATCGACAGGGGGAACCGCACGACCACACCGTCTCCGATCGCCGCCGCTTCCCCGATCTCGACCTGCATCGATTCCGGCACTCGTTCGATCACCCGCGGCTTGACCGCGTTGCGGTGCTCTCCTTTCGCCGTGACGAAGAGCTTGGTTTGGTAGCCGGTGACCGTCGAAACCGGGCCGATGCGAACAAGTTCGTTGGCAGCGTCCCAAACGGCTCCAGCGACGGCCAGCGGGCCGACGACGTTTGCCTTCACGCCGAGCTTGGCAATCCAGCCCCCTTCGGGCTCTTTGACTGACGAGAGAACAGACGAGAGACCGCTACCGTTGAAGGTGAAGACCACCTCAAGTTGGTTCGTCATGGGACCCGGGGGCAAGGGAGGGACGGACGTCACGGTCACGAGCAGCCCCCCCGTGGCTCCCGGAATGGACGCGACGAGCGCTTCGTCGAGCGGCTCTGCCTTGGCGGTGAAATAGGGGGAATCGGGGATCTCCGCCGCTTCTGCCACCTCATTTTCCCCCTGGTCCACCGGGTTGACGACCACGTTGGATTCCTGGCTGACACGGATCGAGGTGACGACAGGAGGGTTATCTCCGAAGGTCATGATGCGGGCCGTCGCGGAAGCGACCGCGTCGGCTTGGAGATCCGTGAAGGTCACACCCTGCGGATATGGATCCCACATGGTGAAGGTTTTGCCTTCAATGCTGAGGGTGACCTCCGGGCGAAGCGGGTCGTTGGTGAGGATGAGCGCGGTCTGCCGGAAGTCGCCCCCTGGCCCTCCCGGGTTGGCGGTCCACTCAAGTTTGACGTTTGCGGTCTCGCCGGGAGCGATCAACGTTTCTTCAAGGCCGCTGATCGTGCACTTGCAGGAGGTGGCGCCTTTGGAAAGTTCGAGCGGAACGTCGCCGGTGTTGGTGAAGGGGAACTCATGAGTGCCTTTGTCGCCAACAGCCATGCGGCCGAAATTAAAGGAGATTTCCGAGGTGACGAGCTTTGGCGCAGGGCCATCGGAGAGCATCGTCACGATCCCCATCTCGCCAAGCTGCAACGGCCGTAAGAGCAATTCGCTCGTCGCGGTCGCGGCACCGATCGTGGCCCCAATCAAAGCCGCCACACCAGCCACCATCCTCGCGCTTGGCCCTCGGTTCATGCCCCACTCTCCCTTTACTTTCACCCATGGTGTCCGTTGGACGTGCTCACTCGACCGACTCGCGTGAACCACCCAGGACGGGGCTGGCATCACCGCGGTGACGAGCAACCCCATCAACAGCATGATAGACCGACAGCCACGGACCTGTCGTGTTGCCGGCACCGTCGATCGGGTTTTCGCCCGATCCGCCGCTAGTAGGCCTTTGCCAGGACGCTCGGGCGGGTGGTTGCCTGGCCAGTGACGATGCAGGTGCCAGGCTCATCATCGCCGTCGGTCGGAATGCAGCGGACCGTGACCTTGAGAGGATCGAGCGCCGCGGCGACTGCCGGATCGTCGGCGACATGCACGATGGCGAAACCGCCGTGCATCCCCTTGCCCTTGTCGGGTTCGGCGAAAAACTCGGTGACCTCAGCCAAGCTGCCAAGCCGCTTGGTGTTGGCCTCACGGTAGGCCCGGGCTCGCTCAAGCAGTCCGGTTTGGATCTCTTCGAGCACCCCTGCCACGCCGCTCACGAAGGCTTCGATGGCGAGGTTCTCCCGATCCTTCGGGCCGCGGTCACGGCGGAACACGCTGACGGAGTTGGCGGCGAGGTCGCGCGGACCGATCTCCACTCGCAGCGGTACGCCCTGCTTGACGTGCTGCCACGTCTTTTCCCCTCCCCGGATGTCGCGGGCGTCGATCGAAACCCGCACCGGTTCCCCTCGCCAGTGCTGCTGCCGCAGTTCGCCGGCGATGCGTTCGCAGGCTGCCATCACCGTGGCCTTCTCTTCCTCGCTGCGAGAGATGGGGAGAATCACCACCTGCGACGGCGCGATCCGCGGTGGCAGCACGAGGCCGTCGTCATCGGAATGGGTCATGATCACCGCCCCGATGAGGCGAGTCGACACGCCCCACGACGTGGTCCAGCAGTACTCTTCTCCCCCGCTCGCCGACGCAAAGCGGATCTCCTGTGCTTTGGAGAAGTTCTGCCCTAAGAAGTGACTGGTGCCAGCCTGCAGGGCGCGGCGATCTTGCATCATCGCCTCGATGGACCAGGTCTCGACCGCCCCTGGAAACCGTTCCGCGGAAGGCTTGATCCCCTTGATGACCGGGACGGCGAGGTCTTGTTCGGCAAACCGTTCGTAGATGTCGAGGATTTTGAGCGTTTCTTCGATGGCCTCTTCGCTTGTGGCGTGGGCGGTGTGCCCTTCTTGCCAGAGAAACTCTGCCGTTCGCAGAAACACCCGCGGGCGCATCTCCCACCGCACGACGTTGGCCCACTGATTGATCAGAATCGGGAGGTCGCGCCACGACTGGACCCACTTGGCGTACATCGAGCCGATGATCATTTCGCTCGTTGGCCTGACGATCAGTGGCTCTTCGAGTTTGCCCGTCGGAATGAGCGTGCCATCAGGGCCTTGCTCCAGGCGGTGGTGCGTGACCACAGCGCACTCTTTGGCGAAGCCTTCCACGTGCTTCGCTTCCTTCTCCAGAAAGGAGAGGGGGATAAAGAGTGGGAAATACGCGTTTACGTGCCCGGTTTCTTTGAACGCCTTGTCGAGAATGCCCTGCATGCGCTCCCACACGGCAAAGCCGTGCGGTTTGATCACCATGCATCCCCGCACGGGCGAGGTCTCCGCCAGATCTGCGGCCTTCACGACCTGCTGATACCACTCCGGATAGTCCTCCTGGCGGGTCGGTGAGATAGCGTTGGCGGGCATGAGAGGACTCCGAGGCACGGGGAAAACACACGAGGGTCGATCGGGCGGGATTGTAGGGGGAGAGAAACCAAAGCCCAAAGCCCTCTCTGGCGGCTGCGAGCCTGCCTGTAATCCCTGGCAGGACGGATACGTCGTTGGAGAAGTCAGGCGGGTTGGCTTTCCGCTACAATCCACCGGTTCGATTTCCCACCTCTCGGAAACCCCATGTCGCGATCGTCTTCTTCGCCCCCCAGTGTCGTTGCCGCCCCGGTGCTCGTGCCTCCGGGCCGTGGCGGGAAGCGGAAATTCGTGACCGAACTTCCTCCGCAGGGGTCGATTGACCAGGTCTTCCTGGCAACCCAAAAGCAGCTCCGCCCCAACCGCAACGGTCAGCTCTACATGCAGGTGGAACTGGCAGACCGCACCGGCAGCGTGACCGCACGTATGTGGAACGCCGGCGACATGGAGTTCACCGCCTTTGAGGAGGGGGAGTTTGTCCGTGTGGAGGGGAGCACGCAGCTCTACCAGGGCAACCTGCAGGTCATCGCGACATCGATCCAGCGTGTCGACCCACGGGGAATCGACGAGTCGGACTACCGCGTGCTCTCAGGGAACGACATCGACCAGCTCATCGATGAACTGCGTGAACTCGCTTCCCGAATCGGCAACGAAGACCTCCGCTCGCTTGCAGAGTCGCTGCTCGCCGAAGGCCCGTTGCTCGACGCCATGAAACGCAGCCCCGCCGGGATCAAACACCATCACGCCTACTCAGGTGGACTCGTCGACCATGTCGCCAGCCTGGCCCGTCTGGCCAGCTTAGTGGCCCCCCTCTACCCGGCTGTTGATCGGGATCTCCTGCTGGTGGGTGTGCTCTGCCACGACATTGGGAAGACCGTCGAGCTTGAGAGTGAGAAAGGCTTCTCCTACACCGACCCTGGGCAGTTGCTGGGGCACGTGTTGCTGGGGCTGGAAATCGTCGATGACCACATCGCCCATGTGGAGCAGCAGCTTGGACGCGCGTTCGACGCGGAGTTGGCGATTCGGGTGAAGCACATGATTGCCAGTCATCATGGCCACTACGAGTTTGGTGCACCGAAGCTGCCCATGACGCTCGAAGCGATCGCCCTCCATCACCTCGATCACTTTGACGCCCAGATGGCTTCCACGACGCAACTGATGCAAAACGAGGCGTCGATGGATGGCGGCTGGACGCAGTACCACGCCAACCACGGTCGGAAGTTTTTCCGAGGGCGGGATCATGTCATGTCGACTGGTGGTGGTGCCAACCAGGGCGGCGGGACGTCCGGCCGAAGCGGGTAGCCATGCCTGGGAAACGCCAGCGTGCCGCCGGAGTGGCGGCAAAGGGCCCACTGATCACCGGGGTGTTGTTCCGGAAGTCGGGCGGGCACGGCTTTGTGCGGCCTGAGGGCGCCCTGCCCGGTCGGCGCGACAGCGATATCTATGTGCCAGCCGCTGCCGCTGGCGATGCTGCGAATGGCGACACGGTTGCCGTGCGGGTCTCGCACGCCCGCGACGTTCGTCGGCCTGGGCCCGCAGGCGAGATCATCAAGGTGATTGCTCGTCACACGACCCGGTTCGTCGGGACCTATCACGAGTCGCTCGGTGTGGGCTGGGTCACCGTGGATGCGGATGGGCTGCCGCGGAAGGTGGCGGTCGGAGACCCCGGAGCCAAAGGGGCTCGTGAGCACGACAAAGTCGTGGTCGAGATTGTCCGTTTTCCCACGGTGTTTCGCGATGGCGAGGGGGTGATCAGCGAGGTGCTGGGGAAGACGGGGGAGCCTGGGGTCGACACGCTGTCGATCATCCACGAGTTCACCCTGCCCGGCCCGTTTCCCGAAGAGGTGCTGGAGGATGCTCGTCAGCACGCCGCGCGTTTTGACGAGTCGATCGAGGCTGGCCGGCGTGACTGCACTGACCGCGTGGTGATCACGATCGATCCGATCGACGCCCGCGACTTCGACGACGCGATTTCCCTGGAACGCATTGAGCGTGGGCATTGGCTCCTGGGCGTGCACATTGCCGATGTGGCGCACTTTGTCGTGGAAGGTTCGCCGCTCGATCAGGAGGCCGCGGCCCGCGGCACGAGTGTCTACCTTCCCGATCGTGTCATTCCTATGCTGCCGGAGATCATCTCCAACAATCTGGCGAGCCTGCAGCCGGGACGCGTTCGCTACGCCCGCTCGTGCTGGATCGAGTTTGCTGCGGATGGTGCGTTTGTGGCGGCCGAGGTCCAGCGGACCGCGATTCGCAGCTGTCGCCGGTTTGCCTATGAGGAAGTGGATGTCTTTCTCGACAATCCAGCGACGCGCAGCGTTGAGATGACGGCCGACGTTCGGGACCTGCTTGGCCGGATGCGCGACCTCTCCCGCGTGCTTCGCGCTCGCCGTTCGGCGAAAGGAGCCCTCGAACTCGCGATGCCCGAGGTGAAGATTGATCTCGATCGCGATGGGCATGTGAGTGGTGCTCATGTGGAGATCAACACGGAGAGCCACAAGATCATCGAAGAGTTCATGCTCTCGGCGAATGAGGCCGTGGCATGGCTCTTAAGCGAGGCGGGTATTCCGTTTCTGCGGCGCATTCATCCGCAGCCAGACCCGCGCAAACTCCGTCAACTCACCGAGTTCGTTTCAGAGTTGGGGTTTGAGGTCGACTCACTTGAAAGTCGATTTGAGCTGCAGCGGTTGCTCGAAATGAGCCGCGACCGTCCGGAGGTGCATGCGGTGCACTATGCGGTTTTGCGAAGTTTGGCGAGGGCGGTGTATGGCCCGCAGCCGGAGGGCCACTTTGCCTTGGCGAGCGACTGCTACTGCCACTTCACGTCGCCGATTCGCCGCTACCCTGACCTGACCGTCCACCGGAGACTCGATGCCCTCGGTAAAGGGCAACGGCCTCCCTCCGATGGGCTCGTCGATCTCGGGCTCGCCTGTTCGCAGCTTGAGCGACGGGCCGAGGCGGCTGAACGGGAGCTCGTCAAACTCAAGCTGCTGCTCTTTCTCCAAAGCCGGGTGGGAGAAGTGATGGAGGCCGTGGTGACTGGGGTCGAGGCCTTCGGGCTCTTCGTGCAAGGAATCGACCTTCCCGCGGAAGGGTTGGTGCCGCGCGACAGCCTTCCGGATGACCGCTACCGCTACGACCGTCGAAGCCACATGCTTGCGGGGCATCGGGCGGGCAACAGTTTTCGCCTTGGAGATCGGGTGCGCGTGGTGGTGGCGAAGGTGGATCTCGAGCGCCGGTCCGCCGAGTTTCACCTCGAGAGCCGCCAGCGTCGCCCACGGGGAAAGGCGTCTGAAAAGCCCAAAGGGTCGCCCAAGGCCCTAAAACGCGGGAAGCGGCATCGCCGTTGGTAGGGAGCGGGGCGTCCCATTTTCCGTCGACCACTCTACAATCGTCGCCGGGCGGTCTCGGAGGGCCGTGGAGAAGATCTTGCATTGGCGGCGAACGCCGGGAAGAAGCCAACGAGTGAGTGAACGCGAAGGACCATCAGGTGCGGGCGACCGCGGTGTCGGAGAGGACGCAGCCGAGGGAGCTGCCGGCCTGCTGACGACGCCCTTGCATGCCTGGCATCAGCAGCATGGCGGAAGGCTCGTGCCCTTCGCCGGTTGGGAAATGCCCGTTCAGTACGCGTCGATTGTCGATGAGCACCTCGCCACGCGAACTGCCTGCGGGCTCTTTGACGTGTCACACATGGGGCGGCTCGCGGTGCGCGGCCCAGGCAGTCGGGCCTGGCTCGACGGGATGCTCACCCGCCGTGTGTCCGACCTCGCGCCGGGCGGCGTGCGGTACACCCTCATCACGGATGACGACGGTGGACAAGGCGTGCGAGTTCTTGACGATGCCCTCGTGGCGTGTGAGTCGGACGACCGCTTCGCGCTGGTCGTGAATGGTTCCAACCGCGACCGCGTAGTGGCCTGGCTGAAAAGCCGATTGCCCGCGGACGGGGTCACGCTCGACGACCAAACGCGGCAGACCGCCATGATTGCAGTCCAAGGGCCGACGGCACTTCAGACGGTGATGTCGCTGTGCGATGCGGCCGATGCGGAAAAGATCCAGGCTCTCAAGAACTACCGCAGCTGTGGTGCGACGGTCGCGGGGCATGTGGCGACGGTAAGCCGCACCGGCTACACCGGTGAGGATGGGGTGGAAATCATCGTGCCAGCGGCGGCGGCAGTCCCGCTCTGGGAGGCGCTCCTGGCCGTCGATCCGGCCGTGCGACCGTGCGGCCTCGGGGCTCGTGATACGCTCCGGCTTGAGGCTGGCATGCCGCTGTATGGCCATGAGCTCGTCGAAACCACGAACCCATTTGCCATCGGCCTTGGCCGAGGTGTGTCGCTGGAGGGGCGTCGCTTTCCTGGGAGCGATGCCCTCGAGGCAATGCAGGCGGCCCCTGCAGACCGTGTGCGCGTGGGGCTCGTGCTCAACGGAAAACGGCCCGCCCGCGAGGGATGCCGTGTCTTTTTGGGCGAGGAGGAGTGCGGCGTGATCACCAGCGGCACGTTCTCCCCTTCCCTCGCTGCCCCGATCGCAATGGCGATGGTGGACGCTGCGCTCGCCGAACCTGGCACGCAGGTTGAGGTCGATATCCGTGGGAGTCGGCAGCCGGCAACAGTAAGCCCACTCCCCTTCCCGGGCTGGCGACGAAAGGCATGACTCGTTTCCTGACGATCCGTTATTCTCGCCGGCTCCAATCTGTGTGCTGCCCCTTCTGAGGAGTGTTTTCCGTGATGAAGTTTGCGAAGTCCCACGAATGGATCCGTGTTGAGGGCGAGCCTGTCGCCGGTGCTGTGGCGACGATTGGTGTCTCGGCCTATGCCGTTGAGGCGCTCACCGATCTTGTGTTCATGCAGCTCCCGGAAGTGGGATCGCAGGTCACGGTGGGCGAATCCTTCGGTGAGATCGAGAGCGTGAAGGCGGTGAGTGATCTCTATGCCCCCTGCTCGGGCGAGGTTGTGGAAGTGCATGCGGAGTTGCCTGACAACCTTGAGCTGCTCGGCCAAGACCCTTACGGAGCAGGCTGGATTATCAAGATCCGTCTGGCCGACCCGAGTCAGCTGGATGCCCTGATGGATCAGGCGGCATACGACAAGGTGATCAGTGACGCGGCTCATTGACGCCCGCTGAACGGCCTTTTCAGTCATGCGTACCTCGCAGCAAGATCCAGTCCTGACGCTTTGGCACGACGAGCCGGCTCTGGGCGTCATCAACATGGCGGCCGACGAACTCCTCGCGGAAGAAGTGGCTTCGCAAGGAGGGATTGCGGTTCGCCTCTATGGCTGGAGCAGGCCCACGCTCTCGCTCGGAGGCTTTCAGAAGGTGGCCTCGGCGGAGCCTGTGGCCCAGGCTGCAGGGCTCGATCTCGTGCGGCGGCCAAGTGGGGGTGGGGCCATCTTGCACGGCACGGACCTCACCTACGCCGCGGCCGTCGCGAGGGGGCACACACTCGCGGGATCGCCTCAGCAGTTTTATGACGCCCTGCATGCGACTCTTGTGGAAGAGCTCCGGCGGTCGGGGGTTGCTGCCAGCATGGTGCCTCCCTCTCAGGCATCCGTCGGAGGCTCGGGGGAATCTGCCCCCGACGGCCCCCTGCTCTGCTTTGACCGCCGCGCGGTGGGGGATGTGGTGCTCGATGGTCACAAATTGATGGGAAGCGCGCAGCGGCGTTTGGCGGGCAGTATTTTGCAGCACGGAAGTCTGCTCGTCCGGCAGTGTGATCAGGCCGGCCCCGACCATACGCGTCCTGGGCTCCTTGAGTTGACTGGCTCAAGCGAGGGGGATCTTGTGGAGCGATGGATGAGGCGGCTGTCTGCGTCGCTCGGCCTTCGGCTTCAGCATGCCGGCCCCTTCTTGTGCGGTATGCGGCTCGAGCGGGTTGCCGAACGGGCGGAACGGTTTTCGTCGCCTGGGTGGATTGGCAGGCGGTAGCGATTCGCCGCCGTCCTCGCGACAGCTCCGGCGCCGGGCGGCCTATCTGGTTGTCGCTTGGTGATCGTGATACGATTAGAAGGTTATTCAGAGGGGGCTGGGGCAGCACCTTTCGCCCGCGGCTCCTCCTCGTGCCACTGCGGTTGCATGTGAACGCGGGGGTAACCTTTCACCTGAGGGGAAAACGATGGAGGCGAAACTCATCGTCGCCACGGGCAAAAGCGCAGGCCGAGCAATCGTGCTCAAGAGGCCGCGTCTGCTGATTGGCCGCGCCGAAGAGTGCGATGTCCGTCCCCTGAGCGAAGAGGTCAGTCGCCGTCACTGTCAGGTCCTCAAGGAGGCCGATCACGTTGCGGTCGAGGATCTCGGCAGCCGCAATGGCACCTTCGTGAATGGGAAGCGGATAGACGTCAAGACGGTCCTCCACGACGGCGACCGCCTACGGGTCGGCTCGCTCGAGTTGACCGTGGCCTGCGTGATGCCCAACGTGAATCGTTCGGAAGAGGACGTCTCGCGTTGGCTGATGGCCGACGATGAGGTCGGCGAAAGCCTCGACACCACGCACTCGATTCGCATGGCGGACACACCGACCGAGGGAGACATGTCTCAGTCATCGATCGGTGTCGGCGAGGAGGCTGGCGAGGCGGCAGCGTCGGCGAGCGATTCGGGGAGTGGCACGGGAGAAGATTCCTCCGTGACGCGGAGTGGTTCTTTGGTGGAGGCGATCAAAGAGTCGCGTTCAAAGCCCGGCACCCTGCCCACGCGTCCCAAGGACGACACCGATTCGTCGCGTGATGCCGCCGCTTCGGCGCTGCGAAAGTTCTTCAACAACCGCTGATCAGGCTCGCGCCGGATTCACGCAGCACGCGAATGTGGGTGCGTCTCGGGTCATTGCCACCGTCTGACGGGTGGGAAATTGCCCATCCTGCCTTGTCGGTCTGCAATCGCCGCGTTATTTTCCCGCCCGCCTGCGGCAGATCGGCTGTCGCCCTTCGATGACTGCGTATCGAGCACCACCACGGCCATGAGGTTGGCGGATCACATCTCGGCGTGCCGGATCCTGGTCGTCGCGACACTGTTGTGCGCGGTCGGTTGTGGAGGCATGCGCGGAAACGAGAATGCGGAAGGCGTTCAGCTCTACCAGCAGGGCAACTACCAGGGTGCGGCCAATGCCTTTCAGCAGGCACTCGCCAAACAACCTGGTAACCCAGACAGTTTCTACAACCTCGGCGCCACCTATCACCAGCAGGCCAAGTTGTTTCAACGGCCGGCCGACCTGCAACTCGCCGAGCAGTACTACCATCTTTGCCTCACTCGCAACCCGGATCATGCCGCCTGCCACCGTGCCCTGGCGGTGCTGTTGGTGGAGGAGGGCCGTTCCTCCGATGCGGTGGCAAGCCTCGAGGCGTGGGCGGCGACGAGCCCCACCGATCCTGAGCCACGGTTGGAACTCGCCCGACTTTGCTACGAGAACGGTGACATCCTCGCCGCGGAAAACCACCTGATCGACGCGATCAGCGTGGCCCCTTCGGATCCGAGGCCCCTGGTGGCCCTGGGGAACTTGCGGGAACAGACGGGGCAATCGAGTCAGGCGCTGGCCAACTATTCCCGGGCCCTCGCACTCGATCCGCAACAGCCCATGGTGGCTGCCAAAGTGGCGAGTCTCTCCAGCGGGAGCACGCTGCCGACGGGGACCGCGGTGGCTCTCGCCCCGGGAGCGACGGCCCCTGTCCGCTGACCTCAGGTGCCCCCACCCCCTCAGCAATCGCGGGGCGTTGACCACCTGCGGACGTGGTCCTATTCTGCCCCCTACGGCCGGACGATGCCTGAGCCGGCAAAACTCGACGGAGATCGATGGTGACGGATCGAAACGGTGCCGACGCAGGGGAGCGATTGTTTAACTTTTCGCCCGGCCCGGCGGTCCTGCCGCTCGGAGTCCTCGAAGAGATCCGCCGTGACATGCTCTGCCTGCCTGGAGTGGGCAGTTCGATCCTCGAGATCAGTCATCGTTCGCCGGCGTTTGACGCGATTCTCGACGAAACGCGGACGGCCTTGGCCCGTCTTCTCGACGTGCCCGACACGCACGAGATCCTGTTCCTGCAGGGAGGGGCGAACCTGCAGTTCTCGATGATCCCGATGAATCTGCTGCGGGGGCGTGACGAACCCGCCGATTACGTGGTGACGGGGACGTGGGGAGCTGGGGCCGCCAAGCAAGCAGCCCTTGAAGGGAAGGTCGCGACCGCGTGGGACGGAAAATCCACGAATTACGACCACCTTCCTTCCCAAGATGAGCTCGCCCTCTCGCCGCAGGCTGCCTACGTACACCTGACTTCGAACGAGACGATTCAGGGAGTGCAGTTTAAGGAGATGCCCGACACGGGCGATCGTCCGCTGGTCTGCGACGCCTCGAGCGACTTTCTGTCGCGTCCGATCAACGTGTCGAAGATGGGCCTCCTCTACGCCTGTGCTCAGAAAAATGCAGGAATTGCAGGCGTCACTGTGGTGATCATTCGTAAAGACCTGCTTGAGCGGTCTGCGAAGTCGTTGCCCGCGATGCTCAGCTATCGCGAGCATGCGGAGAAAGACTCGCGGGCGAACACGCCGCCGGTGTTTGCGATCTATGTTCTCGGGTTGGTCTGCCGCTGGATTCGTGACACGTTTGGTGATCTCGAGCAACTTGCGGCCCACAACGCCCGAAAGGCGGCCCTGCTCTACGATGAGTTGGATGCGTCAAACGGTTTCTATTCCGGGCATGCTGCGCCGGCGTGTCGGTCAGACATGAATGTCACCTTCCGAATGCCGACGGAAGCTCTCGACGATGCGTTCATCGCCGAAGCTGCCGAGCAGGGCCTGGTGGACCTACGGGGGCATCGGTCGGTGGGTGGAATTCGGGCCAGCATTTACAACGCCATGCCTCTGGAAGGCGTGGAAAAACTACGTGACTTCATGACTGCTTTCCGTCAGGCTCGGTCCGGGTCGACGGAAGCTGCCGGGGGAAGCTCCTGATGCCGTCGATTGTCGTTCTCGATCCAATCAGTCCCGATGGGTTCGCACTGCTTGAAAAGGCGCGAGCTCAAGGAATCGAACACGAAATTGCCACTGGTCTTTCCGGAGACGCTCTTCGTGATGCGCTCGCCCGACATGACGGCGCCATCTGCCGCAGCGGCGTGAAGATCACAGCCGATGTGCTCGCGGGCAATCATCGCCTGAAGGCGATCGTTCGCGCCGGCGTCGGAACAGACAACATCGACAAGGAAGCGGCCACGCGACTCGGCATCGTGGTGATGAACACCCCTGCCGGCAACACGGTCAGCACTGCGGAGCACACCTTCGCGCTCATTCTCGCACTTTCTCGCAACGTCGCGGCGGCCGATGCCAGCCTGCGTGACCATCGCTGGGATCGTGGCAAGTTCATGGGCGTGCAGCTTGCCGGAAAGACCCTTGGGATTGTGGGGCTCGGCAGGATTGGCCAAGCCGTTGCTGCCCGCGCTCGAGCCTTCGACATGCGGGTTCTCGGCTACGACCCCTTTCTCTCGCCTGAACGGGCGGCGGAACTCGGCATCGAACTTGTTGATGCCGTGCCAAAGATGTTTCCCGAGATCGACTACCTCACGGTCCACACGCCGCTGACGGATGAGACTCGCCACCTGATCAACGCCGCCGCGCTGAAGACGCTCAAGCCGGGTGTGCGGTTGGTCAACTGTGCTCGTGGCGGCATCTACGATGAGGCCGCGTTGCTTGAGGGGCTCAAGAGCGGCGTGATTGCAGGGGTGGCCCTCGACGTCTTCGAAAAAGAGCCCTGCACGGAGTCGCCACTGTTTGGCGTGCCGGGAGTGCTGGTCACGCCCCACCTGGGGGCGAGCACCGAAGAAGCCCAGTCGCAGGTCGCCGTGGAAGGGGTTGGGTTGCTGATCGACTTCCTCTCAACGGGCGCCATTCGTCACTCGGTCAATGCGGGATCGATCGATCCGAAAGCGCTCGAAAGCGTGCGAGGCTTTCTCGATCTTGCCTGGCGGCTCGGCCTGTTGGTTGCCCAACTCGACGACCTCCCCCCTCGTTCCTGCTCGATCGCGTTCCGAGGGGAAGTCGCTGCTCGCAACACCAAACTGGTCACCGCCGCTTTTGCGGCTGGGTTGCTCGAGTCGGCGATCGAGGGTGTCAACATCGTCAACGCCGAACTGCTGTTGCGGGAGCGCGGGATCGAACTCGTGGAGCAAAAGCGCACCGATCCGGGCGCCTTCAGTTCGGTTGTCGCAGTCGATCTCGTGGCGGGTGACCATGTGCACCGCGCCGCGGGCACCCTCTTTGGGCATTCCATGCCTAGGCTCGTGCAGCTGGAGGGGCATCGCCTCGAAGCCTATTTGGATGGGGTGCTGTTGGTGTTCACGCACCAAGACGTGCCTGGCATCATCGGTCAGGTCGGCACGGCTTTTGGCAAGCTCGGTGTGAACATCGCTCAGATGACCGTTGGTCGCTCCGCACCCGGTGGGGATGCGATTGGCGTCTTGAACCTCGACCAGGCTCCTGATGAGCACGCACTTGCTGAAGTGCTCGCCTGTCAGGGCATCAAATCGGCAAAGGTCGTTAAGATGCCTCCCGCAGGACAGTTGCCAAACTGGCTGGCGATCGCTGGGCCGACCACGCGGAGTGGTGCCGACGGGGAGTGCGACTAGGTGCCAAGGCTCGCAATCGGGGGCGTTGCGGTCCAATCGGGGAAAGCGGACTGCGGGCGTGGCAGAGAGCCAGCGTTCGCTTCGTGGCCTCTCCCCTCCTCTGCAGCCCGCTGATTGACCCTCCCTGGCCCACGCCGCACAATGCGAGAGAGGGGCGACAACCGCCACTTTTGGCGAGTGTGGCAGGGTGACGAGTGGGCATCGCTCGAGGAAACGCAGGGGAGCAGCGGATGAAGTCACCGCGGACGAACGTGGGCACCTGGTCGCGACGCGCAGCCGTGTGGATGTTGGTCGTGACAGGTGTTTCGACAGCACTCGCCCAGTCTCCGCCGAACTTTCGCGACGACACTGCCCGACGCCTGCTCGAAGGCCTCGAAGAGCGTGGCATGCCCGATGTTTCGCTGTGGGTGCTCGAGCGGCTTGGGCAGCCTGACGCGGCGATTTCGGATGAGTTGCGGAGCGAACTTGCCTACCGTAAGGCCCTTGCCCTCGTGGGGGTGGGGCGAAGCGAACCGAGTCTCGAGAAGCGTCAGACCGTATTTCGTGAGGCCCAGCAGGCCATCGACGCGTTCCTCGCGTCGCCTCTGCCGGCCCCAGAACTTCCTGCCGACGCGGATGACATTGACCAGCTTGCCGCCGAAATCAGCGGCCTCGAGGCAGCGTCGCGGCGGATCAACGCCCACATTCAGCAGGGAAAACTGCGGCAGGAACGCGCCCGTCTGCTGAAGGCCGACGCGGCGAAAAAGCAGCAGGCCAATCCGGCGGCAGGCGGGACGGCTGCCACTGTCGAGAGCCCGGAGGCTGCGGCGGTGTTTTCTGAAGCCGTGGCGAGTTTTCGTGCGGCTGAAAAGTTGATCACGTCCTCGCCGATCGCAGATGCTGCTGCGGCGAAGGCTGAGGAAGCCGACAGCAGCGAAGCGGATGATGCGGACGAGTCCGAAGTAAGCAACAGCCTCCTCGCCCAGGTGCGAAAGCTCATTGAGCGAGTGGACGCGGTCTTGGGAGAGCGACGCCCGCGGGCTCCCCGCGGAGGCAGAAGCCGAGCCGAATCTTCGAGGCTTCTGCGTGAATGGCAGGTGAGCCTCAGTGAACAACAGGACGACCTGCGAAACAAACTGCTGGAGGTGAGGTTACTGCTTGGCGAGGGCCTGTTTGAGGTGGCCAGTTCGTATGCAGTCGGCACACCTCCCTGGCAGACTGCGATCGAGGATTCGATTGCCGTCGATAAAGCGATGTACGAGAAGTACCGCACACTGCTGGCTGGGCAGTTTGCTCGGGTCTCTCAAGGGAGAGGCGAGGCGGCCTTGGCGAGAGCCATGCCGCTTGAGCCGGAGGCTGCTCCTGGGCAATCCAACCGCGACAAGCAGTTCACCAAGGCTCTCGGAACGTTGGCCGACGTGCGGGCGCTGGCCGGTGGGGGCACGATCGAGTCGCTGCGGGCGAAGGCCTACAACATTTCGCTCGAGTGCTGGCTGGAGATGCTTCCTGAGGATGCCTACGCGGCCTTTGATGGCATCGATGACCAAGCGGTGCGCTTGGCCCTGGCGGGCGGGGGAGCGCCCGAGTCGCTCGACAGTGACTGGCTTGGGTTTAAGTACCGAACGGCCTTGCTGCTCTCACGCATTGTCGCGGCATCGCAGCCAGGCCAAGGACCGCGCAATCCGTTGGTCGCGAATGCTGGGCGAACGATTCAAAAGTTGGCGATGACGGTGGCGAAAGCGAACCGAGACTTTTCACTCGAGGCAAGAGAACTGCTGGCGGGCAGTGCCGATCTGGCTCTTGGGGAAGACTTCGCCACCCTTATGGATCGAGCCACGATTTCGATCGACACGATGAAGGCCAAGCAGGCGGCGGCGAAGCAGCTCGCGTCACAAGGGGATGCCGACGGTGCCGCTTCCGCAGCGGCGGAAGCCACGGCAGCCCGCAACGACGCCATCGCCGTGATTCGTCAAGCCTTGCCTGTCGCGGAGGCCGATGAGATCGCGGCGGTCAATCGCGGCCGCTACACGCTCACGTTTCTGCTCTACGACGGCGGTCGCCTGCTCGATGCCGCCGCGATGGGCGAGTTCCTCACGGCGTGGTATCCCAACGCACCGGGCAGCCTGCAGGCGGCACGGATTGCGATGGCGAGTTGGCAAAAACTCTCGACGAGCGCGGATGCTGAGGTCGCTGCTGAGGCAAAACGTCGCTGTGGTGAGGTGGCCGAGCAGATTCTTGAAAGGTGGCCAGACGACCCGGCGAGTAAAGACGCCGCGGCGATTGCGATCTCGGCAGTCGCAGCCAGCGGTGATCCGCTGCGGATCTTCGAGGTGGTCGACAAGATTCCGGAACACCTCCGTGATGCCAGCACTTCGTCACGTGGGGGGATTGCTGCCTGGAAAGCCATTGTGGGTCTTGAGTCGTCGACGGCAACGGATCGGCCGTCCGACGAGGTGATTGCCGGCTGGAAGGAGACGGCGGCCTCGCTCCTCGACCAAGGACTCGCGGCCCCGGCTGCGGGCGAGGCGGTGGGCATGCTCACCGTGGCGGCGGCGCTTGCTCGCTGTCAGATTGCTGTCAGCTTTGGCGACCTCCAAGCCGCCACGGAGGTCCTGGAAAACCCTGCGTACGGTCCCTGGACTGTGGTCTCCTCGGGGAACGCACCCGCGGGAGCGGCAGGGGCCATGGCGGAAGACATCCTGCAGGTCGCACTGCCGCTGTTTATTCAGACCGAGCAGATCACCAAAGCGGAAACGGCGATGACAAAGTTGGAGGCGGTGGCGAGTGACCCGTCTCGACTCACAGCGACCTATCTCCGGTTGGGCCGTGAACTGCAGACGCAACTCGAGCAGGTAGCCTCCACTGCGGTTGACGGCCGGCTCGATGCCGAGGCGCGACGACGCGCGGCGGCGATTCTGAATGGGTTTGAGCGGTTCTTAGACGCGGTCGCGTCGCGATCGAGTGAGGTGCAGTCGAGGCTTTGGGTGGCCACCACCTATCTGGAACTTGGGTCCGCGAGCCTCGGTGATGGGGACGCAACTGGAATGGGGGTGGTGGTGCCGCGAACCAAAGCGGATGCCTATATCGCCCGGGCGGCCGCGGCCTACGAGTCGCTCCTCAAAGGCACAGACGAACAGACAAAGCGATTCGAGCCGTCGATTCGTTTCAAACTCGCCGAGTTGTATCGGGTGATTGGGAACTATGACGAAGCGCTCGAGAACATCTCCTGGATCCTCGCGGATTCGGCGAGGGTCAACTGGGTGGACGGTCAGTTTGAGGCCGCTCGGATTCTGCAGGAAGCGGGTGAAGCTGCGGAGGATTCTGCGACTGCCAACAAACTCCTAACGGAGGCGATCGTTGGCGGCAGCCAAGGCTCGGCCAAGTTCTGGGGGTGGGGTGGCTTGGCCAACCGCTTGTCGCGAAACGCGGTGGTCGATGAAGGCGCAGACGCGAGCGCCCAGAAAAGTTCACAGCAGTTCTTTGAGGCCCGGCTTGCCCTCGCCCGGTGTCGAAAGGCGATTGCCACGAAAGTGCCCACGGGGCGCGATGATGCGCTCGCCAAGGCGCAGCGGGACATCACGGTGACGTATCGCCTCTACCCAGGCCTTGGGGGGAGCGAGATGCGGGCGGAGTTTGAGGCTCTCCTGAAACAGATTCAGCAGGATCTCGGCGAGCCGGCGGCCGGGCTCGCGGCGATCGAAGGTGTTGCGGTGCCCGCCTCGAACCAACCATGACAAGGAGATCGAAGATGCAGTCTCACCTGACTCAAGCGACGCTGCTGCGAGGCGTGCTCGCTGGCGCCGCCGTGCTGGTCTGTGGCTCGTTGACGGCGATGGGAGCCGACGTGCTCCGCACGATCGACGGCGACCGGCTGACGGTGACGGTGACGGGAAGTTCTCGCGACGGTCTGACCATCGAGGAACGCGAAGGCGGAGAACGCCTCGTTTCGACGGCAGAGATCGTGGACGTGCAGTTTGAAGGGGAGCCGCAGGAACTCAGGACGGCGAGAAATCTTCTCGCCCGCGGGCGGGCGGCGGATGCCCTCACCGAGCTTGAGGCGATCGATACCGATTCTGCGAACAATCTGACCGACCTCATGAAGGCGGAACAGGCCTACATCAAGGCGGCAGCCAATGCCGAAGCCGCGCTCCTCGACCCGGGCAACACCGACCGACTGCGTGAGGCGGGGCGTGAAGTCCTCGCCTTTGCAACGGCCTTCCCACAGAGTTTTCGCTACTTCCGCACACGAGAACTTGTGGGTGACCTTCTTGCCGCGTCTGGCGATACCGCCAAAGCAAGCGAGTTTTACGAGCAGCTCGCGGCGGGACCGCCGGCTATGAAGATCCGGGCGGCGACTGCTCGGGGTCGGATGCTGCTCGGGGCCGGAGACCACGCGGGGGCCGTGGCGGCGTTTGAGCAGGCTGAAGCGACCGAGGCAACGGACGCGGCGAGCCTTGAGCAGAAGCGTCTCGCCAGCCTTGGCAAGGCTCGCGGACTCGGCCTCCAGGGGAAGGGGGCGGAGGCGATCGACGTGGTCAACAAACTGCTCAACGGGGCCAACCCGGAAGATGCCGAACTCCTTGGCCCTGCCTACCTGGCATTAGGCGACGCGCATCAGGCAGCCGGACGTCTGCAGGATGCCGCGATCTCGTATCTCACGGTGGACCTGGTCTACAACACGAATCCCGCCGCCCACGCGGAAGCCTTGGCCAAACTTGCCGATGTCTGGGAGGCGATGGGGCAGCCGGAACGCAGCCGCGAGGCCCGTGGCACCCTCAAGGCCACGTATCCTGACACCTCCTGGGCCCGGAGTGGCTCATAAGGGGGGCGGTAGTCGTCAGAACGGGATCGACAGGCACGGCTCGGCAGGGGATAACGGAGTCCTTGGGAATGGGGGCTGAGGCAGGGATCTGTCACGCAGAAAACAGCTAGAGAGAGTTGAGGAGAGAACGAGCATGCACGTCGACCATGGTGGACATTCCGAGCATCGAGACATGCCATGCCGCAGCGCTGGCTGCCAGCCCGACGGCGGTCGCATCTGCGGGGCGTCGCGGGCGCCCTGGATGGCGTGGCTCTCGGTGATGCTTGGCAGTTGGCTGCTCGTGGCGGTCCCCGTTGGAGTGGGCGTTTCGCTTGCCACCACTTCTTCTGTCGCCATCGCTCAGGACGAGTTTCTGGAGGATGAGGTCGTTGCCGAAGAGGAAGAAGCCCCCCAGGGGCAGAATCTGCTGGTTTTCTTCTTCAACGCGCTCGGGCTCACCTTCTCGGTCGTGTTTCTGCTGCTGTCGTTTGGTCTGGTGTCGCTGGTGGTGATGGGATTCCTCCAGCTGCGACAGTCGGCCATGATGCCGGCGGACATGGTGGAAGATTTCAACGCGCATCTCGACGCGAAAGAGTGGCAGCAGGCCTATGAGCTTGCGAGCGAAGATGGTTCGTATCTCGGCCAAGTGCTGGCCGCAGGCATCAGTGCGGTTTCCAGCGGGTACACGCAGGCGGTTGAAGCGATGCGGGATGCGGCGGCAAGTGAGTCGATGCGTCTTGAGCACCAACTCAGCTACGTCGGCCTGATCGGGGCTCTGGCACCGATGATTGGTCTGCTTGGCACCGTGTGGGGCATGGTCAAGAGTTTCATGGAGATTGCTGCCTCGACCACGTCGCCAAAGCCCGCCAAACTCGCCGAAGGTATCTCGACGGCTCTGATCACGACCCTGTTTGGACTGGTGATCGCAATCATCGCCGTCGCCGTTTTCGCCTACTTCAAGAATCGCCTACAGAGCCTCAATGCGGCGGTGGACGATGAAGCGATGAAGGTGATGAGCCGCTTCAGCAAGCGATCGAGTCAGGCTGCAGCCCCATCGGCGACGGCGTAGTTCTGTTTCTGTCTCAAGGAGAATGGCCGGGCCTGAGTCCCGGCTCCGCGATCCATGTTCAGACGCCGATCACGAGGGCCTGCGGTTACCGACATCGACATGACGCCGATGATCGACATGACGTTTCAGTTGATCGCGTTTTTCATGTTCGTGGTCAACTTCTCAGAGGCCGAGCAGGACGACCGCATCCAACTCCCCTCCAGCCAACTCGCGAAACCCGCAGAGGCGCCTTTCGAGGTGCCGATCACGTTGCAGCTCACCAGCGCCGGCTCGCTGGTCTACGCGGGTGAGCTGTTTGACGTCGCCTCCTTGGGGACTGTGCTTGAGCGAGAAAAGACGGTCATGCTCGACATGAACAAGGAGCCGGCGGCGGCCACGATCATCGTGCGGGCAGATGGCCGTTCGGCCACCGGAGATGTGCAGGAAATCATCCGGATCTGCCAAGAGAAGGGCTTTGAAAAGTTTGCCCTGCGGGCCAAGTACGACGACGGAGGTTGAGCGATGGCCGTGGTGGAGAAGGATCACTCTGGCTTGGCTGACAAGATCGACATCAACATGACGCCGATGATCGACATCGTCTTTCAGTTGCTGGCGTTCTTCATCATGTCGCTGAAGATCGTGCAGCCGGAAGGGGACTTTGATGTGCGGATGCCTCTGGGGGCAGCTGCCGCGGCCGCCCCAGATGAGGAGCAGATCCCGCCAATTCGGATCCGTCTCACTGCCGGAGCAACCGGTCTCGGTGGGATCGCGATGAATGGCACGCCGGTGGCCAACTTTGCCGAACTCCAGGAGCGGGTGATTGCCCTGGTAGGCCTCGACACTGGCCCCAACTCGATCGCGGACAAGACCGAGGTGGAACTCGACTGCGACTTTGATCTGCCCTACGAGTATGTGGTGAATGCGATCAGCGCGGTGTCGGGCACCGTGCAGGATGGGCAGATTATCGAACTCGTGAAGAAGATTAAGTTCGCTCCGCCGAAGGGCGACTCGTAGGCGTCCGCCAAGGTCAGTCGCTCGGGGTGAGCCCAGTGCTGCCTCGCCGGACGTTCGCTGCGGGCCTTCCGGGCCCTTGCTCACTCGAAGATCCGCTTCGCTTTCGCCCTCCAGGCTTCGCTCGCTGCTCGACGCCGGCGAGTCAGCAGCGGGCTCACCCCTCACTCGCTG
>JAPOIM010000067.1 GCA_029978905.1 Planctomycetota bacterium
TCACCCCGAGCGGCCTCACGCAGTGAGCGTCGGCTCTGGGGTGGTGACCGTGCCCGGGGCGCCGTGGCTTTCGCCGAAGTAGTACTTCTTGGCGTCGGGATTGTTGAGCACTTCGTCGGCCGTGCCGTGGCAAAGCACCTTGCCTGCGCGGATCACGTAGCTGCGATCGGTGATGGCCAGCGTTTCCCGTTCGCGGTGGTCGGTGATCAGGATCGAGATGCCGTCCTCACGGAGGCCTTTGATGATCTTTTGGATGGAGTGGATCGTGACGGGGTCGATGCCGGTGAAGGGCTCGTCGAGCAGGATGATGCGGGGCTCGGTGACGAGACAGCGGGCGATTTCCAGACGGCGTTTTTCACCGCCGGAGCAGGTTTGAGCGCGGGAGCGACGGATTTTGGTGATGTCGAACTGTTCGAGAAGTTCGTCGCAGCGGCGGCGACGTTCGCGGCGATCCATCCCGATCAGTTCCATGATCGCCAGCAGGTTTTGCTCGACGGTGAGCTTGCGGAAGACGCTCTGTTCCTGCGCCAGATAGCCCATTCCCCCATCGCGGGCACGGAGAAACATCGGCCAGTCGGTGATCTCTTTGTCGTCGAGGAGCACCCGGCCGGAGTCGGGGATCACCATGCCGCACGTCATGCGGAAACTGGTGGTTTTTCCCGCACCGTTGGGGCCGAGGAGCCCCACGATTTCACCGGCGTCGACGTGGAAATCCACCCCATCGACCACCCGTCGACGGCCGTAGACTTTGACCAGACCTTCCACGCTCAGAAGCGACATCACACACCATCCTTGGCGCCGGTGATTCGCGACGTTTTCAGCGAATCCGGCGCATCCTCCCGAAGTTGGGCCAGAAAGGCAATCGCAACTCTGAGCTCCCCAGCCGCAGCGGAATGCTCCAGGAGGCAGGCCAGGGGTGGGGCCAGAAAATCACGAGTGCCTTGCCGATCAGCAGGCTGCGGTCGACATGGTGCCCCTCGACCCACAGGCGGCTGTCTTTGCTCGCCGCCGAGTTGTCACCAAGCATCAGGAACTGATCGGGCCCGAGCTCGTAGTCGATCCGCGAGTCTTCGAGAAGTTCGCCAGGCCGGCGACCAAGGTCGTAGGCACCGATGTAGAAGAGGTCGCGAAGGACGCGGAGTTGGTGCAGAGTCACCGTGGCGCCGCTCGCCGTGATGCCGATGGGAGCCAGGTCTCCTGCCGCCGGGTTGCCCGGCTCACGTGGCGTGGTGATCGGCTCCACCGGATCTTCCTGCCGCACGAACGTGCAGATCCGATCGAAGGCGATCCGCTGACCGTCGACGAAGAGCGAGAGTTCGTCATCCACGTTGGCAAACAGGAGCTGCCAGCGGCCCGCACCTCGGATGGGTGTGGGGCCACGCGGCGTGCCTTCACGAGGCGTGGGGTCGCCCTGCTGGTGAGGAATCGTGAGCGTTGCCTCGCCACTGATCAGATCGATCACGCACCGGTAGGCAAGCCCTCCCTCCACGAGCTCAAGCGCCACCTCGCCCCGGTCGCTCTCGGTTTCGAGATCCACCTCGATCGCCAAGTCTCCCACCCAGTGGGAACGGGTGCGGATGGAGTTGTATGCCTCAAAGTCGTCGATCAGCTGGGCCTCGGCCATGCTGCTCACGTCGCTGCCCGCCTTCACCGCCTCCCACACCTCGCCATCGGCAAGGAAGTGTCGATAGCGGAGCGTGGCAGACCGGCCTTCCTGGCAGGAAGCCCTGAAGCTGCGGCCACCATCCTCGCTCGACCATCCCGGGCCACTGCCAGCCTTCCAGTCGGTCCACCGCTGCGGCCACCCTGCGGCAAGCAGTTCGTCCGCCTCGTGATGGCTGTCATGCACCTCTTGCAGCATGCCGAGGAGCTTCTCGGGCTCCTTACGGATGATCTCTTCCGGCTCGCCAGCCGTGCTGACCCACAAGTCGCCGTCGATGATGGAGATCGTCTCGCCCGGCAATCCGACCAGCCGTTTGATGTAGTTGACCTTGGCATCCTCGGGATACTTAAACACCACCACATCAAACCGTTCAGGATCGGCGAGATCGTAGGCAGTCTTGCTCACCAAAATCCGATCGCCATGGTACGAGGGATAGCGATAGTCGTAGGCCACCTGATCCCCTTCGCGGACAAGAAGGTCCGTCTCGTAGCCGCAGCTCGGGCAGCGGGCCGTTGAGACCATCTTCTGCTCAAGTCGGGTCTTGAGCTGATCAAGAGGGCCCCGCGGAGCCTCCATCGCTGCGAGCTTCCTCTGTGCCTGCGCTCGGGAGGAGTCGGTGCGTGAGGAGTCGGCCACGGCGGCCCGCAGCTCGCTGGCGGCCCGCTCCACGCGGATCAACTCCTGTCGCCACGCCTGCGACTGATCGTCTTCTTCTCGGCTCGCCCCCACCTGATAGCCACGCCCACATGCTTCGCACTCCAGGTCTTTATGCCGCCCCATGAGCGTGGTGGCCATCGATCCTGTGGGGATCACAAAGGCCTCGGCCTCAAACGTGCGAAAGAGGAGCGCCAGGGTAAACGCCACCACAATCGACTCGATCGTCTCGCGACCAAAGCCCAACGGGTTGCGGATCGTGTCGCTCGCACGCGGCGTGGCGATTGGGGGAGCACCAGTCGAGGAGCCGGCAAGCGTGTTCCCTGGAAGACCCATCTGTGTCGATCCTTCGTGGAGCGGAGCTGACGTGAGGCGTACGCGTGCAGCGGGAAACTCGACCTAGTGTACCGACCTATCGATGACGTCGCGGGTCGAGCACGGCCTCGAGGGCGTCGCCGAGGAAGCCGAGAGCCAGGAGCGTGACAGCCAGGGCCGCCGAAGGAAAGACGAACAGCCACCAGGCCGGATCGATCGGAATCAGGGCCTTCAGCCCCGCGTTGGCAAGCAACCCCCAGGACACGTCCGGCGGCTGCACGCCAAGCCCCAGAAACGAGAGAAAACTCTCAAAGAGCATCACTCGCGGCACCGTCAGCGAAAGGGTCACCACCACCGTGCCGGCGAGGTTCGGCACCACGTGCCGCAGCAGAATCCGAGCAGGGCTTGCGCCACTGGCCCGGGCAGCCTCGACATACGTGGCATCCCGCAGTTCCAAGAGCCGCCCACGGACGATTCGCGCCATCGACAGCCAGCTGACCGCGGCTACGACGAGAAAGAAAATCGCCAGCCGACCGATCCCCACCTGGTCGAGGGCTAAGCGGATCGAATCCTCCCCCAGCACCGTCACGAGAAAGACGACGAGAAACACAAGCGGAATCGAGTTGAGCACGTCGACCGCCCGCATCATCGCGTCGTCCACGCGGCCGCCGGCCCAGCCCGCCACCGCGCCCCAAGGCACACCCACAAAGAGCGTGACGATCGCAGCCACCACCGCCACCGCCAGTGACACCCGCGCTCCCCAGCAGATGCGTGCCAGGAGATCGCGACCAAGCTCGTCCCGCCCAAGCACACCGCTGAGCGACCACCGTCCAAAGATCGCCACCCGCGCATGCACCATCAGCCGTGAGACGAGGCCCAGTTCGCCGAAGCCACGATCGATCCAGGCGTCTGCCGGCTCCCCTTCGCGAGGCTGAAGTTCACTCACTTCCTCCCACACACGTCCAGCCAAAGGTGGCTCAAGGCTCCGGCCGGTGTCGACCGTGCGTGGGCTTGGCAGCGGGGCCAAAGGCACGAGCAAGGCGACAAGCACCACGAGCGCGAGCACCACCACCGCCAGCCTGCCACTCAGCGGCAGCCTTGCACGCGGCCGCGGGAGCACCTCCGCGGTGAGCGCCGGAGCATCGATGTCGCGTTTCGCAGCCATCACGTCTCCAGCCCTTACTTCTCAAGATTGATGCGAGGGTCGAGGGCCGCCTGCACGAGATCGACCAGAATCCCGGCGACACCCAAGAGGAGGGTGTAGAGGAGCACGAGCCCCATTGCCAAGGTGTAGTCGCGGGTGGTGGCCGCTTCGATGAAGTGGTAGCCGATGCCTGGAATGGCAAACACCTTCTCCACCACCACACTGCCGGTGAGGATGCCGGCGATCGCCGGACCGAGAAAGCTGACCACCGGCCCGATCGCTCCTCGCACCGCATGGTGCACCACGATGCGGCGGTGACTGGCGCCTTTGGCCCGCGCGGTCCGCACCCAGTCTGACTGCATCGCCTCGATCACCCCCGACCGCACGAGCCTGGCTATCTCGGCGGCGTAGACGGCGCCCAGACACCCGGCCGGAAGAATCAACTGCGGCAGCGTGCCCCAGCCTGCCGCCGGCAGCAGCCGCCACTCATACACCACAAGCAACACCGCCACGCCGGCCAGGGCAAAACTCGGGAGCGAAATCCCCACCATCGTGGACACCCGCACGACTCCATCGACAAGCCCACCGGGCCGCGCCGCCGACACAACGCCTGCCGCGCCCCCAACCACAATCGCGAGCACCATCGCCACCGTGCCGAGGCTCGCCGAAGCCCGCCAGCCTTCCGCGATGACTTCCCCGACGGAGTAGTCCGCCAAGCGGAAGCTCATCCCAAGGTCGCCCCGCAGGAGCCGCGAGAGCTCGCTGACATACTGCTGCGTCAGCGGCAGATCGAGTTTGTAGCGACGCGCGATGGCCTCGCGAATCTCTGGCGGCGGCTGGCGCTCCGACGAGAAGGGCCCACCGGGCACTGCCCGCATCAAGAAGAAGGTGACCGTGTAGACCACCAACAGCGTGGCCGCCAGCCAGGCGGTCCGTCGCACGAGGAAGGCGATCATGGTGCCACTCCTCGCAGACGCCTGGCCTGCCGAGCCTGATCGCGAAGGACGGGATCCACCTGCATCGCTTCGATCGGATGGATGTCCAATGGGTTTTCCGGAAACCGCGTGACCCAGGGGGCGACGAGGTTTTTGCTGACCCTCATAAACAGCGGCAGCACGGGGAGTTCGTCCATCAAGATTGTTTCGGCCTCGGCAAAAACGCCATCCCGCACCTCGCCGGCCGGTGTGCGGCTCGCCTCTGCAATCAGTTCGTCGTAGGCGGGTGAAGAAAAGCCGGTCTGATTGTTGGCCCCATCGGTAACGAACATATCGAGAAAGGTGTTCGGGTCGACGTAGTCGGCGGTCCAGCCAGCGCGGGCGACCCAGTAGTCGAGCCGACTCTGCGCGTCGAGAAACGCTCCCCACTCCATCGACGCCAGTTCCACATCGATCCCCAGCCGCGACTTCCACTGCGCCTGAATCAACTCCGCCATCATCTGATGGCCCTCGTCGGCGTTGAAGGTAATCGTGATCTTGGGGAAGCCTTGACCACCGGGGAAGCCTGCCTCCGCCAGCAGCCGCGCCGCTTCCTCCACGTCTTCCCGTGCCGTTTGAATCGGCGTGTACCCTGTCGCCTGTTCCATGCCTTCCGGCACGAAACTCAACGACGGGGGCTGACCCGGTCCATAGACCGCCTTCACAATCGCTGCCCGATCGAGAGCTCGCGAGAGCGCCTGCCGCACCCGCCGGTCGTTGAGCGGAGGGCGGGTGGTGTTGAGCCGATAGAAGCCGATCGAGAGTTCCGACCGTAGCCGCAGGGCTGGGTCGTCTTGTTCGATCAACAGTTTGGCCGCGAAGGGGGGCAGGTTGGTCGCCCAGTCGACCGCCGCCGTTTCAAACATCGCAAGCGCCGTCGCTCCAGAGTCGATCGCCAGCGCGTCGACCACCTCCAGGCTCACCTCATCCGCCCGGTAACTCGTTTCGTTGCGAACCATCCGCACGCGGTCGCGCAGCCGACGAAACTGCAGCCGGTAGGGCCCACTGCAGACGATGTTTTCGATCTTCGTCCAACCAGGTGAGCCGTGCTTCTCGATGACATGCATCGGCACTGGGGCGAGTGGGTAGAAGCCGCAGACATGCAGGAAGTAGGGAGTGGGTTCCGCAAGTTCCACGACAAGCGTGTGGCTGTCGCTCGCCGCGATGCCGACGCTGGTGGCGAAGTCTGGCAAGGCAGATCGGGCAGGCGTCGCGTCCCCCGTGGCCACCAGCGGATGGTCCGGGGATGCGTAGAGCACGCCGTCGACCTCGACCAACACCGCGTCCTCATCGCTCCCGCCGTAGAGCGCGGGCCCGTCGGAAGCCTGGCGCGTGCCATCGCTGCCAACACTCCCGACCCAACTCGCCACGCCCCGCACCAACGGCCCACGGGCAAACGGCCGCTGGGGATCACGCTCGTCCAGTTCCACCTCGATCATCTCGCCAGCGGCCACGAGCCCCACACCGTAGGCCCGAGCCCCTCGCACCGGCCACAGCTGATAGGAGTATTCGGCCGCTGTGGCTGGATCGAGAAACCGCTGCCACGCAGCGACGATTCCCGGCGCATCGAGAGGCACGCCGTCAGACCACACCGCATCCCGCAGATGGAACACGTAGCGTCGCTGGTCGTCAGAAACCTCCCACCGTTCCGCGAGGGCGGGCATCACCTCGAGCGTTTCGGGGTGCCAGCGAACGAGGCGATCAAAGAGCGCCCAGGCGATCCGCCCTTCAGGCTGCCCAGTGATCAGTTGCGGGTCGAGGCTTTTCGGCTCGGTCCCATTCACAAACACGAAGTCGGCCGGCGGCTCTGCTGGAAACCAAAAGGCCCTCCCCACGGCAAGCAACAGCGCCGCGGCGAGCAAGAAGGGAACGAGTTCTCGGAAGCGTGCAGGCATGGTGAAGATCCGCGAGCACGGAATCACTTTCCAAGCAGCGTGCGGACCTCCGCCTCAACGTCGGCGTAGGTAAAGGGTCGACCCAGTTCGGTGCTGGCCATGTCGTCGTCAAAGCGTTTGGCGAGCGACCCGTCTTGGGCATACACAAAGACGCCAGGCACGCTCACGAGGTCGAGTTTGGTGAGCATCACGTCCGACTCCTCTTGGGAGAGCATGTTGGGGATCGCAGCCCCCACCTTCTCCAGAAAGCCCCGGACCCTGGGAATCACCTCCTCCGGCTCACCAATGCCTTCATAGTCCAGCGAGAGCGAGAGGCACTGCACGTCGTCGCCAAAGGTCTCCTGCAGTTTCAGGAGACCAGGAAACTCCTTGACGCACGGTGGGCACGACGTGCTCCAGCAGTCGAGCACCACCACCCGCCCCTGGGCCGCAGCGATCCGCTCGGTGAGCCCCGCGTGATCCACGAGATCGAGCGTGACCTCGACGGCAACCGGCTTGGCGGTCTCAGTCGGCTCGGTCGCCCGTTCCTCAGCAACAACCGCGGGCTCGCTGTCTGGCGACGCGGGCGGCGGAGCCTCCCCACCGCAACCGCCAAGAGCCAGCCCGCACAGGACCGTGGCTGCCATCCATCGCGATGAAATCGTGCTGGGGGAAGTGGGGCAAAAGAACATCGGCATCTCCTGAACGCAGCGTGCAACGATTGTGCAGTACATTGCGACGCGTAGCCTACCGCACCACGCCACTCCACGCTGCCGCATGAACCGCTTCGAGCACATCCGCCATCGCCCTCCGCTGAAACTGGCCAAGCCCCGCGAACTCATCGTGGCGTGTGCGGCGATGCGGAGCCATGTCAATCTTTCCCACATCGTGCGAACCTGTGGCTGCTTTGGCATTCGTCGCGTGATTGCCTGCGGAGCCGCCCGGCTCCACGAGCGGATTGCACGGGACGGGGCCGACACGGTGGAACTCGACGTGCATCGCAGCCTACCGCCTGTGCTCGATCGGCTGCGTGGTGAGGGCTACCAACTCGTCGGCCTCGAACAGACCACGGGCTCCGAGCTGCTCACCACCTGCCACCTCGTCGAGAAGATGGTGCTCGTGGTGGGCAATGAGCGCAGCGGCCTCGAGCCCGACGTGCTCGCCAAACTGGACCGGGTTGTCGAGATCCCGATGGCCGGGCTGCCCCACAGCCTCAACGCCGCCACCAGCGCCGCGGTCGCGATCTACGAATACTGCCGACAGCACCCCGGCACGATTCAACCAGCAGGCGCAGCCCAGGCGGAGACGCGATGACCCTCGTGATCGGCACCGACGAGGCCGGCTACGGACCCAATCTCGGACCGCTCGTGATTGGGGCCACAGCCTGGAAGGTCGATGCTCCAGCAGCGACCGCCGAACAGCGATTGACCGACGCGGTGAGCGAGGCCTTGGGCTCACTTGGCAAAGCCGACGAGGTGGTCTGGCGAGACTCCAAAGAGGTCTACCGCGGCGGGTCCGGGCGGGACCTGCTCGTGCGTTCGGCCCTCACGGCTCTTGCCATCTGCCACAGTCGCGTGCCTGAGGACTGGCCCGACCTCGTCACGGCACTCGGCCGCGTCGGCCCCACCGCAGCCGACACCTCTCCTGAATGGCACTCCTTTTCAACCGATCCTCTGCTCGCCGCTGCCGCTGCCGCAGAGGTCTTGGACCACGCCCGAGCGATCACCGCCCAGCTGGCCGCTCGGGGCGTGCAGCTGCTGCACGTTGCCTGCACCTGCCTCTACCCAGGCACCTTCAACGCGCTGCTGGACGCCGGCATGAACAAGTCCGACATCCTCTCGCGGGAAACCTTGGCGATGGCCGCAAGGCTGGCCGGCGATCTGGGCGACCCACACGCCACCACCCTGATCTGGTGTGACCGTCATGGTGGACGAAAACGCTACGCGGGCGTGATCGCCGCTGCCTTCGAGGCGCAGGCCGAACCGCTTGTGGAAACGCCCCAGCAGTCCACTTACCGGCTCCGGACCGATGGGTTGTTTGGTGGCACGGGGAGCCCCGAGACGGTGCTGGAGTTTTCCGTACGGGGCGAGCAGCGGCCACCGGTGGCAGTGGCCAGCCTGACTGCCAAGTGCGTCCGCGAGTGGACGATGGAATGCTTCAATCAGTTTTGGGGGAACGCCGCCACCGGCCTCGAACCCACCGCGGGATACCCCGTCGATGCCCTTCGCTGGCGCACGGAGGCCAGCCCTGCCATCGCGCGGCTCGGCATCCACGTCGATCAGATCTGGCGGCAGGTGTAACCATGCGTTTGCCTCGCGCCGTGAGCGAACGCACACTTGCACCAGATCTCCACTCCTCCACAGAAGCCTGTTTTCCATGTCGCTGATCACCAGCCAGCTCTACATCGCTCGCCATGCCTGGGCAGAAGACCTCGCTCCCGACGGCACCGACTTCTCGCGGAGCCTCACAAAAAAGGGGATCAAGCGTTTCCGCAAGATGGCCCGACGGCTCGCCGAGGCGGGCATGCAGGTGGACCTGATTGCCACCAGCCCCCTCGTCCGCACCCGGCAGACAGCCGAGATTCTTGCGGAAGAACTCTTTGAGCATCCCCCCGTGGTGGCCGTCGATGCCCTCGCCCCCGGTTCCGACTGGTCTGCGATGCTGGAATGGACGCTGGAACAGCACGTAGCCCGCGTGGCCTGGGTGGGGCATAACCCCTGTGTGGGTCGCTTGATCGCCATGGCGATTGGCGATGGGTCCGCCTTGATCCGGATGCAAAAGGGCTCTGTCGCCTCCATCAGGCTCGATGATGGCATTGGGCACCCCGGCGAACTCGCCTGGCTCGCCACCGCCGACCTGCTCGATGCCTAGGGCACACCGGCAGGGGGAGTGTTGCCACGCACGCGAGTGGCCTAGAATCCAAGAGCAAAACTTTTTGGCACACGACACAATCCCGCCATTCCCTCTGTTTCGACACACCTGTTTCGGGAGAACACCCACGATGCTCCGCCGCTGGCCCCACTTCACACGTCACGCTGCCGCCATCGCTGTCATGCCGCTTGCTCTGGCTGGCTGCTCCCCGTCCGAACCCGCCAAAGACACGCCGCAGGCCGTCGAGGTGGAAGAGATCACGGCACCGGCCGACGTGAGCGGCGAAGAGGGTGGCAGTTCGTTGGCTGACGAAGCGAAGGAATCTGTCGACGCGGCCAAAGCTGCTGCCGATCGTGTGATTGACGAAGCCAAGGAATCGGTTGAGGACGCCGCCGAAGCCGTCGAAGGTGCGGCTACCCAGGCTGCTGACGCCGTCAAAGAGGCCACCGAGTCAGTGAAAGAGGCGGTCGCGGGGGACGACGACACCGCCGCAGCTCGCACGGATGTGGAAGGCCTCGAGACCCTGACTGCGGCCGTCGCCCACGGCGCAGGGATGGCTCCTGAGACGGTTGCCCTCGGTGATCCTTCGCTGACCGAGGGCGTGCCGGGCTCCGGCCCGATCACGCTGGAACAGATCGACGCCTGGCTCTCCGAACCGAAAAACCATGTCACGCTGACCCCCGAACTGCCTCTCGGCTTGGCCACCGGTGCCAACCAGATCACCGGGATCGAAGCCAATCCGATGACGCGGGCCAAAATCGAGCTCGGACGCCAGCTCTACTTCGACACACGGCTCTCCAAAGACTCGACCATCAGCTGTGCCAGCTGCCACAACCCTGCGGAAGGCTATGCCGCCCACACGCAGTTTGGGGTGGGGATCGATGGACAGAAGGGAGGCCGCAACTCACCAGTCTCCTACAACCGCATCCTCTCAGGCGCACAGTTCTGGGATGGACGCGCCGACTCCCTCGAGGCCCAGGCGGTCGGCCCGATTGCCAACCCCATCGAGATGGGCTTCACCCACGAAGGGGTAGTCGAGCGACTCGGCCAGATCCCTGTCTACAAGCGGCAGTTTGATGCCATCTACGGCGAGGTGACGATCGACCATGTTGGCGAGGCCATCGCCACCTTTGAGCGTGCGATCGTGACCGGCCCATCGCCTTGGGACTACTACGAGGCCCTGCTGCCCTTCGAAGCCCTCGACGAAGAAGACATCGCCGACGATGACGATCTCGCGGCCAAATACGCCATGCTGACCGCCGGCGCGGAAGCCAACCCCATGAGCGACTCCGCCAAGCGGGGTCGCGACATCTTCTTCACTGAAAAGGGCAACTGCACCGCCTGCCACGTCGGTGCCAACCTGGCCGATGAGAAGTACCACAACCTGGGCGTGGGGATGGCTCAAGAAAACCCCGATCTCGGTCGCTTCGTCGTCACGGGAGACGAGAAGGACACCGGCGCCTTTAAGACGCCGACGGTCCGCAACGTGCTCCTCACCGCTCCCTACATGCACGATGGTTCTCAGCAGACCCTCGAGGAAGTGGTGGAGTGGTATAACAAGGGCGGTCATCCCAACCCCCACCTCAGCGAAAAGGTTCGTCCGCTCAACCTCACCGATGAAGAGAAGGCGGACCTCGTTGAGTTCATGAAGGCCTGCACCGGCCCCACCCCCTCGGTTGAAACCAGTCGGCTTCCAGTCGACGGCTGATGGGGAGGCTTGGAGCGGACCGTCTCTGCCCAATCGCAGCCCATGCACAACGCGTCGGACCGCTCTTCTTGGATCTCAGCCGCCGAGGCGTCGAGGCCGTTCTATGTCGGCCTCGACCTCGGTGGCACGAATATCAAAGCTGGCATCGTGGACGATGGCGGCCGCACCGTGGCCTACCACTCCGAGCCAAGCCACGTCGATCGCGGCCCTGAAGACGTGGCTCGTCGGCTCGGTGGCATGGTCTCCACGCTCTGCGACCTCGCAGGCGTCACCTCCAGCGAGCTCGCTGGTGTGGGCCTGGGCACTCCCGGCCCGCAGAACCTGCAGACCGGCGTGCTCTACAACACGGGCAACATGCCGGGCTTCGATGGCTTTCCCATTCGGGACCGTGTGGCGGAACACTGCGGCCACCAGGTGACCTTTGCCAACGACGCCACCGCCGCTGCCTACGGCGAATACTGGACCGGCTCCGGCCGCCATCTCTCGAGCATGGTCTTCTGGACCCTGGGCACGGGCATCGGCGGAGGCGTGATCATCGGTGATGCCTGCCTCGAAGGCCATCACAGCCACGCCACTGAGAATGGCCACATCATCGTCGACACGAGCCCAGAGGCCCGCGAGTGCCCCTGCGGTCAGCGTGGCCATCTGGAAGCGTATGCCAGCGCCACGTCGCTGGTGGCGATGGCGAAGGAACAGTTGGCACGCGGGGCGACTGGTCTGCTGGCCGATCGCGTGGCCGCCGGCGAAACCCTGACCCCCGTGTTGATGGCAGACGCAGCCCGGCAGGGAGACTCCCTGGCTATGCAGCTGATCCTCGAGGCGGCTCGCTGGATGGGAATCGGGACGGTCAACCTGATGCACATCATCGATCCGGAAGGGGTGGTTTTCGGCGGGGCGATGACCTTCGACGGCGAGGGCGACCCGATCGGGAAAGCCTTCCTGGAGCGGGTCCGGCAGGAAGTTCGCGAGCAGGCCTTCCCTGTGCTCGCTCGGGAGACGACGATTCAGTACGCCGCCCTCGGTGGAGATGCCGGCTACATCGGAGCGGCAGGCCTTTCCCGGGTCGCAGCCCGACGGAAATCCGGCAGCACGGCAGCAGAACCCCGTCCGGGTGGCATGCTGTAAAGAATCCCCACCCGACCCCAGCAGCCTTCGATCCCCCACCACGAGCCGACCATCGGCTCCCTCGCCCCGCGACACCCCGCTATGCCCTTCGACTGCAAGCACATCCGCAACTTCTCCATCATCGCCCACATCGACCACGGCAAGAGCACCCTCGCCGATCGGCTGCTCGAACACACCGGGACCGTGGAGAAGCGGCAGCTCAAGGAGCAGATGCTCGATGACATGGAGCTCGAGCGACAGCGAGGCATCACGATCAAGGCCCGCGCCGTGCGGATGGAGTATCGCCACAACGGCGAGCTCTATGAGCTGAACCTGATCGACACTCCCGGCCATGTCGACTTCCACTATGAAGTCTCCCGCAGCCTCGCTTGCTGCGAAGGCGCCGTGCTTTTGGTCGACGCGTTCCAAGGCGTCGAAGCCCAAACAGTGGCCAACGCCTACGCCGCGATCGGCCAGGACCTCACGATCGTGCCGGTGATCAACAAAGTCGACCTGACCTATGCCCGAGTCGACGAAGTGCTCGTCGAAATGGAGCAGAGCCTCGCCATCGATCCCGACGAGGTGATTCGCGCGAGTGCCAAGAGCGGCATCGGTATCGAGGATGTCCTCTCGGCGATCGTAGAACGCGTGCCACCGCCAACCGGCGATCCAGAAAAAGTGCTCCGCGCAATGGTGTTCGACAGCCTCTACGACGCGTACCGAGGCGCGATCACGTACATCCGTATTCTCGACGGCACCGTGCGGCGAGGACAGAAGATCCGTTTCTTGCGGCAGGGCACGACCTATGAGGTGATTGAACTCGGTCAGTTCGTACCGCAGCGGCGAGCCTGCGAAGAACTCACGGCCGGTCAGGTGGGCTACCTCGTCTGCAACATTAAAGACGTGAAGCAGGTGCACATCGGCGACACGGTGACCGTGCCAGGCGAGGACGGAGCCAAGGCGCTGCCCGGCTATAAGCCTCCGCAGCGAATGGTCTACTGCGGGCTCTATCCGAGCGAAGGAGAAAACTTCGAGGAACTTCGCGACTCGCTGGAGAAGCTGGCGATCAACGATCCCTCGTTCGAGTTTTCACCCGAGAGCAGCGACGCCCTGGGGTTCGGATTCCGCTGCGGGTTTCTCGGTCTGCTGCACATGGAAATCATCCAGCAACGGCTGGAGAAAGAGTCGGATCTCGACCTCGTGCAGACCGCCCCCAACGTGACCTACCAGATCCTCACCACCAGTGGGGAAACGATGGAGATCACGAATCCGCAAGACGTTCCGGACTCTGGCCAGATCGAAGAGTTTCGCCAGCCGATCGTGCGGACCAACTTCATCACGCCAGCGGAATACATCGGACCGATCATGCAGCTGTGCACCGATCGGCGGGGCGTGTATCTCAAGACCGAGTATCTCTCCCCGACGCGGGCCATGCTCTGTTTCGATCTCCCGCTCGCGGAAGTGATTTACGACCTGCATGACAAGCTTAAGAGTGTGACGAAGGGCTACGGCACGATGGACTACGAACTGCGGGGCTACTTTCCCGCAGACCTCGTGCGGCTCGACATCCTCGTGGGAGGCAAGAAGGTCGACGCCCTCTCCATCATCTGCGACCGCCGCGACGCCGACCGCCGAGGTCGAGCCATCGTGAAGAAGCTCCGCGGTGAGATCGACCGGCATATGTTTGAAGTTGCCCTCCAGGCCGCAATCGGCACGCGGATCATCGCCCGCGAAACCATCTCCGCCCTCCGCAAGAATGTCACCGCCAAGTGCTACGGCGGTGACATTTCTCGTAAGAAGAAGCTCTGGGCCAAGCAGAAGGAAGGCAAGAAGCGGATGAAGAGCGTGGGGAGCGTCGACATTCCCCAGAAGGCGTTTATGGCGGTGCTCGACACGGGAGCAGATCGGCCCTAAGCATGCGGCGGATCGGCGCGATGCCCGTGAGGGCACGTTACCTGTCGGCCTGCGGAGGGTTTCGACGTTTCTGCTGAGCCTTCCGGCCCCCGCCTGACGACGCTCCCCCTCGCTGCGGCAACGGCGGTGCATCCGCGGTCGGCAACAGCATCGCCAACTCTTCCTTGAGCCGCGCATGCGCAGGCACGGCGGCGAGATTGACATACTCCAGCGGATCCGCCTCGCTGTCGTAGAGCTCTTCACCGCCATCGGCATAGCGGATGTACCGCCACCGTTCGGTACGGACCGCATGGTTGCCACGGCCATGCGTCGTGATCGCCGGCTCCCGCCAGGCCGCCGTCGGATCAGCAAGCAGCGGGGCCAAACTTTGCCCCTCCAGGTGCCCCGGGCGCTTGAGCCCCTGCAGATCAATCAGCGTGGGATAGATCGTGAGGTAATCCACAGTGCGACCGCAGCGTTGGCCGGCGGGCGTGAGCCCCGGCACCTTCCACACCATCACCGTCCGGGTCGGCTCTTCCCACAGGGCAAACTTTCGCCAGTGCGACTTCTCTCCCAAACTCCAGCCGTGATCGGTCCAAAGGACCACAAGTGTGTCGTCGGCATGGCCCGACTTCTCGAGGCCTTCGAGCAACCGCCCGACCTGAAAGTCGCAGAACGCCGAGGTGGCGAGATACGCCTGCACGGCTTCCTTCCAGCGGCCACTTGCGAGGATCCGCGCATGGTCGCCCGCCGCTCCTGCCATCTTCACGCCTTCCGGCGGCACGTCCTCCAGATCATCTTCCTTCCAGGGCGGGAGTTGGATCGACTCCAACGGAAACATGTCAAACCATTTCTTGGGCACGCTGAAAGGCATGTGCGGCTTCACCAGCCCGCACGCGATGAAGAAGGGCTGGTCGCTCTTTTCCTGGAGTCGGTCAAGACACCAGTCAACGACGCGATGGTCGGGCATTGCTTCGTCTTCACCATCCAGCGGCGAAAACGTGATCCCTCCCACACCGTCGTCCGGAGCCGAGGGATGGCGAGGCGGCGTTTCGCCACCGCCGTCGAAGTAGTCATCCCAGTGCCCACCGCGATCTTTCGCCCCGTGGTAGATCTTGCCCGCGCCCAACACCCGGTATCCCGCAGACGCAAGGCAGGAGTTGAGCAACTGCTCTTCCGGAATGCCGGGATGCCAGTCGTGGGCGTTGAGATAGCAGCCGGTGGTGTCGGGCCGCATCCCCGACATCAACGAAGCCCGCGAAGGGTTGCAGGCAGGTGCCGTGCAGTACGACCGCGTGAAGCTCACGCCCTCGGCAGCCAGCCGATCGATGCTGGGCGTGTTGGCTTGTGGATGGCGTCCCAGATGCCCCACCCAGTGGTTGAGGTCGTCGATGGCGATAAACAGGATGTTCCGTGGTCGCGACGACTCGTCGGCCGCATGGGCACGCCCCACAAGCAGCAGCATCACAAGCCCGGCCAACACACAGTGAACTCGCATTCGACGCATCAGTGAAATCCCTCCATACCACTCGAATACATCCGCCCCGTGTCTGGATGCCTGCCCCACGCCAGTAGACTACCGTGCAACGAATCCCTTTCGCGACACACCCACTCCCCGGAGACCCACCATGACACGCCCCACCCACGGGATGCAGCAGTGGCAAGGCAAGACGGCACTCGTGACGGGTGCCAGCAGCGGCATTGGGGCCGCGGTTGCCACTAGGCTCCTCGCCGATGGGATGCGGGTGGTGGGTTGCGGGCGACGGCAGGACCGTGTGGCCAAGATCCTCGCTGCCGCCGACCCCTCTGGGGCTTCCTCACTTGCCCTCACGTGCGACGTCACCGACGAAGCCGCGGTCAAAGCCATGTTCGCCGCCGCGCAGGCGCGGTTTGGTGGCGTGGACGTGCTCGTCAACAATGCCGGGCTTGGCCACGCCGGCACACTCGCCACGGGCCACGTCGCCGACTGGCGGGAGATGCTCGAGGTCAACGTGATTGGCCTCTGCCTCTGCACCCGCGAAGCGCTTGCCGACATGCGTGGCCGCGGCGGCTTCGGACAAATCATCCACATCAGCTCGATGGCGGGGCAGCGAGTCCCTCCGGGCGCAGGTTTCTACGGTGCCACCAAACATGCCGTCCGAGCCCTGACGGAAAGCCTGCGGATTGAACTCCGGGAAGCGGGCGATCCCATTCGCATCGGTGAGATCAGCCCGGGCTATGTCGAAACAGGCTTCGCAGAGCACTACTACAAGTCGGCCGAGAAAGCCCGAGAAACCTACGAACGCTTTCAGGTGCTCGAACCGGTCAACATTGCCGAGGCCGTGATCTCGATGCTGGCCTGCCCTCCCCACGTGCAGGTCCACGACATCCTCCTGCGGCCCACTGAGCAGCCTACGTAGGCGACGCACCGCCGCCGGCAGCGGCTTCCCCGGGGGAAAACAGGCCTGCTGCAACCGCTACAGGCGGCAGCGTTTCACGGGCGACGCCAGCGGCCGAGCGTTTTCCCGGCTTTCCCTGGGGCGGCGGGAGTGGCCGCGGCCGCGCCCCGGGCCCATAATTGGCGGTGACTCCCGGAATCTGCTCTGACACCTCTCGCAGCGTGTTCGTCAGGAGGCTTCTCATGGCCTGGACCCGTGTGCTCGTGCTCATCGTGATGAGCGTTCCCACGATGCTGCTGCATCCGTCTCTGGGGATGGGAGGCGACTTTGATCTGCCCTCCCTCCAACAAGACGTGTTGGCGACGATCGATCGCGTCCGCCCCGCGGTCGTCAACATCAGCGGCCGTGGCAGTGGCTTCAGCGGTGTGATCGTGAGTGCGGAAGGACATGTCCTCTCCGCCGGCCACGCCGTCTCCCCTGGGGCCCGCTATCGTCTCACGCTCCCCGACGGACGCCAGCTGCGAGGAATTGGCAAGGGCTCCAATCCCCGCGCCGATGCAGCCTTGATCCTGATCAATGATCCACCTGCCGACCTGCCCTACGTCTCGATGGGCGACTCCGCCTCGCTCGTCACCAATCAGCCCTGCTTTGGCTTGAGTTACCCCGGCGGTCCCAAGGCCAGCAACGAACCGGTCGCCCGATTTGGGCGGGTCGTCCGCAGCCGGTCATCACGCGGAATGCTGCAGTCGTCGGTGCTGATGGAGCCAGGCGATTCAGGTGGGCCGCTGTTTGATCTCAACGGCTGTGTGATCGGCATTCATTCCCGCATTGGCCGCTCCATGGATCGCAACTATGAGGTGCCGGTCGACCTGTTTCGGCAGTACTGGAACGAACTCAATCGCGAACGGACCTTCATCGAGAGCGGTGTTCCCATTCCACAGCTCGGCGTGCGGTTTGAACGCCCTGCGCCAGACCAGAATGAGCGAAAGCTCTCCGTCGCGAGTGTCATCGATGAGGGCCTCGCCTCCAAAGCCGCGATTCAGCCCAACGACATCCTGCTCGAGCTGTATGGGCGAGCGCTGCAGTCGGTGCCCGACCTCCAAGAGACTTTAATTGCCGCACGGGACGAGGGTGCTGAGTCGATCAGTGCCACAGTGCAACGAGGCGATGACACGCTGGAGATCACGATCCCGTTTGATGTGGAACGGGATGCGGCTCCCGAGGTCGCGCTCCCAGAGAACGATCGTCCCAACGTGCCCGCTCCCAGTGGTGTCCCAGAACTGCAAGGCCTCGCAGCACAGGTTGCCGACCTCGAAGACCAGCTCGACGACACCTGCGTCACCATCCGCAGCCACTTTGGCGATGACTCCCGCACCATCAGCGGCACCTGCATCCAGGACGACTTCTGGATCCTCAGCAAGAGTTCTGCCGTGGGCGCACATCCTGTCATCGATGGTGGCGACGGGGAGTCGGTTGAGCTCGTGATCATCGCGCGAGACGCCGAACACGATCTCGTGCTGCTGAAAGCACCCGCCAAAAACGCCAACGGCATCATGATGCAGACTCCCACACCTGAGCTGCCCATGGGCACTTTTGTGCTCACGCCCGACGACGAAGGCAGCGGGATGGTGAGCGTGGTGGGCAGCTCGATCTTTTCCTCGCCAAAGCAAGAGAGCCGGGGATTCTTAGGGGTGATGCCGAGCACGTTTGGGGAGAACGAAGGGGCTCGCCTCGAGCAGGTGAACGAAGCAGGCGCTGCCGAACGAGCCGGCCTACTCGTGGGCGACATCATCACCAAACTCAACGACACTGTAATCCGTTCCCAAAATGAACTCCGGGGCTTTCTCGCGGAGCTTGATCCCGGAGCGGTGATCACTGCCACGCTCCGCCGCGATGCCGAGGAACTCACCAAAACGGTCACGCTCGACGCGGTGCCGCAGACCTCCAACCACGCCGCGGATCAGATGGAAAAGAGCCGCCGCCGCGATGGCTTCCCGGGAGTCTTCCCACACGACGCCGACTTAAGTCCGGACGACTGCGGTGGACCGCTGTTTGATCTCGAGGGCCGGTTTCTCGGCATGAACATCGCCCGCCACAGCCGCACCCGGAGTTTCGCGCTCCCGGCATCACTCGTGATGGAGTTTCTCACGCAGGCCGCAGAGGACGCGCCTGCGGAAGACGCCTCAGACGAGTGACATCTCCCATCTCACGGGTCCAGTGACCAGGCGATCCCATTGGCGAGCAGCCTGCAGAAGGCATCGGTCTCGAAATCGCTCACGTGTCCAAGAGTGGTCGCAAACACACGACCACCGCCCGGCGATCGCGTCGTCCAGGCCACAGGTTCGGCCGCGGCCCCCTCGATCGCTCCAAACAAGAGCGGCTCCGCGGTGTCTTCCAGAGGGTTCACGAGATAGAGCGAACCGCCTGACGCAAAGGGAAGCGAGACGCCAGTGAGCAGCGGCGTGTCGTCGGCACTCGACGGAGCCCGTGTCACTCGAGTGACGAGTCCATTGGGATGATGGTTGGCATAGTGGCACCCCAGCACCTCGGTGTCGAAGTGATTCCAAACGGCATGGCCTGCGGGAGGCTCGTCACCCCGCAGAGAGAACGCGTGGCACGAGGTGCGGATCACCACCAAAGGGCCACCTCGGTCGACATACCTCCGCAAGGCGGAGAGCTGTGCCGTGGTCGGTGCCCGTCGCCGCACGCTCAAGAGAATCAGGTCGTAGTCCTCTGCCTTCTCAAGTCCGGCGAGGTTGTTGCGACCCTCTTCGTCGGGCGCTGAAACGGTGTCGATCTCATAGCGATCGCCAAGATGCGCCTCGGCGAACGCCGGAAGCGTCCGCCGCGTGTCATACTCCTTCTCGGCAATCACCATCAGGAGCCTGGGCTTGCGATCCCCGGCACTGTCCTGCGCCACCGCACTGCGACCACTCCACACCACGGCATGCAGGCACCACGCGCACACCACGATCCTTGCCACCATCCACCCGCGGCGGCTCTCTCGCATCCACGAAACGCCGAACCCACCACACGTTTTGTTGTTCATCGCACAATCCTCCCCTGAGGCCCTGATGGTACCATCCGTCCATCAGTCGCACGCACACCCACTCGCCCCATGACACACGAGCCACCCGCGTACAGCCTCTCCAACTCGCAGCTTCGGGCGCGGGTCTGGTCACGCCTACGCCGGTATCGGGCAACGCTCGGCCTCTCGCTGACGCTCCTGGTCGTCGCCGTGCCGTTCGTCAACTTCCACCCACTGGTCTGGGGGTTCGTGGCCGATCGGTTGGTGGAGAAAACGCTTACCCCAAGCGTGCTGGTGCAGTGGCTTGCGATCATGCTCGCGATGTACCTGATTGGCCTCGGGCTGGGTGCCTGGCAGACCTACCTGCTCGAACGAACAGGACAGGCATTCGTGCGCGACATCCGCATGGAACTTTTTGCCAAGTTTCAGCACCAGTCGCTGACCTACCACCATGACCACAGCACTGGCGAGTTGGTCACCCGCATGACCGGCGACGTCGACGCGATGGAGCAGTCGGTGCTGCAGGGGCTCACCAGTCTCCTCGAAGAAATCGTGACGTTCGTGGTGGTCGCGGCGATGGTGCTCTGGTTGAGTCCCGTTGTGGGCGCCGCATCGATCCTGCCTCTCGCGTTCGCCTTTGTATTCATCCGCAGCTACAACCGCCGCGTGAAGAAGGTGTATGAGGGGGTTCGTCGTCGGCTCGGCACGATCGGCAGCTTCCTGCAGGATCGCCTGGCGGGGATTCAGGTCACGCAGAGCTTTGCTCGAGAGCCCAACGAAGAGCGGGCGTTTGCCGAGCGAGCCGAGGGCTTCTACCAGACGAGCGTGGCCGCCAGCAGGCTCCGCAACACCTACTTCCCCGTGGTGTCGTTCTTCGGCTTTTTGAACAACCTCGTGATGCTCGGTGTGGGCTCATGGCTGATCATGCAGGAGAGCGACTGGTTTAGCCTCGGGGCCTTAATCGCCTACCGTGGCTTCTGGTGGCGGCTGCAGAGCCCGATCCGCACCATTGCCCAAACCAGCGACATCCTGCAGCGAGCCCGGGCCGCCGCGACGCGGGTGATGGAGCTGCTCGACGAACCCATCACGATTGCAGACCGACCACAGGCCAAGGCCTGGGATGGTAGTCGCGGCACGGTCGCCTTGGCGGAGGTGCACTTCGCCTATGTGCCAAGCAAGCCAATCCTGCGAGGCATCACCTTTGAGGTCGGCGATGGTGAGTTTGTGGCGATCGCTGGCGGCAGCGGATCGGGCAAGAGCACCCTGCTGAACCTCGTGCCCCGCTTTTACGACGTGACGTCAGGCCGCGTCACCGTCGACCAGCACGACGTCCGCGATCTGACGCTCACCTCGCTGCGGGCCGAGATTGGATACGTGGGCCAAGACAACTATCTGTTTGACGGCACTGTCGAAGAGAACCTCCGCTACGGCAAACCCGACGCCACCCAGGACGAGGTGCGAGAGGCCGCGCACGCCGCCAACGCCCACGACTTCATCATCGGCCTTCCGGCAGGCTACGACACCACCGTCGGTCAGAACGGTGTCAAACTCTCCGGCGGGCAGCGGCAGCGTCTGAGCTTGGCACGCGCCTTTCTCACAAAGCCACGCATCCTGCTCCTCGACGAGCCGACCGCTTCAGTCGAACCGGAGAGCGAAGCCCTGATCCACGAGTCGATTCTCAAGCGGACGCATGACGGACGCGGCACGACCTTGCTCGTCACGCACCGCGTCGATCTCCTGCGGCAGGCGCCTCGCATCCTTTTCCTGGCGGATGGCCGACTGATCGGGGACGGCCGGCACAGCGAGTTGGTCCGCACCTGCCCAGAGTATGCCGAGGCCTACCACCAGTGGGAGGCCACCGAAGACGTCGCCGCCAGCCCACCGGAGCGCGACGCACCCACCGAGCGGACTCCTCTCGCCAACCACTCTCCTCCACCCTCCTGAGGGCTTCTCTCATGACCTCTCCTGCCGGCATCCGTGTTGTTGAAGCACGCGTGTATTTCCTGCCTGTCATGACTCGGATGCCGCTGAAGTTTGGTGGGCAGACGGTGACGAGCGTGACCTGCGCCCGGGTGGCGGTCACGGTCGAGAATGCCCACGGCGATCGGGCGGTTGGCTGGGGCGAAACGCCACTGAGCGTGCAGTGGGCGTGGCCTGCGGACCTGCCCTACGACATCCGCTACGAGGCGATGCAGCGGTTCGTAATGGACCTCGCCCGGCAGTGGATCGCCTTTGGCGAAACCGGCCACCCGCTGGTGCTTGGGGCTCGCTTTTTGGAAGAGGTGCTCCCTTCACTTCGCCACGCTCAGAACCAGGCCGAGCCGAGTGCAGCCTTGCCCACTCTCGCAGCTTTGATCTGCGCAAGCCCCTTCGACATTGCCCTGCATGATGCCTATGGCGTGCTGCATGGCGTCGACACCTACCAGACCTACGGTCGCGAGCACCTCCCCTGCGACCTCGCGACACTGCTGGAACCTGCCGAAGGAAGCGGTGTGAGTTTCGCTGGCCGTGTGCCGGCTGACTACCTGGTGACCAACCCGGCTGCCGTACCCACCCACTTGCCTGCTTGGCACCTTGTGGGTGGCCTCGATCCCCTGACCGACGACGATCGCACTGGGACGGAGCCCGACGATGGCGAGCCGGTGACCCTCGTCGACTGGATCAAGACCGATGGGCTCACCTGCCTCAAGGTAAAACTCACCGGCACCAACACGGCCTGGGATTTCGATCGGCTCGTGCGGGTAGGTGACATCGCCATTCAGGCCCACAGCCCACATCTCTCCGCCGACTTCAACTGCACGGTCACCGATCCAACCTATGTCAACGAGATCCTCGACCGCCTCGCGGCTGACCACCCACGTATCTTTGGCATGATCCGGTATGTCGAGCAGCCGTTTCCCTATGAGCTTGAGGAGCATCCAATCGATGTCCGCAGCGTCTCGAGACGCAAGCCACTGTTTCTCGACGAAAGTGCTCACGACTGGCGGCAGGTGCGGTTCGGCCGCGGGCTCGGTTGGACCGGCGTCGCCCTCAAGACCTGCAAGACTCAGTCGGGCGCAATCCTCTCGGCCTGTTGGGCCCGAGCCCACGGCATGCCGCTGATGGTGCAGGATCTCACCAACCCCATGCTGGCCCAGATCCCGCACTGTCGACTTGCGGCGCACGCCGCCACGATCATGGGGGTGGAAACCAACAGCATGCAGTTCTATCCCGCGGCATCGGCGATCGAAGCGAGGGTGCATCCCGGTCTCTACCGCCGGCGAGGCGGACAGATCGATCTCTCAAGCCTCGGCTCCACCGGCTTCGGCTACCGGGTCGCGGAAATCGACCGCACGCTGCCCGACCCGATGCCGCTGTGACGACCTACCCCACCCGCTCGCAGCTCACGCCATCTTTGGCACCACATACCCCTCGCGGTACTCCCGCTTGAGGAAGGCGTTGGCCGTATCTGCCGACGCTCCCGTGAAATCGCCGGTCGCTGCATCGATCTCTAGGATCGGGCTCGCCAGGATCTCACCGCCGTCGAGATCGAGACCATGCGCCGCAAGCATCTTGCCCATGTC
>JAPOIM010000068.1 GCA_029978905.1 Planctomycetota bacterium
GCCTACTGCCAAGACAACGCGACGAGCTGGTTTGACTGGACGCTGGTGGACAAGGAGCGCGACCTTGTGCGGTTTGTCCGCGAACTGATCCGCCTGCGTCGCGAGAATCCCACGTTACGACGTCGGACGTTTCTCGGGGGGCACACCGTGGGCGACGGCGAGCTTCCGGACGTGGCCTGGTTCTCAGCGGACGGCGCACCTATCGACTGGTACGTCGCCGATGCAAGCCTGACCTGCTTCTTCGGGGCCCCTTCCCGCGAAACCCTGGCAACCGAGGACAATGTCGAGGCGGGGGGTAACGAAGGCACGCCCCGGCATGTGGCGATCTTCTGCCATGCGGGCACCCTTCCGCGGACCTTCCACTTTCCGCACTCGCCAGCGATTGCAGCCCTGCCCTGGAAGCTCGTGGTCCACACAGGTCTCCGGCCTCCGCGGGACGTGGCGGGGGTGGAGGAGGCGACGAGATTTGACGTGACCGAGCCACTCGAACTCCCCCCCCGTGGGCTCGTGTGTCTGGTGGCCGACGCCAGTTCTGCAACGTCAGTGCCTGCGTCCTGAACAGCAGTCAAAATAGCCGCGGCTCTCGATCAGTTCGGCGACAGCTGGCACGACGTAGTCTTTCCAGGAAAGGTCCCCCGAGGCGATTCGGGCCCGGACCTGTTCGCTGGAGTAGGTTCTCAGCGTGGTCTCATCGTACGGAATGCCGCGCAGAAACCGGTTTTCGAGGATGTGTCGGAGCAGATGCGTGAGGTGACTCGCGACCGGCAGTGAGTCGGCGGTCATCACGCGGCCGTCGAGCAGGTCGCGCGTAGCCTGCACGTACATCCGGACCGAGTGGGTGAAGAGCCGGCCAAACGCTTCAAGAATGCCGCCGGGAAGTTCGCGGTAGTGCGCCTCGCCGAACACCTCTCGCAAAAGAGGAACACCAAGCACAATACCCGTCTGCGCGACCTCGCGTTCCGCAAGGTATTCGGCAAGTCTGTGGAACGCACCGAGTTCCGAGACAAGCACCATCTTCCCTGCAGCAGAAAGAAGGTCGACACGCTCGAGAAAATCGGAGTCGTCAACCGAGCCATGGTCACGAAGATTGTTCATGGTGATCTCCATGACCTCCAAAATGTCTGGTGGCCCCGCGTGGGCGATCGTCGTGAACTCTTTGGTCGATAGATCCTCTTCGAAAAGTCGCCTCGCATCGGCAAGCATGGCGAGGTTGAGTGCAGTGACTGGCGCAAATCGACCGCGCTCAACAAGAACGGCTTTTTTGCGAATCGCATCGGCGGCGAGGAGGGGCGTGCCGCCGGCGTCGAAGAGGACTGCCGGGGTGAAGCCAAGGCGAACAAGGTGCAGTGCGAGCAGCCGATTGTCGACCGCTTGTGTGGCATGCTCCTCGAAAGCAGGGCCGCGCAGCGAAATCCAGTCGATTTCGATCCGTGAAAGGTCGATGCCGTCAAGAAGGAGTTCGACAAGCCGGTATGGCGTTTTCCAGTGGTAAAACGCTGCTGAGCAGAGATTCACACCGAGTTGTCCGATCACCTCTTGTTGCGACTGATTGCTGCGGTCGTGCATCCGCGCGTGGATCAGGACTTCAGACGGAGGCTCGCTTGGGCGAGTCTGAAACCGTAATCCCATCCAGGTGTGGCAAGGATTGCCTCCACGGTGAGACAGCGCGGCTGCGGTATCGGCGAAGGCGAAGAAACACGTTCGGCTTCCCCGCGTTGTTGCGAGCCTTTCCTGGAGGAGGGCAAACTCGTGGTCGAGCATTTCCGTGAGTCGCTCAAGTGAGACATATCTGGATGCCTGGCCGTAGATGGCGTCGCTGAACGTCATGTCGTATGCAGACATCGTTTTCGCGATCGTTCCGGCTGCGCCACCCACGCGAAAGAAGTGTCGCGCAACTTCTTGGCCGGCCCCAATTTCAGCAAAGGTTCCGTAGAGGCGTTCATCGAGATTGATCGCAAGTGCTTTTTCAGCAACAGGATCGACCGCGAGCGGTGGAGGTGACATGGGAGAGATCCTGGAGGGCGGGAGCGTCAGCCGCGTTGCCGAAACTTCGAGATTGTCGGTATTATTCAAAACGGACGGGTTTTCCGTCGTTCCCAATATTTGATCCCTCAGGAACTGCACCGCGATGCCATCTTCGTCGTTTCCTGCCCCTTCGCGTGGGCACTCGCAGCCGCGCGTGCTTCATTCGCTCGCCGGCCTGCTCGTGATGCTGTCTCTGGGGGTATTTGTGGTGGGATGTGAGCCGCCGGCGCCTGCGACGAATGGGCCCGGGGCCGCCGATGAGCATGATCACGATCACGACGACCATGACCACGACCATGACGATCACGCTGGGCACGATCATGCGGACCATGCGCATGGCGAGGGCGAGCATCAGCATCCGGCCACCTTCGCCGAAGGGGTGGCGGCTCTCAAGGAGCGGATTGCCGCCGTCAAGGCGTCGCTTGCCGGAGACGCGTCTGATGAGGCCGATGGGCATGTGCACGCGGTAGGGAACCTGCTGGTGGACCTTGAGGCGAAAGCGGAAACGCTCGAGGACGAGGCGAAAGACGCGGTTGCGGCGTTGCTGGAGGCTTTTGACGAGTTCGATCAAAAGATTCATGCCGATGCGGAGCCTGTGTTCGATGACATTGCAGAACGGGTTGAAGCGGCAATCGCCACTCTCGACGCCTACGTCGAACAGGTGGAAAAGGCGGTGGGCGGAGTTGCCACCGGGGAGCCCTCAGACAGCGGAGATGCAGGTGATGCAACCGACGGCGAATCAGATGGCACGTGAGCGTCTTGGAATGACGGGAGTGGCACGCGTTCGCCGTGTGTCGACGAGGTTTCTGCGGGTGGTCGTCCTCGCTGCGTTGTGCGTCGCGATGGCTGAGACGGCGCTCGAAGCGAAGGAGTCGCTGACGATCGACCAGGCACGGGCCTCGTTCGTCATGGCAGAGGCACCGGCCGCTGCGCTCACGATCACCGATGCACTCGCGGTCCTTGAAAAGGCGCCCAAGAATCGAGCATCGGTCACCATCGTGGGGCGGATCGCAGCACGAGAAGGAGAGGATCCGTTTCTCGAGGGCAAGGCTTCGTTTGTGATGATGGATCTGCCCGACGACGATCACAGTGCCAACAAAGGGCACGATGCCGACAACTGCCCGTTCTGCAAACGCCGCAAGGCCAAGGCGACCCTCGCGGCAGTCCAGTTCGTCGATGGCGATGGGGCTGTGGTGTCCATCGACTCGCGGAAACTCTTTGGGCTCGCGAGTGGAGCGAAGGTGGTGGTAAGTGGGCCGGCCTCGTACAACCCCAAGTTGCCGTTTCCGATTGTGCAGATCGATGCCACCGGTCTGCATGTCATTGAAAAAGCCGCACCGTAGGTTGAGCGCCCCTCGAGGCTGGGTCTCCTCCCGCCGCCACTGGCCACCGGCCCTCTTTCCCTCGCGGGAGGGGGTTTGCTGAGGCTTCTATTGCGCTTTACGCTACCAGCCAGTTTTCCCCCGGCAGGGGGTCTCACCTATCGTCTAGGGGGATGGCGTCGTGAAGCGACTGACAAAATCGACGGCGAAAGCCCAGCAGGCCTGTGACGTCCTGGTAATCGATGATCACGAGGTGGTGCGGTTTGGCTTGCGCGAGATGCTCAAGGACTCACCGCATCGCTTGGTTGGCGAGGCCACGAGTGCGGAGGAAGGGCTCGCGCTGTGTCGCGAACTCCAACCGCGGGTGGTGGTCGTGGATGTCCGTCTTGGCGACGCCCCGACCAGTGGCGACGGTGGCACGCTTGAGTTGATCAGCACGATCCGGCAGGTTGCGCCTCAGACACGTGTGGTGGTCTTCACGGCGTTTGACCACCCCGGGTATGTAGCTGCAGCGCTCGCAGCCGGGGCGCATGACTACCTGCTCAAGGGAGAAACAACGGAGGGGATTCTGGATGCGATCGCCGGCGCGGCTGCAGGCCTGCCACCGCGACGGTCCACGAGTCTCCGCCGTGTGGTCGGCATGATGGCGAACCGGGCCGATCTTGCCGATTTCGACTCGCCGCTCACCCCTCGTGAGTCGCAGGTGCTGGTGCAAATCGCCAACGGACTCTCGAATCTCGAGATCGCGGAAACACTTTCGATTAGTGTCGAAACGGTGAAGGAGCATGTGCAGAACATGCTCCGCAAACTCGCGGTCAGCGATCGAACGCAGGCCGCGGTGTGGGCTGTTCGGCAGGGGCTTGCCTGAGTCACCTCGCGCGACGCGGGAAGAGTATGGAGTCCCCTTTCCACCCCCGGCCGCTACACTGCGGAAACAGCGCACGTCGCGGGGCGGCGCGAAGGTCACCGTTTCCGTGGAGGGGAGATGTCGCTGAAGGTCGCGAGCGTTTCGAGCAAGAAGATGCTCCGCCTGGTGATGGGGCTCGTGTGTGGGATGGCCGTGATGGCGTCCCAAGCCGCAGAGCCTCCTCTGCGGGTGGGGATGGAACTCGCCTATCCGCCATTTGAAATGACGGACCAGCAGGGGCGGCCCGCAGGCGTCAGCGTGGAAATCGCCGAAGCGCTGGGGAAGCATCTCGGCCGCCCTGTGGTGATCGAAAACATCAGCTTCGACGGTCTCATCCCTGCGCTGAAAACGCGCAAAATCGATTGCATTCTTTCATCGATGACGGCCACACCGGAACGCGAGAAATCGATCGCGTTTTCCGATCCGTATCTCAAGACAGGGCTGGCGATCCTCGCAGGGGCCTCGGCGAATGTCGCATCGATTGAGGACCTCGATCAGGCGGGGCGCACGATCGCGGTCAAAAAGGGTACGACGGCCCACCAGTTTGCGTCGCGTGAAATCCGCCGTGGGCGGGTGATCGTGCTTGATCGGGAGACAGCCGCGGTGATGGAAGTGGTGCAGCAGAAAGCGGATGCGTTTCTGTATGACCCACTCTCGATTTACCAGCACCACCAGCGCCATCTCAAGGAAACACGTGCCCTGCTTAAGCCTTTTCGGGAAGAAGCGTGGGCCATTGGGTTGCGTCGCGGTGATGACGCATTGCTGCGTGACATCAACGATTTTCTCAAAGGTTTTCGTGAGAGTGGTGGCTTTGCACGACTCGGCGATGCGTACTTCTCGGAGGAGAAGGCCTACTTTGAGTCGCACGGCATTCCTTTCCTTTTTTGAAAAGCTGTCGTGCTGACGACCAGCCTGCCACCACGACGAGACAGACGCGTGCCGAGGGAGCGAGCATGAACGCACGGTTTGTCCAACGGTTCGCCGCCCATGCTGCGGTCACCATGCTCTTCACCGGGCTTGTATGGTTGGCGGCAAGTCGCGTCGACTACGAGTGGAATTGGGCGGGCGTCTGGGAGTATCGCGAGATGTTCCTGAAGGGATGGCTCGCCACGGTGCTCATCAGTGTGAGCGCCCTTGTGGGCAGCGGCGTGATCGGCGTTGTCGGGGCGGTTTGCCTCCAGTCGCGGAACCTGCTGCTTGAAGCCGTGGTGCGGGTGTATGTGGAGCTGATCCGTGGCACGCCGCTCCTCGTGCAGCTGTTGATCGGTTTCTATCTCGTAGCGACAGCGGTTGGGCTGGAGAATCGCTACGTCGCGGGCGTCGTCATCTTGTCGCTCTTTTCCGGGGCCTACATGGTGGAGATTTTCCGAGGAGGGCTCGCGGCGATTCCTCGAGGGCAGCACGACGCCGCGGCGGCCATCGGCTTGTCGAGGTGGCAGGCTTTTTGGCTGGTGATCTTGCCTCAGGCGGCTCGGATCGTCCTGCCGCCCGTCGCGGGCCAACTCGCTTCACTGATCAAAGACTCGTCGCTGCTGTCAGTGATTGCGATCTCGGAGTTCACCCTCGCCGCGCAGGAGGTGAACTCGTTCACATACTCCTCACTGGAGAGCTACCTTCCGCTCGCGGTCGGGTATCTGATGCTCACGCTGCCCCTCTCCTGGACTGCAGGTGTGCTGGAGCGGAGGTTTCACTACGAGTCATGAGCCTTGCTTCGTCTCAACCGCCGACCACTGCTCAGGCCTGGCCCACTTGGTGGGAGAGGGGGAAGCGGGCATGAGGCTTGTGCTTGAAAACGTTCGTCAGCAGTTTGCCAGCCCCGGCAAGGACCACGGGTCGGTGGAGGTGCTCAAGGGGTGTGCGCTTACGACCGGTGACATCCAAAGCTTGGTGCTGATTGGGCCGTCAGGTGGTGGCAAATCGACCCTCCTCAGGATCTTGGCAGGGCTTGATGTGCCCACCGGGGGGCAGGTCTCTTTCGATGGCACGCCCCTGCCCCGCGATCCTGCGGGAAGGCTTGCTTGGCGGAGACGCGTGGGGACCGTCTTTCAGGCCTACAATCTCTTTCCGCATCTGACCGCCCTTGAGAACCTGCTGCTCCCGCTGGTGCACGTCCACAAACTCTCCCGCAGCGACGCCCTTGAACGCGTCTTCGAACCGCTCACGCGGTTTGGGCTCGCCGCGCATGCCAACAAGAGACCTGGGCAGCTTTCCGGCGGCCAGAAGCAGCGGATCGCGATCCTGCGTGCCCTGGTGGTCGAGCCGTCTATCCTTTTCCTCGACGAGCCGACTTCGGCGCTCGATCCTGAAATGACCGCCGAAGTGCTGGAGATGATTCGTGAACTTCGCGATCAGGGACGGCAGCTCGTGCTTGTCACCCATCAGATGCATTTTGCCAAACGGGTGGCCGATGAAATCGCGTTTGTGGCCGACGGGCAGATCGAGGCGCACGGCCCAGTGGCAGCATTCTTTGAAAACCCTGCGACGCCACGACTGGCCCACTTTCTTGAGACAGTCCTGGCCTGAGCGTGTTGGCCTCAACGCCTGTACCACGCCCCCCTGCCCTGTTCGATGGAGATGGTGATGCCCGAAACTCTACTCAATCGCTCTGCGTGCTCCCCGCTGACCGGAAGCCTGGTGGCCGATGCGGTCAGCATGCCGGTGCACTGGTACTACGATCGCGAGGCGCTGCGACGCGACTACGGGTTGATCGACGGCTACCTGGCACCCAAGTCTCCTCACCCAGACAGCATTCTGTGGAGGAGTCACTACGAAGCGACCAACCCATCCGGTGACATTCTCCGCGAGCAAGCGGCTTTCTGGGGCCAGCGAGGTGTGCACTACCACCAAAACCTGGCTGCTGGCGAGAACACGCTCAACGCGCGTTTGTCGCTCTCACTCGCTGCGCTGATCCTGGAGGAGCGAGGCTACGACGCGGACCGTTGGCTTGAGCGGTACATCCGATTCATGCTCACGCCCGGATGCCATGCTGACACGTATGTCGAGGAGTACCACCGGATCTTCTTCACCAACTATGCCGCTGGCGTGAAGCCACGCAAGTGCGGCGGCCGTGACGTGCACATCGGCGGGCTCACGCCTGTGCCTGCGATCGTCGAGTCCATGGGGCTGCTCGGTGCCGGAGTCACCGACATCCGCCACGTTGTAAAGCAGCATGTGTCGCTCACGCACCGAGATGATGGTGTGCTGCGAGCGGCCGACGTGTTTGCACGGATACTGATCCGCCTTCGCGCCGGTGAGGACCTGCGTGGCGTGATGCTCGACGAAGCGGCCGACTGGATCAGCCGAGCCAAGACGACCGACTGGGATCGTTATCCTGACGACGTGGTGATCGGCAGGATTCTCAGTCCGGCGTGCTACATTCCAGACGCCTTTCCGGCCGCCCTCTTTTTGGTGTGGCGGCATGCGAACGACTTTCGTCGTGGCGTGTGCAGCAACGCACAGGTGGGGGGCGACAACTGCCACCGCGGAGCCGTGGTGGGGGCGCTCCTGGCCTGTGCGGCTGGAGTACCGGAAGATCTGGTCAGCGGGCTTGCCGTGGCTCCTCGCCTTGCCGAACTCCACGCGTCGGTGCCCGCCTGAGTCGGCGTGACGCTGCGAGCCACGTTGTTCCATCCCTCACCCCTGCACCTTCCTGATTGACGAGACTGCCATGCCCACCGCCGAGCCCAATCGGGAATCACATACGCCCGGTGCCCTGATCTACGAAACCGATGCTTCGGTCGCGCAGTATCTGGAGTTTCATTACGGTCCGCCCCTCTTTGGCGTGGCCAACTTCCCCAAAGCCTGCATCAGCGAGGCTGCCGAGCACGCTGACGGCAGGACGTGGCAGCGAGCCCTCGATGTGGGGTGTGCGGTTGGTCGCTCGAGTTTTGAGCTCGCGCGGTTTGCAGCCACGGTGGACGCGTGCGATTTCTCGGCGGCTTTCGTGAAAGCCTGCCAAGGCCTGCAGGAGGCAGGTGCTGTCGGCTACGCGATCACGACCGAGGGGATGCTGACCGAGCCGAGGACCGCCTCCCTTGCGGAACATGGGCTTGCCGAGGTGGCTGGTCGCGTGCGGTTTTTTGAAGCGGATGCGTGTCGGCTTGATCCGGCCCTGACGGGCTACGACGTCGTGTTCGCTGGAAACCTGATCGATCGCCTTTATCAGCCCGCGGCGTTTCTCGAGGGCATTGTGGGGCGCCTCGTCCCGGGAGGGCTGTTGATGATCACGTCGCCGTACACGTGGCTGGAGGAGTACACCCCACGCGACCGTTGGCTTGGCGGGCGGGAGGTGGAAGGCACGCCACAGTCCACGCTGACTGGCATGCAGCAGGTGCTTGGAAAAACCTGTGACCTTGTCGGCCGCCGTGACATTCCGTTTGTGATCCGCGAAACTGCTCGCAAGCACCAGCACACGGTTGCCGAGGCATCGTTCTGGCGGCGGCGTTGAGGTTTGTGAGACGCAGAAAGGGAAAGTCATCGATGGCAGACGTGCAACACCACCGTGGCCGTGACCGAGCAGTCGTCTGGGCGCTCGTGGCTCTCCTGTACGCGACGCTGGCAGACTCGGCCGTGGCAGGTGATTGGCCTCAAGTGCTTGGGCCAAACCGTGACGGCCAGGCGGCCGCCGACGAGCGGTTGGCAGACCGCTGGCCGGCGTCAGGGCCGGCGGTGGTGTGGAAGCGGTCGGTGGGGAGCGGGTATGCCGGCCCCGCCGTTGCAGGCGACACGCTGATCCTCTTTCATCGTCTGGCCGCGGCCGAAGCGGGGACACCGACGGACGTTGAGGTCGTGGAGGCGATCGACACTGTCTCTGGGGAGACACGCTGGCGCGACGGACATCCAACCCGCTTTCGCCCCCAGGTGGGCGGCGGCGATGGGCCGCTCTGCGTGCCTGTCATCCATGATGGCATGGTCGTGACCTATGGTGCCCAGGGAGTGCTTTCCTGCCACTCGCTCAACGACGGCACGCTCCGCTGGCGTCGCGAGACGCATCGTGAGTTCGATGCCCGTGAGGGCTACTTCGGGGCGGGGAGCACGCCGTTGGTGATGGGAGCTGGTGAGCGGGCCACGGTACTCGTGAATGTCGGCGGCAGCCGGGAAGGTTCGGGGATCGTGGCCTTCGCGCTTGCGGATGGGCGAACGCTCTGGTCGGCGACCGACGAGCCAGCGAGTTATGCGGCGCCGGTGGCTCTTCCCACGGCCTCAAGCGAGGGTGTGCCCGATGCGATCCTGATCACCCGCTACCGCTGTCTGCGGCTCGACGCGACCACCGGCCAGGTGCGTTGGGAGGTGCCCTTCGGCATGCGCGGACCCACTGTCAACGCCGCCAGTCCCTTGGTCATGCCCTCCCCTGACGGCGGAGCGACGCTCCTGGTCACGGCGTCGTACGGCGTGGGAACGCTCTGCGGCCCGATGGATGCGACGGGCTTCATGCCGGCTTGGGAAGGAACGGCTTCGTTGGCAACGCAGTACGCAACGCCGGTGCTGATTGGTGACAGCCTCTACGCCTACGACGGCCGCGAGGATGTGCCGCCAGCAAGTTTGGTGTGCCTTGATCCGAGGTCAGGACAGGAGCGGTGGCGCGAGCGGCAGCGAAGTTATGGGACCGTGGTGGCCGCAGACGGCAAACTGCTCGCCGTGGGCACCGACGGCACGCTGCAACTCATTCGCCCGAGCGCTGACGGCTTGCGCGTGCTCGCCTCGGCGAATCCGCTTGAGGCCACTGTGCGGGCCCTCCCCGCACTTGCCGGCGGGCGGCTCTATCTGCGGAACGACACCACGCTGATGGCCCTCGATGTGGGCCAAGCAGGTCAGCGGTAACGGGGCACGTAGCGCCCGTTGTTGTAGTGCCAGCGGTTGCCCCCGAGGTGCACCACCGGCGTCTGGGTCGGACCGTGCCATTCCCAGCGTTCCCCGGTGCGGGTGTCGAATACGCGGGCCCCGCAGGAGGTCGGATTGAGTTGCCAGGAGCCGTCGTCATCAAGGCGGAGGACCGGCTTCACGCCCTGAATCTCAAACTTGCGAGCCAGTTCGGGTGCCCGCTCCTCGATGACCTGCAGGCCTTCCGCATCGGTGATCGTGAGGTGGAATCGCTCGCCCGGCTGGATGGAGCCTGGGCCCATCGCAAACTGAAAGCCTGCCTCGCCCATCCACTGGCTCCAGACCCAACTTTCCATGTCAGCCGCGTAGGTGAAGTACACACATCCCTCACGCATCGATTCGCGAGGGATGGGCCACAGCTGGCGACCGACGGGGTCGTAGCGGTAGTCGGTCGCGCGGTCGAGGAGCGCCTGATCCGAGTCGACCGGGAGAGGTGTCGCGGCGGGCTCGTCGGCACGCAGAGGGCAGGCGGCCACGAAGGCAACGGCTGTGATGATTATCGCGGCAAAAGGAAGGAGGCGCATCACGACGATTCCTGGAGCGGAGGAACAAGCGTTGTCTTAACCCTACCCTGCTCTTGTGCCCTGTGTCGGAGAAGCGTCAGGAGTCGCGGCGGGATGGCCTGCGACGCGGGGGTTTTGTCGTGTGTGGGACCGCTTTTTCGCGGCAAGCTTCCGCCAAGAGCACACCGCAGGCTACGGCGACATTGAGGCTCTCCACCGCTCCTGTGCCAGGGATGCAGACGGTTCGGTCTGCGGTGCTCTCCATCATCCGCGTGATCCCGGTGCCCTCGCTCCCCAGCACGATCACGCTTCGCCGATTGAGCCCAGAGTCAGCCAGCGGCTCGCCGCGATGACTGGAGGTCGCCACCAGTCGGAAACCGGCCTCGCGGAGCCGGGCGAGGTCGGTCCGTGGTTCGGCCAGGTCGCACACCGGCACCAGTTCAGCGGCACCCTCGGCGACGCGGACCGCCGCCGGTGAGAGTGGGGGAAGGTCGCCTCCTTTGCCAAGCACGGCCGAGCAGCCAAAGTGCGCAGCCGTACGGAGAATCGATCCGAGATTGTGCGGATTGGAAACACCATCGAGATACACGAATGGGCCTGGCAGCCCTCCCGCTGCGACAGCGGCCAGGAGCTCCGCAACCGTCCACCGCGGGATTGCTCGCGCCAGGATGGCAATCCCCTCGTGGTGTCGCGTGCCTGCGATCCGGTCGAGGTTCTCCGAGTCGACCACGCGGTAGCCGCGTCGAGCCGTGCTGCAGTAGGAGATCAGGCGACGAAACCGCGGCCGCACGGCTGCGGTGAGGTACACGCGGATGATCGCCTCGGGCCGTTTCGCGAAGAGGGCTTCGCAGGCGTGCAGGCCGTGGTAGGTCTCTTCTTCGGCGGCCTGATGGCGAAGATGGGGCTGTGCTGTTTTTTGGGCGGCAGGGCGTGGTCGGCGGTCGGTCATCGTGGTGGGGTGCGGCAGGATGGAAGAGACTACGACCCGCGACGGCGGGTGAGCATGAACTCGTTGCCTTCGGGGTCCATGCACATGGCAAGGTGTGGGGGCTCCCCGTTTTCTTCTTTCGGTTCGTGGGTGAGCTGACCGCCTGCGGCGACGACCTCCGCTGCACCGGCCACCACATCGGGAACCTGGAACGAGAGCCCAGTCCAGGTCCGCTTCCCTTCCCCGCCGCTGTGGATGCCAATCACACTGCCGACCACTTCCACTTCGGTGATCGCGGGATTGCTGCGCCCCACCACGCCGCCAAACAGGGTTGTGTAGAAACGCACGGCCCGGTCCATGTCGGCCGCCCAGATGACGTACTTGACCCGTTCAACCTGCATCACTGCTCCTGCGCGTGGTGTGGAGGGCCCGTCGCGCCGGCTCAGGCGACCTGCCTCGTGGAAGCGTCGCAGACGATACCGCGGCGTCTGCTCCCGCTCGAGCATACCTCGCAGCAGAACGGTGCGGGCTGGCGACGCCCGTTTCGGGAAGCGCGGCCGGGGCAGCGGCAACACTGCTACTTCACGGTTGCAGCAGCGCCGCCGGCTGTCAAAACCGGACTGACATCTTCGGGTAACGGTGGCAACGTAGCGTAGAGGTGCGGTTTGGTGAGCTTCACCGCGTCCGCGAGCTCGACGGGGGTTTCCCGTTTGAACTTCGGCACCCGCAGACGGATGCCCGCGAACCGTGGGGTTTCGGTGACATCGCCGGACTTAAACGGTCCAGCACCGAGGTACCAGCGGTCGTGGGTGCGGCTGGCGACGTTCTGGACCCCGCTTTGCCACACGGGCATCCCCGTGGCACGGTCGTAGGCGAAAAGCGAGATTTTCGCGACAGCCTCTTGGTCGGTGCGTTTGGCCGCCGACATTTCGGGGATCAATCCACCCATCCCCATGAAGGTCACGTTGGTTTGCGGAATTCCGACCATCAGCTCGTCACGGTTGGTGCCGATCGCACCCGCTCGGGCCTCCACAATGACTTCCGCATCGGCTTTCGACTCCGCTAGGCCGACCCCACACGCCAGCAGCTGGTGCCGCAGCGAACTGCTGAGGTAGGCGTTGTCGTTGGTCTGGGCGAGTGCCGTGACATCGAGGAAGGCTTTTCGGCCGGCAAGCGCCGTGGCATCGACCTGCATCACAGCCCGCTCGATCGCGTCGGACGTGAGCAACTGTTCGGTGGCGGTGCGGGCGGAGTCGCTCCACTTGGTCGTGCCGCAGCCCACGGTGGACGCGAGCATGCAGAGGGCCACCACGACGAGACTGCGGCGAGAAGCGGCCAGGCAGGGCGACGTGGCTGCCGGCGCATTGCCTGGACCGCAGAGCGGTTGGATGGTTGCGCGGAGGCTCGCGAAAACAGGACTGCGAAGCGCTGTTGGGATGCCTGTGTTCATTGCGGGGTGGCTTGTACCAAAGGCGGGCGTCAGGAACCAACCCGACTTTGCCGCCGTCAACGACCGCAATTTGCAGTTCTTTGCAGACTACCTGGGCTGCCTCGCCTGCCCTGCCTTCGGCGGCTTGCTCCCGAGGCCCGCTCCCGGCCATGATTTGAGCCCACAGCTGTCCCCCGAGGAATCGTGACGATGTCGATGCCTGCTTTTTGTTCTCGCGCCGCAAGGCCCTTCCTGCCCGTGGTCTTGGCGATCGTCCTTGGGGGAGCCGCTCGTGGCGAAGGCTGGCCAGAGTGGCGGGGCCCCGCCGGAGATGGTCACGCCCCAACGGCCCACGACCTCCCGCGTCGCTGGAGCGAAACCGAAAACGTCGTCTGGAAGACGGAGATCCCTGGGAAGGGGTGGTCCTCGCCGGTGATCGATGGGCAGCAGATCTGGCTGACGACCGCGGTGGAGAGCCAGCTGACCGACGAGGAGAAGCAGCGAAGGCTCGAGTCGATTCCAAACGCCAACACACTGGAACTCTCGGGGCCGGTCAGCCTGCGGGCGATCTGCATCGATCGTGACTCGGGCAATGTCGTCCACGACGTCGAACTGTTTCTGATCGACGAGCCTCAGCCGATCCACAAACTCAATTCCTACGCCTCCCCTTCGCCCGTGCTCCAGGACGGCACGCTCTACTGCCACTTTGGCGATTTTGGAACCGCTGCCCTCGATGTTGCCACCGGGAAGGTGCGGTGGGCCAATCGGTTGCTGCGGCTCAACCACGAGAACGGCCCAGGCAGCACACCGGTCCTCTGGCACGACAAACTGATCGTGCACTGCGATGGGAGCGATGTGCAGTTCATCGCGGCCCTTGATGCCGCGACCGGCGAAGTCGCCTGGAAGACCCCTCGCAGCGGCGAACTCCGCGACGATCCGCAGCTGAAGAAAGCCTATGGCACGCCACTGGTGATCACGCTTGAGGGACGCGATCTCGTGATCTCGCCCGGGGCGGATTGGGTGTATGCCTACGATCCCAACGATGGCAGCGAACTCTGGAAGGTGAGCTACGGTGTGCTCGGCTTCTCTGTCGTGCCGAGGCCGGTGATCGCTGGGGACCTCGTGTTTCTCAGCACCACGTTCATGCAGCCGGAGTTGTTGGCGCTCAAGCTCGCAGGCCCCGAGTCCCCGCCAGAAATCCTCTGGCGCGAGAAGAAGGGCGTGCCCACGATGCCGTCGCCTCTCGTGGTGGGTGACGAGATCTACATGGTCAGTGAAAAGGGGGTGGCCAGCTGCCTCGATGTGGGCAGTGGTGAGAACCGCTGGACCGAGAGGCTCGGCGGCAACTTCTCGTCGTCTCCCCTCTTTGCCGACGGCGTGATTTACCTGGCCAACCGCGACGGAGAAACGTTCGTGGTCCGCCCTGGCCGCGAGTTCGAACTGGAGGCGACCAACCAACTCGAGGGTTCGATCATGGCGTCGCCGATTGCCGTCGGCCGCAGCCTGTTTCTCCGCACGGAGCATGCGGTCTATCGGATCGAGCAGCGTTAAGCGACGAGCGAGAAATCGCGTTTATTCGGCGACAGGAGCGTCGTCTCCGTCGTCGGCAGGAGCATCGTCTCCGTCGTTAGCGGGAGCATCGTCTTGGTCGTCAGCAGCGTCTTCCGTGTCTGAGGGGGCCTGCTCGTCTTTGATCGCCGCGGTGGCGACGAACTCGCGCAGCTTCTTCTCAGACTCTTCACGACGCTTTTCGGATTCCGCAAGAGCCTCCGCCGATGCGTTCCGGTCGTTCGTCATCGCCACAAGTTGCTGCTCGGTGGTGGCGAGTTTCTCGCCGAGCGTTGTCACCTGCGTGCGAGCCTCGTCGCGTGCGGTTTCGGCTGCCGTACGCTGCGACTGTTCGTCCGCCACCTGCTGCGTGAGTTGGCTGTTTTCTTGCTTCGAGGCGGTGAGCATTTCGCTGATCGCCTGGTGCTGCTGCGTGAGGTTCGCCAGTTGGTCCTTTGCGGCGGCCAGCTGTGCATTGAGCGCGGCGATTGCGTCTTGTTGCTTCGCAATCTCGGTCGCCTTGTTTTGCAAGGTGGCTTGCATGTCTTCGAGGGACGCGTGCTGCATGGAAATCGTGTCGGCCTGTTCGGCGATAGTGCCCTCCCGCTCGGCAAGCGACGCATCGCGGGCGTCGACGGTGGCATTCAGGTCGGCAATCTCCCGATTTTGGGAGGCCACCTGCTGATTGAGTTCGATACTCCGGCGATACGAGCCAATCCGCTTCAGAACGGGCACCCGCCCGAAGACGTTCTTGGCGTCCACGGTGTCCGCGGGGACCAGGAAAAACGCTGCAGAGGCCACTGCCACGGTGATGAGCCGCTTCATTTTTTTCTTTTCAGTCGGTTGGATGCGGGAAGACTTCGGATGCATGCCTTCCTAGCGTAATCAGAACATTCACGCAGGGCATCCACCGGTCGAAAAATGATCCGCGAGATGCTCCTGGAATCCGGCCTGCCGGAAGGTGCGTCAGCGAGACCGTGCAGCCGAGGCCCCGACGTCGTCGTCGAGATGGAGGCAGACGTATTTCAACTCCTGGTACTCCTCCATCCCGTGCCGTCCCCCTTCGCGACCGAGGCCCGAGGCTTTCACGCCGCCGAAAGGAGCCACCGGGGTCGACAGCATGCCCGTGTTGATGCCCACCATGCCGTAGTCGAAGGCTTCGGCCACGCGAAACGCTCGCGAGAGGTCGCGCGTGTAGCAATACGAGGCGAGACCGGCATCGGTGGCGTTGGCAAGCGTGACCGCCTCGGCTTCGTCCTGGAAGGGAAAGACGGCGGCCACGGGGCCAAACGTCTCCTCTTGGGCAATCAGCATCTCGCTCGTGGCGCCCGCGATGACTGTGGGCGCAAAGAATGTGCCGCCGAGCGGGTGCCGGTGGCCGCCAAGGAGCAGGGTGCCACCACGGGCTTCGGCGTCGGCCACATGCCGCTCCACCTTGGCGAGGCCTCGCTCGTCGATCAGGGGGCCGACCGTGACCCCGTCGGTGTCGCCCGAGCCCACCTGCAGGCCGCCCACCCGCTCGGCAAGTTGCCGGGCGAACGCATCGGCGAGTGGGGCCTCCACGTAGAAACGGTTCGCGCAGACGCAGGTTTGGCCTGCATTGCGAAACTTGGCCGCGATGGCTCCCTCGACCGCTGCGTCCAGATCGGCGTCGGCAAACACCACAAACGGCGCGTTGCCGCCAAGTTCCAGCGAGACCTTCTTCACGGTCGCGGCCGCCTGTGCAGCGAGCAACGTGCCCACCGCGGTTGAGCCGGTGAACGACAGGGCCCGCACCGAGCGGCTGCGGCAGAAGGTCTCGCCGATTGCCGGCGATGTGGCGGCGTCTGTGGTGACGACATTGAGCACGCCAGCGGGCAGCCCTGCTCGCTCCGCGAGTGCCGCGAGCGCCAGTGCCGTGAGCGGCGTTTGTGGAGCCGGTTTGACGACCATGGTGCAGCCCGCCGCGAGGGCCGCGGCGGCCTTGCGGACAATCATCGCGGCCGGGAAGTTCCAGGGGGTGATCGCCGCAGCCACGCCAACAGGCTGCTGCAGCACCAGCAGCCGCTTGTCTGTTTGGTGCGGCGGGATGATCTCGCCATACGCGCGGCGGGCCTCTTCCGCGAACCACTCGAGGAAGCCTGCGGCATAGGTCACCTCGCCACGAGCCTCCGCCAGCGGTTTCCCCCCTTCGGCGGTGATCAGCCTCGCGAGATCGTCGGCGGCTTCGCGGACGAGTTCACTCCACCGTCGCAGCACGTGCCCACGCTCATGAGCAAGGAGCCGCTTCCAGACAGGGAAGGCGGCGGCGGCGGCGGCGATCGCCCGCGTGGTCTCGGCAGGGCCCATGCGGGGCACCGTTGCGAAGGCTTCGCGGCTCGCGGCATTGACCACGGCCACCTCGCTTCGATCGTCGGCGGGGCACCAACGCCCGTCGACAAATCCCTCCGTGCGAAGCAGGTCTGAGTCGGCTAGCTGCATGAGAAGGCTCCGAGAGGCTGAGGGTTACCGCCGCCAGAGCAGCTGCACCGTCAGGGCGAGACCAGGGTCGAAGTCGATCACGTCCCGACGGCCGGAGGTGAAACTCGTGCCTTGGAAGAGCGTGCGGTCAAAGAGATACGACACCGCCGACTCCACCGAGAACCCACCGGCGAGCCGACGCTCCAGCCCGACTGCCGCGCGTTGGTCAAACACGTAGAGGCGGTCATCGTCGATCAACCGATCAGCGAGAAAGTAGATCTGGGTGTCGGTGCGGTAGGTGGCGAAGAGCGACGCCTGCTCGCTGAGATGGCGGCGGGCTACGGCCACCACGTTAACCAAAGGAAAGTACGACAGGGAAAACTCCCACTCCTCATCGGGCCGGTACTCGATGCCGCCTGGCAGGCCGATCTTCGCTTCCAATGTGTCGTCGGGCTTCCAAACGTACGCCACGCCTGGCAGCGGATAAGGCAACTGCGAGGTGGGGGAATAGAAGACGCTGAAACTCCAGTCGTCACGGTCATTGGCTGCCGGTGTCTGCCAGAAGGCTACCGCCATGAGCGTGAGGTCGCGGGCGGCAGCGTAGGGGCGGTCGCTGGCGGTGCCAAAAAGGAAGGTGCCGCCGAGCGTGCCGCCATCGTCTTGAGGGCGAATGTGGGTCACGCCTGTTTCGACCAACCACAACTGTGACGGGACTCGCTCGCCCGACTCGGGAAGCACCGCATCGGTGGCCAACTCAAGCCGGCCAAACTTCGCGATTCCCAGCCAGAGCGGTTCTCCTTCTTGCGGCATCACGAGAGGCACCCCAATCCGCGCAAACTCAGCGTTCATGCTCAGCGTTGCCGGTTGGCCGACCACGGGCGTCGCGGGTGCCCAAAAGGCCCCCAGGCTCAGCGGGGCATTGCTGCCGTAAGGCTTCTTGTCGGCCCGAGAATCCGCGGGGCCAGGCGTGCCCAGGTCGGCGATGGGCTCGTTGGCAAACGTCTCCTGCTCAAGGTTGAAGGCAATCGGTGGCAACGCTGCCACACGCAGGTCACCGCGTGCGGCTTGTAGCACCGACTCGACCGGCCATGCTTCAGCAGGCGGCACGGGCGTGGGAGGGGCGGCTGCGCTCGTTGCGTGTCTGAGCACCACGCCGGCGAGCAGGCAGGGGACGACGAACCGCCGAAGGACGCGGCAAAACGCCACGCCCCACCGCCAACCGACCTTCCCTGGTCCGAAACCGTTCACGTTTTCACCGAGTGAGCCTGCACGGATCGCCTGGCAACCCTAGAAGCCCGTGGGCCCGCCGGCAACCCCGCAGCCGCCTCAGCACTCGGGCGGTCGGTGGCGAACGAGCAGCCAGGCCAGCCCCCCGAGGATGATCGTGGCCAGCGTGCCGAGCAGGTGTCGCGGCTCGTGGAGGGTCATCAGGATGACGAATCCGAACGTGGTGAGCACGTAGAGGCCCGCGGCTCCCAGAACCATCGCCTTCAGCGGTGGACGGCCCTCACGGTTGGCTCGGTGTGTCGGCAGAAAGAGCGTCGTGACGGCGAATGCGGAGAAGAGCGAGAGCGTGACGCCGAGGTAGTTGAGGAGGTCGAGGATGGAAGCCTGATACACCAGAATCAGCGCAAGTGCTGTCTGCAGCATCGCTGCCCGGCTGATGCCGTGCGGACCGGTGAAGACCTGCGGGAAGACACCGTCGCGGGCCATGCTCGCCGACACGCGTGGGCCTGCCATCATCATCCCTGCGACAGCCGAAAACGTAGACATCCCTATGGCGAGCCGCATCCAGCCCTCGAAGGACTGGCCGCCAAGCGCTGCCGCAGCCAGGGCCGCCACTTCGGGACGGCCGGCCAGCGTTGCCACATCAGCCGAACGAAGAAAGACGTCGTTGAGGAGGAGATAGATGACCGTGGTGAGCACGGTGCCAATCAAGAGCGCTGCGGGCACGGTACGCTGCGGCTGGCGGGCCTCGGAGGCGACGTAGACAGCCTGGTTGAAGCCCGCGTAACTAAAGCTGATCCACATCACGGTCGAGGCGAAGCTGCCGAGCGAGAGGCTGCTCGTTATATCGACGGCGGTCGCTTCCGATCGGCCGGCGAGCGCCACATAACCAAAGCCGATCAGGGTGAAGATTGCGGTGATCTTGAGCAGCACGATCAGCGTGTTGGCACGCACTGCGAGGCTCGACGCGGTGGCGTGGCCCAGGCCGCAGGTGAGCACGACCGCCGCAGCGATTCCATGGGGTGGCAGCCAGGCAGGGAGCGGCAGCAACGGACCGAGGTACCGTTCGCAAGCGAGTGCGGCGAGGGCTACGCTGCCGCTGAAGCCGGCGGTCAGCGACACGATGCCCGCGAGAAAGCCGGCGAACGGGTGGACGGCCCGTGAGAGGTAGAGGTATTCGCCCCCTGATTCCGGCATCCGCATGGCGAGTGCGCCAAACGCCACGGCACCGCACGTCGCGATCACGCCCGCGACCGCCCACGCGGCAAGGACGGCCCGAGGTGAGCCGAGTGAGTCGAGGGCGAAGCCAGACGTCGTGAAGACGCCTGACCCGATCATGCCGGTGATCACGAGCGCGGAGAGCGTGATCAGACCATAGCCCTGGTGCCTGGCGGCGGATGGCAAAGACGTGGCGTCTTGAGGCATCGCTTAGTGCATCTCCACATCGCAGCTGCCGATGCCGTCACGGAAGTAGTTGAACTGCACGTGCGGATGGTCGGCGAGCAGTGACATCGGCACGCTTGAGTCGGCGAGGCCCTTGGAGATCATCAGGGCCGTCAATCGCTGGCCAAGCGGGTTGTCGTGCGTGCCGGCGTGCCAGATCGACACCTTCTCGGCCTGCCACGTCTGCACCGGCCCCACCGTGATCGCCTGCGTGGGCACCATTGTGATGTTGCCGCCGCCACTGGTGCGGGCGTTTTGGGCGAGTGTGAGTGGATGCAGTTCCACGACGCGCGTGGAGAGTTGTCGGTAGGTCTCCGGCGACGGCGGCTCCTCGGCATGCGGTGCTGCACGCCGCAGCGGATCGTTGAAGGCCCAGTGTTTGATGTCCCCCTGCCCTCCCTGCATCACGGCGCAGCGGGCGGTGCTCCAGCTGGCGATGTAGTCGGTGGTGTCTGCCTTGGGAAAGTGCAGGTTGGCTTCGGGCATCCGCAGGTCGGGCCGAATCCGATCAAAGCAGAGTTCACGATCTGCCCGCTCAAACGAGAGCGGATGGGTCACGGGCACCTCGCGGCCGTTTTCAAACCACTCGTCCATGCCCCAGAAGTGGGCGTGTGTCAGGTCGAGTTCGAGCTCGTTGACAAGCCGTGCCACCAAAGGGAGTTGCTCCGTGGGCCCGATCGGACCGCAGATGCCGACGGGATCCTCGGCGGTGGCCTGCCGCCAGGCGTGGATGTATTCCAAAGCCTCGGCGAGATAGAAGTCTTCCAGCGTGTCGTAGAGCACCACCCGAAAACCAGGCCTGGAGAGTGCCTCCATGTCGGCAACGGAGAGGCACGCGGCCTCGTGGATGAGCTCAGGACTGAGCGTGGTGTAGTCCCACCAGTCGGGGGCGATGCGGCTCAAAGGGCGAGGCATGAGAGGCCTTTCTCGAAGACGTCGTGGCCACACGAAACGCGGGGCCTTGGGGGAAAGCACACGTTGACGGAAACAGGTCGAAGGAAACCTCACTCGGCCGCGCGCCCGGGGTTAGCCCACGGGCACGGGTGGTTTGGTGATCTTTGGGTTGTGGGCGACGAGCGGGGCCGCCAGGGCTTCGCTGAGTGGACAGCGCTCATCCGCGGAGTAGCCGAGGTGGAGATGGCGACGCCAGCCTTCGGCGTGTGCAAACACCCCGGACCGCTCGCCGATGCTCCGGCTCATCGCATCGCACGCGGCGAGGTAGTCAAACCCCTGCGACGCATCGAGCCACGCCCGCTGACTCTCGTGGGCGGCCAATGCTTCCTTCTTCGTCGCTCGCACGCTGTCGACGTCGACGTAGAAGTCGGGCTCGACCGGTTGCCGCACCCCGTCGCACAGCCCATGCGGCATCGCATGGTAGACGGTCACATCACCGTCGTAGGGAGGGACCGGGGGATCGGTCTCGAAGTTGGGCATGCCGTGGGTGAACGCCGCCGTCACCGCCAGTCGGCAGGTATTCATGTGGTCTTCCATGTAGTCCTGCGGCGAGTGGGTCAGCACGATCCGCGGTTTGGCTTTCCGCACAACCGCCGCCACCTTCCGCAGTAACTCCTCGCCAAAGAAGATCAGCATGTCGTTTCCCACACTCTCGTAGAACTCCGCTCCGAGAATCGCCGCGGCGTTTCTCGCTTCGACGGCGCGGATCCGCCGCGTTTCGTCGCGGCCGGTGACGGTGCTCCCGCAGTCGCCGCCGGAGACATTGAAGTAGTGCAGCTGCCAACCGGCCTGCTTCAGCAGCAGCATCGTGCCAGCTGCGGAAAATTCGATGTCGTCGGGGTGGGCGACGATGGCCAGGACCGACGGTGCCTGTGAACTCGGCATGACAACCTCCAGACGTGGGATGGCGGCAGCATACCGGAGACGCGGCGAGGGGGACGCTCGGGGACGCTCGGGCTGAGCCCAACGCTGCCTCGCCGGACGTTCGCTGCGGGCCTTCCTGGCCCTCGCTCACTCGAAGATCCACATCGCTTCCGCCCTCCAGGCTTCGCTCGCGGATCTACGCCGTCGAGTCAGCACTGGGCTCAGCCCTCCCTGGGGAGTTGGGCGAGCGGAGGCATGGGGGGCGGCGAGTGTGAGCCCGACCCTGTGCCGAATGCTTGTGTTTTCGGGCAAGGATCGCCATGATCTCGTCGGATTCGGCGTTGGCGAGTCGGGGGCTTTTAGGTTGCCGACTTGCCGATAAGGCGTTTTCCACTGACACGCGACTCCAAAAAAAGTTTTCGCAACTTTTTCGGACCTGCGGCGTTCTAAGGTCGCTCGGTTTGGGGGATTCCTTTTTTCTTCTTTTTGGGGAGTTGCTATGCGCTTGCGCGATCAAATGGTGACGCCACGCCGTGGTTTCACACTCGTTGAGTTGCTCGTCGTGATTGCCATTATTGGCGTGCTCGTCGGCTTGCTCCTGCCGGCTGTGCAGAGTGCCCGCGAGGCGGCGCGACGGTCGAGTTGCATCAACAAGATGAAGCAGCTTGGGCTCGCGATCCACAACTATGAAAGCCAACGGCAGCGGTTTCCCGTTGGGGCCGAGAATGCCGTCTACCCAACCCCGCAGAACGGGACGGCCACCGTTGCTGGAACGAGTTGGATCCTGCGCATCCTGCCGAATCTCGAAGAGCAGGCGATCTACGACCGGTATGACTTTTCGGTGGGCTACAACCACGCGAATAATACGTTCGTAGGGCAGTCGGCGATCGCGACCCTTTTCTGCCCGTCAGGTCCTACGCCGGAGAAGTACCTCGACCCAAATCCGGCCCCAGTGAACGGTCATAAGACCACGCACTACTACGGCGTGATGGGACCGGCGGGTCTGACGAACCCCACAAGCATGGTGCTCAACGGGGTCCAGTACGACTACACGGTCGGCGACGCGGCGAACAACCAGGCCTGGTCGGCCCACGGCATTCTGAGCCACTTCCGCAACACGTCCGGCAGTGCGAGCACCAATCGCTACGTTGGCTTTAGTGACGTGACTGACGGCTCAAGTCAAACGCTGATGTTGGCAGAGCGGTCGGTGCAACTGCCACGCGGTCAGAATCACTACCGCAGCTGGATCCGTGGGAATACTGGTGGATCGGGAACCACGAAGAATGTGACGTACCCCATCAACTCCACGAACTACAACGGCAGCAACAACTTCAACCACATCAGCTTCGGCAGCCAGCATCCAGCCGGATGTGTGGTGGGCCTGGGTGACGCCTCGGTGCGATTTCTCCAAGAAGATATCGACATGAATATCTACATGGGGATGGCGAGCATGGACAGCGGCGAG
>JAPOIM010000069.1 GCA_029978905.1 Planctomycetota bacterium
ACCATAAATACGATGCGATCCCCAGCCGCGATTACTACCGGCTGATGAGCAGCCTTCACAGCGGCGAGCGGGCAGAGATCGCACTTGGCAACACGCAAGAGACCGTGCTTGGCTGGCGCGACATCGCCTCCACTCCGCAGCCGTCGTGGCTCTTCCGCCGCGGTGACTATTACGACCGCGCTATCCCGGTGCAGTTGGGCTTCATCGAGGTGCTGACCCGAGGCGTGACCCCAGACGACTACGTGCAGCGAGCCCGTGAAGCGGGTACGAAGACCGACACTACCTACCAGCGTCAGGCCATTGCCGACTGGATCACCGACGTCGACCATGGCGGCGGAGCCCTGCTGGCCCGCGTGATCGTCAACCGTCTCTGGCACTACCACTTCGGCACGGGCCTCGTCGACACACCCAGCGACCTGGGAGTGAACGGCGGCCTCCCCAGCCATCCAGCCCTCCTCGATTGGCTCGCCTGCGAACTCCTCGAGCCCACGATCTGCTCCACGGATCCCCAAGTCGACCGCTGGCAGCTGAAGCGAATCCACCGGCTGATCGTCACCAGCCGCACCTACCGGCAATCGTCGAACGCAACCGACGCAGGCCTGGCCATCGACGCCAGCAGCCGTCTGCTGTGGCGTTTCCCTCCGCAGCGACTCGAGGCCGAAGCCCTCCGCGATGCGATTCTCGCTGTCAGCGGCAGTCTGAACCTCACGATGGGTGGTCCTGGCTTTGACCTGTTTGTAGCCAACAGCAACTACGTGAAGGTCTATGAAACCAAGACCGCCTTCACCACCGATGACTTCCGCCGCATGGTCTATCAGTCGAAGCCCCGCAGCGAACTCGACACATTTTTTGGTGCCTTCGACTGCCCCGATGCCGCTCAATCCCAGCCCACCCGCACTGTGAGCACCACGCCCCTCCAGGCGCTCAACATGCTCAACGGAGCCTTTCTCATCGAGCAGGCCGATCGATTTGCCGCACGGCTCATGCGCGAAGCAGGCGACGACCCTGCGGAGCAGGTTGACCGCGCGTTCCTCCTTGCGTTTGGCCGCGCCGCCACAGCACACGAGCGATCTGCTGCGATTGCCCTCGTCAAGCAGCATGGCCTCCCGATGGTGTGCCGCAGCCTCTACAACGCCAGCGAGTTCATCAGCGTGCGGTGATGGGCTCGGTGGAAATCTCCACTTCCTGCCCTCGCAGGTGGCGATCCAAAAACGCCCTCACACGGGCTTCGGTTTCTTCGCCTTCAAAGCCGCCATGTCCGCCACCCTCGATGGAGATGAAAAGCGACTCCACACCTGCTCCTTGGAGCGCCTTGTCAAACTGAACCGACTGGTCGTAAGGCACGACGCGGTCCGCGGTTCCGTGCAGGATGAGGGTGGGCGCGTCGTCACCCGTCACGTACGTCTGCGGCGACGCCTCACGAGCAGCGTCCTTGTGTTCGAGGACCGCGCCGCCGAGCAGTTTTGATTCGGGCGACGTGGCTGCGTTGTGATCAATCGAACTTGGGAAGTCTCCCATCGTGAGGAGATTCGTCGGCCCAAAGAAATCGACGACACAGGTCACACGGCTGCTGAGGCCAGGAAAGTCGCCGAGGCTCCCTTCGAGGCTCTCCACTTCCCCCGACGTGCCGAGCATCGCGACAAGGTGGCCTCCTGCGGAACTCCCCATCACCGCAATCCGTTCCGGGTCAATGCCGTACGTGGAGGCGTTGCCCCGCAGCCATCGAATCGCCGCCTTGCAGTCGTGAATCTGCGCTGGCCATGTGGCGTCACCGCTGAGCCGGTATCCGAGCGATGCTCCAACAAACTCACCCGTGCGAACGTAGGGGAGCACGCGCCCTGCCCCCCCCGCCTTGTCGCCGTTGAGCCAGCCACCTCCGTGAATGAACACCACCAGAGGGAGCTTCTCACTCGCCGGCTTCTTAGGCACGAAGAGATCAAGTCGCTGCCGAGGATGGTCGGTGCCTGCGTACGAGAGATCGCGCATGGCCGTCACTGTGTCTGGAATCATGGGACCACGCCGCGGAGGGGTTTGGTTGGGCCGTACGAAACGTCGCACAAACTCGTCGTGCTCGTCACGAGACACATCACCGTCGCTGTTGGCGTCGAGCCGATTGAAGTTTCCTCGCACGCCTTCGGGGAGTTCTTCGCGGCTGAGCACGCCATCACGATTCGTGTCCCAACGATCAAAGTTTTCGCGGGGGTCGGGCTGCGCCATCGCCAGCGGTGCCAGCCCGCAGCACATGATCACTGCAATCAATCGTGTTGTCGTCGTCATGAGAAACCACTCCCCCCGGTGTAATCGAGACCTCGGCAGACAGTATGCTCGCTACCACGTGGCCCGCGGGTCGAGCGGCGTGAGCAGCGTATTCTCAATCGCCGCCACGTTCTCGCAAAACGTGACACACTCTGGGCTCACCTTCTTCATCCCCCACACCTGATGCCCATGCCCCGCGAACGCAACGCCGACAAACGCCACCGTGCTGAGCAGGTGCTCGCCGAACTCGACCGCGGCTATCCCGATGCTGCCACCGAACTCGACTTCGGCACCCCGTTTGAACTCCTCGTGGCCACGATCCTCTCCGCACAAGCAACAGACGTGAGCGTCAACGCCGCTACGCCAGCCCTATTTGCCAAGTATCCAGACGCAGCGGCACTCGAACGCGCAACCCCCGAGCAGGTCGAACCCTTTATCAAGACGATTGGGCTGTTTCGCAACAAAGCCAAAAATATCATCGCTGCAGCGAAACGGATCGTCGACCTGCACGATGGCGACGTGCCGGAAGACTACGACGACCTGCTTGCCCTCCCCGGCGTGGGCCGCAAAACAGCCAACGTTGTGGCCAGCAACGCATTCGGCCGCCCGGCCATCGCCGTTGACACGCACGTGGGACGGCTTGCCCGACGCCTCAACTTCAGCCGCCACGACGACCCCAACAAAGTTGAAAAAGACCTCGAATCACTTTTCCCCCAGGAGCGGTGGACCTTCCTCCACCACTCTCTGATTCTTCATGGACGCCGCGTGTGCCACGCCCGCAAGCCCGCCTGCGACCAGTGCACGCTGGCTCCTCTCTGCCCGAGTGCTGAGTTGGCGTGAACGAGCACTCAACCGCTGCGTTGAGCATGGGTTTGCCCGGGGGCTATCCTTAAGAGACGTTTGGATCAGGGGACCCACCGCATGGATCAGCCGCTCAGTCACGCCGGCCGCCATCTGCTCGACCGCCGACAGTTCCTCCAGCATGGCGGCACAGGCCTCGGCGGGATTGCCTTGGCGGCCCTGTTGGCCGAGGAGGGACGCACAGCCGCACCCGCAGCCGCGTCTGCAGCCGCAGCCGACGGTCCCATCCGGCCGATCATCGATCCTTCCGCCCCTTACGCGCCTCGGCCGCCCCACTTTCAGCCGAAGGCGAAGAACGTGCTGCTGATCTTCTGCTCAGGAGCGATCTCGCACGTCGACACCTTTGACTACAAGCCTGAACTGCTCAAACGCCACGACATGCCAATGCCTGTCGATGGCGAGAAGCTGATCACCTTCCAAGGCGAGCAGGGCAACCTGATCAAGCCACAGTGGGAGTTTCGCCCGCGCGGTGAGAGTGGCACGATGACCAGCGACCTGCTGCCGCATCTTGGCGAGTTGGCTGATGAGATGTGCTTCATCCACTCGATGACGGCCAAGAGCAACACCCACGGTCCTGCCGAAAACCAGATGGCCACGGGCTTCACCCTCGATGGGTTTCCAAGCGTCGGGGCCTGGGTGACCTACGCCCTTGGTAGCGAGTGCCGCGACCTCCCGGCATTTGTGGCCATCCCAGACCCCCGCGGCGTGCCGCAAGTGGGTCCCCGACAGTGGCAGTCGGCCTTTCTTCCTGCGGTGTTCCAAGGCACACCGATGTCGGCGGACCGGCCCATTCCGAACCTCGCCCGACCAGACACGATCACCGCCGACGCCGACCGGGCCAGCCGCGACTTTCTCGCCATGCTCAACGAGCAGCATCTCGCTGAGCATCCACGCGACTCCGACCTCGCTGCCCGCATCGCGGCCTACGAGCTCGCCGCCAAGATGCAACTCTCCGCAGCGGAGATCACCGACCTCTCCGGTGAGACCGCGGCAACCCTCGCCCTGTACGGCGCCGACGACACCGCCAACACCACCAAGGCCCGCTTTGCCCAAAACTGCATCCTGGCCCGTCGGCTGATCGAGAAGGGCGTGCGGTTTGTGCAGCTCTTCAACGGGGCGTATGCGATGGGAGAAGGCGTGGGCAACTGGGATGGCCACAAAACGCTCGTCGATCAGTACTCGGTGCACGGCCCGATCCTCGACCAACCGGTCGCAGGCCTGCTGCGGGACCTCAAAGACCGCGGCCTGCTCGCCGACACACTCGTGGCCTTTGTCACCGAGTTTGGCCGCATGCCGACGTTCCAGAAGGGCGCCAGCGGCCGCGACCACAATCCGTCAGGCTTCACCGTGTGGCTGGCGGGCGCCGGGGTGAAACGGGCGTTCCATTACGGCGCCACCGATGAGTTCGGCTACAAGGCGGTGGAAAACATCTCCACGATCTACGATCTTCACGCCACCATCCTGCACCTTCTCGGTCTCCAGCACACCCGACTGACGTACTACAACAACGGTCTCGAGCGCCGGCTGACCGATGTGCACGGCCACGTGATCGAGCCCATCCTGGCGTAACGAAGCGATCCGTTTCGTGACAATCACTGTCGGTGAGTGGATGACGCGAGCGATGCACAACACCATCGACAACCCAAGACCAGATTTGCTTCAACGCCATTTCTCCAACCTTGGCCTATTCGTTGCTGCAGTGCTCCTGAGCCTCGGCAACACGAGCGCTCGCGAGGTCGACTTCGAACGCGACATCCGTCCGCTGCTGCGAGAACGTTGCGGCGACTGCCACGGGCCAGATCTGGAGGAAAGTCGGCTGCGACTTGATGTGCGGCATCGCGCAGTGCGAGGCAGCGAGTTTGGGCCGGTGATCGTAGCGGGCGACGCCACGGCAAGCCCTCTGATCGAGCGGGTGACGCATGCCGACGAAGACCGCCGCATGCCACCCGATGATGCTCTCACCGAACAGGAAATCGACCTCCTGCGACGCTGGATTGACAGCGGAGCGCCGTGGCCAGAAAGCGACGCGGACCGCCAGGCCCGCGAAGACGAGCACGACCCTCGCCTGGAACACTGGGCGTGGCAGCCGGTGCAGCGGCCTCCCCTCCCTAATCCTGCAGCCCCGGGGCTGCACCCGATCGATCAGTTCATCCAAGCACAGCTCGCCGATGTTGGCCTCAAAGCAGCCTCGGTCGCCGATCGTCGCACCCTCATCCGTCGGCTCTCCTTCGACCTCCTCGGACTTCCGCCAACCCCGGAAGACGTAGCTCGTTTCGTCACAGACACCTCCCCGGATGCCTACGAACAGCTCGTGGAGCGGCTGCTCGCGTCACCCCATTTCGGTGAACGGCAAGCCCGCCACTGGCTCGACATCGCGCACTACGCCGACACACACGGATTTGAACGCGACCAGATTCGGGAGAATGCCTGGCGGTATCGCGACTGGTTAATCAGGGCTTTCAACGACGACCTTGGCTACGACGCGTTTCTCCGTCGACAGCTCGCAGGAGATGTGATTGCGCCGCACGACCCCGACTTCACCGTCGCGACTGGTTTTTTGGCGGCCGGCCCATGGGACTTTGTTGGCCAGGTGGAAACCAAGAATGGCGTGCTCCGCCGTCAGGCCAGGGCTGACGATCTTGATGACATGATCACGCAGGTCATGACCGCAGCCTGCGGCGTGACGATCAACTGTGCTCGCTGCCACGACCACAAACTCGATCCGATTTCGCAACGCGACTACTACGGCATCGTGGCCCTCTTTTCGGGAGTGACCCGAGGAGAGCGATCCACCAGCCCAGCGGCCGAGGCTGCCTACACCGCGGAGAAGGAACGGCTCTCGCGCGAGATCGGCGAAGCCCGCACGCGCCTCGGGCAACTCTCCGGCGAGAGCATCGATCTGGCCGACATCGTGGGAGGAGGCGATGGCTATGGCAGCGGGCAGCGCGGTGCAGGAATCCATCCCGCAACTGGCGCACTGCTCGTTGGCTCACCGATGGGTTTCCTTGAAGGATCCACTGCCAACGCGCCCGTCGCCGGCCCAACGCCACGGGTCGCCGCGGTGTTTATCCCCAGCGGTCCCGATCCTCTTCCCATCACACCCGAGGGGCCTCCGCTTACCGGCCTGACAAAAACCTCTGCGGCTGCCTGGGACGCCATCCGCAATGGGCCGGTCAACAGCCAACATTCGACCGTCCTCGATGGCGTCGACTATGCCTCCGAAGGCCACACCATGCTGGGGCTCCACGCCAACGCCGGCATCACGTTTGACCTGACCGCCGTCCTCCAGAACGCCGCCTTCACGGGCCCCGTCTTTCGCTGCGTGGTCGGCTACGGCGGCATCACGCCCACCGACGGAGCCGACTACACCGTCGCCGTCGATGCGCAGATTGTCGCGCACGGTCGGTTGGGACGCGACGATGGCGGCGTGTCCCTCGACATTCCCCTGCCAGCCGGCAGCCGCTTCCTGACCCTGATTTCGACCGATGCTGGCAATGGCATCTCACATGACCAGATCTTCTTCGGCGACGCTCGGATAGATGGCAATCCCAAGACCCTCAGCGAAACACGACAGCAGGAGATCGACGCTGCCCGGAAGACAGTCGCGAGCATGGAGGCTGCTCGCAACGCCCTCCAGCCCGTGCCAACTTTTTATGGGCCGGTCGCCCAGCCGCCTGAAACGATCCACCGACTCACCCGTGGCAATCCTGAAGCACCCGCCGAAGCCGTCGCCCCCGGCACGCTGCCCTGCCTCGCCGGCCTTGAGCGACCGACGCTCGACTCCCAGTCATCCGATGCCGAGCGCCGCCAGGCCTTCGCCCACTGGGTGACCGACCCTGCCAACCCCCTCACGCCCAGGGTGATCGCCAACCGCCTCTGGCAGCACCACTTCGGAACGGGGCTCGTCGACACACCCAGCGACTTCGGACTCGGCGGCAGCCTGCCGAGCCACCCCGAACTCCTCGACTGGCTGGCGGCCGAACTCGTGTCTCATCACTGGTCACTCAAACACGTGCACCGGCTGATCTGCACCAGCCACGCCTACCGCCAGCAAAGCCATGGCGTGTGGGGAGCCCCCGCAGCAACGGCCCTCGATAGCGACAACCGGCTGCTCTGGCGGCAGAACCCCAGACGGCTTGACGCCGAAAGCATCCGCGACGCGGTCCTCTCCACCAGCGGCTGCCTGAACCTGGAAATGTACGGCCCCGGCTATCGCGACTTCGACTATGAAGAAGCCTACGCGCCGGTCTACACGTCGATCACGGCCGACGCTCCGCCACTCTGGCGAAGGACCATTTACCGCTTCATCGTCCGCAGCACACCCTCCCCTTTCCTGACCACCCTCGACTGCCCCAACCCGGCGAATCTCACCCCGGTGCGTCTGGAAACCACCACGGCCCTGCAGTCGCTCGCCCTGCTCAACAACGACTTTCTCCTGCGACAGGCCGAACACTTTTCGACGCGACTTCGCGAGGCCACCGCCGATCGCGACTCGCGCATTTCGCTCGCCTTTCAGCTGGCCTTCCAGCGCGAGCCCGACAACGCGGAACGCACCGCGGCGCGGGAGTTGATCCAGGAGACCGATCTCACGCAGTTCTGCCGGATGCTTTTCAATGCCAACGAGTTCATCACCTTCGACTAGCTCCACCGGGCACTCGCCGACGGTTGACGCATGCCGTGGCGTGGCGCCTTTAACGTCACGTCGCGATGCGCTCTGGCACCTCGGTGGAGGCCTGGGTGGGATGGCACTCGCCGCAATGCTGGCCGACGAGTCACGTGCGCATGCCGCCGAGGGGCACACCACCCGTGGACAGCCAAGTGGACCGCTGGCAAAGGCCACTGCCGTCATCCAGATCTTTTGCCCGGGCGGCCTCTCGCACGTCGACACCTTCGACTACAAGCCCGAGCTGGAACGCCGTGCCGGCACCCCCTTCGATACCAGTGGCGACGTCGAGTTTTTTGCGTCAAAGCCAGGCAACTGCCAGCCAAGCTACTGGCCGTTTCGTCAGCATGGGCAGTGCGGCCGATGGGTCAGCGACCTGCTCCCCAACCTCGCGAGGCATGTGGATGACATGGCCTTTATCCACTCCATGCAGAGCAAGACGGCCCTGCACGGCCCTGCGATGTTTATGGCCAACAGCGGCTTCATCCTGCCAGGCTTTCCCTCGATGGGCGCCTGGATCACGTACGGCCTTGGCAGTGCCGCCGACAACCTGCCGGGCTTTGTCGTGCTGCCCGACCAGCGCGGGCTTCCGCCTGGTGGCCCCATCAACTGGGGTGCCGGGTTCCTGCCTGCCCGGCACCAGGGAACGGTGCTCGAGACCGCCCTCAACAAGCCCCCCCTCGCCGACCTGTTTCCACCAGAATCCCATCAAGGCATCCTCGCCGGCGAGCCTGCAGGGCGTCGCTTCCTCAAACTTCTGAATGAGAAACATCTCGAGCCACGTCGCGACCAGACGGACCTTGCCGCCCGCATCGCTGCCTACGAGATGGCCGCTCGCCTGCAGCTTTCCGCCCCAGACGTCACCGATCTCTCCCGGGAAACCTCGCACACGTGTCGTCTCTACGACATCGACGATCCCCACCGCGGTTCGTTTGGCAGACAGTGCCTCCTTGCCCGTCGGCTAGTGGAACGCGGGGTGCGATTCGTGCAGATCTACTGCGGTGCGGAAAACACCACGAGCCAGCCAATCCGCCCCAACTGGGACTCCCACGAAGACCTCGCCCGTGATCACGGCTACTGGGGACCGATCCTTGATCAGGGAGCGTCCGCACTGCTGGCTGACCTGAAGGCCCGTGGGATGCTCGAGAGCACCCTCGTGATCTGTTCAACGGAGTTTGGCAGGCAACCTGCGGCCCAGGGGAAAGGCCGCGATCACAACGCAAGTGCCTTTACCGTTTGGATGGCCGGCGGGGGTATCCGAGGAGGCACGAGCTACGGTTCAAGTGATGACCTCGGCTTCGCCGCCATCGCCCCAACCTTCTGCTACGACCTCCACGCCACAGCGCTCCACCTCCTCGGCATCGACCACACCCAGCTCACCTTCTACAACAACGGTATCGAACGCCGCCTGACCGATGTGCATGGGCACGTGATCCACGATCTGCTCGCGTGAAGGCCTCGCGCCGGTATGCTCTGAGCATTCTCACATCTATCGCCCGTAGTCCCCTCCTGGTTGAAAGTTCCATGCCAGCACGATCTGCCCGCCACCTTTTCTTCGCAGTGTGCGCGTTTGCCATGACAGCTCCATGCAGCCAGGCTGCTGAAACCGATCCCGAGCCCACCGCCACGCAGGCACCAGCGTCCCTGATTGGTCGCTGGGATGTGACCGTCGAGGGGCCCGATGGGCCCTACCCCTCGTGGTTTGAGGTGCATCAGTCGGGCTATCGCACCCTCGTTGGGGAGTACGTCGGTCAGTTCGGCAGCGCCCGTCCGATCTCGCACATCCGCTTTGACGGCGAACACTTTCGCTTCGCCGTGCCACCCCAGTGGGAGCAACGCACGGACGACGTGGTCTACGAGGGCACACTCAATGGCGACACGATTCGCGGTGAAACCAACGGCGAGCAGGGCACGCTGCGCTGGACCGCTCGCCGCGCCCCGGAGTTGGAGCATTCAGGGGAGGTTGTGCTTGGCGAACCGATCGAGCTGTTTGGTGGTGTGAACCTCGCTGGCTGGAAGCCGCAGTTTCCCCAAGCCGACAACGGTTGGGAGGCTCGAGATGGCATGCTCGTCAACGTCCGTCCAGGTAACAACCTGATCACCGAGCAGACCTTCAACGATTTCGAACTCTCCCTCGCCTTCCGCTATCCCAAAGGGAGCAACAGCGGGATCTACCTTCGCGGCCGTTATGAAGTGCAGGTGGAGGACAGTTTTGGGGAGAAGGCCAACAGCCATCGCATCGGTGGCGTGTATGGGTTTCTGACCCCCAGCGTGAATGCCGCGAAGCCTCACGACGAGTGGCAAGCCATGACGATCCGCCTCGTCGGCCGCACGGTGTCGATTCACCTCAACGGCGAACGGATCATCGATCGGCAAGAGATCCCAGGCATCACCGGCGGCGCTCTCGACAGCAACGAAGGCAATCCCGGCCCGATCATGCTCCAAGGCGATCATGGCCCGGTCGAATATCGCGACATCGTGCTGCGTCCGATCGAACGGAAATAGCAGCTACTTCAGAATGTCTCCAGATCCATCCTCGATCAGGGGCACCTGCTCAGACGACATCAGGTAGGCGACAAGGTCGCGGATGTCGTCGTCGGCATAGGCCGCCAGCAACCCGTCGGGCATCATCGACTTCGCCTGAACTGCCTGCTCGTCGATCTCACGACGATCGAGCACGAGTGTGTCAGTCGCGGTGCGGATGGTGAGCGTGCGGTCATCCGCTTCACTGATCACACCAGTCAGCGAGCGACCGTCAGTGAGCAGGAAGGTGACCGCCCGAAAACCGTCGCCCACACTTGCACTTGGGTCGACCACGTTTTCGAGGAGGTAGTCGAGGTTCGTGCGGTTCGAGCCGGTGAGATCGGGCCCAAGCGTGCGTCCAGTCCCAAAGAGCACGTGACAGCTCGTGCAGTCCCGCGCGAAGAGCCTTCGCCCACGCGACGTGTCGGCTGCGGCGAGCCGTGCTTCGGTGAGCGATTCCCGCAGCCTTGTAATCAACTGCCGCCGGTCGGCATCACTCTGCCGCACCTCACCCCACACCTCGACCAAGCGTGCCACCACAGCCTCATCACCAAAGTCGGCGATCTGTCGAGCGTGGAAGGCCGAGATCTCGTCGCGGGCAATCTTCCCCGCCGACACCGCGTCAAAGAGCACCATGGCGTATGCCGGACGCGAGGCGAGCAGGTCAACGAGGGCCTTGCGGTCTGCGGGAGCAAACACGCCCAGCCGCGTGAGTGCTGCCTGGGGCGTGGCTGGATCGTCATAGCGGGCAAGGCCTTGCAGCGCCGCGGCGATCACCGAGCGGTCTCCAAGCAGCCCCTGTAGCACTGCGGCACCGTCAGCCGGCACACTCGCAGCAAACGCCGCGATCGCCTCGCGACGCGCCTCCGCCGCCGCGGATCCATCCAGGGCAATCTGCCGCACTTCATCAAGACCACGCCCCTCACCAAACACGATGTCAAGCTCGCGAAGGCGGCTCTTGATGGCCTCGTCATTGGCGGCGGCCAACTGTTTGGAGAGCTCGCCATACCCTGGAGGGGCCGGCGCCTGCCGCCAACCACGGAGCCCATCAGCGAAGCCCGCCACAAGATCGCTGCGTGCAGCATGGTCGGCAGCGACCGCGCCCTGCAGTACTGCTGCCACCACCTGCGGCTGCGCTTCCACGAGCCCCGCCAGACGACGGGCGAGACTCCGGCGGAGACTTGGAAGCCGCGCGGCAACGGCAAGCCGCCCCGCCCGTTCGGCATGCCTCTCCACGAGTGGGGCAAGGCCATACCACACGAGCTTTCCAAAACGATCGTCCTCAGCAAAGGTGTCGTGTGACGCAAGCGCCTCGGCCACCTGCCAGGCGGCATCGTCGTCGAGCCTCGTGACCGAGGAGGCGAGGTGCAGTTGAACGGGTGGATCCAGGTCGTTGGTCGCTGCGGCCACAAGGGCTGCCACGACCTCCGCCGACACCTGGGGACCGCCGCGACGCGCGTGATCCACGAGCAACCGCACCCCCCAGCTGCGCACAAACGGATTGCTATCGCTGAGCCTCTCGAGCAGGAAAGACGGGGCGAGTTGCTCCTCAATCGCCGCGAGGGCCCACAGTGCCCGCAGACGGTGCTCTGGCTTCTCGGCACCGGCAGCTTGAGTCCGCAGCCAGGCAACATCGTTCGTCACGTTGTCACCGCGGAGCCCGCGAGCCTGCCACTCACGCACCGCCGCGCGGCTCCACCACTGATTGTCCGCGAAGAGTGCCTCCCGCAAGGCGTCTGACGTGTCGGCGGCGAGATGAGGTGTTTGCCCGGGCTGGGCCTCGCCATAGATCAGCTTGTAGATCCGCCCGGTCGAACGAAGCACGCCATCATGGTCATGGCACTCGCCCGTGTCCGACCAGTCTGCGATGTAGACATTTCCGTCGGGCGCGGTGATCAGATCCATCCCGCGAAAAAACGGATCGCTCACGAAGCACAGGTCGTCACCATGGCTTGCGGTGTACCCCATTCCCTTCGCGGCCAGATGATCATGATTGATCCGGCGGCCGTGGAGGTTGAGCGTGAACACGCCCCCACGATATGCCTCAGGCCACGTGCCTCCCTGGTAGATCATCAAACCGATGTGGGCATGCCCTCCCCCGGCGGCACTCGTGCCGTCGGAGATGCCATCACGGACATCGCTCCAGGCTTCGCCGTTGTCCCAGTGCACATGATCGGCCACCTGCGGAATCAGGTCGTACACATGCGGCTCGAGGTCGGTGCCATACATCCGCTCGACATGGGAACCGAAGATCGCATGCCAGAGGTGGCCGATCACCGTGTTGATCACGAAGGTCTCACCGTGGGCATCAAAATCAGTGCCCCACGAGTTGGTCATCCCATCCATCACCTTCTCGACAACGCGGCGGCCAGGATGGTATCGCCAGACCCCTGTGTTGATCTGGATCCGCTGTGAGTCAGTTGAGCCAGGTGGGCCGATCTTGCTGGTTCCCTGAATGCCATGCCGTCCCCAGAGCCAACCGTCCGGGCCCCACGTGAGCCCGTTGCACGGCGTGTGGCCGACACTGGTTTCATCGAGACCGTCGAGGACCACCTCGGGCGGACCATCCGGCACAAGATCGTCGTTGCGGTCAGGAATGAAGAGCACCTGTGGCAGGTCGATCACCCACACGCCACCCAAGCCCACAGCAACGCTCGTCAGCCGCGTCCCTCCCTCCCAAAACACCGTCCGCTCGTCGTGTCGCCCGTCTCCATCGACATCGGTGAGCACGACGAGACGATCGCGAAGGGAGTCGTCCCAGACCCCAAGGCCGTTGCCCGCCCAGGTGTAGTTCTCCGCAACCCAAAGTCGCCCGCGACCGTCGGTGGCGATCCCGATTGGGTTGCGGACATCAGGCTCCGCGGCAAAGACCTCGAGGCGAAAGCCCGGCGGTAGCTTGGCATCGGCAGCGGTCTGTGAAGCTGACAGAGGCTTGGCGTCTGATCGCTCCGTATCGGGGGGAGTCGGAAAATCCTCTGCCCACACCGTCCCTGCAGCACTGAAAAAAGTCAGCAACACCACCGCCCAAACACGCCGCTCACGCATGGCAACTCCCCACCGGTTCACTCACACACCACCAGGCGATCATCATACGACGCCAACCCCCAGGTCCGCGCCTCACACCAGCCGCCCAAACTCAAAATGCTTGAGCCGCCGGTTCATCCACAACCGCAGCACCACGGCCATCACGGCGAGCACAGCAAACGGCACCAGCTTTATCCACGGGTCCCCCGGCCATACCGCATTCACGTTGAAAAGCACCGAAATCGACACCGCGCCCGCGCCAACTGCTGGGTAAGCGATGCCAAACATGATGAAGAAGTTCAACACGGTCGACCGCACGGTCAGCATAAGTTCCACCGTGGAGACCGTGATCACCGCCGCGGCGACAGTCACCCCCGCCAACGGGCCAAGAAGCCACCACGCACCACCGCGGTAGACCATCGCCCCACCGAGCACGCCAAACAGCGTGGCCATTGGCACCAGCATCTGCCGCGCGAGCACGCCTCGCACAGCAGCCACATACAACGGCCTCGGCAGAAGGGTCCCAATCTCGCCCGCCACGCGTGGCGCCCGCTCGTTCCATCCCACCAAAGGACGAAACCACACAGCCGTGAGCGCGATCGCCCCAAACGCAATCGCGAGCAGCTGTGGGTTTTCGCGGAAGGCAGGAACCGTCAGCCGCATAAACAATGGGCCGAGCACCACGAGCACCACGCCGTGAACGACAAGGCGGCCGAAGGGAACCGTCATCATGCCCTCAACCAGCAGACGACGCCGGCTCGCGGGGGTCTCAATGTTGCTAAGGCAATCGGCACGAACCGCTCGACTCGCCCGCACGGGTGAGGAACCCCAGACTTCCTTGAAGGGATTCAAAGAGTCGCTGCGACTACTCAGTTGCCGCCAGACATCGCGGCGATCGGAGGTGACAGCGGCGACCCTCCCGTGCGACGACAGCGCTTGCGCATACCCGCCCGTTGCCTTCCACGCGGTCACTGCCAAGGCCACATCTACCACGAGGATGGCCCATGTGGTCGCGGTTGGAACGTTGCTCGCCAGAAAGCGATCCTGCCAAACCCACCACTCGCCCCTGCCAATCATCGCCAGCGGCACAAGAAAACCGAGACACCAGGCGAGGCTCGTGGGAATAACGAGCACCCCTGCCGTGGACTTCCGACGATCCCATTCGAGTGTCGCAGCAGGGATCAGCGTTGCCAGCGCGGCCCACAAGAGAGCCGGCGCAACAGCCACATGCATACGCCACAAACACACCGCAGCAAACGCGGTGACCACCGCCAGCACGCCGGCTCCGACTCGCCGATGCGTCTCGGCATACTCAGGCACCACCGCCGCAGCCGAGAGCACGAGCATCGAGGCCACGGACATCACGACAAGTCCAGCAACAAACATCGTCGCCGCCAGAATCCCCCATGCCCCTGAGAGCCGACCGCGGTCCACATGGCTCACGCCAAGGGTGAGGCTTGGCATGATTTTTTTGCACCACAGCCCCAACGAACTTCCCGGCTGAACATCCCGCGGTGGAAGCAGCAACGTCCTGAGCGTGGGATGCGCACGGAGGGCGGAAAGTCGCTCCGCATCGAGGCGAGGAAGGTGCACGGCTGCTTCCATGGAAAGTCCCCACACAGCCAGCCGAGGGAACGTTGCCACTGTATCGACAAGTGCGGCCAGGCGGCCATCCGCGCCCGCATCGTCTGTCGAGTACAGCGCTGAGGTATAGAGATGGCGGATGTTTTCGCTGCCCTGCAGGTGCTGCAGCACAGTCACTGGGGTGACACCCGCAATTTCCACGGACTCCACGGTCGGCGACGCGGCCAACTCGCGAAACAGCGCCGCAATCGCTTCGTTCACGAACGCGGCCTGCGGCCCTTGCCCCACGTCGCGTGGGGCTTCCACGCGACAGAAGTGCAAACGTGGCAATCGACGAACGAGCGACCGAACGTTCTCTACCGGCAGGCTGAAGAAGTTTGGCTCGAGCGCCAGCCCCTCAATACTGGCAAGCGACGTCGCATCCAACCGGTCGATTTCTACCCAACTCACGAGCTGTGGATGCGGCCACGCTGGCTCCAGCACCTCCGTCGACGAGAGAAAAACCGCAGCGTTTCCCGCAGCGAGGACGATGGCACCAGCAATCACCTTCATCCACCACGCGGCAACGTAACTCCGCAGGCACGCGATCGAGCGATTCATCGCCAACCTCGCCTTGTGGCCACATGTGCGCCGGGCGTCTCTCCCACTTCACTCTGCAACGTGGCCCCGTGGAGTTCGATGAACAGTTCTTCAAGGTTGAGCAACTCAACAGCACACTCGGCACCCAACCCTGCCGCCCAGGCCTGCCATCGGCTGGCACCACCGTCCGCCAGTGTGGCTGAGAGGGTGCGGGCGTCACGCTCAAGGTGCAGAAGGTCGCCCTCTGGCAGCGTTTCGGGCAAGGGGCTCGCAGAAGTGACCCTCACCCGCTGCACCGACTCCTTGAGGTTGTCCATTTCGTCGAACAACGCCACGCGGCCATGCTTGAGAAGAGCCACATGGGTGGCCACCCGCTCGAGGTCTGCGGTGATGTGTGTGGAAAAGAGTACCGTCTGCGAGTGCTCGGTCTCCGCCGTTTCATCGGCGAGCTGCACGATCGTGGCCAAGAGTTCGCGGCGTGCCACCGGATCGAGTGCCGCCACCGGCTCGTCGAGCAGGAGCAACTCCGGTCGATGACCGAGTGCCAGCACCAGCCCCAGCTTTTGCGTCTGACCGCCAGAGAGCGTGCCGGCTCGGTCCCGCCGTTCCAGACGAAAACGGTCGATCAAGGCTTCGCCCCAGTCGTGGTCCCACTGCGGGCCATAGAACGCGGCCGTGTAACGCACGACTTCGGCTACCGACATCCAGGGCGCGACCCGAACTTCCTGCGGCACATAGCCGATGCGGCGTTTGGTTGCCGTGGTTATCGACCAGGGGTTTTCCCCAAACACCCGCACCTCTCCAGCGTCGGCCCGCAACAGCCCGACGAGGATTTTCAGCAGAGTGGTCTTCCCTGAACCGTTGATGCCCAGCAGCCCCACGATCGTCCCGCGTGGAACTTCAAGATCGACGCCTGCGAGAACCGTCTTGGCCGCCCCCCAACCGGTGCGAAACCGCTTCTCAAGCGCGGTCAAGACAAGCGGACTGCTGGCTTCCATCATGTTCTCCCTCGGGGACGATCAGACTGGGTCGGCAGAGACACTTCCCGCAAGGCAGCCTTCACCACGGCAATCGTCTCAGCATCGGTGAGATCCAGTTGCCGAGCCCGCTTGGCGACCTGCTCAGCCTCGGGGCGAAGCGTCGCTTTCCGAGCAGCGAGTGACCCTTGCAACGTGGCGCACACCCGCATCCCCTTTCCACGCACCCGCTCAACCACGCCATCCGCCTCCAGCTGCGAATACGCCTTTGAGACCGTCATCGGATTGATGGCGAGCGCCTCGGCGACGGTGCGGACACTCGGCAGAAAGTCGCCGGCAACCAGTTGGCCTCCCGCGGCAATCGCCGCAATCTGCGACACGAGCTGCCGATAGATCGGCACCCCAGAGTTCGGTTCGGCGGAAAACGGAAGGATAATGACCATGTGTATTACTATACCAATACACATGACGAATAACAAAAAACCTGGCGAACCCGCAGTTCGGATTCGCCAGGTCGAGGTACCAAACGTCTCGCGGCGGTTGACCGCCAGTTAGTCGTTTGCAGGAATCTCTCCGTCGGCACGATGCCCCAGTTGGTGCAGCACCTCAGGAGACACGGTGTTGGTGAGGGCCCGCGTGGAACCGTCCGCCATGCCAATCATCGACATGCCAGGGTGGTAACTCCCAAATCCACCCACGAATAATGGATCGGGCTCTTCCTCGTTGAGACCCGGCTGACGCTGAGGCGGCTCGGCCACGGCCGACGTGTTCCGCAGTGTGGCCCGCGTTCCAGACAGCCAACCCAAGTCCGCATTTCCAAGAAAGTGCTCGCCAATCAGCAGCGTGTTGGAACTGCCGTCCTCGATGTCACTGAATCGCGTCTTGCTGTTGAGAAACAAGATGCCTTTGTTGGTTGCATCAATCGGGGCCTCAGCATCGTGGTGGCAACCTGCGTAGGTCGTGGGGGCGATCTCCTTCCCCTCGGTCTGGGACCTGAACGGCTCGGGCGACGAGGGGCACACGAGTACGGAGATCCGCGCCGCGCGGACTTCCTGATTCGCTTCACCATAGGCACCTGCCGCTTCCTCAAAGTTGCGGGCGAGCGCCTGCTGCTCCATGTAGGGGAGGATCCTCACGATCCAGCTGATGTGACTCCCCTCTTCCACACTGCGAATCGGCCCATCAGGATTCGTCACCCCGGCAGGGAAGTGCTCCATGTGAAACTCATGGTTGTGCAGCGCGAGGCCGATCTGCGACACGTTGTTGGCACAACTGCAGCGGCGAGCCGCCTCGCGAGCCGCCTGCACGGCCGGCAAGAGAAGACTCACCAGCACCCCGATGATTGCAATCACGACCAGCAGCTCCACGAGCGTGAAGCCTGCAGCGACTCGGCCGCGCCTGCCTCGTAGGCCGCGCTCGGCGACAGCATGAAAACGTGACGACCTCATCATGGAACAGTCTCCTCCGGGGATGGTGAGCGATTTTCGTTCGAAAGATTGGTGGGGGGGAGCGGAAGCGTCACGGTGCGACGGCGACGGACGGCCCGCGTGTCGCCCACCGGGTACTCGCAGACCACCTCAAGCTGCCAGCCGCCCTCGCTGTCGAAAGCATCAAGGGTGAGCTGCGCGGAGCCCGTGCCAAGAATTTCACCCGCCGCAACCTCAAGCGTCTCGTCGAGATCGTCTGCACTGCTGACTGACCCGCTGGCGATTCGAGAAGCCGCCCTCGCGACCGCTGCATCGAGCAGCGAGTCAGCCTGGCGGAGGTGCCGCTCGCTTCGCAACTGTCCTCGCGACGCGAGCGACCCTCGCAGCATCGCGAGCGCGATCAGCGAGAACGTCGCCAGGCACGCGACGACAATCAGCACCACGCCACCATGACGAGACGACCTGACTGATGGGCGGAGGGCGTCCATTCGAGACGTTCGGCGTCGCGTGGGGCTCATGGGGTGGCCTCCTCAAGGGAAGCCTCGGCCTCAGCGCCAGGCGACATTGCAGCCACCACGTGCACTTCCAGCGGCGCGCGATCTCGCGGCATGTGCGGTGTGGCCGACATTTCAGGTGTGCTGCCGGTGAGCACCGCGCAATCACCCTCGACCCCTGCCTCCCAACGCAGGGCGCCCCCGAGAACGTAGTCTTCGTGGGCCCGTCGATCGCCCGCCTCAGTCAAACGCGTCAGGCCTTGTGCCGTGGTTTGGTATTCCACTCGCACGTTCGCCGGCAAGCTCAGCCTCACGAGGGGCTTTCCAACCGCATCTTCGAGCGACACGTCCACCGGCTCACCTGTCACTTCCACGACCACGGCTTGCCGCACATCTTCACGAAAATCCCGCGCGAGGCGCATGGCCACCCGATCGCGTTCGAGCTCCAGTCGCGACATCGATTGCTGACGCATGCCGGTATGCACAAGCCCGGTTGCGATGGCCATGGCAACGCCCAAGCCGGACAGGACCGCGAGGAGTTCGGCGAGTGAGGTGCCTCGCGGCAGATGTGTACGACGCCTCATCGCACCTCCTCCGCCGCGGGCGCGTCTGCAGCTGGTGACACAGGAAGCCAGACCGCGAGCTGCAGCGGATGCTCCCGCCGACCAACCTCATTCCAACTCAGGGAGAGGATCACTCTCTCACCAAGTGTGGTCGTATCACGTTTGGTCGTCAGGGCCACGCCGGGGAGTCTCCGCTGGGCCGTTGCGGATGGCTCGAGCCCATCCACCGCCTGGCTGCCTCCCGCCGCAATCCGCTCACCGAGGTTGGCGAGCTCTTCAAGCGCCACGCGCTCCCGACGCGATTCGGAAAGAAGCCGCTGATGACGAACATAGAGCGGCAGCGTCGATCCCATCGCCGCGACCAGCAACGAAAACGCCACCACCAACTCGAAACTCGTCATTCCACGACGCTGTGTCGCTAATCGCCGACGCCCTTGCCCACGCGTGCGAAACCTCATGAGAGACCTCCCACGAGATCCTGGAGCGGCCCGAGCACGGCCAACGATTCGATCAACACCAGCAAGCCCATCAGCACCACGCCCACCGGCACGAGCCACTCAGCAGCGAGCGTCCAACGGCGACGACTCCGCTCACGGCGACGCGCGGCGACGGTCTGGAGCAGCCAGCCGCGATCGACCGCTGAGGAGAGCCTGAAAAACTGTTCGGCAGCCGTGCCGCCAATCAGCCGGCCCAAGGAGCGTGGCGAGGCCCCCTGCTGGCCAACACCCGAAAGTCGACGGGCGACGCGGCGATCGCTCTGAACCGATGCTAATGCGTCTGCTGCCGCTTCCACTGGCTGCCCTGCGGCCACGGCCACCCCAAGCAGGTCGACGGCAGCGGCGATGCGTTCGCCTCGCTGCATCGGCCAGACGCATCGACGTCGCAACCGCCGCGAGATCAGGAGCACCACACCAAAGAGAATCGCCAGCGGCACCATCGCCGAAGCCGTCGCCACGTAGCCGCTCATTCCCCACGCAAGCGCGAGGCTCGCCGGTCGCTCCATGCCAAAGTCATCGACAATCTTGGCGTAGATCGGCACGATTTTGAGCGAGAGAAACCCTGCCACCGCGAGGAACATCAAGAGCACGATCACCAGGTAGCCGATCGCCACGCGGTACCGCCACGAGAGCAGATGATCGCGAGTGATCGCGGCCTGCACCACTTCGGGAAGCAGCCCAGTGCGCTCACCAAAGCGAACCGCGACGAGATGCTCGTCGAGGAGCGTACTGCGATTGCCAACCACCACCGCATCGAGCGTTTCCCCTGCCTCAATTCGGCGGGCCATCAGCTCCACACGCCGCGCCTGATGCACCCGCTGACTCGCAGCCCATGCCGCGAGCATCGGCGGTGCCGCCACCGCGGCCTCTGCGCAGGCCGCGAGCATCCGCAGCACAGACGCCGACTCCGCCCTGCTACAGGCTCGTCCTGGCAGGGCGTTCCACAGTCGAGTTGTGATCGGAAAAAGCTGCATCACGAAAGCGCGCTTACGAGCGAAATCAACGGCATGAAGAGGGCAATTACAACGAAGCCCACAAAAAGACCCACCACACCAATCGCCACCGGCCCAATCAGCCACTGCGTGGCCGAAAGACCTCCGCGGGCACGATCCTGGTGACAGTCGGCGATGGCCGAAAGCAGAACACGTGCTGTCTGGGGCTCGTAGGACAACGCCTCGAGCGCCGCGTGCGTCATCGGCCCACGACGCGCGGGCGTCACGGCCGTGTGCGGCCGCACACGCGCTGCGGCAGCGGCCAGTTCAATCGCGTCGTCACGCGGCACCCCTGCCGCGGCGAGTGAGGCGAGTCCCCGCGTGAACGCTTCGGCCGCACGCGCCCCTCGCGGCGATCGGGTGATCACCAGCCAACGCCCAACGGCAATCAATCCGAACGAGAGCATCAGCGGCCCCCAGATCGTGGCCATGAACTGCGCAACACCGATCACGGCCCGGGTCGCCCAAGGCAACTGCAGGCCGAAATCTTCAAACATCGACGCGAACATCGGCACGACCATCGCCGACAGCACGGCCACCACAAAGATCGCCGCCCCCACGATGATCATCGGGTACGCGATGGCCGCCCAGTTGAGCGACACCGTTGAACGCGGACGCTCGGCGGCGTCGAGCAAAGACTGCAGCGACACGGCCTCGGCATCGCCAGCCGCAAACAGCGGGAGCCAACAGCGGGCGTCGGAGGCGGCTGCGATCGAGGCTCCATTCGCGTCGTTCGCAGAAAGCACGCGCGACATCACCTTCCAGGGCCGCCCCTGCCGCGAAGGCAGGTCGTCACCGAGCGCCTCGACGAGGCCTGCCACATCGCGGTGGCGCGAGACTGCCTCGGCGGCGTATCTGATGAGTGCGTCGCTCATGACCCCGGGCTCCAAGGAGGCGCGACCGGCATCGAGGCGATCATGTCAAACAGCCGCATCAGCGGCACGAACAACGCGATGCCATAGAGCAGCACGGCCATCCCGGCCACCACCGCGCCGACCACAGGCAACATGCGCACGCGCCGCTCAGAGACCGCATCAGAGGTTTCTCGGTAGAAGTCTGCCAGCGCAGACAACCCTCCGCGCTGCTCCGTGGATCCCTGCTTCCGCAAGAAATGCGCCAGTGGAGGAAAGGCCTGCGACGCTCGACTCCCCGCAGCCACCGGCCGGAGATCGTCCAAAATCATGTCACGGCGTTTGCCAACAACCCCCACCTGATCACAGAGGGCGTCGAGTTCGCACGCAATCGCAGCCCATCGCCGCGAGGCCTGCGCCAGAAGCTGCCCGCGTGAGTACCACACCACGACCACGGCAGCGACGACCGCCGCCACCACCGCGGCGGGCAGCGCAATCGCATCCCACACGGGAGCCTGCGGCACATTCGCCACCGGCATCGCCATTTGCATCGGCTCAGCAAGGCGGGTGATCAGTGGATTCTGCGCGACTGCGATCAGCACGATGCCAACCACGGCGCAGAGCGACACCACGACCGGATAGCTCAGCGCCACCCTTCTGTCCCACCGCCGCCGTCGATCGACCGCCACCACGCGCTCAAGAAACCCCAGCAGCGTGCGGACATCTCCCCCGGCGGCGGCGAGCCGCATCACGCCGCGAGCTGGCGGTGGCACAATCGAGAGGATTGCATCGACCGCGTCGAGCGAATCACTTCCCGCCCCTTCACGGAGGTTGCGGGCCACAGCATCGAGGGCAGTGGCGCTTTGTTGCTCTACACCGGAGGGAAGGCCAACACCCAATCGCAACGCCACCGCCATCACGTCGGCCGCGTCCGCCGCCCGGACCGACGGCGAGGCAGACGTCGGCGTGGCATCCTGATTGGGCTGCGACATGGATGGCTCTTCCCCTTGGGGCGTCTCACTGCCCACAAGGCGACAGCGTACTCCGTTTTGGCACGGCGTCGCAATCACCCGCCACGCACGCGTGGTGCGGGCACGACCGTGGGGACCTACTTGGGAATCTCGTTGAGCACTTCATCGTGCAGCCAGTCGAGCATCCGCTCGGGCCAGTGCTGGATGCTCTGCCGCTGCGACCGAGCGCCCATGCCAAAGCCGTGGCCCCCGCGAGCGTAGATGTGCGTCTCGTAATCGACACCGATTTCGCGAAAGCGTTGCATGAGGTTGAGCAGCACGCTGGTGTGGGCGTCGTCTGCCGCGATCAACATGAACGCGGGGGGCGTGTCGTCCGGCAGCCGTGAAGGGATCCCGACCGGCCCGGGGTACACCAGCATTTGAAAATCTGGCTTGGCACGCTCGCGCTCCACTGGATCGTCGGCCTGGGGGTTGCCCTCGCCTGGCTTGTAGCAGGTGATCGAGACCACCTCGCCACCTGCCGAGAAG
>JAPOIM010000006.1 GCA_029978905.1 Planctomycetota bacterium
GCTTGTTGTCAAGGACATGATCGACGAAGCGCTTCGGTCGCAGGGCCTGCCGACGGTTTTTAATCTCGGTCTGCAATGGGTCCTTGACGCGTATTCTTATATTGCGATCGCGGATTTGTGTGGCGATCAGATGGGCATGGAAAGGAAGAAGAGGGGTGCCCTGCACCGTTTATTGCGTGGGGAGCCAGCTTCCCCGCACAGTTTTTTGCGTGAGGCTCACCTGCAGAAATTGGATACTGATACGCGCCGCCGATACAGGGCTGGCTCAAGGGAGCAAATTGTAAAAACAAGAGCGGGGATCGGAAGAGGTTTTATTAATCAGCGTCACCAGCAGCTTTTCTATCAGATAGGAGATGTCCCTTCGGCGACGACGGATTGGTACATCGAGGTAATTATCGATAGATTAGGCGTCTTCAACTAGGCAGCTAATTCTCAGATCTTTTCGTGTGTTCGGGGCGATGCTGAAATTCCGCTGATCGGTGCCTGACTGGGGCGCGGCCTGTGATGCCGTGAGAAGGGCGAGGTCGACGGCGGTGCAGAGCATCTTGTGAGCTCCGCTACGGGCGATTTCCGTTCGGCCCAACTGTGCTGAGTCGCTCATCGGCCGGATGACTGTTGGGGAAGTGCTTGTGACGCGTTTCAGGGGTGGTGGGGCCCGGGGTCGAGTTCCAGGGCAGGCTCGGTGAGAATGGTGTGATGCGGCTGCTGGCGGTCGCAACACACCTGCCGAGGCGAGCGGTCCGATGGCAATCCGAATCCTGCACACCGCAGACAACCACATTGGGCTCCCCTTCCATCGCTACGACGGGGAGGTGCGAGGCAGGCTGGCCGCGGAGCGGTTTGAGGCGCTCGCGCGGTTGGTTAGCGAAGGCAATGCGAGGGATGCGCACTTCCTGGTCATCGCAGGCGATCTCTTTGACACCACGCGGGTGAGCGTGGCCGATATCAAGCGCACCGTCGATGTGCTCAACGGTTTTGCTGGCGTGGCCGTGCTCGTGCTGCCGGGCAATCACGATCACGTTGCAGGGCCCGAGACCGAAGTTTGGAAACGGTTTCGGCTGGCGAGCGAAGGCGTCGACTCGATCGAAGTCTTGGCCGAGCCGCAGGTGCGATCGTTTGAGGTCGATGGCCAGCCGGTGCACTTCTTCCCCTGCCCCTGCCCTTCCAAGACGGGTTCAGCGCCCACGACGCCTTGGGTCGCGGGCGCCGCAGCGGCTACGGCGCCCGGCCTGCGGATCGGGATCGCCCATGGCAACGTGCCGGGGCTTGGGCTCGATGCGGCCGACCGCTACTTCACGATGGACCGTGACGATCTTGAAGCCGCAGGCATGGCCACCTGGCTGCTCGGCCATATCCATGTGCCCTTTCCCACGTCGGCCTCTGGTGAGCGGTCGCCGTTTTTTATGGCGGGCACCCACACCCCCGACTCCATCCGCTGCCGCCACCCAGGTTCGGCATGGTGGATAGAGTGCGAAGGAGAGACCGTGGTTCGCTACGAACAGCTCTCTCCTGGTGGCATTCGCTTTCTCAGGCTCGATCGGGAACTGCGAGATGCCGCCGATGTCGTGGCCCTGCTCGCAGATGTCCGCGGCGTGGAGCCACAAACGACGATCCTTGACCTGCAACTCAGCGGCCGGCTCTCAGCTGAGCAGCGGCAACAACTGGCAGCAGGGCTCAATGAGGTGCGGCCTGCGTTTCTCTGCCTGACGGAGGAGGCAGAGATTCATGCCGCGATCGATGCCACAGAGGTGGCCGCACGCTACCGCGAGGGAGGCTTGGCCCAGCGATTGCTTTCAGCGCTCTTGGCAGACGAAGGGCATCCTGAGGCAGCAATCCTGGCCCACGAACTGATCGAGGAGGTGGCCCAGTGATTCGCCTTTCCCGCATCCGGCTTCATCCCTTTGGGCGCTTTACCGATCAGTCGTGGGATCTCAGCGAGCCACTCGTCGTGATCCACGGGCCAAACGAACTCGGCAAGAGCACGCTGCGGCAGGCCATCTTTCACGCGCTCTTCACGCCGACGAAGCTCGCCAGCCGAAAGTTCGATCAGTTGACGCGGCCGTGGCTGCCTCTGCCGGGAGGGGATCATGCGGAGATCGAGCTCTCGTTTGTGTGTGACGGCGACGCCTGGACGCTGCAGAAGCGGTGGGGCGCTGGGCAGCGATCGCACCTGAGCAACGGGCAAACAGCAATCGCTGATCCAGAGGCCGTGCAGCAGCGGCTCTCCGAACTGCTCGTGCACAGCGAAGCGACCTACCGGCACGTGCTCTTTACGGGCCAAGCAGAGCTTGAGCAGACACTGCAGGCCGTTGGTGAGCATGCCGGAGAGTTGCGAGATATTCGTGATCTCATGCGAGCGGCTGGTAGCGCGGCAGCCGACATCGACGAGCAGAAACTGCGGCAGCGGCTGCAGGTGCGACTGGACGAAACGTTTGCCCGCTGGGATCTGGAGCGGGCGCGACCGGAGCGACAGGGTGGGCAGGAAAAAGGTATTGCCGATCCTTGGAGGCGAGGCGTCGGCACGGTGACCGCCGCCTGGTATGCCTGGCAGACGCTTGTGGCCGAGCATCAGGAGGTGCTGGCCATCGAACGCCAGATGGATGCGGAAAGCCAGCGCGTGACTGCGCTTGAGGGCGAGGGTCGCGACGCTGCCGAGTTTGCGAAACGTTACGGCAGCCTTCGCGAAGGGCTGACGGAGCGGAGCGGTCTGGAGGATCGGGTGGCGCGGCTGGCGGGCGAGGAAGCGGAACTCGCGAAGACGTTTGCCCAGTGGCCCAAGGCAGAGGCGGCGCTCGATGAATGGGAGCGTCGTCAGCCCGATTTTCTTCGCCAAGCCGAGAGCCTGCAGGCCGAACATGCTGCGGCTCGCAAACGCAGCGAGGGAGGCGTGCGGCAGGCGGCATTTGCAAAACTCACGCAGGCGAGGGCCGCCCTCGATGAAGCCCTCCGCGAGGTGGAGCAGCATCCGCATCCGGGAATGCAGCGGCTTGCCGAGATCGAGCGCCTCGAGCGGGCGATCACCGCAGCAGAAAACAAGCTCGCCTCACGCACCCTCTCCTGGCGAATCGAGGCCGTCGAGCCAAACATGGTTTCGATTGCGCGAGGTACGCAGCCGCCAGAGACGTGCCACATCGGCCCAGAGCCGATCGCTGGCACCGCGGAAGCATGTGTGCGGCTTGAGGTTGCTGGCGTCACGCTGGCCGTTGAGAGCGGTGAGGACGATGTCGCTGGTTTGTTGGCCGATGTGCAGGCGAACCGGATGGGGCTGGCGGAGCAGTTGACGGCCTGCGGGGTAAGTTCGCCCCAGGTTGCGAGGCAGTTGGCGGAGCGCCATCAGGCTGCCACGGGGATGGCCGCGTCGAAGAAAGCGATCTATGAGGCGCTGCTCGGAGGCAAGGCCTATGAGGCGTGGGCCGCTGAAGTTGAGGCGGTCGAGAAACTCCCCGCCACCCGAGATTCGGCGACGATCGAACAGGAAATTGAAGTCCTCCGCACTCGGCGCGCTGAGGGGGCTGCGGCGCTTGCACAGCATCGTGAAGCACTCGAGCGATGGAGGGCGTCCTACCAAGATCACGATCGGCTCGGGGAGACGCTCCTTACGAAAAAGATGGAGGTGAAGCAGGTACGCGAACGGCTCGCCTCGCTGCCGACGTTGCCGGATGGGTTTGCTTCTCCCCAGGTGTTGCTTGCCCAGCTCGACCAAGCCCAGGCCCGCCAACTGGAAGCTCAACAGCACTTGACGGCGCACAAAGCAGAGGTCGCCCGGCTGACCGCGGTGCTGGCCGATCGCCGCAGTGAAGAGATTGTCGAACAGGCCGACGAGGCAAAGCGGCGCTTCGCCCGGGCACTTGCCCATGGGAAGGCCTACCTCAGGATTCGCGAAGAACTCGATCGGCTGGCGGAAGACTGCGATGAGGATCCGCTGGAGGCATTTGGCGATCAGGTGGCGGGGTTCTTCTCCCGGATCACAGGATCGTCGGCGTCGCTGGGGTTTGAGGGTCCATTGCCTGCAGAGGTGGTGCGCGACGCGGTGGCGGTCTCGCCCGAACAGCTTTCTCATGGGGCGGGAGGGGCGCTCGCCCTCGCGGTGCGCCTCGCGATGGCCGAGGCTTCGGTGAAAAGCGGCGGCGGGTTTGTGATGCTGGATGATCCGCTCGTGCATTTTGATGCCGGGCGGATGGCAGCCGCTGCGGCGATTCTCCGCGAGTTTTCGCAGCACACGCAGACCCTCTTTTTCACCTGCCACGATCACCACGCGGAGGCGCTGCGGGGTGGCTGAGGTGATCTGAGGAGTGATCCATCGGCAGATCACGTGGTGGCGAGCCGTTCGGCGAGGCCGGTGGCGCGGCGGATCGGTGTTTGGATGGCCGCCTCGATCACGTCGCGAGAGCCGATCACCGTGACCTGCTTTTTCGCGCGGGTGACGCCGGTGTAGAGCAGTTCGCGGGTCACGATGCGGCTGGGCTGCTCGGGCAACACGATGACCGCGTGGTCGTATTCCGACCCCTGGCTCTTGTGGATTGTCAGGGCGTGCACGGTGGCGACGTCTTCGAGTCTGGTGACGGGCACGCTCTTGAGGTCGTTTGGTAGGCCGAACAGGGCTTCCATCCGCTTCCCCTGTGGTACGACCACCCCCACATCCCCATTGGCAAGGCCAAGGGCCCGGCTGTTGCGGGTGATCATGATGGGCCGACCGGCGTACCAAGGCTCGCCGGCAGCGATTGCCATGCCCTTCTCAATCCGAGCGTTCCAACCGCCCACTCCCATGGGGCCGTCACGATGGGCGCAGAGCACCTGGAGTTGGCTTTTGGTGTTGAGCACGTTGGCGGGGCTTCTCCGCCGAGCCGCTTTTCGTAAGGCGTTGGCGTGGGCGACGACTTCCGCCACAGCGGTGTCGAGGGCAGAGCGATCACCAGGATCGATCCAGGTGACGGCAGGACTGCCCGCAGTAAGGACCTCGAAAGCCCCCTGCGGTGAGCTCTCGCGAATGGCGGTCGAGAGGGTGATGATCTCCGGGGCTTCCGCGCGGTGAATGGTGGTGAGCGTTTCGATGCAGGTGTGCAGCGGGGAGGTTTGCTGGGAGGCGTGTCCAAAAACAGCCAGGTCACCGAGCACCGTGCCCGCGTCAACGCTGGCGAGTTGGTCCGGGTCGCCGACCAGGCGGATCTCAGCCTCTGGGTGCACCGCCACAAGAAGATGGTGCATCAGCGCGCTGGAGAGCATCGAAGCCTCGTCGACGATCACCGTGTCGTAGGGCAGGGGGTTGCCTGCGTGGTACGTGTAGCGACGGGCGCGGGATGGGTTGTAGCCAAGGAGCTTGTGGACGGTGCGGGCCGGCTCGGCAGTGACCGCGGCGAGAACAGCCTCCGAAGCACCGGCATCAAGGCAGCGCTGTCGTAGCACCTCGCTCATCCGCGCGGCGGCCTTGCCAGTCGGGGCGGCGAGTGCCAAGCGGGGAGGAGGCGCGTCGGCGGGGAGTGACGAGAACGATTCGACAAGGTCGTAGGCCACCTTGGTGGTCTTGCCCGTGCCCGGGCCTCCGAGCAGGATGCGGAGGCGATTCGCCGCTGCCCGTTCGCGGATGCTCTGGGCGATCGAGGCTTCTTCGCTGTAGGAGCGTCCGAGATAGAGCCGTGTGCCGTCGACGATGAAGGGGCGGCGGCTCCCGGGAGGGCCCACCAACGCCTCCGTTGCCGTGAGTGCGCGGAGCCATCGCTTCACCTCGCCCGGCCACACGCCACGAGCCTCACCGTGCAGATCGAGCCCAGCGGCCCACTCGGTGATACGCCCAAAATCGACGCACGTATGGCCATCGCGAACCGTCCGCATGGCTAGGCACATGCCCAGCCAGCCCAAGAGATCGGGCGGCGTGTGGCCATCACGCTTGGCCATCTCGATGAGCATCCGGACCGCCGCGATGTCGTCTCGGCTGATCACACCGCTGCTACGGTAGCGTTCGAGGTCGGCAGGAATGTCGGCTCTGCTTGCCGCCATGGGGTCGCTCATGCGTGGGCTCCTGCTTGGCCAGCCGTGGCGAGCAGATCGCTGAGCTGCTTCCAGAGACCAGGAGGAGGCTGCCAGAGAAAAACGCCATACGTGCGGCCCTGGTGGTCAACGGGCGTCTCCTCGCCTTGCATGCCACGGAGAAAGGCATAGAGGATGCCGGTGATGGCGTCGTCGGGATTGAGGTGGGGCAACCGCCAGCGGAGCATCCGGTAGACCGCCGTACCGTAGAGCAGTGCCTGAAGCGGGTAGTGGTGGTCGGCCATGGCCTCTGGCAGACGGTCGGGTGCATAGGCGGCCAGCGGATGTGCGGTGCCCGTGCGGTGCAGTTTGTTGCTCTTGTAGTCGCACAGCAAAAGTCTGGGAGACTCGCGTGTGCTCTCGGGCAGTTTCAAGACGGCGTCGATCGACCCCGTCAGCATCCCGCCGATGGGGATGTCAAAGGCCGGGCCGGCAAGGGTGGCCGCGTAGGGGCGGAGCGCGTCATCTGCCGGGAGGGAACTCAGCAGCACCTCGCCGATCTGCTGGGCACGCACGCCTTTGTCTAAGGAGGGCAACCCAAACGAAAACTCGAGTTCGCTCAGGCGATCGTCGGATGAGACGCACCCCAGTGTGAGGCTGCCCAGGTGACCGCCCAGCGGAGTTTGAAGACTCCGCGTGATGATCTCCACGAGTTGTTCGAGCCAAGGCCGCAGGGCGCGCGACATCACGCGTTCGTTGACCACACGGCGAACCTCGTCCACGAGCGGCTGCTGGCGTGTGTCGAGGTGTTCAAAAACCTCGTGAATCGCGGTTCCAACCGCCACGCCCGCAGGGAGGTCCACCACGTCGTGGCCCGGCATCGCCGCCGGAAGCAGATCAGGCTCGAGGAGCGGGTCGGCGGCCACCGGTTCGTCATGCCCTGCCCCCTCGCGACGGAAGAGGGCCTCTTCGCTCGAGCCACGCGTGGCGACGAGGCTTGAAAACGACATCCGTCGAAAAGTGCGGCGGACGGCAGGCGCCGTGGCCACCTCAAGAGTCGATGGTGTGCTCGCTCGGATTGGCTGCGGGGGCTGAAACTCCGTGCGATCGCATGGTGGCACGAGCTGCACGCCAGCGGGGACAGGAAGCGTTTTTTCCAAAACGCTCAACGCGGCCTCGCCATCTTTGGAGGGCGTGGCACGGGCGACGAGTACGCACAGGGCGTGTTCAGCGCGGGTGGCGGCTACGTAAAGCAGCCGCTGCGTTTCTTCTTCGTCTGCCGCCTGACGCCGAGCTTTGGCGTGTGGCGACTGCTGTTCCACGGCGAATGAGAGGTCGAGTTTTCGGTCCCCATCGTCGTCGTAAAACACCAGGGGACTGCCCGAGCGTGCCGGCCCTTGAGATTTCCAGAGGTCGGCCACGATCACACAGGGGAACTGCAGCCCCTTGGCCGCATGAATGGTCAGAATCTTGACCGCATCGGCGTCGCTTTCCACGCGGCGACTCACCAACTCATGGTTGTCGTCCATGCTTGCCAAACGACTGTAGATGGTGAGGGCATGCTCCGCGGAGCAGCCGCGACGGGGGCCCGCCGAATCCATCACTTCGAAGATGTGCAAGAAATCGGTGACGTTTCGTTCGCCCTGCCTTCCGGAGGCGATCCGCGTCATCACGCGTGTGTCGGCTTCAAGGGTTGAGGCAAGGGCAGCGATTCCCTTGGTGGTCAGCGTGCTTCCCAACTGAAACAGCGCGTCTTGAACGTCACCGAGGATCTCGTCCGTCAGTCCCCCGACATCGGCGAGTGAATGGCCGAAAAAGACCGTTGCCGCGGCACGTCGCACCTTTCCGAGGTTCGAGGGTTGTTCCATCGCATCGAGAAGCGAACGGATATCAGTCGCCATGCTGCCTGACATCACGCTTGAGGTTCCACCCATTACGGCAGCAATCCCTGCCTGTGCGAGTGCACGCTGAATCTTCCGGCCGACACCGCCTGAGCGAACGAGCACTGCGATGTCGCGTGGCTCGACCTGTCGCGTGCGCTTCCCCGTGGGGTTGGTGACAAGCCGCGCGCGGTCGAGCAGATCGATGACTTTGCCGAGGACGGGTCGGGCGAGGGCCGTTTGATTGTCGGTGGGGCCGAGTTCAACGAACTCGACGCTCGTGGCCACCCCCGAGATACCAGCCTTTTGCCGACTTGGGGGTGCATCGACCTTGAGGTACGTGATCCCGTCGCCGAAGGTCTGCCCCGCAAAACTCGCGTTGAGAATGTCGAGCAGAGGCTGATCCGAACGGCGGTTGGTGGTCAGTGTGCGGTGGCTGCGAGCGTCGGCGGCGAAGGTGACGTAGGCCCGGACGTCCGCGCCGCGAAACCCGTAGATAGCTTGCTTCGGGTCGCCGACGGTAACTAAGGCCCGGCCGTCTCCACCGGGAAAGAGACGCTTGAAAAATGCCCACTGCAATCGATCGGTGTCTTGGGCTTCATCGACGATGGCGAGGGTGAATCGCTGCATCAGCGAGAGCAGCAGGTCAGTCCGTCGTTCATCGCGGATCAGGTCGTGGGCGAGGCGCAGCAGGTCGTTGTAGCCGGGCTGACTTGCCGTGGCCGCCTGAACGCGTTGCACGCACTCGGCGAGCAAGGGCGGAAGGCCTTCCAGGTGAGCGCGGTCGGCGGGCGAGAGGCTTTCGGTGCGCGGGTCGATCCACGGGACAAGAAACGGGTCGCCGAGGAGCGCAGAAACCAGAGGGGCGATCCGCTTCTCGTCCCAGCGTTGGCCGGCGTGGGCCCGACTGACGACGACATCGTTGACCACTTCGGTGAGGATCCGGTCGGTGGCGGTAGCATCCACGACCGCGTTCACCTCCATACCCGCTGCTCGCAACACGCGGCTGCACACGCCATGGATCGTGGAGATCGTGGCCGTATCAAACTCGGATACGGCCCGTTCCAGACGGCGGACGCGGGCGTGCCGGTCGTCGGGGGTCCCATCGCGGAGACGAGTGACCAGCACATCGCTCGTTTCCTCGGAATCACTGCGGAGCGCGGCGATTGTTTCCACGATCCGCCGCCGAACCCGATCGCGGAGTTCCGCTGCGGCGTTGCGGGTGAACGTGGTGATCAGAATCTGGCCAATGCGGAGGTCGTCGCGCAGCGCGAGTTCACGGGTGACGAGCGCGGCCACCGAGTACGTTTTTCCCGTGCCGGCGCTGGCCTCCACAACGAGGCCGTGACAGACGGCGTCGTGGGCGAGATCAAGCGGTGTGTGCAGGGGCGGAGTAGACATAGACCTTACGGCTGCGGCAGTAGGGGCAGTGGATGAACTGGAGGAAAGCGCTGAAGAATGGAAGCCGGCTGTCATCGACGGGAAAGATCTCCCAGAAGCGAGGGTGCAAGCCGTGCACCACGGCTTCCTTGCTCTGTGCGTAGCTTTGCCCAGAGACAAAACCGTCGAACTTCACCTCCGCGGCATCTCGGCCGTCGCGGAGTGCTGCTGCGGTCGTTGCGAAGAGTCCGTGGGGCTGCACGGCTGCTTGCTGATACAGCCTGCACAGGGAGCCCAGCACATCCTTGGCGACGGCTGCGTCGATGCCGTCGTCGAGGATCACCTTTCGGGTGGCGATGGGCGACTCCGGTTTGCCTCTACGGTCGAGTTTGCCTGGAAACCAGTTGTCCCGTTCACTGAAGATGATCGCGTGTTGCACGGCGTGGCCCGCCGCGCGCATCGCAAGGAGCTGCGTGACGGCACGAAGTTTGGGACGGTGGAAAGCGTCGCTGCTCTTCGCATCAGGACGCACGAGCACGATCAACTCCGCGTCGGGGTGCCAGCGTTCGATCGTTCCCCCGAGGCTGACTCCAGCGAGATGGAAGTGCACTGACTCCGCGACGCTCTCCTCGAGCGGAGAGCCGGCGGCAGTCGCCTCGATCAGGAGCTGCTCGGCGAACTCCTGAATGCGGTCGATCACATCGCCACCGTAGCCAAGGACAGGCACATCGCCATTGGCGCGTACGGCAGCCGCCCACGCACGCGCGAGGCCTGGCCGATCCTCTGACGCGATGAGTCGATCGATGTAGTCGTTGCGAAGCCGGCGCGACTCAAAGGGCTCGAGCTCCAGCGGCAGGGTTGCCGGGATCTCCAGGTCGTCATCACGCCACACGTTGATGTCGAGGGATTTCGCCACGTAGGGCCAGAGGGGATCGTGGAGAAACTCCGCCAGCCAGTCGAGTTCGAGGATGCATGGCGGGTCGATCGTGGAAGCCGAGCGCGTGGGCGGAGGCGGTTCCTTTCGGAGCGCCTCGGCCGCAGCTTGGGCTGCCGTGTCGTGACTCCAGGCGGTGTCGCCAGGCACAACACCGCCGCGGAGAAAGTTGCGACGGCTGCAGGCGTGGCGAGGATGAAACACCTCGATGGCACTGTGCGACTCTCCCTGGCGATCAACCTGGGGCACGCCATGGCGACCCGCGAAGTCGACCAGTTCTGCCAGTGGGGTGACGAGTGGCAGGGTGGCGTTGTTTTTCACATCCATGCCGGTGCAGGCGACGATCAATCGGTCCTTCGCCGCGAGGAGTCCGTCCAAGAGGCCGCGACGCAGTTCCAGGCGTGAGTCGAGGTCGCCAAGCAGTTCCTGTCGGGCGGAGAGGTCTTCTGCGTCATGTTCGCGCGTGTTCATCGCGGACTCATCGAAGCCGGCCACACACACCACGCGATATGGGATCCCGCGGAGGGGAATCATCGAGGTGGCCGTGATCGCTCCGGTGAGCAGAGGCTGCTGGCCGGTCGGGGCGGAGAGGCGCGCGGTCAGGAGCGTCTTCACGTCGTGATACGGAACCGCGATGTCGGGAGCAGCTCCACTCGAGAAGGCGGCCTTGCGCAGGGAGTCGATCTCGTGAAGCGGGATCTCGAGTTCGTCACTGACATCGCCCGCCAACGACGCGAGCGACTCCTCCAGGAGGTCGCACCAGACGCCGACAGGCTGTGGTGTGGCCGTGGCCTGATCAAGGGTGTCGATGATGGTAAACACCGAGACCAGGGAGGCGAGGCTCGTGACCTCCGCCGCCTCCACATGCGCCAGCGGCACAACATCCCCAAGCAGCGGCTCGGGAACGCCGTCGGGAGTGACCGCCCCGAGCAGCATGCGCTCGAGTCCAAGCCGCCAGGAGTGCGCGGAGAGTTCTGGAATCTCGAGCCCTGCCCGCACGCGTCGTTCGGCATCGAGTCCCCAACGGATTCGGGTTTGTTCGATGCACCTCCGCCAGGTTGCCACGGCGTCGTCATCAAGATGGAGATGGGTCCGCACCAACGGATGCGTGGCCACTGCGAGCATGCTGTCGACGGAGCAGCGTGAGCCAACCACGTGCAGAAGGGCCGCCAGCAGCTCCGCCCCCGGGCTGACGTCGCGGATTCCTCGATCCGCAACGACCAGTGGGAGGCTGATGTCTCCCTCGACGCTCCCGAAAAGATCCGGCTTGCCGGTGACCGCACGATGAAAGGTTGCCTCAAGATGGGGGGCAAGGGCCGCGATCTGCGGGCTGACAATCACCACCTCGTGGGCTGCGAGGTCATCGAGGTCGTGAAAGGCATGCAAGATCGCGTCATGCAGGACCTCTGCTTGGCGGCTGAGGTCATGACAGCGGTGGATGAGCAACGACTGGTCGGTGCCACTCTTTGAGGAAGTCGGTGTTCCCGGATCGGAAACGTGGCCAGTTGCGATCGAATGCTGGAGCCTTGCGAGAAGCGGCGTCTTGGCGGTCGGGTGCTTGGCGGCTGGGTCGGGAGTGTGCTGCGGTGCGATCCCTTGTGAGGCGAGAAGCCACTGGGTTTCTCGCGTACCACGCAGCCAAGATGAGACGAAAGGATCGCTGTCCGGGGCTGCGATCTCGGGAGCTACTTCCCTACGGGTTGGAGCCACACCAAGGCTCACGGGGGGCGCGTCTGCAGCCCAGGCGCGACAAAGCAGGGGCGAGGGATGCACGAGCACCGCCTCGACGTCGCGGGGACTGCCGGATGCTGTTGGGAGCCCCACCAGTTTCGTGAGAAGTTCGATCTGCTGGAGTGAAAGTGACTGCAGTCCTGCCACCAACACCGCGTCACACGTGGCCGTGGTCGCGAGCCGGTCACGGGCTGGTGGGCTTGGCTGACCGATCAACTCCCTGACGGATCGCCAGAGTTCAAACTGCCAGCGGTCGCGGGGAGAGAGCGGTGTGAGGGTGCTCCTGCCCTGGTCATCCGCGGCGGGGCTGAGTTCGGCCCGGCCTTCTTCCCAGGCGAGGATCATTCCGGGCCGGCGGAAGTGCGCATGATCAAAGCGATCGGCAATGTGTCTCGCCGCCAGCAAGGGCCCGCCTGCCTGGGCCACCCGTGATGCGTATCTTTTGTCGCGTGCGATCACCTCGAGAACACGAAACGCGAGGCGTTCGACTTCCCACGGGTCATCGGCTCGGGAGAGCGTGTCGACTTCGTCATGTGCAAGCAGTGAGGAGAGGGCACCAGGCGAGAGAAACTCAACGCCAGCGATGATGCCATCACCACCGGCTTTGGTCGCTCCGAGCCGCGTGGCGAGAGCTGCAGAGAGCCACGTCTTCACGCCGGCTGTGGGCACGACGATGCGCGGCTGCGAAAAAAAATCCCCCGGCTGCCGACGCAGAAACGCTTCGGCTGCAGCAACGACTTCCTCAAGACTGCGGACGTAGCGAATGGGGATCGGCATGGTCCCCGGATCGTACCACTTCCGGGTGGAGGATCATTACCGCACCACGCGGGCGCCGCCGCCGGCAATCTGCTTCTCGACTTCCTTGCGGGTGGCCATCGAGGTGTCGCCCGGCGTGGTCGAGGCGAGGGCGCCGTGAGCGGCACCATACTCGACCGCTTTCTGGGGATCGTTGAACTCCAGGAAGCCAAACGTGAGCCCGCTGGCGAAGCTGTCACCGCCGCCCACGCGGTCAAGGATCTCAAGCTCGGGATACTTGCGGCTGTCGTAGAAGGTGCCGTCGTGCCAGAGGACGGCACTCCAGTCATTCTTCGTGGCGGTGATCACACGGCGAAGCGTCGTGGCGGCCACTTTGAAGTTGGGAAAGTCGGCGACCGCGCGTTCGATCATCGCCTTAAAGGCCCCCGACTCGACCTGGCTGATCGACTCGTCGACACCTTCAACCTCAAAACCCAAGCAGGCGGTAAAGTCTTCTTCGTTGCCGATCATCACGTCGACATGCTTCGCAATTTCGCGGTTGACTTCACGAGCCTTGTCTTGGCCACCAATGCTCTTCCAGAGGCTGGGGCGATAGTTCAAGTCGTAGGAGACGATCGTGCCGTGCTTCTTGGCAGCTTGCACCGCCTCGATCACCACATCAGCGGTGGTGGCCGAGAGAGCTGCGTAGATGCCGCCGGTGTGGAACCAGCGGACGCCGAGCGTGCCGAAAAGGTGTTCCCAGTCGACGTCGCCTGGCTTCATCTGACTCGCAGCGGTGTTGCCACGATCGGGCACGCCGACCGCGCCGCGGATTCCAAACCCGCGCTCGGTGAAGTTCAGCCCGTTGCGGACGCTGCGGCCGATCCCGTCATCCTCTCGCCAGAGAAGAAAGTCGGTGTTCACGCCACCTTGGTGGATGAAGTCTTCAATCAGATGGCCGACCTCGTTGTCGACGAAGGCCGACACGAGCGCTGTTCGCATTCCAAAGGCCTTCTTCAGCCCACGGGCCACGTTGTATTCGCCCCCCCCTTCCCAGGCCTGGAAACTCCGCGTGGTGCGGATGCGACCCTCGCCCGGATCGAGGCGAAGCATCACTTCGCCAAGAGAGACTTCGTCGAACGTGCAGGCGTCAGCAGGCTTGATGGGAAGGGACATGGGTGCTCAGGGGTGAGTCGGTTGTGGATCAAACAGGTGGGCCCGTTAGGCCGTGGCGAGGGATGCGGGGTCAAGTGCTTCGGTGCCGGCTTCGGCAGCGATCTCGTTGAGGGCGGCGACCTCGGCCGTTGAGAACAGCAAACCACCGGCGGCGTCGGTTCGCTTGGCGGCGTCTGCCTCCAGCTGGCCGGGCAGCAGGCAACTCTCGTTGCCGTGACCGAGAATGTCGGCCAAGACCGCTTTGATGTTGTCGGCCTGGCTACGACCTGCCGCGAAGGCCCCACCGCTGATTGCATCAGGGTGCGTCACCTGGAAGTAGAAGCAGCAGCTCTGCTTCTCCCCGGCGACCGGAGCGCGGCTCCGGATCGTGGGCAGCGAGCCTCCGATGAGCGCGGCCACCACCTCGTTGATCAACGACAAGCCGTAGCCTTTATGAGCACCGAAGGGCAGCAGGGCCTTGGCCTGGGCGGGGTCGGTGGTGGGCTGGCCGTTGGCATCGACCGCGGCATTGGGCGGCAGCTGTTTGCCCTCGCGGAGGAACTGCTGCACGCGGCCCATCGCCACGGTCGAGGTGGCCCAGTCGATCACGATCGGGAACCCAACGGCGTCGGTGGTGGGAAAGCCCCAGGAGTGTGGGTTGGTGCCGAGGGTGGGATGCTTGCCACCAAAGGGTACGACTTCTGCAAGCGAAGCCGTGCAGTTGGTGTAGGCGATGTAGCCCCGCTTGGCTGCTTCCATCACGTAGCCACCACCCCAGAGGTAGTGAAACGCGTTGTCGACCGCGACCGTGCCGGTGCCGTATTTGTCAGCAAGGGCGATGCAGCGATCGATCGCTTCCCAGGCCACTGCTTGGCCGAGTTTCTTGCCGGCGTCCCAGGTTTCGGTGGCTTCAAAACGGGAGGGCAATCGGCGGATCGCGGCCCCCGGCACGCAGCCGGCTGCCTTTGAGCCAAACAGGTCGTCGAGGTGCAAGGCCTTGATCGCGTTGTGCGTGCGGATGCCGTGACGGGTGGCCGCTGCCGCGAGCGAAACGGCATGACCGCTTTCCGCATCATCAAAGCCGCGCTGACGGTAGGCCTCGCGAACAATCCGCTCGTGGGCCTCGAACGGCACGACATGAAAGACTTCAGACATGCTTGGTGACTTGAACCTCAGGGTTGATTTGAGCCAGCGGTTTTTCTCCCCGCATGGCGTTGATCAGGTTGGTGACTGCAGCCACGGCCTGACGCTCGACGCTCTCACTTGTGCGGCTGCCCACGTGCGGCGTGACGACGCAGTTGGGGAGGGTGAGCAGCGGGTGATCCGCTGGGGGCGGCTCGGCGTCGAGCACGTCGGTACCGTAGCCCCCCACCTGCCCACTTTGCAGCGCCGCGGCCATGTCCGCCGTGTTGACGATCTCGCCACGAGCGCAATTGAGGATGATCACCCCTGGCTTCATGGTGGCAATCGTTTCGGCTCGCACGAGGTCACGAGTCTCATCGGTGAGATTCGTGTGCAGCGAGAGAATGTCACTTGCTGCGAAAACCTCGTCGATCGAGGCGGCGCGATCGACCGCGTGCTCGGCAGCAAAGGCTTCGTCCCAGTAGAGGTCGTAACCGGTGACGTGCATGCCAAACGCACGGGCCCGGATGGCGACTTCCTTACCGATCCTACCCAGGCCAATGATGCCGATCCGCTTGCCGAGAATCTCGTGCCCCGTTTTCCGCTTCCAGCCGCCTGTGCGTGTGGAGTCGCAGTGGAAGAGGAGGTGCTTCTCCAATGCCAGCAGCAGCAGGAAGGTGTGTTCCGCGACGGTGGTGTGGTTGACGCCTGGCGTGAAGAGCAGCGGAAGGCGCTTCTCCGTGCACGCAGCGACGTCGATCTTGTCGACACCGATGCCGTATTTGCTCAGCACTTTCAGCCGTGGACAGGCCTTCTCGAGCACCGCCCGCGTGATCGCATCGTCACCGCAGATGTAGCCGTCGATGTCGCCGACCGCGGCGAGCGTGTCGGCTTCATTGAGCGGGCCACGAGCCGTGACGACTTCCCAGCCGGTTTGGGCAAGGAGGTCGTGGTGACGGCCCGGTGTGTCTTGGAACGACGTGGTTGTGAGCAGAATCCGAGGGGGATTGTTTGTCGCCACTATCATTCCTTCTCAGACGTTGACCCACTGATGGCTCTTGGCACTTGCCAATACAGCATCGCACACTTTTTGCGTTTCGAGCGCATCACGGAAGGTGGGTGAACAGGGCTCGCCCTTGGCATACGCAGCGAGGAAGTCAGCGACCTGATGCACGAACGAGTGCTCGTAACCGATCGCCAGGCCAGGCACCCACCACTTGTCCATGTAGGGGTGGTCGCCGTCGGTCACATGGATGCTCTTCCAACCACGCTCGGGACCAGCGTCCTTGTAGTCAAAGACTTCCAGCCGATGCAGGTCGTGGAGGTCCCACTTGAGGCTCATGTCGGCACCGTTAATCTCGAACGTGTAGAGCGCCTTGTGGCCACGGGCGTAGCGGGTGCTCTCAAACAGACCGAGTGAGCCATTTTGGAAGTGGCAGAGGAAGGAGCAGGCGTCGTCGATCTCGACCGGCTCGACCTTTCCAGTGAGGGTGTGCTGCCGTTCCTTCACAAACGTCTCGGTCATCGCCGTGACGTCCTTGACGTTGCCGTTGAGCCAGATGGCGGTGTCGATGCAGTGGGCGAGCAGGTCGCCGGTGACGCCGCTCCCCGCTGCCTTGGCGTCGAGTCGCCAGAGCGCCGCGCCGCCCTGCGGGAGATCCGCGTTGATCGTCCAGTCTTGGAGGAAGTTGGCGCGGTAGTGGTAAATGTGGCCAAGTCGACCAGAGTCGATCAGGTGCTTGGCGAGTGTGACGGCAGGAATGCGGCGGTAGTTGTACCAGACCGTGTTGGGCACGCCGGCGGCCTCCACGGCCTTGCACATCTCTTCTCCTTCGGCCGTGTTCATCGACAGCGGCTTCTCGCAGAGGATCGCCTTGCCATGCTTGGCCGCTTCGATGGCGATCTCGGCGTGCAGGTTGTTGGGGGTGCAGATGTCGATCGCGTCGATGTCGTCTGCGGCGACCAGCTTCCGCCAATCCGTTTCGACACGCTCGTAGCCCCACCGGTCCGCGAAGGCTTGGGCCTTCTCGGCATCACGCGCGGCCACGGCCTGGAGCTTGGGCAGATACTCCAGGTCGAAGAAGTCCTTCACGCGGTTGTAGCCGTTGGTGTGCGCGCGGCCCATGAAGCCGTAACCGATCATGCCGATGCGGAGTGGTTTTGCCATTGCGAGTCCTTTGATGTGGGGGTGAGTTGGGGAAGGGTGCGTACGGCTAGCTCCAGCCGTGAGCGTTGCGGACGTCGATCATCGCCTTGAGGATCGTGTTCCAGGTTTCGGGCTTCTCAAGCGTGGCGTTGGGGAACATGCAGCCGTCCCAGCAGATGTGTTGCATGCCACGCTCAGCCGCACCCTCGAGCCAGTAGCCTGAGCACTTCACGATGTCGAGCTTGCCGTTGGGGTCGTCGGCTGGGCAGTGCTTGCCCGTCTTGTCGTGCGAGCCCGCACCGTGTACCTCGCCGTCGTTCTGGGCGACGTGGAAGTCGATCGTCCAAGGACGCAGCTTGTCGGTCATCTGCTTGTAGGCCGCGTAGAACTCCTCGTCGTTGTAGCCCGGCTGCACGAGGGCATGATCGGGAGCGTTGTAGCCCAAGAGGTAGAGGTAGGTGTGCGCGAGGTCGGCCTGGAAGCCGAGCGTTTCCGGCATGCCAACGGCCTCGAGCAGGTCGAGCATGTCCTTCCACGAGTGCATGCCCGCCCAGCAGATCTCGCCTTCCGCGGCCAGCCGCTGCCCGTTGTCTTTGGCGATCTTGGCCGCCTCGCGAAACGTTTCGGCAATCCGGGTGGTGTTCGCCTGGGGGCTCTCACGCCACTTGGCCACACCAAACTCCGCAGAGTCGATGCGGATCACGCCATACTTCCGCACGCCATGATTTTCAAAGACCTTGGCGATCCGGCAGGCCATCTTTACCGCCGAGAGAAACTTTTCGCGGGCCGCGTCGTCGCCCATGGCAGAGTCGCCAACCGTGCCAGGCCACACTGGGGCTACGAGCGATCCCACGGAGAAACCGTGGCTCGCGATCAGGTCAGCGATCTGCTTGAGTTCGTCGTCGCTCGCTTCGGGGTTGGTGTGCGGCAGAAACAGGAAGTAGTCGATGCCGTCAAACTTCTGGCCGTCGACCTCAGCAGCGGCCGTGAGCTCGAGCATCCGCTCCAACGAGATCGGCGGCTCCTGCCCCTCGTCGGTGCCTTTCCCCACAAGACCAGGCCACATCGCGTTGTGAAGCTTCGGAAGAGCGTGTGTCGACATCAGTCAGCCTTTCATGTGGCAGCGAGAAGAACGCAAAGGGACGGGGTGCACCCCGAAAAGATGCGATTGAATGGTGTGTTCCCTGACGAGACCGACGAGTTTGAACGATCCCCTCAGTCGCCGCAACTGCCGGCCGGATGACGCGATCGGGGCCGCTCGGGGTGAGCCCAGTGCTGCCCCACCGGACGTTCGCTGCGGGCCCTCCAGGCCCTCGCTCTCTCGAAGATCCGCGTCGCTTACGCCCTCCAGGCTTCGCTCGCGTCTCTACGCCGGTGGTTCAGCACCGGGCTCACCCCTCGCTACGAGATTAGGGAGGGCCTGTTCGCCGCAGGATGCGGCGACCTGCGGCCGCTTAGAAACCTTGGCTTTCTGAGTGGCCGCCAAGTCAGCAGGGGCCATGGAAGGGCCTGCTGACGTGAAGTGAGTTCAGCACCGGGCTCACCCCTCGCTGATCAACTGGTTGGCGAGGGCTTCGACGGAGAGTGGGGCGGAGCCTTCGGCTTTGTTGTTGATGGTGATGAACACGTCGCGGGTCTTGGCAACCGCGGCGGCGATCGTGGAAAGGGCGTGTCGGGTGGGGAGGTCTTCCTCGACAAGGCGGTTGAAGGGGGCGTAGAGGTCCTTGGCTTCCTGGTAGACGAGCCCCGCGTGGAGGTTCCAGCGGGCGACCAAGGGCAGTTGGCAGTTGGTTGCGGTCAAGCCAAAGGCGTGCGCCTGCTCGTCAACCGGCGGCATCCGCGCATGCACCGCAAGGCATGGGACGGCTCCTGCGCTGCAGACTGCGTCGCCGAACGCGTCGCACACCAGCTGCGCGTCACGGACTTCGACCGCGTAGAGCGGGCCGCGGGGGAGGGCGGCGATAAACGCGGCGACGCGTGCGATCAGGCGGGGGAGATCCGCCAGCAGCTTCGCGCCGAGCGGCGGGAACTGAAACACGAGCGGGCCGGCTTTGGTGCTGAGTCCGGCAACGGCGGGACGGACGAAAACGTCGGTGGCCGCGGCGGCATCGAGAAAGGAGGGGTTCGCGCGCTCGGGCTCTCCCGATCGATTTCGTCGTAGCACCGCATCAGTGAAGGCCTGCGGTGCTTTGACCACAAACCGAAAGCCCTCGGGAACCTGACGGGCGTAGTCCGCAAATGCGTCGACAGTCAGGGGGCTGTAGAAGGTGCGGTCGAGGCTGACGGTGCGAAACAGCGGATGCGAGGCGTAGGCCGAGAGCCCTTGCTGGGCGAGCCGGCGTTCGGTTTCCCACGTGTCTTCGTGCGAGAGGTCTTCGCTGTCGGCATGGAAGTCAGCCCCCCTGCCCCGCCCTCCCCTTCCCCTTGCGGACCTAGTCTTGGGAGGGCGTGGCGCGTAGACGATCCCGGTCCAGCCAGGAAACGACCAGCTGGAAGTGCCCAGATGAATCGACGTTGGAAGCCTCGCTGCAAGCTGCGTGTGATGCTCGCTCGGCTCAGCCGGCTGCACACGGTCATTCGCGGCAACGGGATCCGCAGCAAACTCTTCCCCAAACAGGGAGAGTTGCTGCGGACCACGTGGTTTGTGGATTGCCACAGTTACGACTTCTGCCGGAAGACGAATCCGCCCTTCTTATTCCCGATCACGATGTCGACCTTGCCGTCACCATTGAGATCGCCCACGGAGAACTGCGTGCCGACGCCTGAGTCGTTGTCGATGCGGTGAGGGACGTAATGAGCCTCCACGCCATCGTCACTCGCGGCATGCACCAACTCAAACCAGTAGAGCACGGCGGCTCCAGCTGGGTCGGCATCTCCCTTGGGACCGTGCGCCCAGAAACGCTTGCCGGTCACGATGTCCATCAGCCCGTCGCCGTTCACGTCGGCGAGTTCGACCGCGTGGGGCTGCGAAAACTGCACGCCGTCGAGGTTTTCTTCGGCGACCGCTGGCAGGATCGCGTGCTCCACGAACGTGATGCCGCCATCGTCCCCGGGCACCTGCTCAAACCAGGAGAGGCCGTAGTCGTGCGCCTTGAGGCTCGTGATCACGTCGCCGTCACCGTCACCGTCAACGTCGTAAACATGCATCTGGGCACCACCTGAGCCGAAGGCAAACGGATGCTTTTTCCAAGGCGATCCGTCGGCCGATGCTGGCTGCTCCCACCAGCCCTCACTCATCAGCAGGTCGTGCCGCCCGTCACCATTCACATCGCCGAAGCCGAGCCCGTGCGTGTACTGCCCCCAGCCATGCATTTCAGAGCATGGATTGAAGAGCCAACGCTCGGTGCCGCTGGCTTCCGAAGGAGCCGCGAAGCCGAGCACACCGCCCGTGTGGAACACAAGTTCAGGCTTGCCGTCTCCGGTCACGTCGGCGTAGCCAGGCGACTCGTTATCAACGACGGGGAATGCAAGCTGGCGCTCCCAACGCCCCCCCTGCTCTCCCGGATTACGAAACCAGGCCACCTCTTTGCCGGGCCACACATTGGCCAGCACGTCGATCCAGCCGTCGCCATCGACGTCGTGCACGAAGGTGATGAAGTTGTTTGAGTAGCCATTCGGGTCGAAGTCTTCGGGCGGATAGATCTCGTGCCGCTCTGTGAAGTCTGGGCCCGCGTACCAGTACGGTCCGTAGACCGCGTCGCCATGGCCGTCGCGGTTGATGTCTCCCATTCCCGAGCCTTCAGCATGGAAGGTTCCGGTGAGCGGAATCTTCTCAAAAGTGATCTCGCCCTCGGCTGCGCTTGCCGCAGTGCCGAATGCCGTGCCAGCGACCACAAGCCCCATGGCGATGGCGATCTGATGCCGACGCATACCCCGGACGAACGACCTCATGCTGCTCCCCTTCTTTGGGTGTGTTCCGAAACCCGAATCCAAAAACCTGAAGATAAGAGTATGCCGCTGCGACGGTTTCGGTGCGAGTTGCTCGGAGGGAGCCCAGAGCTGTCCCACCGGACGTTCGCTGCGGGCCTTCCTGGCCCTCGCTCACTCGAAGATCCGCTTCGCTTTCGCCCTCCAGGCTTCGCTCGCGTCTCTACGCCGCTGGGTCAGCACTGGGCTCCCTCCTCGCTCGGTGAACTGAGGAAGGACTGTCCTCCGCCTGCGACCGTAGCGAGTATTCTGCGATCTGTTTCAATGTGCCTTGTGACGGCAGTGCCCCAGCTGGCCAAGAGGGTGTGCATGGGAATATGGGAGCTTCTTACGAAAGACCTGATGCCCAGCCGGGCGGACCTGCGGTGGAAAGAACCCTGGCTCTACCGCATCCGCCTGCGTGGGGATCTTGTGGCCAGGCTGATGTTCGTGACGAGTGGCTGGATGGCGGCGACGGCGGGCCTGCTGGCACTCTTCTCAGTGAGTGAGAAGCCAGGTGGACTCGATGTGGCTGTCGGGCTTGGGGCAGCGGCGGGGCTGGGGCCAGTGGCGCTCACTCTCTTTTTCACCAAGCACGTGGTTTCGGGGCAGGTGAGGATCATCGACGGCGTCATCGAGCGAAAGACGCAGTACACCGGGTGGACCGGCCATTGGACGAAGACCGCGAGATGGGATTTGGATGCGGTTGATCCCTACAGGCTGCTCGTTGCAGACAGGGCAACACGACCCTTTCATGTGTTGGTCTTGGAGTTTGACGATCGCTGCGAGCTGATCGGCGTTCCACAGCATGTCGACCTGAAAAAGCTGGCGGACCTGCTCTGCTCATGCGGTTCGCGTGTGGTGAGTGCGGAGGCGATCGCGCCGCAGTTTGTAAAGAGTGTCTCGCTGGCATTCGCGATGACTGCGGTTGGAGGAAGCGGAGTGCTGCTCGTGGCGGCTGCCATGGCGGCGTTTGGATAAGGGCCGCTCGGAGGGAGCCCAGAGCTGTCCCACCGGACGTTCGCTGCGGGCCATCCGGGCCCTCGCTCACTCGAAGATCCGCTTCGCTTTCGCCCTCCAGGCTTCGCTCGCGTCTCTACGCCGGTGGGTCAGCACTGGGCCCCCTCCTCGCTCGGTGAATTGAGGGAGGACTGTCCTCCGCGTGTGGCGTCGGTCTGCGGCGGGCCGGGGACGCTCGGTATCATGCGAGGTTGCGTATCAAGGCCAGCCAGCCATGAAAGACGAGAACGCTATGCCTGCTTCCGTTGCACGACCTTCCGTGACGTCTGCTCCGCCTCATGCACCGGGCCTCACGGAGACGGCCGCACGCTATGCGACGCTCGACCTGATTCTCGACGGCGAGGTGCGGAGCGATCGGGTGGCCCGGTCGATCTATGCCACCGATGCGTCGGAGTATCAGCAGCGGCCAGAGGCGGTGGCGTTGCCCAAAACAGACGCCGATATCCATGAGCTGATTCGGTTTGCCTCGATCGAAGGCGTGGGGATCATTCCGCGGGCGGCGGGAACGTCGCTGGCTGGGCAGGTGGTTGGAGGCGGCATCGTGGTCGACTCCGGTCGCCACATGAACATGATTCTTGGGCTCGACGTGGAGCGCCGTCGGGTGCGGGTGCAGCCGGGTGTGATTCGCAATGAGCTCAACCGTTACCTCGCGCCGCATGGGCTCTTCTTTGGCCCCGAAACGTCGACTGCCGACTGGGCGATGATCGGCGGGATGGTGGGCAACAACTCGTGTGGCTCCAACTCGATCGCCTATGGAACCACGCGCGACCACCTGATCACGGCCCGTGGCTTCCTCGCGGATGGTTCGGAGGTGACCTTCGGCCCGCTGACGAAGGAGGAGTTTGCGGCGAAGTGCGCGGCCCCCGACTCGCTCGAAACCAGGATTTACTGCGGATTGCGAGAACTTCTCGGCGACAAGGCAACGAGGCAGACGATTCGCGACAACTTTCCCAAACCGGAAGTCACGCGGCGCAACACCGGCTACGCCCTCGACGCCCTGCTCGATGCGTCGTGCTTTGATCCGACGAGTGACACGCCCTTCAACCTCTGCCGCTTGATTGCCGGGTCCGAAGGCACCCTCTTTTTTGGCGTGGAATACGAACTCAACCTGATCCCGCTGCCGCCTCCGGGAACACTCTTGTGCGTGCACTGCGGGAGTGTGGAAGAGGCCCTCCGCGCCACGGTGATGGTGATGCAGAACCGTCCTCAGCTCGGCAGTGCGGACGGGAGTGAACTGACCGCCTGCGAACTGATTGACGACAAGATTCTCAGCTGCACCAAAGACAATCTCGAGCAGGCTCGCAACCGCTCTTTTGTGGTGGGTGAGCCGGGCGCGGTGCTGGTGGTGGAGTTGAAGCATGCCGACGCCGAGCAGCGGAGCCACGACGTGGCAGCGATGCGGCAGCGACTTGAAGGCGCTGGCCTGGGCTACGCCTATCCGGTGCTCGAGGGAGCCGAAGGTGCCAAGGTCTGGGAACTCCGCCGGGCAGGCCAAGGGCTCGTCAACAATCTGCCGGGTGATGCCAAGCCACGCGAGATCGTGGAAGACACCGCGGTGGCAGTCGAGGATCTGCCTGCCTACATCGCCGACTTTGACCGGCTCCTCGCGGAGAAGTATCAGATCGACTGCGTGCACTACGCCCATGCTGGGGCCGGTGAGTTGCACCTACGTCCCCTCTTCGACCTGCATTCGTCCGACGGGCTCGCCATGTTTCGCTCCGTGGCGACCGACGTGGCGATGCTGGTGAAGAAGTATCGTGGAAGCCTCAGCGGTGAGCATGGTGACGGCAGGCTGCGCGGCGAGTTCATCCGCATGATGGTAGGCGATGCGTGCTACCGCTACCTCGAACAGGTGAAGCGGCTCTTTGATCCGAAGGGGATTCTGAATCCCAACAAGATCATCGCCACGCCCCCGATGGACACGTCACTGCGGATTCTGCCAGGGGAGCCTGAGCCGCATCACCACACGGTCTTTCGCTTTGCCGACACCGGTGGAGTGCTGCGTGCGGCCGAGAAGTGCACGGGCGTGGGACAGTGCCGCAAGCCACCGGGGGCGGGTGGCACGATGTGCCCGAGCTACATGGCCACCCGCAACGAGCAAGACTCCACGCGGGCTCGGGCCAACATGCTGCGTGGAGCACTCTCGGATCCCACGTCGGCCGATCCGTGGAACCGCTCCGAGCTGGCGGACGTGCTCGATCTCTGCCTCTCCTGTAAGGCATGCAAGAGTGAGTGCCCATCGAATGTCGATATGGCACGGCTCAAGGCGGAGTGGGAACAGCACCGGCATGATGCCAAGGGTGTGCCCTTCCGCACGATGGTGGTGGCTGAGATGCCTCGGCTGATGCGGCTTGCGGCGGTGGTGCCGTGGCTTGCGAATGCGTGCATGACGGCTCCGGGCATTTCCTCGCTCATCAAATGGATGCTTGGATTTCATGCCAACCGCTCGTTGCCCACCGTGTCTCGAACGCTGCTCTCGGAGTGGGTGCGGAGGCCCAATCGAGTGCGGGGCGATGGTCGCCGAGGCCGGGTGCATCTGTTCTGCGATGAGTTTTCGGAGACGCTTGATGCGGAGATTGGCATCAAGGCTGTGCAACTCCTCGAAGCGCTCGGCTATGAAGTCACGATCCCTGAGCATGTGGAAAGCGGACGGGCGAAAATTTCGAAGGGGCTGCTTCGGTCCGCGCGAACGCTGGCGGTAACGAATCTGGAGCTGCTCGGCCCGGTGGTCACCGAGGAGGTGCCGCTGCTGGGCATCGAGCCTTCGGCGATCCTCGGCTTTCGCGATGAGTATCCTGATCTTGTGCCGCAGCAGCACGAGGCCGCCGCCCGCAAACTCGCGGCCAACTGTTTTCTGATCGACGAGTTTCTGGCCCGCGAGATGGCTGCAGGAAAAATCAGCCCCAACGACTTTGACGATGCGCCGCGCCGCATCCTGGTGCACGGCCACTGTCACCAGAAGGCGCTCGCCTCGCTCGAACCGACGCTCCAAATCCTGCGGCTCCCAGCGGGGCATATAGTGGAAGCGATTCCCTCGGGTTGCTGCGGGATGGCGGGCTCGTTTGGCTACGACCGCGGCCACTTTGACCTGTCGATGCAGATCGGAGAGTTGGTGCTCTTTCCTGCCGTTCGGCGGGCAACCACCGAAACGTTGGTCGCCGCTCCCGGCACGAGCTGCCGTCATCAGATCAAGGATGGCACGGGCCGCTCTGCCCTTCATCCGGTCGAGATCTTGCATGCAGCCTGCCCGGCTGCCCGCTCAGCGTGAACGCAGGTAGAACGGGTTGCTGAGCACCCACAGGTGCGGCTCTCCCGCCACATCGAGCGAAAGTTCCACGCGGTGGTTGCCCGCCTTCTCCAGCGGAAGGCGCAGGCTCGCTCCGTCGGCTTCGTGGATGCATGTTCCGTCGCGGATCACCCGCCAGTGGCCCGGGAGCGGCGCGCGAGCTTGCAAGGAGTGTCCCTCGGCCCAGGCCGCCACGCTTCCCATTTCGAGCCTGCCGTCGGCGGAGTCCACGAAGCAGTCGAAGCCACGGGCATCGGCAATCCAGTCAAAGGCGACAAAGGCCCGGCCTGCTCGGAGGGCGTCTTCGATCGCCTCGCGGGTGAGAGCCGTCGCCAGCACGTGGGTGCCGACATGTCGCAGGCTGTACTCATAGGGATCGAGCTGCATGCGAAAGAGCTCTTCTCCTTCCCCAGCCTCGGCGGCGGTTGGCAGCAGCGGACGCACGAGGGCGAGGTCGAGGGTCAGCAGGGGGTCGTCGAGTGGATCGGTGATAGCCACCTTGCCGTCGGCAGCAAGCCGGATCACCACGCCCACGTTCTCGTGCGCATCGTTGGCGGACACGCCGGTATGGGGAGCGATCTGGCAAAGTTCGTCCCAGCGGTCGAGGTAGAGCCGTGGATCGTCTTGCAACGCGGAGAGCGTTTCCTGGGGAAAGCGTTTCACGAGCGAGGCGATCTGCAGCAGCCAAAGCGGATTCTGCAGGCTGGAGAAAAGGCGTTTCTCTTCTTTGGCATCAGCGTGGGTGTTGTAGATTTCGCAGCCCGTCAGGCCGGGGAGTTCCCAGTCGAGGCGTTCTTCGAGGTGGGAGAGAAACGACAGGCCGTCCTGCTGCTGCACACGGCGGGCGAAGTCGGCAGGTTCCAGGGCGTCTTGATCGGCCATGCTCACGCGGGGATACGTCAGCAGGCCTTTCACCTCGGCCCCTGGAATGCACAGCACACCATCGTGGATGCCCGAGTGGCCATCGGTCACGAAGTCATAGTGCTCCGCAGGATGCTCGGTGAACATCAGCACGTTGGAGCCCGCTCGCTTGGCCGCGGCGACGATGTTGGGCAGTTGGCCTCGGCTGTCGTGCGAGAACGCCGAATGCACGTGCAGGTTCACGCGGTATTCGTGATAGGGGCCTTGCCGCGGCAACTCCGTGCGCCGCGAGGCCAATGTCTCCACTGCCCCATGCACCCGCTCCAGCCGCTCGCTGGTCAGCCGATCCAACGCGTCGGCTTGGGCAACTGCTGCCCACAGGAGGCATGCTCCCCACCACATGGCACACCGCATCGCATGATCCCTCATGGCGAACTGAAACTAGCGTTGGTCCAGGCCTTCGGGCCGGCCGTGACACGCGTCAAGCCTTTTGATTTCGGTCAGGAGAAACTCAGGCAGCATGAAGGGCTCGTAGCCCGCGTGCTGCCATCGCATGCGTCCGTCGGCCGACACATAGCAGGTGGCATGCATGGGGATGTCTTCAAAGTCGTCCCAGGCGTCGAGTGCCTGAAACGCGACGCCATCCGCAGCGGAGAGCGCGACAAACGGCAAGCCCTCCGACGACATCGCCACATCCTCGACCGAGTCCGTGCTGATCACGAGCACCGGCACGCCAGCCTCTTCAAAGCGACGGGCAGCCTCCGTGAACGCCTTCACCTGGTCGTTGCAATGTTCGCAGGCCATGCCGAGCGTGAGGAGGATGACGTGAGGCTGACCGGCGTAGTCGCCCGCAGATACGGGAGTGCCGTCGGTGGCAAGCGCCGTCCAACTGCCCGCCTGCCAGGCGGTCCACTCCAGAGGACCGAGGGTGGCGAGGTCAGGGCGTTCGCCAAGGTCGTTGGGAGGATCGTGGGCAATCCGCCAGTCACCGGCCACTTCCGCGGCCTCGGCGATCGGAGCGAGCCGAGCCAGGAGAGGCAGGTTGAGATCCGCTGCGGCGGCGAGTGTGCGGACTTCCGCAAAGGTGGCCTTCGCCTCGTCATGCTTGCCTGCTTCCCACTGCACGGAGGCGAGCAAAGCCTGCGGATGGAGCTGTTGCGTTGTTCCCTTGGCAGCAGATGTGGCAGCCTCAACGGCCTTCTCCGTGTTGCCGAGGGCGAGTTCGATACGCGCGAGTCTGCTTTTGTCGATCGCGTTTCGCTGCTTGTCTTTCAAGCCAGCGAGGGATTCGCGAGCTTTCTCGAGGTCACCAGTAGCGATCCATCCGTGCAGCCTGAGTTCCGCGAGACAGGCTTCAAGCTTTTCGATGCGATCGGCAAATGGCTGCATCGCGTCTGCCATGGCTTTGCTGATGTCTGCTGCCGATTTGCCTTCATCGCGGGCTTTCCTTTCCGCACTGTCGGCGGCGTCCGTGCGTCCGGTGCGTTCTTCCGCTTCCATCGCCTCAAGCCGCTCGAGGGCGGCCTGGCCAGCGGCCGTGTCTCCGCGGGAAAAACCGGCGATGCTCAGGAGTTGCTCGCGCTTCCAGCGATCCTCAAACTCCTCCGCGGGCTCGATAAATGGCGTGTCGGCGAGGGCGGCCGCCACGTCCCAGAGTTCCCACTGCAGGATCGTTTCGAACAGGCGATCCCGTCCAAACTGCCAGCAGCTCCCTCCTTCCTGATATGACTGATCGGGATCGGGGTTCACTTTCTTGGAACGGGCGATCCTCGGCATGCTGATCAGGTTGGTGGCCACCGTCAGCGCATCGTGCACGCGACCGAGGTGGTTGAGGTTCCGGATGAACCACTCGCTGTTGTGAGCGAAGTTGTGGATCTGGTCGGGAAAGACGTGGGCACGGATCATCTGCGCGTGATCCACCCGCACCGCGGCTTCCTGTTGCCAGGCGGCGTCGTGCCAACGCTCGAGGCCTGAATAGATATGGCCGGGCATGTGCCACATGTGGGCGATGCCCGGGGCTGACGGCCCACACATCGCGGCCGAGTGCAGGGCTTCGGCGGCGCGATTGCGATCCCACAGATGGATCAGGTAGTGGTGCGCTGGATGCATCGGGTTGGCGGCGAGCACTTGCTTGCCGAGCGCGTCGAGGGCGAGTGGGCTTGAAATCGGCACACCACGATTGCGGTTGATCCACGAGAAGCCCACCACAAACGCCCGGGCTTCAAGGTCGTCTGGATAGTCGAGGGCGATCTTTTCGAGCCCCTCGAGAAACGCTTTTCGCCGGGCCTGCTTTTCCTCGTCGGTCTCCGGCTTGGCCTCCTTCGGCTTGTCTTCCTTTGGCTTGTCCTCGGGCTTGTCGCCCTTGGCTGGTTCGTCTTTTACGCCGAAGAGTTTCTTGGTGACGGCGAGCCAGTCCTTCTCGCGAGGCGTGAGCTTCTCGAGCGTCGCACCCGTGAGAGCCGGGCCGGTGGCATCGGTGAGAAACTCGCGTGCCCGCGCCTCGTTTTCGACGTTGGCCATCGCCAAGCCCCAGCGGGCCATCACGCACTCGGGGTCGAGTTTGAGCACCGTGCGGAAACTCCGTTCCGCCTCCCAGTACCAGAAGCCATGCAGCTGGCCGACACCCTGGTCGAAGTACTGCTGGGCCTCAGGCGACGCGGTGGTCACCGGGAAGTGCACGTTGCTGCATCCCGGGATCAAGGGAAGGTGGCGACGGGGCCCCTCCGAAAACCCTTCGCCGTGGAGCGAATGACCAGGCAGAGGTGTCGCAGGATCTTGGCCGTAGACGCCCGTGGGAGCGACGGCAAAGGCAAGGCAGGTCAGCAGAAGAAAGTGTTTCATAACTTCTGAGAATACTTCCGTGAGAGGACTGCCGCATCTGCTAGCCGAGGACTCCCGCGTCGGCGAGGAGGCAGGCAGGTGCGCCGATACCGACGACCTCGACACGCCCGAGAAACGCGGCTGCAGAAGGGGAGGTAAACCCGCGCTTGGGGGCGACGAAGGTGACGGTGAGGTCTGCCGTGACGCACGCACCTGCGGCGATGCCAGCATCGCAGTCAAGCCCCGAAGGAAGGTCGATCGCACAGACCGTCGCCCTGGGAGTGCGCGTGCGGCAGGCATTCATTGCCTCGATTGCGATGGCGATGGCTCCCCGGGGCGGCCCGCTTGCGCCCGTGCCAAGCAGGGCGTCGACGAGCACGGTGGCTTCGGCAAGGGCCGCGTGCCACTGGTCGCGTGACGCCTCTGCCAGCAGCTGCATGGGGATCTTTGAGCGGCGGGCAACCTCGCAGGCAATCGCCGCATCGCCGCTGAGGTCGGCTGGATCGCAGACGGTGAGCAGCGTGATGTCGTGGCCAAGCAGTTCGAGGTGGCGAGCGATGACGTAGCCATCTCCGCCGTTGTTTCCTTTTCCACAGAGGATGGCCACGCGACCATCGGGGGCATGGGCGTGGATTTGCTCGGCCGCGCCCCGCCCCGCGTTTTCCATGAGCACGATGCCAGGAAGGCCAAACTCCTCGATCGCGCGTCGGTCGATTTCGCGAACCTCACTTCGAGAGAGCGTGTGCATCGGACGACCTTTGCGGTGGATGGCGAAACGTTTGGATGTGGACGAGTGAGGTCATCGTAGGGGGCGAGCGCTCAGAGAAAATGGTTGCGGAGCCCATGCGGATCCAAGCAGCACTCGACAGTGAGAAGATTCTCGCGAAACAATGCGTCCTCTTCAGGCGCGGTCCACATGAGACATCGGGAGGAGCAGCCATGACACAGCATCCAGCAGCGGCGACAGACGCGGCGCCTGTCACGACGGTCAGTTGGAGGCACAACGACGACATCTGGGCGATGATCCTCGCCGCGTTGCTCCTGCTGGCCAGCTGGTGGGCGAACGTACCGGCGGCCACCGACGCTGCCGGAGAGTCTGCGGCGGCGGTGTCCTACGAAAACGCGCTGACGCCCTGGATCACGAAGCCCGGTGGCTGGAAGACCAACCCGCTCGACGCGTTTTCCGGGACCCCATCCGACGGTGGGCCATCGATGGCGGTGGCGCTCGTGGCAACGGTGGCCGGGTGCGTCGTGGTCTTTGCGGTGGCGCTTGCCGGTGTGGGAGTGCCTCTCACGCGGAGCGTGCCCGGATTGCTGGGAGTGACGCTGCTGGCCGTGCTCGCCTGGCTCGCCAGTTCCCAGGCAGCGATCAAGAGCCTGCAGCTGGAGTATGTGCTGTGGGCGTTTGCGGGAGGGCTCTTCGTGAGCAACGTGATTGGGGTGCCGAACTGGCTGCGGCCGGCCCTCAAAGGGGAGCTCTACATCAAGACGGGCCTGATCTTCATGGGCGCGAGTCTCCTCTTTGGAACGCTGATGAAGCTTGGTCCTCCGGGCATCCTGGTGAGTTGGATCACCACGCCGATCGTGTTGATCGCGACTTACCAGTTCGGCCAGCGTGTGCTGAAGATCGAGTCGAAATCGCTCAACCTCGTGCTCTCGGCCGACATGAGTGTGTGTGGCGTGTCGGCGGCAGTGGCCACGGCTGCAGCATGCCGGGCGAAGAAGGAAGAACTCTCGATCGCTGTCGGCATCTCTCTCGCCTTCACGGTGGTGATGATGTTTGCGATGCCGGCCGTGATCAACGCGGTGGGGCTGGATGAGGTGCTCGGCGGAGCCTGGATTGGTGGCACGGTCGACTCAACCGGCGCGGTGGTGGCCGCCGGCGAACTGGTGGGGCCGGTGGCCCGCGATGTGGCGGCGAGCGTGAAACTGATTCAGAACGTGCTCATTGGTGTGATTTCACTGGTCGTGGCGGCCTTGTGGACACGGATTTCCGACGAAGGGGGCGCAGCGCCCGCGATCGGCGTTGCTGCGGGCATGGCGGAGATTTGGAAGCGGCTGCCGAAGTTTGTGATCGGCTTCCTGGCGGCCTCGGCGATCTTCACGTTCCTCGCGTCGACGGGACCAGAGAGCCGCGAATCGATGGTGCAGGCCACACTTAAGGGGCCGGTGAAGATGATGCAGTCGTGGTGCTTCTGCCTGGGTTTCGTGAGCATTGGGCTCGAGACCGAGATCCGGAGGCTGGCCGCGGCGATGGGTTCGGTCAAACCGATTGTGCTCTACGTCTGTGGTCAGACTTTGAACATCGCCCTCACGTTTGTGATGGCCTACCTCGCCTTCCGGGTGGTCTTTCCGGAGGTTGCTGCGAAGTTGATGAGTGGCGGACTCTAAGGCCGCCCGCGAGAGAGTGCGCGGGTGTACGATACGGCCCGTGCGACGCACGCACAGTGGGCACGTGAGCACAGCAGCGAAGCGATGTTGAGGAGAGACGCGATGCGGTGGATGAAGGCAGAGGCGGCATGGCAACTGGGTCACGGTCGGATGCGTGGGGCCGCGGTGGCCGGTGCCCTTCTCGCTTTGCTGGTGAGCTGGCCGCTGGCCGTGATGGCGGAAGACGCCTTTTCGCCCAAGCAGGCGAGGCTGCCGGTGGAGCCGCCGGCCGACGCGATCGTGCTCTTTGGCGCGGAGAGCGAAGGCACCGGCCGCTTCGTGGCCATGGACGGAAGTCCCTCCAACTGGAAGGCCGAAGGCGGTGTTCTTGAGGTGACGCGCAGCCCGGGCCATGCCAACCACGCGGTCTCCACCGTGCACTTCCGTGATGCCGACATCCATGCCGAGTTTGCGACTGTGGAGCAAGCCAAAGGAAACAGCGGCCTCTACATCCACGGTCACTTTGAGATGCAGGTTTTGAACTCGTTTGGTGTGGAGAACTTCACCATCGAAGACGAAGGCAGTCTCTATCGGTTTGCGCCCCCCCTGGTGAACGCCTCGCGGCCCGTTGGTGAGTGGCAGGTGTATGACATTCGCTTTCGCGCGCCGCGTCACGACGCGGAAGGCAAGGTCACCGAGCCGGGCAGCATCACCGCGTGGCTCAACGGACAGAAGGTGCAGGATGGCGTGACCTTCGACGTGCCACGATCGCCCTACATCCCCTATCGCCATGGTGTGACCGACTACCTGCGAGGCGTGGAGAAGAGCCTTAAGGCCACCGGAGCGGGACCGCTCTTCCTGCAGGACCACGGCGCTCCGGTGAAGTTTCGCAACGTCTGGATCAGGCCGCTCGACGACAAAGCCGCCGACTACACTCCCGCTGGCTAGGAACGCCCATGCCCCCCGTCACGCTCGTGTGGTTTCGTCGCGACCTGCGGCTGGATGACAATCCGGCCCTCGAGGCCGCAGCGAAACGTGGGCCCATCGTGCCGCTGTTTATTTGGGCACCGGAGGAGGAGCATCCCTGGGAGCCAGGGGCGGCCTCGCGGTGGTGGCTCCACCACTCGCTTGAGGCGTTCTCCGCATCGCTCGCGTCGAAGGGCGTGCCGCTCGTGATCCGCCGCGGTCCGTCGCTCGACACGCTGCGGAGCGTTGCGGAGGAGTATGGCGTGACGCACGTCTGCTGGAACCGCTGCTACGAACCGGCGATCGTCGCCCGCGACACCCTTATCAAGCAGGCGATTGGAGCAGATGGCCTTGAGGCCGAGAGCTTCAACGGTTGCCTCCTCTACGAACCGGTGCGGGTGAAGACCAAGCAGGGAAACCCCTATCAGGTCTTCACGCCGTTTTGGAAATCGCTGATCGCCGGCGACGAGCCCGACACGCCCCGCGGGCCGCCGAAGAAACTGGTGGCGGCCCCGGCCATTGGTCGGCGACGAGAACCGTCGGTGTCGATTGAGTCGCTCGGGTTGCTGCCAACGATCGACTGGGATGCGACGATCCGCGAGACCTGGTCGCCCGGGGAGGCAGCGGGCAGCAAGGCCCTCGCGACATTCCTCAAGGCTGGCCTGTTCGACTACGGGGAGGGACGCGATCGCCCGGATCATCAGGGCACGAGCCGCCTCTCGCCGTACTTGCATTTCGGCGAGATCTCACCGCGACGCGTGTGGCATGCCGCCCGCGAAGCGGCTGGGGGCAAGCCTGCGGCAAGCCTCACTGGATCGCCCGAGGTGTTTCTTCGCGAGATTGGCTGGCGTGAGTTTGCCAGCCACCTGCTCTTTCATTTTCCGCACACGACCGACGAGCCGCTGCGGGAGAACTACGCGAAGTTCCCCTGGGCTCGCGATCCGATTGGGCTGCGGGCATGGGAGCAGGGGCACACAGGCTTCCCGGTGGTCGACGCGGGGATGCGGCAGCTCTGGACCACCGGGTGGATGCACAACCGGGTGCGGATGATCGTGGCGAGTTTCCTGGTGAAGGATCTGCGGATCAGTTGGTTGGCTGGAGCGAAGTGGTTCTGGGACACCCTCGTGGATGCCGACCTGGCCGCCAACACCCTGGGGTGGCAGTGGGCGGGCGGCTGCGGTGCCGATGCTGCCCCCTACTTCCGCATCTTTAACCCCACCTCGCAAGGGAAGAAGTTTGACCCTGACGGCAGCTACGTGCGGCAGCACGTTCCCGAACTCGCTGCGCTTCCCGCGTCGGTGATCCATCAGCCTGAAGTGGTGGCGGCGCCACAGCTTGCCAAAGCGGGGATCACGCTCGGGCGGACCTACCCCGAACCAATCGTCGACCATGCCGAGGCCCGCAAGCAGGCCCTCGCCGCCTTGGCCACGCTCAAGCAGTAACCCAGCGCTGGCTCACTTCAGCTGGTCGAGTGCCCGGCTGACTTTTGCGAGGACGAGCTTCCGCTGCTCTTCATCGCCCACCTTGTCGGCGGCAGCATAGGCCTCGTCGAGCACGCTTCGGGCGGCGGTTTTGTCTCCGCTCTCGGCCGTCGCTTCGCCCACTGCGAGCAGTGCATAGGCACGGCTTTCGGTCCGCTCGATCTCGCGGGCCACGGTCGCGGCTTCCTCAAGCAACGTCTTGGCTTCATCGGCCTGGTCGATCTGAGCCTTTACGTTGGCGGCGGCGGCGAGTCCTTCTGCCTTGGCTCGCGGATTGTCGTTGCTGCGAGCGGTCTCAAGGAGCTGCTCGACCATTGAAGCGGCTTCGCTCGCCACATTGCCTTTGGTGTAGCCAAGGGCGACGGCAGCGAGGGCTTCGGCTCGGTAGCGTTCCTCCACAGCGAGGGCTGCATCGCGGGCACGGGTCAGGAGACTTGTGGCCGCGGCGGAGTCGGAGAGGCCTGTGGTCTTGTTGCCGTAGATCGCCCCTGCGTCGGCGAGCACACTCACCTGCCGCACGGGGTCGGCAATGCCTGCGGCCCGCTCGTCGACCAGACTCAGGGCTTTTCTGGCCGTTGCCTTGTCGCCGATCGCTGCCAAGAAGCCGGCGGTGCTCACGAGACGGGCAGCGGTGGCGTTGGCATCGTCCATGCTGGAAAGGAGTTGAAAGGCTTCTTTCGCAGTTGTCGTGGCTCCTGCCGTGTCGCCCTCGGCATTCTGCTTGCTCGCGACACGCAGCAAAGCGACCGCCTGGCGGTCGGGTGTCGACTGCTTGCGGGCCTGCACGAGTTGCTCACTGATCGACTTTGCGCCCTTCGACGAACCGCCGCCGCATCCGGCGAACGGAAGGCAGACCATGGCCAGGAGGCAGAGGCCGACCGTGTGGGGGACGCGGGCACAACGCAGAGAGAAAAGCATGGGATCACCGACAGTACGAGGAGGAAACACACACCGAATCGCAGACACCGCCGAAGCCGCGCCTGGTTGCTCGCCCGGCCTTAGAACCGCAGGGAAACTTTTTCGAGGCGACTCTTCAGGTCTTCCATCAGCCGATCTTCTGCCGCTTCGTCTGCGGCTACGTAGGTGACGGAGAAGCGGAGATGAGGGCCTGCTTCATCCCATGGCACTGTGGAGATGGACTGCTCGCGAATCAAAAACTGGCTCGCGTCTTCAGCCGTCACGAAATCCGTCGTGCCTGCCCCGACCGGACTTTTTGTGTAGAGGAAATAGGTGCCACCAGGGACGTTGCAGTTGAAGCCAACCTCGCGCAGCACGTTCACCAGCTTTTCGAGACGCCGGCGATACTTGGCCCGCACCTGCTGGGGAATCTCCGCGTCGTCGAGCGCGGCAGCGCCGGCTTTCTGGATGGCGATGAATTGCCCTGAGTCGCAGTTGTCTTTGACGTCAGCGAAGGCCCGCACGAGCTTCTCGTGGCCGCAGACCCAGCCGAGTCGCCAGCCGATCATGTGGAAGCCTTTGGACAGGGAGTGGACCTCAATGCCCACGTCTTTGGCCCCAGGGGTTTCCAAGAAGGAGAGCGGCTTGTCGTCGTAGCTGAGCATGATGTGCGCGGCATCTTGGACGACGATGATCTGGTGCTTCTTCGCAAAGGCGACCACCTGCTCATAGAACTCCCGCGTGGCCGCTTTGCCAGTGGGGCTGTTGGGATAGCAGAGGACGAGCAGTTTGGTCTTCGCGAGGATTTCGGCGGGGATCCCATCAAGGTCTGGGAAGTAGTTGTTCTCAGGCAGCAGCGGCAGCGGGTGCACCGTGCCCCCAAACCACTTCGTGGCCGTGCCGGCGACGGGGTAGCCCGGCACGGTCATCAGAGTCACGTCGCCAGGGTTGATGAAGGCCGCCGGCAACATGGCGTAGGCGGTCTTTGAGCCGATGCAGTGGTTGATTTCCTTATCGGGGTCGAGGCTTACGCCAAACTCCCGCTGCATGAAGCGGGCCACCGCTTCCTTGAAGGCCGCGATCCCGTTGTCGGCGTAGCCACGGTTTTCCGGCTGATCGATCTCGTGCCGCATCACGGCCCGCACGCTCTCAGGGGCCATTTCGTCGTTTTCGCCGATGCCGAAGTCGAGGATCGCTCGATCGGGATGGTCGGCCATCGCCTTCCGCTTGGCCCGCTTGATCTTCTCGAACTTGTAGATGTTGGTGTCCTTGCCGTAATTCGCCCCGCCAATGCGGTCGGCAAAGTGGCCCTGGAACCAGGGGTCGTCGGCGGAGGTGTCAGCAGCGGCAGCGGTGTCGGTGGCCATCGAGTCCTTCAAGGTCAGAGAGAACGTGTCGTTGCAACGGGAGGCCGCTCCGGATGCGACCGCGTTTCAAGGCGAGTATAAAGCCTGAACGTATTCCGTCTTGCCCTCCGCGTGGAGTGGGTGGGTAGAGACGGCGAGAGGGGGCTTCATGAGCAGCAATGAGCGGAGTGTGTCGGTGCGAAACGTGGTGATCCGGGCTGGCTTTGGCCTGCTTGTGGCGTGGGGCGTTGTCGTGGGGCCCTCCGTGGCTGCCGAACGCAACATCATCTTCTTCGTGACTGACGACGAGAGCCCGACGCTGGGGTGCTACGGCGACTCGGTGGCGGTGACGCCGGCGATCGACGCACTGGCGGCTGACGGCACCCGCTTCACGCACGCCTATGCGACCACCGCGAGCTGCTCCGCGAGCCGCTCGGTGTTGCTCTCAGGCCTGCACAACCATGCCAACGGTCAGTACGGCCATCAGCACGACTTCCATAAGTTTGCGGCCTGGTACGACCTCGTGGGCCTCTCCCTGCCACGAGCCCTCGCCCGCTCCGGCTACCGCACCGCGCGGATCGGCAAGTACCACGTGGCGCCCGAGGAGGTCTTTCACTTTGAGGAGGAGATCCCAGGCAACAGCCGCAACGCAGTCGCCATGGCGGAAGCCAGCCGCGCCTTCCTGACGGCCGACGATGAGAAGCCCTTTTTTCTCTACTTTGCCACCAGTGATCCCCACCGCGGCGGCGGCCTCGACCAGACCAGCGAACTCGCGCTGAAGCCCGACCTGTTTGGCAACAAGCCGAAGCAGGGCAGCTACCCCGGCGTGGAGGAAGTGTTTTTCGATCCGGCTGAGGTGCCGGTGCCACCATGGCTGCCCGATACGCCTGAGACCCGCAGCGAACTGGCGCAGTATTACCAGTCGTGCGCCCGCATCGATCAGGGGGTCGCTCGGCTGGTCGCGATCCTCAAGGAGGCGGGCCTGTACGAGAAGACCTTGATTCTTTTCACCAGCGATCACGGGATGGCGTTTTCCGGTGGCAAGACCACGGTGTATGAGCCGGGCTTGCAGGTGCCGCTGGTGGTGCGGGATCCGTATCAAGCCAACCGTGGCGTGGTGCACGACGCGCTCGTGAGCCACATTGACATCACGCCGTCGCTTGTCGACTTTGCGGGTGGGCTCGATCGAGCAGAGAACCGCCCCGTCGTCTGGGAGGAGCCGGCGGAGTATTGGAAAGACAAGCCCTACGCTCGTGGTGAAAACCGTGGGCCGGCGAAAGTGCTCTCCGCGTATCAGGGCCGTTCGTGGATTCCGATCCTTGGGGACGGACAAGCGGAGCATCACACCACGCTCCTGGCCAGCCACACCTTCCACGAGATCCAGATGTACTACCCGATGCGGGCTGTCCGCGATCGTGAATGGAAGTTGATCTGGAACATCGCCCACCCCCTGCCCTACCCCTTTGCCTCGGACCTCTGGGTGGCGAGCAGTTGGCAGTCGCAGTTTCAGCATTCGCAGGATGCCAACTACGGTCGGACGACGGTGGGCGGCTACATCCACCGGCCTGCGTTTGAGCTCTACCACGTGGCCAGCGATCCGTTTGAAACGAAGAACCTGGCCACGGATCCAGCGCACGCCGAAACGTTGACGTCCTACAAGCAGCTCCTGCGGGAAATGCAGGAGGCGTCGGGCGACCGTTGGGTGAGCAAGTGGGAATATGAGTGAGCGTTCACTCACTCCGCAGCCGTCTCGCTGAGAATCGTCTGGTACACCTCGCGGGCGTGGGCGTAGGCCGCTTCAGCCGCGTCCATGTCTGCGGGCCTGTACTGCCCCTTTTTCTGCTTCCAGCAGACATCCACAGCATCGAGGCACCACTGGGCCGAGTCGCGGCTCGCGCGCACCGGCTTCTCCCCAACCTGGACCCAGATCGGGTTGGTGTGGCTTGAGGGCCAGATTCGCACGGCGACCCACGAAGACTCGGAGATCGTGCCTTGCCAGGTGATGTCGTGCACGTTGCCGTCGGCCTCGATCTCGCTGCGACCGGCGACCTGGCCATTGATGATCACTTCCACCGGCACGCGGCGGCCCTCAGCGATTCTCGCTCGCTCCAACTCCCAGTAGGGCTTCTGCGAGAGCGGCCGTGAACGCACGTTGGCAAGGCCCTCTGGCGGTGTGTCTGGCAGCATGGCCGCGGCCCGACACGAGATCGTGACATCGCCGGGCGCGTCGAGGGTGAGTTCGGAGCCGTCGACTCCCAGCTCGGCATCGCCGACACGGAAGTCGAACAGATGGCTCTTCCCGTCGGTCACATAGCTCCGCCCTTCCTTGATGCCTTCGACGTAGCGATCGAAGTCGAGGGCCTCGTCATGCAGCTTCACGTAGAGCCGACCAAGACCGACCCGCTCCCCGTAGATACAGGGGAAGTCGGTTTCACCGCTGATGCGCGTGCGAAAGCCGCAGTTGAGTGTGTGGTACCAGATGTTGAGTTCCCAGTTGATCGGCGTGTCGACTGCCGAGAGGAAGTCGACCGCGTCGTGGGTGACATCCACGATGTACTCGTTGGCCCCGATGCCGTCGAAGCGAGGCATCTCCAGCGACGGGATCTTCTCGTCGGCGATCTCCAGACCCCAACCCGAGTGGCTAAAGCCCACCACCCCGCCCTGCTCTTTCCCCCACTGCAGCACCGGCAGCGTCCAACTGGGCCACTGCTCAATCCGGGTCGTGCCAGGGTAATCATCTTCGGCGAGCCGCAGCAGGCAGAGGTGCCCAGCATGGCTCGAGGGAAAACCGGAGACTTCGACGTCGTACCGCATCACGTAGTCGGGCGTGGAGAGCGGATGCACGCCGCCGTCAAAGAACTGTTTCTGGTGATACCAGCATGGGCCCCAGGAGAGGACACAGCCGACGTTGAGGTCTTCGCCGAGGATGTGCCGCATCATGTCTTCCGGGCCTACGCCCGCGGTCGGGCTCTCGTAGTGTGCGCAGCCAGCGGCATGGACATGGTGGTCACCGGAATACCAGCCGCGGTCTGCCAGATGGATCCAGCGGGTGAGGTTGAATCGCTCCCGCTGCTCCGGAGCCTGGCCCACGACCAGCGTGCGACGCTGGGTGAGATACTCGGGGCCACGCGTCCAGCTGACCTGATACTCGCCCGGCGGAAGGAAGATGTGCTCGTCGGTGGTGCGGTAGACCTGCGGGTGGAAAAAGAAGTCGGGGGCGAGTCGGCGGCTCTGTGCCGGGTAGACGCGGCCGAGTGGATCCTTGATCAGGAAACTCGCCATCGCATCGCTGCCATCTTCATCCTTGACATCAAACACCACCTTGGTGGCAGGGGCCGCGTCAAAGAGGATGTCGACGTCGGAACGAAAGCCGAGGTCTTGAGTGCCCTGCCCGGCATCAAAACCGATCCGCGCCTCGCGTTTGCCGGCATCACGACTGAAGATCTGAATCAGTCGATACTCGACCGCGAGGCCCGAGAGCGTGGGCGTCATTGGCCGTTCGTTAAACATGCGGATGTCGGCCCAGCGGTTGGCCACTTCCGCATCAGAGAGGCCCGGCGGTGGATCGGGTGAACCCGACGAGGGACCCACAATCTTCGCCGCATTCGGGCTGGCGGCTTCGAGGGGAGCGGTGATGCCCGCTTCGTTGACCACCTTCACGAGAAACACGGTCCAGCCCTGCTGCACCAACTTTTTTGGCACAGGTCCGGCTGCGGCCTTCACGCGACTCTCGGGGTTGATTTCAACCGTGACGAGGCTGAGCGGATCGAGCACCTTTTGGATCGCAGCAACCGCCTCTGCATCGTTGTCGAGTGAGAGGGCCTCACTCAGTGCGGCTGCCGTCTCCGCTGGAAGGGGCTGCCCGAGCGAGGTCAAAGCTTCGCTGAGCCGTGTGGCCTGTGCGGCCAGCGGTTGCCGCTCGACGTCGATGGCACGGGCCGTCGGTGACATGACCAGCGAGACGGTGATCGACGCCAAGGCGAACCACAAGGCTCGCCGGTTGCACGTGGTTTGCATGGGAATGCCCCCTCCGCTGTGATGCGAACCCTGGGAAACTACCACGCTCTGAGACCATGGGAAAGCAGCGTGCTCGTCGGGTATCATGTTTCCCACAAGGACTCATGAGCCCGGGGGGGCGAGCGTGCGTGTACGGACACGCCCTCATTCTTCCCGTTCACACAACTCTCAGGTGATAGCGATGACGCAGCCAGCCCACACCGACGACACCACTGTTTCTCAGCCGACCCGCCGCCACTTCCTTGGCACGTCTGCAGCCGCGTCGATGGCTGCCGGGCTCGCGGTGCACTCTTCCGTGGAGGCTGCTGAAGAAACGCGGGAACTGCGATTGGCCGTGGTGGGTTGCGGCGGCCGTGGGTCGGGTGCGATCAACGACTCCCTCTCCATCAACGACAACATCAAGCTCGTCGCCGCGGCGGATCTCTACGCCACCAAGGCGGATCAGATGCGGAAGGCCATGCAGGGCGCCCACGAGGGGAAGGTGGAGCTTCCCGATGCCAACATCTACGAAGGGCTCGATGCCTATCGCCGCATTCTCGACGACCCAGAAATCGACGTGGTGATCATGACCACGTCGCCGGGCTTCCGCCCGCGGTACGTGCGGGACGCCGTTGCGGCTGGCAAGCACGTCTTTGCCGAGAAGCCATCGTGCGTGGACCCTGCCGGCTACCGCATCTGCTTGGAGGCCCACGCGATGGCCGCGGCCAACGGCACCGGCATCGTGACGGGCACCCAGTATCGTCGGCAGACCAACTACCTCGGTGCGATCGAGCAGATCCGCAAGGGAGCAATCGGCGAGATCGTCTCGGCGACCACCCGCTACTGCTCCAGTGGCATTTGGTACCGGCCGCGTCAGCCAGAGATGAGCGATGCGGAGTATCAGATGAACAACTGGATGCACTTCATCTGGCTCAGCGGCGACCAGATCGTCGAGCAGGCCGTGCACAACATCGACACGATCAACTGGGTGATGGGTGCGAACCCCGTGTCGGCCTACGGCTCTGGTGGCCGCTTCACCCGTCCTGCCGACAGTGAGATGTGGGACAACGTCGTGGTCGACTACGAGTATCCAGGCAACAAGATCGTGTCGTTTATGTGTCGTCAGATTCCGGACACCACCGGCGACAACGGCAGCGTGATCTACGGCTCCGCAGGTCGCTGCGAGATCGGTGCGATCAACAGCGGGTCACGGATCTACGACATGAAGGGTGAGCTGATGTGGGAGATGGGTGGCAGCATCGCCGACGCCTACAAGCAGGAACACAAGGATCTGATCGACTCGATCCGGGCTGGCAATCCGATTGTGGAGCTCGCTCAGACGGCCGACAGCTCCCTCGTCGCCGTGCTCGGCCGCGTGGCTGCCTACACCGGGCAGAAGGTGGCCTTCGACTATCTCGCGACGAAGAGCGAGATGGATCTTTTCCCCAAGAACCTCACCTGGGATGCCGATCTGCCCGAACCGCAGTTTGCGATTCCGGGAAAGACCAAACTCGTCTGAGCCAAGATTCGTCTCTGGAGCAAGAGCATGGCTGTCCATCGTCGTGGTTTTCTAAAAACGGTTGGACTCGGTGCAGCGCTGGCTGCTGCGCCGGGCGTGGTGCGCGCACGCAATCTTGCCAGCAAACTTCAGGTGGCCTGCGTCGGCGTCGACGGAATGGGCTTCTCCGATCTCTCGCAGGTCGGAAGCCACCCGTCGGTGCAGTTTGTGGGTTTTTGCGACATCGATGCCAACCGCTTCGCGCGCGCCGACGCGAAGTTTCCCGGTGTGCCGCACTTTCGCGACTACCGGGAAATGTTTGCCACGCTGGGTGACTCGGTCGATGCCGTGCTCGTCGACACGCCTGACCACATGCACGCGCCGGTGGCGGTGGCGGCGATGCAGTTGGGGAAGCATGTGTACTGCCAGAAGCCACTCGCCCACACCGTCTGGGAATGTCGGCAGATGCGGTTGTGGGCGGCAAAGGCTGGCGTGACCACGCAGATGGGCAACCAGATCCACTCGCACGTGGCCTATCGGCTTGGCACGAGGCTGATTCGTGATGGGGTGATTGGGAAGGTCCGTGAGGTGCACTCCTGGATTGGCGTGACCGGCAATCAGCGGACACGGCTCTTCGCCCCACCTGCGCCGGCGGCCGTGCCCGCCAACATCGATTGGAACCTCTGGATCGGAGCGGCTCCGATGCGGGACTACGCTCCGGCCTACCACCCCTTTACCTGGCGCGACTGGCAGGACTTTGGCGGAGGGGCTCTGGGTGACTTTGGATGCCACGTGCTCGACCCCGTGTTTACGGCTACGGGCATCAGCAGCGTCAAGAGCGTGCAGGCCACCAACAGCGGCATCAACGATCAGGTTTGGCCGACCTACGAGAAGGTGCGCTACGAGTTTGTGGGGACGGAGCACACGGTGGGCGACACGCTGCCGGTGACCTGGACCGATGGCGGGATCAAGCCGGCGCACTCGCTGGCTCAGATGCCGGGCGACAAGGATCTTCCTGGGGGGGGCAGCCTGTTCATTGGCGAGGAAGGCACCATGGTGCTGCCACACGTCGGCATGCCCTCGCTCTACCCCGTAGAGAAGTTTCAGGGGTTTGCGATGCCCGAAGTCGGCGAGCGAAACCACTGGCACGACTGGGTGGATGCAGCCATCGCTGGAGAGAAGACCACCGACGATTTCAGCTACGCGGGCCCGCTCGCGGAAGCGGTGCAGCTCGGCAACGTGGCGACGCGGTTGGCGGTGGCCACGCTCAATCCGGTCGATGGGCAACTGAGCGATCCGCAGAAGGTTTTGGACTGGGACGCCGAAGCCGGGCAGTTCACGAATGCGCCTGAGGCCAGCGAGCTGCTGACAAAGAAGTATCGCGACGGGTTTGCGGTGCCAGCTTGCGGATAAGCCCTGAGTTGGGTGTGCTCGCCCGCACGGATCAACAGCACGTGTTTTGACTTTTTACTTTGGGAGTGGTGTCAGATGGCAGTGATCAAAAGCCTTCGCGGTGTGGTGCTCGGCGTGGTGTCCATTGGGGCGATGGTCTGTGGGCTGAGTAGCACGCACGCCGTCGAGGTGCCCACCTCGGAAAGCATGCGGGTGGCCACCACTCCGGATGACCGGCTCGGAGAGGAGTGGTGGCAGAAGCGGCACGACGAAAAGCTGACCCTGGTCAAAGAGGGTGGCTGGGAGCTGGCCTTCATCGGTGACTCGATCACGCATGGTTGGGAAGGACATGGGAAGGAGACCTGGTCCAAGTATTACGGCGACCGCAAGGCGATTAATCTCGGTTACAGCGGCGACCGCACGGAGCACGTGCTTTGGCGGCTCGACAAGGGAGAACTTGACGGTTACGAGCCGAAGGTGGCCGTGATCATGATCGGTACCAACAACACTGGCCACCGCAAGGACGCCCCTGAGATCATTGCGATGGGCGTGGGGCGAATCGTGCAGCGGATTCAGGAAATTTCGCCGAAGACCAAGATTCTGCTGCTGGGGATTTTCCCCAGGTCTGCCGAAGCAAAGGATCCTCAGCGCGAGAACAACGACCTGACCAACGCGATGCTGGCAAAGATGGGGAACGACGAAACGGTGTTCTTTTTGAACATCAACGACAAGTTTCTCACCGAGGACGGCGTGCTTACCAAGGAAGTCATGCCCGACCTGCTGCACCCCGAAGCGGCTGGCTACGCGATCTGGGCCGAAGCGATGGAGCCAACCCTGGCGAAGCTGCTTGAGGAATGATCGTTCGTGAGCAGCAAGTCGCCGCGGACGCCGCACCTGTCGCTTGAGACAACCGAGGAGATCGGCGTAGGACATGGCTGGATCAGCGGCTTGATCGCCGCGGTCCTCGCCGTCGCTGGGCTCGGTGCGGTGCTCTGCCTGAGGTTTCCGGATGTGCTCACGGTGCCTGCGCTCCGTGAGCACTACCCGGTCCCATGGATTCGCGCGGCAGTGGAAGTCGCTCTTGTCGCCTCGTTCCTGTTGGCGACGGTGAGCATCTGTTTGCGAGCCAACAAGATGCTTGGCGTGTCGGCCTTGGTGTTGACCTTCGTGGCGGCGATGCTTGGAGGGGGCAGCGCGAGCGGAGACGCTCCCTCAAGCAGTTGGGCCTTTGGGCTCGACTGGTTTGTGTTGAACCTGATGCTCTATTCGGTGATCTACATCCCGCTGGAGCGTTTGTTTGCGAAACACCCGGAGCAGCCGACGTTTCGCAAGGAGTGGCAGGTCGATCTGACCTATTTCTTCTTGAACACGCTGCTGATTCAGGTGATCACGCTCTTCACCATGCGGCCTGCCATGGTGTTTTTTGATTGGGCCCGAGTGCCGCAGGTTGCGGAGTCCGTGAGTCGACTTCCGGTTTGGGTGCAAGTGCCAGCCTGCTTGCTGATCGCGGACCTCACGCAGTACTGGGTTCACCGGGCGTTTCACACGCTCCCGGTGCTGTGGCGGTTTCACGCGATTCATCATTCCGCCCAGGCGATGGATTGGCTGGCTGGTGCCCGGTTGCACTTTGTCGATGTGGTGGTGACGCGGGGGCTGACCTATGTGCCGATCTACGTGCTTGGTTTTTCTCAGACGACGCTGGCGGTCTACGTCGTCATCGTGGCCGCCCAGGCGACGTTTTTGCATGCCAACGTGCGTTGGGAGTTTCCGCTGATTCGGTGGTTTGTCGCCACCCCCTGTTTTCACCATTGGCATCATGCCGCGGAGCGGGAGGCGATCGACAAGAACTTCTCGGTGCACACGCCGCTGTGGGACTGGGTGTTTGGCACCTACTACATGCCGGGGCGGTGGCCGTCGAAGTACGGGCTTTGTGGGCAGCGGGAGATGCCGGCCAGTTGGCTGTTGCAGTTCCTGGAACCGTTTCGCCGTAGATCGCGATAACGGGCGAGGGTGGTGAGCCGCATGACGATCCGTGTGGTCTGCAATCCGAGTGCGGGGTGCCGTGCGGCCCAGCGGCGAGCGGCAGCCTTTCGCCAGCGGTGGTCGCGCCGAGCAGAGTTTGTAACGCCATCCACAGGTGGCGAGACGTACGCCTGTGCTCGCGAGGCGATTGAGCGCGGGTGCGACATGCTGGGGGCAGCCGGTGGTGATGGCACCGTGCACCACGTGGCAAATGCCTTGCTGGATTCTGGCCGTGCGGGCGATGTCACGCTCGCAGTGATTCCCGTAGGGACTGCCAATGACTACGCCTCGAGTGTGGCGAAGCAGTTTGGCGAGACCGCCCTCGATGATCCCTCGGCGGCCGTGGTCGACGTGGGGCATGCGTCTCACGCCATCTCCGGGAAGGGTCAGTATTTCGTTGAGAGCCTTGGTCTTGGGGTGAGTGCCGACGTGGCTGCTGAAGCGCGAGGGCTTCTCCAGCTCACCGGCCGAGTTCGGTACGGGTTGGCGGCGCTTCGTATCATTCGTACGGGTCTTGTCCCGCGGCCGTTTTGCATCCAGATCGATGGCGTCGACCGAGGCGAGGAACCGACGCTGCTCTTCAGCCTGCTCCTTGGGCGTCGCGAGGGCAACATGGTGCTTGCTCCTGCGGCCTCGCTGAATGACGGCCTGTTTTCATCTGTCTGGGTTTCCCGCGTTTCTGCCCTGGAGGCGCTACGGCTTTTACCCCAGCTGCTCTGGAGCGGCGTGCCCAGGCGGCATCCAGCGATCCACCAGGGTGTCTGCCGGCAGGTTCACGTGGCTTCGGGTGAGCCCTTCGCCGTGCACACCGACGGCGAAGTCTTTTTTGAGGCCGCCCCCGGCGAGGTTGGTCTCGACGTGCGGGTGGTGCCAGGAGCGCTCCGCGTAAAGGTCTGTCGCTTCGATCGAGGGCCCGTGAGGGATCGCTGAAGGGCTCGCCCAAGGCGGTATCTTCTGCGCAGGTGGTGGAATCGTTGCACGTGGCCCTTTTGCCGATTCAGCATGACCGTAAAAGCCGTGGTAGGGTTCTAGGAGACGATTGCTTTCACGCTTTTCCCATTAGGTCAGCCTTTCATGCTCGATCTCCTGATGAACGAGGGGGCTCAGTGGTTCACGGGCGTTGCCTTCGTGGCGAGCCTGATGTTTGCGATCACGGTCCTGCTCTTGTTTGTGGGGGGCGACGGAGGGCTCGATGGCGGCGGAGATGTGGATCTCCCCGACGGCAGCGGTGATGGCAACGCCTCCTTTAAAGTGCTCTCGCTGCAAGGCGTGGTGGGCTTTGGGATGGGCTGGGGATGGGGAGGCTTAGTGGCCTTCCGCAACCTCGGCTGGACCTGGAACGTTTCTGCCGTCGCTGGGGTGGTCGTCGGTGGCCTCTTCGTGGCCATGCTCTGGTTGGGTTTCAAGTTGGTGTACGGCCTCGCCGGTGATGGGAACGTCCATCGTCGCGATGCCATGGGATTGACCGGCACCGTGACCGTGGCGATTCCTGCCTCAGGAAGCGGGCGGGTGCGAGTCGTGATCCGCAACCACCAGCGGGAGTTTTCGGCCACAAGTCGCAGCATACGGATCGAGTCGCACAGTGCGGTCCGGGTGGTTGCGGTGCGAGACGACGGCATGCTCGAAGTGGAGCCTGCCTGAACGCCGAACCCCGTTGAACCGCCCCCCCTTCCCTTCTTCTCCTCTCTCTTATCTTTTTTCGCGAGTGTTCATCATGCCCGAAGGTCAAGCTCTCACCGGACTCCTCTGGATCGGCCTGTTCACGGCGGCGGGGCTGATCGTTCTGTTCTTCCTGATCTTCGTGTTGAAGCAGTACAAACGCTGCCCTTCAAATCGGATCCTCGTGATCTACGGTCAGGTCGGTGGGCAGAAGGCGGCCAAGTGCATGCACGGTGGCGGTACGTTTGTGATCCCGTTGATCCAGGCGCATGAGTTTCTCTCGCTTGAGCCGCTGGTGATCGAGATCCCACTCGAAGGCGCACTCTCGCTCAACAACATCCGCGTGAATGTGCCCAGCACGTTCACCGTTGGCATCTCGACCGATCCCGTACTGATGAACAACGCGGCCGAGCGTCTTCTGATGCTCAAAGAAGACACGATTCGTGAACAGGCCCAAGACATCATCCTCGGCCAGCTGCGCTTGGTGATCGCCACGCTCTCGATCGAAGAGATCAACAAAGACCGTGAAAAGTTCATGACCCTCGTCAACGAAAACGTTGCCGAGGAAATCAACAAGATCGGTCTTGAACTGATCAACGTGAACATTCGCGACATCACTGACGAGAGTGGCTACATCCAGGCAATCGGCAAACGGGCTGCGGCCGAAGCGATCAACCGTGCGAAGGTGGAGGTTGCGCAGCAGGATCGGGAAGGTGCGATCGGTGAAGCGGAGGCGGTACGCCAGCGGGAAGTCCGCGTGGCGGAGGAGAACGCCAAGGCGGAAGAGGGGCGAAAGCAGGCGGAGCGAAGCCAGCGACTGGCGCTTGCGAAGTTTGAGGCGGATGCGATCACCGGTGAGGCGGAGTCGCAGCGGAATCACGAAATCGCGACGGCTGATCGCACGGCGGAAACCGCGATTGCCCGTAAAAATGCCGAACAGTCTCAGCGTGTGCAGACCGCGAAGGCAGAGTCGCTCGCGCGGCAGGGGGAAAACACTTCCAGCGCCGAAGTTGCCGAGAGCGATGCAAAGCTCGCGGAGGTGCGGGCTGAGGCGCAGCGGCGAAGCGATGTGGCTCGTGCGGAATCCGCACGGGCGATTCTGGAAAAGGAGCGGGAGCAGGAACTGGCCCGACTCGCCAAGGAGATCATCGCTCCCGAAGAGATCCGCAAGAAGCAGATCGAGATTGCAGCCGAAGCGAGTGCGGAGAAGCTGCGGCGCGAGGCTGCCGGTGAAGCGGACGCGATCCTTGCCCGCTACAACGCTGAGGCAGAGGGTGTGCGAAAGGTGCTCGAGGCCAAGGCCGAGGGCTACCGACGGCTGGTAGAAGCCTGTGCCGACAATCCGCAGATCGCCCCTACGCTCCTCTTGATTGAGCAGTTGCCCGACTTGATCAGGGAGCAGGTGAAGGCGATTTCCAATCTCAAGATCGACAAGATCACGGTCTGGGATGGCGGTCGGCAAACCGGCGGGAAGGGGTCAACGAGCGACTTCCTGTCAGGCCTGATCGGCTCGCTGCCTCCGATGCATGAACTCGCCTCGCAGGCCGGGATCGAACTGCCAGGTGTGCTCGGCCAGGTGAAGCAGGGCTCCGGCGGTGCTTTTTCCGCGAAGTCGGCTGCCGCGCCGGTCGCTTCGGCAAGTGATGCCTGAGAACCACGCGCGAGGCAGGCGAATTCACCCCAGCCCAGGAATCGGAACGCCACGCGCGAAGAGGGCCTGAAGACCTGTGGGTAGATCGGTCTGGAGGCGGACTTCCGAGAGGTCGAGCAGCCGCTCCATGATCGTGGCCACAAGATTCGGGATCGTGACGGGGTCGCTCGCTGGCTGCCCGCCGTCGCGGGTCGACTGACCGATCACACGGCCCCCCTCGAGGCCGCCGCCGTAGAGCAGGAGCGGCGCGAGGCCACCCCAGTGGTCGCGACCGCCGGTGGCGTTGATCACCGGGGTGCGGCCCATCTCGCCGCAGCAGACGAGGAGGATTTTGTCGCGCAAGCCTCGTGCTTCGATGTCGTCGATTAGGGCTGCCACCGCGTGGTCAAAGGGAGCGCCCACATAGTCCATGCCAACATCGACCGGTGCGTTGTTGATGTCGGAGTGCATGTCCCAGACAAAACTGGTGGTGACGGTCACGAAGCCGCAGCCGCGTTCGCAAAGCCGGCGGGCGAGTAACAGCAGTTTGCCGATTGAACGGTTGTGGTCGGTGTAGTGCTTGTGGTTGTTCCACTTCTTGTTGAGCCTTGCGACGTCGAAGCGACTCGCCGTGTCGTAGGCGGCGATCGTGGCGTCGTCTTCGCCGTCGAGGGTGAAGGCGTCGGCGACGCCGCGGGCAAGCACGTCGAAGGCAAGCCCCTCACCATCCAGCATGGAGCGGACGGAAGGTGTGTCGAGCCAGCGACGACCGCGGTCGAGCGAGGCGAGCAGGCTGCGGCGGCTCCCCAATCGCTCCTGCGGGAGGTGCAGCCTGAGGTTGTCGAGGAAGGGACCGCTTCCACCCGGAACGAGTGGGCCGTAGCTCTGTCCGAGGTCACCACCACTCTCAAAGTTGCCAAACTGCGTGATCGCCGGCCCTGCGTCGGCGTCGACGGCCTGCGGGAAGAGCATCACGTTGGTGGGCATTGCGTTGTCGGTCCGCAACACGCCAGCGGCACGGGCGTAGAGCGAACCCATGTTCGCCCCGAGCGTGGCCTGGCCTACGACCGGTTTGATGTCATGGTTGCCATCGCCCGTGACAAACGACCTGACGATCGTCAGGAGGTGCGCGCGAGCCGCGAGCTTTTCGAAGGTGGAACCGAAGAACACGCCGGGAATCGTGGTGGCGATTTCCCCGGTCACACTGCGAGCGTTGGCGGGACCGCCGATCTTGGGATCAAACGTTTCAAACTGCGAGGGCCCACCGTGCATGAAGAGGAAGATCACGCTGCGGTCGCGGGCGAGCTGTTGGATCGCTGCGGCCTCAGCGGCAGAGGTGAACAATCCTCCGAGGCCTGCGGCCGCGAGCGTGCTGCCAACCTTGAGAAATGGCCGGCGGGAGAGATGCCCCCCAGTGCGAATCGCGTCTTCGAAGGTGAACATCGCAGAGCCTCCCGCACCGATTCGGACGCAGGTGTGATCAGGGACACCCCCCAGAGGATGCCTGCCCTCATGATACGCGGAGGCTGCGGCCGGTGCACAACGCGAGCAATCGCGGCCGCAGGGTGTTACCGCAGCAAATCAAGGCAGACCACGCGGCCGGCACCACGTAGGTAGGCATAGCCGCGGGCGATAACCGGTGCCGCCCAGCAGGGAGGGGCGAGCAGGGGTTGGCCGGTGGCGGGATCGGTGAGCGTTGCTTCGGCGAGCGGCGTGTAGGCCTCAGGCGTGGCTTTCACAACCAGCACCTCGCCAAACTCACCGATCACGAGAAGCCGGTCACCCACGAGTGCCACGCTTGCTCGTCCGAGCCCGCGTTCGCTCCATTTCACCTCGCCGGTGGCGGCCTCCACGCAGACGAGGCGGGCGTCACCGATGTTGCGGCCGCTGGTTCCGTAGAGGTGGCCTTGATGCACGACGGGGGTGGCCCAGTGGGCTTTGAGGGTAGCGTCGGGCCGAGCGCCTTTGGGGCTTGTCCACGCGGGCGTGAAGGTGTCGCCGCGTGGTGTCGAGGCAACATCAAGCAGCACACCACCGACTTCGTAGGTCTCTGAGAGCAGGACCTGGTCGCCGAGCACCACGGGGTTCGCGGCATTCACACTGAAGAGTTCGCTTGCCCGCCAGCGGAACGAGCCCGTCTCGCGACCGGTGGCGGGATCGACTGACACCAGCTGGTCCCGCAGCCAGGCGAGCAACCGCGGACGGCCTCCAAGCGAGGTCAAAACCGGGGAGGAGTAGCTCGCTAACTCACTGGAGCATCGCCACACCTCGTTGCCGGTGGCGAGATCAAAGGCGACGAGACCGCTGTCGAGCCCGCGGACAAGATCGAGCCGTTCGGGGGCGGGTGGGGTCGAGCCAGGTTCGCTGCCTCCCACAGGTACGATCACGAGCTGCCGAGCCGTTGGCCTATAGGGCGCGTCGATCACCAGCGGCGCGGCTCCTACGCCAAAAAAGTTTTGTACGACGTGGTACGTCTCCGAGGTGGCGACCTGCCACAACAGCGTGCCATCCGCAAGGCTGCGGCAGCTGAGCAGACCGTCGGCCGCAAAAGTGAGCACCCGGTCATTCGCGATCACCGGACAGCAGCGAGGGCCCCCGTCGTAGCCAAAGGTGTCGCGGTAGCTGGTGGGGTCGGCCACGCTCCAGAGTTGTTCGCCCGTTTCGGCGTGCAGGCAGCGGAGCCGTGCTTGGTCACCCACGCGGTCGAAGAGCACGATCCTGCCGAGGGCCACTGCTGGAGCGCCGTAGCCTTCGCCCATCTCCGCATGCCACACGAGGCGAGGACCGCCGTCTGGCCACGGCAGGGGGATTTCGGGCAGGCTGCTGGTGCCGTCGCCACGAGGGCCGAGAAATCGCGGCCAGTCTTCACCCTCGCGCGTGGCGAGGTTGGCCACGGCGGAAGGGCCAGCGGTGTTGTCGGCCTGAGTCGGGAGGGCGAGGCTCAGGCCCAGCAGAATGCCCACGACGAGCACACTGAGGAACTGCGGTCGGGTGGCAGCCATCGGCATCCTCACACACGCACGTGCGAACGAACCCGCCCCGAGAACTTCCAGCCGCTGTCCGCCTTGCTGACGACGTTGCAGTGGGTGGCAATCTTCCAGAGCGCCTTGCGGATCGGTGTCGGATCGTAAAGGTAGAGATCGGGGAAGTGAGCCTGCAGGGCGTGCGTCGCTTTAACAGCGTGGTAGTGGGGGATGCGTGCGTCGATGTGGTGCGCGACATGCGTGCTGCCGATGCGGTGATGCATGAAGTCGAGCACGACGCCATAGGGACGATCGATCGTCATGAACGCGCCTTTGACCCACGTCCACTCCTCGTCTTCAAAGTGAGGAACGTCGACATCCGTGTGCTGCAGCCAGGTGTAGAGGACCAGCCAAAAGTTCACCACCAGGTAGGGCCCAACGTAGAGGGCGAGCACCGGGGCGATTCCGGCTACCGAAGCCCACCAGACGAGCAGGCCAAGCGTCGCCACCACACCGACGGTGGAGAGCCAAACCTTGGTGCGCCACTTGCCGGGAAACATCGCTTCCGAGAATGGCCACGTCGGCCAGAAGTGATTGGTCCATCCGCGGGCAGGGCCGCCCGAGGCGCCGGTGAGGAGATAGACGGGCCACCCCACGAGGAACCGTGTGACCATCACAAACACGGCAAACGCTTCGTCCCCCATGTTCCGTTGCCACCAGATCCAGGCCTGTCCGGACGCAGTCGTGTCGCGGAGCGGCACAAAGGTCTCACCGAGATCAAGGTGGTTCGTTCGAGCGTGGTGCAGCGCATGACTACGCTGCCACGAGAAGTAGGGCACAAGCAGGGCGCTGTGTAAGACGAAACCGATCAGGTCCTGCAGCCAGTTGTACTTGGTGAACGCCCGGTGGCCGCACTCGTGGGCGACGACCCAGCAGCCGGTGGCGGCAGTGCCGGCGAAGATCGCGTAGGCGATCCAGGCAGGCAGCCAGGCCCACGTCAGAGGAAGGTAGGCATAGGCGAGCACGCCACTCCCGATCGTCATCACAAGCGACGAGAGAAGGTAGAGCGAGGACTTGAGCAAGCTTCGCTCAAAACACTCGGGCGGAATGACCGCAAGCACTTCGTTCTTGGTCGGATACTTTTTCTTTTTGGTCGTGGTGCAGCCGGGGTCATCGATGGCTTCTAACGACGAACGATCTTCCTGATCACAGACAAGCGACACGACAGGATGGCCCTCGAAAAAAGAGAAATGGGCGGGGAAGCAGAGTGGTCAAGGTACCACAATGACTTCCCGAGGACAGCGACGCAATGCAGATCAACGCCCCGGAGGGCGGCTGTCATCCACGGCCTCCTTCACAGCAGGTTTCGCAGATCGTGTGGCACCGGCTGCACTGCAGTTTTGCCCGGATTTCCATCAATGTCCCTCCACAGACGGGGCAGGCTGGGCGCGTCGGCGATGCGGCGCACGCTTCAGGAAGTCCGTTTGCGGAAGAGTCGCTCGTGTTTTCATCATGCATCGGACCGTTTGCTCCAGAGCCTGTGTGTGGTTGGGGGCGTGAAGGCTAGGCCACGATCTCTCGGATCACCCTGCCATGCACGTCGGTCAGGCGGAAGTCGCGGCCCGCGTAGCGGTAGGTCAGCCGCTCATGGTCCATGCCGAGCAGATGCAGAATCGTGGCGTGGAGGTCGTGCACCGTCGTCGGCTTGTCGACAGCTTGAAAGCCAAAGTCGTCGGTGGCGCCGTAGGCCTGGCCCCCCTTGATGCCACCGCCAGCCATCCAGACCGAGAAGCCATAGTGGTTGTGGTCGCGGCCGCTGCCCCCTTCGCTCGTGGGTGTGCGGCCAAACTCACCTCCCCAGACGACGAGGGTGTCTTCAAACATCCCACGGGCTTTGAGGTCGGCCATCAGGGTGGCGATCGGGCCGTCGATCTGGCCCGCGAGGTTGCGGTGGGCGTTGGCGATGTCGGAATGGTTGTCCCATGGTTGGCCGGCGCCATGCCAGAGTTGGACGTACCGTACGCCGCGCTCGAGGAGCCGCCGAGCCATCAGGGTTTGCCGTCCGTGAACGTGATCTCCGTAGGCATCGCGAATCCACTGTGGCTCGCGGGAAAGATCAAACGCTTCGGCGGCTGCGGTTTGCATGCGGAACGCAAGTTCAAACGATGTGATGCGTGCCTCGAGCCGGGGGTCGAGGCGGTCTGCGGCATGTTCGCTGTTGAGTGAGGCAAGGAGGTCGAGTTGATCGCGCTGGATCGCCGTCGTCGCATGACGGCTGCGGGTGTTTTCGATCAACTTCTCAATCGTGGTGTGCTGTGGATCGACGAAGGTCCCTTGGTAGATCCCAGGGAGAAACCCTGCCTGCCAGTTCTCGGCATCCTTGATCGGCATTCCGCCAGGGCACATCGCAATGAAGCCGGGAAGGTTTTCGTTTTCACTGCCGAGGCCGTAGAGCGTCCAGGCGCCGACGCTCGGACGGGCCTGGGCGGAGTTGCCACAGTTCATCAGCATCAGCGACGGCTCATGGTTGGGCACGTCGGCGACCATCGAACGGATCACGGCGATGTCATCGGCGTGGGCTGCGGTCTTGGCGAAGATCTCGCTGACCGGGAGCCCGCTCTCGCCGTAGCGGGAAAAGCTGAATGCGGAGGGGAGGGCACCGCCGGTCTTGCGCTCGGTGGTGAGCGTGGTGGGGAGCGGCTTGCCAGCATGCAGGGCGAGGGCTGGTTTGGGATCGAACGTGTCCACATGCGACGGGCCGCCATTTAAGAAGAAGTGGATCACCCGCTTCGCCCGCGGACGGAAGTGCGGGCCACCTCCCGGGCCTGCTGCCAGGGCCGGCTGCTCGCGGGCGAGCACGTCGGCCAGCCCCAAGGCACCCAATCCCATCGCGGAACGGCCCAGGAGTTCTCGGCGGGAGCATGGCAGCGGCAGCATGGGAAGGCCTTCTTTGGAGGTCAGCTCAGTCCACAAACATCGTTTCATTGGAAATCAGCAGCACCTGAGCGATCTGTTCGAGCCGCGAGAGCTGCGGTGACTGGGGGCCGGAGAAGTTGCGGGCTGCGTCCCAGGTGTGGGAGGGCTGCTCAGGTGTGGAGGGAAACGTTTCGGTGATTGTGGCCGCCCAGAGGTGCTGATCGCTGTTGAGCGTGTCGCGGACATCAGCCACAAAATCGATCGTGTCGCCTGCGGCGAGGGTGAAGGGGCCGCCGCTGAGGCTCTGTTGATCGTGATGCACAACCGCCGTGGCCACGCGTTCGCCGCGAACGAGCAGGTGGCAGCGAATCCCATCGCCGGCCTCGACCTCGTGCGTCACTTCGGAGTCCACGGTAAACACGCCATCGTGGGGAGCGATCCAACGTCGCACGGAAGAATGCGCTAGGTCGTTGCCGGTGTGGCCCCCAGCGGCGGTGAGCTGCACCCAGCCGAGCGCGGCGTCAGGCCAGGCACCGCCACCCTGCCAGGCATCGCCGGTGAAGTGGGGCAGGGGAGTGAAGGAGGCCAACGTTCCCGCCTCCGGATCAAACGGTCCGTAGCCGTAGTGCCAGTCCTTGGCGTCGGCAGCAGGGGCTGTGGTGTCGGCCTCTGGGAGCTGCAGGAAGGCCAGCGTTTTCGCGAGCTGCTCAGCGGTGGGCTCGCGCTGCAGCACGAGGTGGTAGAGCGAACGGACGACCTCTTCTGGACGGGCCGCGTCGGCAGTGGCAATCGCCGCCACCCCTCGGGCGTGCTCGGCAATGAAGGGATTGTTCAGAGCGAAGAGTGCCTGCTGGGGGACTGTGGTTTGGCTTCGCGTGGGCACGTGCAGGTCGGGGTTTGCCATGTCGAACACCCGCAGCACGGTCGGGAAAAACTGGCGATCGATCATGCCATACAGGCTTCGTCTGCGGTTGTTCAAGCCATCGCCGGCGAGCATGTCACTCGCTTGACCTCCCATCTGTGGGTCGAGCCGCTGCGAGACGGCGAGCAGGGTATCGCGGAAGGACTCAAAGGAGAGCCGCTGAGCGTTCATGCGCCACAGCAACCGGTTGGACGGGTCGACCTCGCGGGCGTGAGCCGCGGTCGCCGCATCGAAGCCTGCCGAAGACTGCTGGCGGTAGGCCGCGGACCCGACGAGGAGCCGGTGGATGTGCTTCGTGCTCCAGCCGCTGGTGATCAGTTCGCGAGCGAGCCAGTCGAGCAGGGCGGGGTGACTGGGGGGAGCCGCGCGGGTGCCAAAATCACTCGGCGTGTCCACGAGCCCACGGCCGAAGTGCTGTTGCCAGAGACGGTTCACCCACACCCGCGCGGTCAGCGGGTTGGTGGGGTCGACAATGGCCTGTGCCATTTCCAAGCGACCGCTGCCTTGGCCGAACGGCTGAGGCTCGGCGTGGGTTGTGAGGGAGAGGAAGTGACGATCGACTGGGTGCGTGGGTTGCTTGGGATCTCCTCGGCGAAACACCCAGGGCGTGCGAAGCTCGTCGCGGTCGACCAGCCGTAAGGCGTAGGGGGGCGCTGCGGGCTGCCCTAAGATCCAGCGGTCCACCTCGCCCCGCAGTTTCCAAAGTTCTTCGCAGACGTTCGTGGGGAAGAAGCCTTCCACCGAAACGATCGGCTCGTCGGGCACGTTGCACAGCGCGCGTGGTCCGTAGAGCAAGGCCCGGAGGTCTTCGAGTTCGTCGCTTTGCAGCCGCTCGGGCGGTGGGTCGCCCGCTGTCTCAGCTGCGGTGATCGCAGCCTGCCACTGGGCGTCGACATCGGCGAAGAGTTGGCCGTAGCGCTCGGCGAGTTCTCGCATCGATGCGGGGGCGGGGTCGAGGATGGCTGCAACGAGGCCGTTCACTGGAGTGCCGGACGTGGTCAGCTCTGCCACGACGTTTGCGGCTCGTTCTGCAAAGGTGGCGTTGTTGGGGCTGCCGTCGCTGGCCGCGTGCGCAGGCTCAGCGGCCAAGGCCACCCAGGGGGCGAAGATGGGATCGTGGGCCCGCGTGGGGTCCGCGAAGAATCGCTCAAACTGACGCACGAAGGCGGGGATCGTATCGTCTTCGCTCAGGAGCGTGTCGAAGCCTTCGGCGGGATAGTTGGCGAGCTCGGTTTGGGCCACCAGGTAGGCCGTGAAGCGTGCACGAGCGCGGTCGGTGGCCTCGCGTCGCCGGGTCTCCAGCATTGTGGCGTAGGTCGCTTCGCGTTCAGCGAGCCCCGCTTCAAACGCCTTCTGGGTTTCGTTTGCCTCGGTCTCGGTCGGGGCTGGCTCAAGTCGCAGGAGGTCTTCGGTGCAGCTGGCGAAGACACCGTAGAGGGCGTAGTAGTCCTCGGTAGGAATCGGATCGTATTTATGGTCGTGGCAACGGGCGCAGGCGACGGTGAGACCCATCGTGGTGCGGGTGACCGTATCGATGCGGTCGTCGATGATGTCGTGCGTGACCCCTAAGAACCTGCGGCCGAGAGTCAGAAATCCCATCGCAGCCTGGGCGTCGATGTCGTCTGGGGCGGCCTGGTCGGCAGCGAGCTGGAGCGTGAGGAAGCGATCGTAGGGGAGGTCGTTCTGAAAGGCGGACACGACCCAGTCGCGGTAGGCAGCTGCGTGCACCCACACCCGATGCTCACGGCCGTAGACATAGCCTTTGGTATCGGCATAGCGGGCGAGATCGAGCCAGCGACGGGCCTGAGCCTCACCGTAGTGAGGGGAGGCGAGGAGTTGTTCCACGGCCTGTTCGTAGGCATCGGTTGAGGTGCTCTGCTCAAAGGCCTCCACCTCGGCGTGCGAGGGAGGCAAGCCAGTGAAGTCATAGGAGAGCCGGCGAAGCAGCACGCGGCGGTCGGCAGGGGGGGCGGGTCGCAGATTTTCCGAGGCAAGTTGCCTGGCCAGGAAGGCATCAACCGGGGTGCGGATCCAGTCCGCTGCCCAGGGGATGTCGCGTGTGTCTGGGATGTCAGGTGTGGCCAGCGGTTGAAATGCCCAGTGATCACGACGGGCTTGTGCTGGGTCGGCGAGGCCTGAGTCGTCGTTGGGCCAAAAGGCGCCGCTCGCTACCCATGCTTCAAGGGCAGCGACCTCATTAGCAGGCAGCGGTTCGTCGGGAGGCATCGCGAGCTCCCCTTCGCGGCGGACTGCGGCAATGAGCCTGCTGCCAGCAGGATTGCCAGCCACCACGACGGGCCCGTTCTCGCCTCCGACGGTCAGGCCGGCGCGGCTGTCGAGCCGCAGTTCGCCCCACTGGGTTTCACCGCCGTGACAGGAAACGCACCGGTTGGCGAGGAGGGGCCGGATCACGTTCTCAAAGTGCTCGGTCAGGGCTGCGACCTGGCCTGCGTCGGTGGGCTCGTCAGCTGAAGCCAAGCCCAGCAGGGCACCTGCCACGGCCCACGTCGCGAGCGCCGTGCACGCAGTGTTTCGCCAAGCCTGCAGCGCGAGTGGCAGTCGCACGGCGATCCCCCTTTGCCGTGCGGTAGTTCAGAGCAACTCCGATGGCACCACGCCACCAGGAACAAGCTGGGTTGGGCGGCCCGAGAGGTCCATCACGTGGTCTTCAATCGAGAGCCCCATCGAGCGGTAGACGATGGCACAGAAGTCTTCCACGCCGATCTTCCGCTCGGTGGGATACTCGGCCTTGTCATTGGTGGCGCCGATGATTTGGCCATGCTTGTAACCACCACCGGCGAGCAGAATGCTCTGCGCCTGCGGCCAGTGGTCGCGGCCGGCATCCCCATTGATCCGCGGCGTATGCCCAAACTCACCTGCCACGACGACGAGCGTGTCGTCGAGCATGCCACGGTTGGCGAGATCCTGAATGAGCACACCGACCGCTTTGTCGTGTCGTGGGAGTTTGTCTTTGAGCGCGGGCGCGATGTTGGAGTGGTCGTCGAAGTAGCCTGTGTTGAGTGACACGTAGCGAACTCCCGCCTCGATCAGGCGGCGGGCCAGGAGCGCCTGCTCACCCCAGCCCGGCCCATACTGCTCGCGGAGCCCAGCCTCTTCTTTGTCGAGATTGAAGGCTTCACGCACACGGCCTGAGAGCACAAGGTCGATCGCCTGCTGTTCGGCAGCGTCCATCTGTTCGAAGCTGCGTTCGGCGTCGATCTGTCGCTTGAGACCGTCGAGTTGCTGCCGCAACGAGATGCGGTTCATCAGCCTCGATTCCGAGAGGCCGTCTCGGAGGGCGAAGTCGTTGGCGTTGGCTGCCGGCAAGACGCCCGCTTCGTTGCCATAGCTAAACGAACCGCACTGCAGCGGGTTGTAGCTGACCCCGAGCCATGACGCTCCGTGGAAGCCAAAGCCGCCGTCGTTCATGTTGACCGCAGCCAAGGATCCGTGCTGCGTGGGGCCCAGCAGATGCGAGGCAACCGCACCCATCGAAGGGTAGCGCGGCTTGCGGTCGTTGCCGGTGGCACCGAGTCGACCGGTGAGCATCCAGTGGGCGGCCGCCCAATGGTCGCCGTTGCCGTGCGAGAAGCTGCGGATCACCGTGCACTTGTCCATCACCTTGGCGTGCTCTGGCAGGAGTTCGCAGACATCAATCCCGGGCACGTTCGAGTGGATGGGCTTGAATGCCCCGCGAAACTCCGACGGCGCGTCGGGCTTCATGTCGAATGTGTCGAGTTGCGACGGGCCGCCGTGCATCCAGACGAGGATCACCGACTTCTTCGACCGCGCGGCAGGGTGCAGGCTCCCCGCCGATTCCGCCCGCAGGAGGTTTGGCAGGCTCAGGCCAAAGGTTCCGATCGCTCCCACCTGCAGCATTTTGCGGCGAGAGATGTGGTCGCAGAACGATGCTGCCGACGAGCGAGAACCAAGAATGTTGAACATGGTGAGTGTCCTTCAATTGTTCGCAGCCACGAGCGCGTGCAGCAGGCCATCTGTCGACAGTTTATAGTCTCGTCAGTTTACCCCGCCGCAGACCAGTCGACCAATCGCGGGTGTGGGACAGCGGGGGGAGAGAAACGATGAGGTGTCAGGATGGGTGAAATGGGGCGAACGCGGGCTTCGTGGGCGGGTTCGATCGCTTGGGCGATTGCGAGCGTGTGGCTGGGGAACCTCGCGGCCGTTGCGCTCGCGAACGATGCTGCGACTCCAGCGGACCAACAGCTGGCGGAATACTTCGCGACCCAGACGCGGCAACTGGAAGATGCGTGTCTGGCCGAGGTCCGCACCATTGAAGACTGGGATGGGGCACGGCCGCAGGCCCGTCAGCAGTTGCTCGAGATGTTTGGCCTCGATGCGGCGGCGCTCACACCGGCCACCGCCGACGAACTCGCCCCCGTGGTAACTGGTCGGCTCTCCTTCGAGGGGGAAGGCGATCGCCCTGGCTGCATCGTCGAGAAGGTTCACTATCAGTCGCGGCCTGGGCTGTATGTGACCGCCAATCTCTATCTTCCCGTCGACGCCTCCGCAGAGACGCCATGCCCGGCGGTGCTCTACCTCTGTGGTCATGGCCGCGTGGTGGAGGATGGCGTGAGCCTCGGCAACAAGGTGCACTACCAGCACCACGGAGCCTGGCTCGCGGAGCACGGGTATGCGGTGCTGATGATCGACACGCTGCAGCTCGGGGAGATCGAAGGCATTCATCATGGCACCTACCGAGAAGGACGGTGGTGGTGGCCCTCTCGCGGCTACACGCCAGCGGGTGTGGAAGCGCTCAATGGCCTGCGGGGCGTGGACTACCTGCTGACCCGGCCCGAGGTGGACCCTGAGCGGATTGGCGTCACGGGGCGCAGCGGTGGCGGCGCAGGCAGTTGGTGGGCGGTCGCGCTCGACGAACGCGTGAAGGCGGCCGTTCCGGTCGCGGGGATCACTGATCTCCACGATCACGTGGTGGAAGGCTGCATCAGTGGTCACTGCGACTGCATGTTTGTGGTCAACACGTATCGCTGGGACTATCCCAAGGTCGCTGCGCTTGCCTATCCACGGGCACTGCTCCTGGCCAACACCGATCAAGACACGATCTTTCCCTTAGAGGGTGTGATCCGCACGCAGTCTCAGGTGCGCAGGCTCTACAAGCTTGGAGGCAAACCGAATGCCTTTGGGGTGGCGATCACCTCCGGCGGTCATGCCGACACGCAGGAACTGCAGATGCCTGCCATCCGCTGGCTCGATGCGCATCTTGGCATGGGGCCGCGGCTGATCGACTCTGCCGCACGTAAGCGATTTGCCCCGCGCGAACTGAAGGTCTTTGACGAGTTGCCTGCCGACGAACGCAACACGCGGATCGATCGCGAGTTTGTGCCAGTGGCTGGGCCGTTTGATCCACCGGCGAATGCCGCGGCGTGGGACGAGCAAGGTGCCGCATGGAAGGCGGCACTGCTCGAGAAGACCTTTCGCGGCTGGCCGACGGCTGCCACAGCACCGGCAGCGGTCGAGGTATCGCAGCGCGAGGGGCATGGGTTGGTGGAACGTAGGTATCGCTTTGAGAGTCAGCCGCACGTTGAGTTGGACATGATCGCGATGCATCGCAACGACGTCGGGGTTCCCAAGGCCATCGTGTTCGATGTGCTTGATCAGCAAGGTTGGGAACGCCTCGATGGGGTGCGTGGGGAACTCTTTGACGCGGCCGGCGGTGATCTCTCCGTGGAGGCGGCGAAGGTCCATCGCAGGCTCACCGATGAAGGGGTGGCTGTGGTCTTCTTTGCTCCTCGCGGAGTGGGGCCGACGCTGTGGAATCAAGACGCATCGACCCACATTCATAACCGTCGCCGTTTTCTGCTCCTGGGGCAGACCTGGGAAGGCATGCAGGTCTACGACATCCGCCGTGGGCTGCAAGCGATTCGCGAAGGCCTGCGGCAGATGCCCGAGCTGGCACGCGTGCCACTGGCGGTGACCGCGGAGGGAGGCATGGGGGTGCTGGCGGTGTATGCCTCCCTCTTTGACGAGGCGCCCGCGCAGCTGGATCTGCACCGCATGCCAGCGTCGCATGACGTGGCCGTGGAGGGGAGCGATCAGGAGGTGGCGCCGTCGCTCCTCAACGTGCTCAAGACACTTGATGTGCCGCAGGCCGTGGCGATGGCAGCCTCGCGCAGTCGAGTGGCGTTCCACGACTGCGACGCCGAGGCGTTTGACTATGTCGCTCGCGTGGCTGAGGCGCTCGCCTGGCCCGAGGATCGCGTGCTCATGCAGCCGGTGGTGGCTGCCGGCGTGGCTTCCGCGGGCGATCTTGCCTTTGAAGAACGCATGCTCGATCCGCACGCCGGCGAAGTCTGCTACGCCGTTACGCTTGCCGATGTGGACGGCGACCATCGTGACGACATCGTGGTCGTCACGGAAGAAGCGGTGATCTGGTATGCAAATCCTGGCGACACCGCCGGTGACTGGGTGAAGCGCGACATGATTCGCGGGCAGACGCCGCGCGACAACGTCTGCATCGCGGCGCATGACATTGATGGTGACGGCGCTATCGATTTTGCGCTGGGAGCGAGTTGGCCTCGTGAGGGCACGCTGCACTGGATCACACGTGACGGTGATCCGACCAAGCCATGGAAGGTGCATGACATCGGGCCGCTGCCGTCGACCCATCGGATGGCATGGGCCGATGTGCTCGGTAGTGGCTCGCCGCAGCTGGTGGTGTCTCCGCTGAATGCGGCTGCTGGCACACCTGGCGTGGAACTCACCGCGTTCGCGATCCCCGAGAAGCCCGCGACCGACCGCTGGTTGCCGACGGTGCTCGACCGAACGCTTAACCGCATGCACGGCCACATGCACACCGATCTCGATGGCGATGGCAGCGTCGACGCGATCGCTGCCAGCCGCGAGGGATTGCACTGGATCGAGAAGCAGGGGGAGAGCTTTCGACGCACGACGCTGAGCACGGGGGCGCAAGCCGCCGAGCCCAACGCCAGCGGTGCCGGGGAAATTGCTCGAGGGCGCTTGGGAGAAGACGCGGACTTTTTGGTAGCGGTCGAGCCGATGCACGGCACGGACGTGGCCATCCTCACGCGGCGCGGCGGGGCCCAGGCCGGGTGGGAGCGCGGCGTGATCGATGCTGGCTATGCGCGCGGGCATGCGATTGCCGCGGCCGACTTTGATGGTGACGGCATCGACGAGATCGTGTTTGGGTCAAGCGATCCTTCGCAGACGCCTGGTCACGGACCCACGCTCGCGATCTACCACCGCGTGCCGGGAGAGTCGCCGCTTGAGGCCACCGGTTGGCAGCGGTCGGTGCTCGACGCAGGAGGCACCGCGGTTGAGGCGGTGGCGGTGGGCGACCTGACGGGCGACGGCGTGCCCGAGATCGTGGCGGTGGGGCGGGCCACCCACAACGTAAAGCTCTTCACCCGCAGCGGCCTCGACCGCGGCGGAGAGGTGGTTGGGCGTTCTTCGGAGGAGGTCGTCACGTTCAGGGAAACCAGCAGCGGAACCTGGTCTCGTGACCGTTTTTGACCTGTTCTTTAAGAAATAGGTCAGAGGTGCGGCATGGGTCATGATGAAGCCGGTCTTCTCCTCGCTCTGGGGCGTGCTGCGGGCCGGGGAACGGCATACACGCTGCCAAGAACGCGTTGGGAGTGTTCACTGCAGGGGCTCGCGGAAGATCAACTCTGGAATGAGGTCCGACCCTGCTTTGAGAGATTTTGGTCTCGCCGAGCAGGAGTTGGGCACCGTCGGCGACGCGTTCACCGAGATGGTCAACAACACCATCGACCACAGCCGGAGCGGCACATGGTTGTGATGACCTTCACCCCGGGACGCGTCGTGCCGCTGGCAGACATCTTTCGCGAGTGGACCGATCCGGAAACCCTCGCCTTCGAGCGAACGCAAACCACGGTCCGCCTGGCGTCGTTTGGTGTCCAGCTCTTGTCGCGGTCCGAGGCGAGGCGTGTGACGACGGGGCTTGAGCGTTTTCGTCATGTGACGGTGGATTTCACGGGGGTGGATCTCGTTGGGTTGGGATCTTCCCGCGGTCGGAGCGACGTGTTCTCTCTGCACGTGTGAAAAATGGGCTGGCTGGCGAGGCCGCAAAGACGCCAGTTTTCCTGGCTTCTCCAGACTCCAGACGCATCTCAGCGAAGCTACGGAATGGCTCACGAACGGCGTGTAGGCGTTCGATTTCAGAGAAAGAAGGAACCTCGTTGCAACTCCGGCAGAGGTCCCAGCCGCTTCGTGAGCCGCAGCCGCACCACCCGTTCCCATGGCGATCCCCATGCCACGACCTTCCCAGAGCTGCCGTACGCTCTGCTTGTTGGTCGTGGTCTGCGGACTGGCTGCCACGGGCTGTACGCCTTGGGGGCAGTATTGGCGGAACCATCTCAAGGTCGGGCCAACCTACATGCGGCCCTTCGCTCCGGTTGAGCCAGAGTGGATCGATGCCGATGAACCGCAGGTGCGGTCGGAGTTGATCGTGGAGAGCCAGTGGTGGCGGCAGTTCAACGATCCTGTGCTCGATGGCCTCATACTTCAGGCCTACGATCAGAATCTCACACTCCGCGATGCGGGGTTTCGCGTGCTCGCGGCGAGGGCGTCCTACAACATCACCGTCGGTGGTTTCCTGCCGCAGTCTCAAAGCGCAGTGGCGGAGTATGCGCGGTGGCAGTTGAGCAACAACGTGGGAGCGTTTGAGAACCTCTCAATCCCTCCGTTTAGCCTTTGGCAGACCGGCTTCAATCTGTCGTGGGAGCTCGACCTCTGGGGCAAACTCCGCCGCAAGATCGAGTCGGCGGGCGCGAAGTATCAAGCGACGGTTGAGGAATACGATGGGGTGCTGGTGACGCTGATCGCCGACGTGGCGGACCGTTACATCGACTATCGCGTCGCCTCGAAGCAGATCGCCGACCTGAACCGGCTGGCAGCGATCCAGCGCGATGCCTTGGCGGTGGCGACGGATCGCCATGCAGGGGGCGTCACCAGCGAACTCGACATTTCCCAGGCGCAGCTGAATCTGGCGAAAACCGAAGCGCTGATCCCTGTGTATGAGCGGCACGCACGGTTGGCGACCAACGCCCTCTGCGTGTTGCTCGGTTCACCACCGCAAGATCTCGTCCAGCATTTAGGTGAGGGAGAGATCCCTGAGGCCCCCGTGGAACTCGTGGTAGGGATCCCGGCCGATCTTCTGCGGCGGCGGCCCGACGTACGGCAAGCGGAGCGGATCCTCGCGGCGCAGTCCGCGCAGATCGGTGTTGCCGAGGCGGAGCTCTACCCCGCCTTCTCCATCAACGGATACCTCGGCGTCTATGCCAACGAACTTGGCCAACTCTACGAATCGGATTCGCTGTATGGCTTCGTGGCGCCGTTTGTGGATTGGAAGATTCTCAACTACGGACGCCTGGTCAATAACATTCGGCAGCAGGACGCGAAGTTTCAGTCACTGGCCGCTGCCTACCAGGAGACGGTGCTGCGTGCCGGTCGTGAGGCAGAGGACGGCATGATCACGTTCATCAAGGCTCGCGAGGCCGCAGACATTCAGCAGCAGGCCGTCGACGCTGCCAGCCGGTCGGCCGAACTCGTGGAGATTCAGTACAAGGAAGGCGCCAGCGACTTTAATCGCGTGTTCGTGGTGCAGCAGACGCAGGTGACGGAGAGCATCAGGCTTAACGACAACGTGGGCGGTGTGGCCAAAGGCATGACGCAGATCTACCGATCACTCGGTGGAGGTTGGCAGCTGCGGCTGGACGAACTCGCTGCCAATGGAGACTGCTGTAAACCGCCTCCCCGAGTGAATGGGGGTGCCTGCGACACCTACATCGGCAAGCAGCCGCCAGCAGGGTTTGATCCCTTGTGCCTCTGGCCGGAATGGCTGCGGGGTTGGAAACTCCGCTGAGAAATGCGGAGGCCGTCCAGTCGAGCGCGATGGTTACGTGTTGCGCTCACGCCCCAAAGCGGTTCCTCTCAGCAGTGTGTAGAAGAACACTGGCGTGAGAAAGATGCCGAAGAGAGTCACGCCGAGCATGCCGCTAAACACGGCCAACCCCAACGTCCGCCGCATCTCGGCCCCAGCCCCCTCGGCGACCACCAGCGGGAGCACGCCGAGGATAAAAGCCAGCGATGTCATCAGGATGGGCCGCAGCCGCAAGCGGCTCGCCTCCACGGTTGCTTCCGCCAGCGGTTTCCCTTCCTGAGCAAGCTGCCGGGCAAACTCCACAATCAAAATCGCGTTTTTGCAGGCGAGCCCCACCAGCACGACGAATCCAATCTGGGTGAAGATCGTAATCTCCATCCCCGCCTGACGAATGCCGACAAGCGAAGAGAGGAGACACATCGGCACGACAAGGATCACCGCCAGCGGCAGCGCCCAGCTTTCGTAGAGGGCCGCCAGCACGAGGAACACCAGCACCACGCCAAGCACGAACAGAAACGTCGCCGTGGCTCCAGAACGGATTTGCATAAAGGCCATCTCGGTCCACTCCGTCGCAAACAGCGGAGGAATCGTGGCATCCTGCTGAAGCCGGTCCACATGCTCCTGCACGATCGCGAGGGCGGACGTGCTGCCCGTTCCCAGGTTTGGCTCACCGTAGATCGCTGCAGCTGGGTAGAGGTTGTAGCGCATCACCAGCGATGGGCCTGCGCGGTCTCTGACCTGCACGAGCGTGGTGAGCGGCACGGGCTCGCCATTGATCCCGGGAACCGTGAGACGCCCAAGTGCCTGGTGGATGTCACCACGGTGCTGGGCATCCGCTTGGACATTGACCTGCCACGACCGGCCAAAACGGTTGAAGTTATTGATGTAGTACGAACCCAGCTGCACCTGCAAGGTTTCAAAGAGATCCGTCAGCTGGACGCCAAGGGCCGCCGCCTTCTCGCGATCGATGTCCAAATAGAGCCACGGAGCGCTGCCGGAGTAGTTGGTGAACAGCCCGGTGAGCCGAGGGTCTTGCTGACACTCCTCGATCAGACGGGTTGCCGCATCCTCGAGCGCTACGGATCCATAATCACCTCGGTCCTCCAGTGCGAGTTTGAAGCCCGCAATGGTGCCGAGACCATCCACCGGCGGTGAGCCAAAGACTTCGACGCGGGCTTCGTTGACGCTTGTCTGCCATTCCTGTGTGAGTTTCACTGCGATGTGCTTTGCAGAAAGCTCCCCGCCTCGCCGCTTTTCAAAGCTGTCGAGGATGAGGTACATCGCGCCCCAGTTCGGAGAGTTGCCTCCCAGCACCACGGAACGCCCCGAAACCGACACCGCATGCTCGATCCCCGGCTCTGCGAGGGCCCGCTGCTCGAGTTCGGCCATCACCGCCGCCGTCCGCTCGACACTCGCGCCCTCAGGCAGAAGCACATCGACGATCAGGTAGCCCTTGTCCTGTTGTGGAATAAATCCCACCGGGATTTCGTTGAACAGCATCCAGGTGACGCCCAGCAAGCCGGCAAAAGCCAACAAAATCAGCGCGGCCACTCGTAGGGACCCGCGCACCAACCACGCGTAGATGCGGGTGAGACCCCCAAACAGCGCGTTGAAGCCGAGGAAAATCCAGCCGCAGGTCAGCCGCAGGACGCGGTCGATCAGATCCGGGGGAGCCCCGTGCGGCCGGAGGAGAATGGCGGCGAGAGCGGGTGAGAGCGTAAGCGAGTTGATCGCCGAGAGCAGTGTCGAGACTGCGATCGTGAGAGCGAACTGTCGAAAGAACTGCCCGACGATTCCGGAAATGAAACTGCATGGCACAAACACGGCGCAGAGGACGAGGGCGACGCCGATCACCGGCCCCGTGACTTCCTGCATTGCCTTGAACGATGCCTCTCGCGGCGAAAGTCCGTGCGCGATCCAACGCTCCACGTTCTCAACCACCACGATGGCGTCGTCCACCACGATGCCGATCGCCAGCACGAGCCCAAACAGCGAGAGGTTGTTGAGGCTAAAGCCGAGGGCCGCCATGAACGCGAAGGTGCCCACGATCGCCACCGGCACTGCGATCAGCGGAATCAGTGTGGCTCGCCAGTTCTGCAGGAAGAGCAGCACCACGAGGGCGACTAAGAGGATCGCATCGCGGAGCGTTTGGAGCACTTCCGCCTTGGACTCCTCGATGAAGGGGGTCGTGTCGTAAATGACTTGGGCCTCGAGGCCTTTGGGAAACCGCTCCCGGAGGACCTCCAGCTTGTCTCGTACTGCTGCCGCTGCCGCAATCGCGTTGGAACCCGGGAGCTGGTAGATGTTCATGCCCACGCTCGGTTCACCGTCGAGCCGGCAGACCTGATCGTAGAACTGAGCACCCAGCTCCACGCGTGCGACATCCCGCAGTCGCACGATCACGGCGGCCACATCGCCATCTTCCGCGGGCACCTCTTTGACGATCACCTCGCCAAACTCTTCGGCTGTCACCAGCCGCCCCACGGCCGAGAGAGGAATCTGGAAGGCCTCGCCCTGGGAGGACGGCTGCTGACCGACGTTGCCAGCGGTGATTTGGTAGTTCTGAGTCTCGATTGCGGCTCGGACGTCTCCCGCCGAAAGGCCAACCGCCGCCATTTTCACGGGGTCGAGCCAGATCCGCATGCTGTAATCGCGCTGCCCAATGAAGTCGATGTCGCCCACGCCCTCCACCCGCAGCAGTTCGTCGCGAACCTGAATGGTGGCGTAGTTCGAAAGAAAGATCTCGTCGAAGAGCGGCTTGCCTGCGGCGTCACTCGCGGCGGTGAAGTTGATGATCATCATCGCTGCGGGCGACTTCTTCAGAACGGCGACTCCCTGCCGCTGCACGAGGTCAGGAAGGCTCGGCATCGCGAGGGTGACCCGCACCTGCGTGAGCACCTGAGCCATGTTCAGGTCGGTGCCTGGAGCAAACGTGACGGTGAGTCGATAGCGGCCGTCGTTGGTGCACTGCGAACTGAGCGAGAGGGCGTTTTCAACACCGCTGACCTGCTGCTCGATGGGGGCGGCGATCGTGTCGCGGACAAGTTCCGCATTGGCACCCGGGTAGACCGTCGACACCTCGATCGTCGGTGGCGTGATGTCCGGATACTGCGTGGTCGGGAGCGTGAACGCGGCGACGCCGCCGCAGAGCACCAGCACAATGGAGATCACCGACGCAAAGATGGGCCGCAGGATGAAGAATCTTGCGATCATGACTGCACCGCCTCCGACTTCAGGGTGGCGGCTCGCCAGCGGTCACTGAGGCCCGCAAGTTTCTCATAAAACACCGGTGTGAGAAAAATGCCGAACAACGTCACGCCGATCATCCCCGAGAATACGGTGACGCCCAGTGACCAGCGGAGCTCGGCTCCCGCTCCCTCCGCGACAACCAGCGGGACCACGCCGAGGATGAACGCCAGCGACGTCATCAGGATCGGCCGCAGCCGCAGGCGGCTGGCCGTGATGGCCGCAGAACGGGCGTCGTGCCCTTCGTCGCGAAGCTGACGAGCAAACTCCACGATCAGGATCGCGTTTTTGCTGGCCAGTCCCACCAGCACCACGAGGCCCACCTGGACGAGAATATCAATCGGAAGCAGGGCGACCACGAGGCCGGCAACGGCCGCCAGCAGGCACAGCGGCACCACGAGGATCACCGCCAACGGCTGCGTCCAGCTCTCGTAGAGCGCTGCGAGCACGAGAAACACGAGCATCACGCCGAGGCCCAGCAGGAACGATGCGGTGTTGCCCGCGTTGATCTGGAGAAGAAACACCTCTGACCACTCATAGGAGAAGTTTTCGGGAAGCTGCTCACTGGTGGTGGTGGCCACGCGATCGATGAGCGTCGATCCGCCTTCGAAGGGGTTGGGGATGCCCGCAATCGGCGCTGCGGGGAAGAGGTTGTAGCGAATCATGATCGAGGGCCCCATCGCTTGACGAACCTCTAGCACGGAGGCGAGCGGCACCATTGCCCCGTCTCGGGCCACCACCTGGAGTTCGCGAAGGTCTTCCAGTCGACGACGGAACCCCTCATCCGCCATTACCTTCACCTGCCACGATCGGCCAAAACGACTGAAGCTGTTGACGGTCAGTGAGCCAAAGTCGATCTGGAGCGCATTGAAAACCGCCGAGACGGGAATGCCCAGGCTGCGAATCTTGTCGCGGTCGATATCAAGAAAGTACTGCGGCGAGTCGGCCCGATAGCCTCCCACGACAAAGGGAAGGCCCCAGTCGCCCATGGTTGCCACGAGCGTCTCGCTCGATTCCTGGAGAACCTGAGGCCCCGTGCTGCCGCGGTCTTGGAGATAAAACTTGAAGCCCCCCGCCATGCCCAAGCCCTTCACCGGTGGTGGCGGATAGATTCCAACCTCTGCATCAGGAATCTCCTGAAGGCAGCGGTCCTTGACCTCCTTGATGATGCCAAACATCGATGTCTCGGGAGTGCGGCGGTTCTCATAGTCGTCGAGCATGAGAAAGAGCGAGCCCCAGTTGGGGGAGTTGGCGTTGTAGACAAACGACATCCCCGCCACGGTGAAGGTGTCGGCGATGCCGGGCACCGATCGCGCGACAGCATCGACCCGCTCCAGTACCTCGCTGGTCCGCTGCACGCCCGCGCCATCCGGCAACTCAACCGATGCGATCAGATACCCCTGATCCTGAAGCGGCACGAAGCCCTGCGGATACCAGGCAAAGACTCGCCACGTGACAAACACCAACACGAGGTAGACGAGCATCACCACCCGGCCGTGACCAACGAACGCCGCGACGCCTCGGGCATAGCCGCGGGTCACCAACTCAAAGAGGCGGTTGAAGGTCCAGAAAACCGGGCCGAGCACCCATCCAAGGACACGCTCCAGCAAATCTGGCCGCGTACCGTGAGGTCGCAGCAGGATCGCTGCGAGGGCTGGGCTCAAGGTCAACGAGTTGACCGCTGAGAGAATGGTCGACACCGCGATGGTCAGGGCAAACTGCCGAAAGAAGAGTCCGGTCACGCCGCCGATGAAGGCACAGGGAATAAACACCGCCGACAGCACTGCCGCCACGCCGATCACTGGGCCGGTCACCTCGGTCATCGCCTTTTCAGCCGCGGCGTGGGGAGCAAGCCCTTGCTTGATCCACCGCTCAACGTTTTCCACAACCACGATCGCATCATCCACCACGATGCCGATCGAGAGCACGAGGCCAAACAACGAGAGCGTGTTGAGGCTGAAGCCCATGGCCGCCATTGCTGAAAACGTTCCCACGATCGCCACGGGCACCGCGACGAGTGGAATCAGAGTGGCCCGCCAGCTCTGGAGAAAGAGCAACACGACGAGGCTCACGAGCAAGGTGGCATCGCGGAGTGTTTTCACCACCTCAAGGATCGACTCTGTGATGAACGGGGTCGTGTCGTAGGTGACGAGGTATTCAAGGCCAGCAGGAAACCGGGTCGCCAACTCCTTCATCTTTTCCTGGATCGCCGACGAGGTTTCCAGCGCGTTGCTGTTTGGCAGTTGGAAGACTGCCAGTCCCACCACGGGCTGGCCGTTGTAGCGGCAGGTCTGGTCATAGCCAGCCGCACCCAGTTCGATGCGGGCGACATCACGCAGCCGTACCAGCGGTGTGCCAGGCAGGGTGTGGTTAGCCCGGAGAACGATCTTGCCAAACTCCTCGGGGGTCGAGAGCAGACCCTCTGCCGCGACAGCCAGCTGCAGTGGCTGCGTGCCAAGCGATGACGACTGACCACTGACACCCCCGATCACCTGCGCATTCTGGGCAGCGATGGCATCGTGGACATCCTGACTCGTCAGCCCTCGCGACGCGAGCTGCTCCGGGTCGAGCCAGATCCGCAGCGAGTAGTCGCGCTGGCCGAGGAGGAGGATGTCACCAACGCCAGGACAGCGGAGCAACTCGTCACGGAGATGGACCGTGGCGTAGTTGCTCATGAACAGATCGTCATACCGGCCATCCGGTGACAGCAGATCGACCGTCATCAGGATGTCGGGAGATCGCTTCTTGACGCTCACGCCCTGCAGCTGCACCACATCAGGTAGGAGCGGCATCGCGAGTTGGACACGGTTTTGGGTTTGTACCAAGGCGAGGTTGGCATCCGCCCCCACCTCGAAGGTGAGTTGGAGCACGTAGATGCCGTCGTTTGTGGCCTGCGACTGCATGTAGAGCAGGTTGTCGACACCGTTGACCTGCTGCTCAATCGGGGCGGCGATTGTGTCAGTGACGACGGCCGCGTTCGCGCCTGGATAGACGCAGACCACCTGGACGATCGGCGGCGCGATCGAGGGAAATAGCGTAATCGGCAGCGCGAGCAGGCTGATGGCCCCAGCCAACGTGATCATGATCGAAATCACGGAGGCAAAGATCGGCCGATGGATGAAGAATCGCGAGATCACGACGGTGCATCGCCCGGTTCAGGCAGCGACTCCACCGGCAGCTCGGGAGCCGATGCTGGCTGCGGTGGGGAGGCTTGTGGGGCTTCGGCTGCAGGTGGGGGAAGCGGGGCGACGGACTGTTCGGCAGGCTCGGTTGTCGCTTCGGTGGGTATGCCCCCGTGGAAACTCTCGAGATCAAGGCTCTCATCTGAAGCGGGCGTTGGCGCGACAGGCTTTCCTTCCCGGCATCGCTGCAGCCCACGCACCACGATTTGGTCATTGATCGAGAGAGGCTGGGTCGCATCGGTGGCGACCACCGTAATCCAACTGCCAACTTTCTGTCCCAGCCGGACCTCGCGGGCCGAGACAAGATTGTCAGCCCCCACGACCCACAGGATCTTTCGGTCTTGGTTACTGCCAACTGCGGCCTCAGGCACAAACAGCTGCTCCACCGCCTCCCCGAGCGGGAGCCTCACACGGGCAAACATGCCTGGTCGAAACAGTGGGGGCCTGGGGGCGGCAGGATCCGCGGAATAGGGATTCGCCAGTCGGCCCCGCATGGTGATCGTGGCAGTTTTGGTATCGACCTGGTTGTTCAGAAAGTCGATTTCGCTGCGATAAGGGTAGGTGCGGTCCACGTCATCCACGAGCCCCACGTCTGCGGAAGTTGCCTGACCTCCAACGCCCGGCCCCCGACCTGATTCGCGGGCGTTGTTCATCAGTTTGAGGAAGGTGGGCTCGTCTACGTTGAAGTACACGAAGATCGGGTCGATGGAGACGATCGTGGTGAGGGTTGTCGTGTCTTGGTTGATCAGATTTCCGACCTGCAGCTGCGTACGACCAATCTGACCGGCAATCGGGGCCGTGATAGAGCAGAACTCGACGTTGAGCCGTGCCGCCTCGAGTTGGGCTCGGGCTGCGACCAAGGCGCCGGCGTTTTCCTCGAGCTTTGCCGTGTAGCTGTCAAATTCTTGTTGGCTCGCAGCCCCCTTCGCGACGAGTTTCTCGTAGCGATCGACCTGTACCTCGAGAAACTTCTGTTCGCCGAGCAGCCGCTCGATCCCGCCTTCCGCCTCAGCAAACTGAGCCTTCGAAGGGCGATCGTCGATCTCATAGAGTGGATCTCCTTCCGACACGAACTGGCCGTCACGAAAGGCAACCTTGGTGAGATAGCCAGTGATCCGGCTGCGAATATCCACGACGCGTTCCGCGTCGATGCGGCCGGTCACTTCCAGGTATTCCGGGAGGCGGGCGGCACGCGGTGAGCAGACCACCACATCGGATGCCACAACAGCGGCAGGAAGGGAAGGCGCGGGCTTCTTGCATCCGCCAGCAAATGTCGTGATCGCGATCGCGGCGGTCAGGAGTCGGCAACATGCCGCAAGGAATCCCGAGAACCGTCTCGGAGCGGTCCTGTGCTGGGTGAACATGTGGGGCCTGCTCCGAAACCGTGTCGCAAGGGGGGGCTATGTCGAGGACGCTCACTAGCGTACGGCACGATTTCGGCCGAGGGCGGCCCGTTCCTGCCAGCGAAGAATGAGGATCGTGATCACGGTGGCGACCAAAATCTGCGCGGCGAGGGCAGCAAACGGAATCCATAGAGCCGGATCGTAGTCGCCAAGGTTCTGCCAGAAGGAAGGCACTCCCTCTCCCTCACTCCGGCTCCCGCGGTGCGCCCAGTAGAGAGGGGAAAACAGTACGGCGAGCAGTTTCAGCACGCCACCGGTGATCGGGAGGATGGTGGCCCCCAAGAGAATCTGCGGTGTGACCAACAGGGGCACCGCCAGCACGCCTTTGTCGGTCGAGCGGACGCACGCGGAGACGACCAAGCCAATCGCGGCGCAGGCCACCGCAGCCAGCCAGTTGTAGCTGCCAGCAAGCAGCGGACCTTGGCGATAGAGATCAACGGGACCGTCACCTCCGAGAGCTTCACGGATCACGAACCCCACTTCGACCGTGGCCGTGAAGATCGCCACCTGCACTGCCAACACGCCAGCCAGCGACGTCACCTTCGCCAGCACATAGGCGGCGAATCGGAGGCCATGGCGACGCTCGAGATCGAGCATCGGCCGCTCCTTCACGATCTCGCGGAAGCCGGTGACGAACCCAAGGATCACCATGCAGATGCTCATCAGTGAGAGCCATTTGAAGGTGCCCGCGGGATCGGGAATCTCTCGAGATGGGGCGAGCGGAACCGTGTCGGTGAGGGCATCCTTGATCAAACGAGCCGTCGAAGGCTCCCGCAGGTGGTCGAGGATCTTCGGATGGCTGTCGAGGAAAACGCGAATCTGTCCTGGGATGCTGGCGTCCAACTCGGACACATTGTCCGGGGATATCGCCTCAAGGACCTCGCCCCACACATCGGCGAGCACCTCCTTTTCCCCCGGATCGAGCATCCGCGTCACCATCATTCGCTTTTCAAACCGCGTGCCCGAAAACCCGCCCAGCACCACTGCTGCCAGCACCAGCGGGAGCAGCAGCGCCATCCAGACGCTCAGTGAATCGCGGACGGTGGTTTCGAGGTCGCGGCGGAGGAATGTGGTGAATTGGCGACCAAAGCCGGGGATCGAAACGGTCGCAAGCGTGGCTGCCGACTTGGCAGCATCTGGGAGCGGCGCGTCGGGTTCGGCGTCCGCGAGCAGGCGGTCCTCGGCCTGCCGCTCCCGCCAGCGGGTTCCCCAATACCCGGCGGGCTTGTCTTCGATCGCGAGGTAGACGTCGGCGAGTCGATGCACCTCGAAGTGGCCCAGCGCCTCCACCCGCGAGCCAAACCAGACCACTTCTCCATGGCCGAGAATCAGGAGTTTGTCGGCTTGGTCGACGTTGTCGAGGTGATGCGTGACCGCGATCACGGTCGTGCCGGCCCGGGCTTGGCTTGCCAGGAGCATCATGATCCGAGCTTCGGTGGCGGGATCGAGGCTGGAGGTCGCCTCATCCACTACGAGCAGCCCTGGGTCGGCGAGCAACTCGGCCGCCAGGCTCGCCCGTTTGGCCTCGCCTCCCGAGAGCATGCCGATCGTCGTTTTTCGCACGTGCTCGAGCCCCACGTCGCCTAAGGCACGATCAATGGCGGTCTGCCGCTCATGATCGGCCGTCTCAGCGGGCAGCCGGACTTCCGAGGCGAAATGGAGCGCCCGCTCCACGGGAAGCGCCGTGGGATTGATGTCCTGCTGAGGGACATACCCAATCGCACCTCGAAGGTTGTCCGCGTTTTCACACACATCGTGCCCACCAACGAGCAGCTGCCCGGAGGCGATCTCACGTTCTCCCAGGATCGCCCGCACGAGCGTGCTCTTGCCGGCCCCACTCGGACCGAGCACGCAGATAAACTCCCCCGACTCAATGTGCAGGTTCACATCGTTGAGGAGCGTTTTGTGATCGCTGCCGGAGCCTCTCGGCACCGTCACGGTGACCGCGTCGGCCGCCACCGAAAGGCCGATCGACTGCTTCTGTGCCATGCTGAGGAGTCCTTCTAGTCGTCGTGAAAATCGGTCGAGCGCGTGACGTTGCCCTCAGCATCCGCAACATACTTATGACGATGTTGCACCAACCGCTTGAGAAAACTCGACCGCACGGTCTCTGAATAGAACTTAAAAAAGCTGAAGCCCTGGGGGTCGAGCGGCGCTTCCGATGTGAAGAGCAGCATTGGCAGGACCATCTCGTCAGTGATCTGCTCGTTGTTCCAGACCGCCTGCGGCGGGCTGAAAGGGTTTTGTGGGTTCGCCGCCGAGTTGTCGTAAACGCACTCGACTTCGAATCGCGTCCCCGCAGGGAAGAGCTGCGGCCGCTCAAAGGAATAGGGGCTCTGCCAGTTGTAGTCCCACTTGGGCACCCGGATCACGAGTTGCGGCTGCTTCGCGTTTGGCAGCCAAGCCCGGACCTCGATCCGGCGGGCCAGCAGATGGGTGTGTGGCGTGATATCCGTGATTTCCGCTGCCCGAGGCAGCGTGTAGTTTCCTGTCACCAAAAACTCGGTCACTCCCGGCGGCACCACAGCGAAGTTGCCGGAGAGATAGATGATGTTCATGATCTTGCGAACGGGAGCTGCGTCGGGCCCCCGATCCGCCAGCCAGATTCCGATGCGGCTGGAATCGGTCTCGGTCTTTCCGGTGCGGACGTAGTGCACCTGAGCTGTCAGGTCAGAGCCAGCCGGAACGAGATACACGGCGTCTGGGGGCGCAAAGCCCGCCCGCACCCCGGGAACATAGCCGCCGACGAAACTCGTTCGCGGTAGGCCATCGTCGCGGAGCGGTGGCGGCCGAAAGCCCAGGCCATGCGGGTCGAACCAGCCCCCCGCCTGATCGTCGGGATGGCTCATGCCCGCTCGCCCGCCCCAGTCGGCGACCGCTTCCTCTCCAGACTCCCGCGGCAGATACCCGGTGAGGGCGTGGTGCACGATGCTCCGGTTGCCAGGAAGAAACTGCATCGCCCTGATGCGAAGATCCTCTTCACGGTTAAGAGGAAAGATGACATTGCGATAGAGGTCCTCGCCATGAGCGCCGAGCTGCGTGGGGCTCGTCTGCTCAAGCACAAGGTCGGGCGGTCCGAAATCCTCCTCGAACGCTCCGTAATCGGGGAGCGGTGGGAGCGTGGGCGTTGCCGACGGATCGCCCTCTGGCATGTCTTTCTCTACCCATTCCCGCAGCATCGCCAGTTGCTCGGCGGTTGGGGGCTTGGTGCCCCGCAGAGCAAAGTCGCTCTCGGCCTGCCCGGGTGGCATCCGCCGGGCCTCAATCTCCTCGATCGCCAGTTCCATCCAATCGACGGCATCGGTGTAGGAGGTGAGCGTGAAGGGGCCGACCTGTCCTGGGCTGTGGCATCGCTGGCACTGGGCATGCAGGAAGGGCAGCACATCTTCGGAGTAGGTCACGGCATGATCGGTGCGGGTCGGGGTGCTCGGCACCTCCGGTCGATCGAGCGGACATCCGACGGCTTCGGTGATGGGGAGCGTCACCTCGTGGCCGGCGAGCAGGTCCAGAATGGCGTTCTTGAGATCAGGCTCTGGAACGCCCGGTGATTTCTCCCCGCGCACCTTGTAGCGATCGTCTATTCGACCGCGATACCGGGTGCGGCCGCTGGCATCGACGAGTATCACTTCCGGCGTGATCGTGGCATCAAGGGCCTCGGCGAGCCGAAAGTCGCCGTCGGTGACAAACGGAAAGTGGATCGCGTACTCGTCGCGATAGCCGGCAATCTCCGCGAGTTCGTCGAACTCGCAGACCACTCCGACAAAGCGGATTCCATCCTCCGCAAACTCGTCGGCCAGTTCGGCAAGCACGGGCCCATACCGCTGGGCCAGCGGACAGGCGGGATGGAGGAACGTGAAGCAGACGGCCTTTCCATCGCCGCCAAGCACGTCGGCGAACGTCATATCCTGCCCGTCAAGTGATTGGGCGGAAAGGAGCTCCACGGCGTTGCTCGGGAGCAGTCTCTCTCCAGAAGAGGGCTGTGTCTCGGCAGTCCAGGCGACGGCCGTGACGAGGCCCCACCAGGCGACCATCATGGGGAGCGGGCGCATGCATCGAACAATCATGGAGTTTCTCCGCCGGGATGGGCTGTTACTCGAGGCGCGCCAACAGAACCTTACTGTATTGCGACGCACCCTGCCGCCCCCAGTCGTTTTCGTGCCCGGCCAGGATGCATTTTGTGCGGCCCACCGCGGCCCAACGCCGGACCACCGTGAATAAACGCGGCTTGCGAGGGGCTGCGAAGGTTTGCGGCCCAGTTCATGAGGGGGGTAGCATGACATGATTGGAGCCCGCGCGTGTCGTCTCTCGAGGCGGAGATCGACGATGGGCGACGGCCAAGGGGGTGATGGGCCAATGATGCGGTGGGCTGCTTCTGTTGCTGGGCTCGTCAGTTTTTTGGGGCTGGCCATCGCTGGCGCGTGGGTGCCTGCCGTCCGAGGTGATGAGGTGGCGACGGTCGTCTCGTCCGAGGAGGCCTCGGAGTTACTGTCCGAGGCGATCGACGTCATCGTGGCCGAGGCGGCGGTCGGACCGCTGGCGGAGGCCTGCAGCGACGCCGATTTCGTGCGGCGGGTGCACCTCGATCTGGTGGGTGCGATTCCGACGCCGGCAGCGGTGCGGGCCTTTCTTGCCGACGACTCCGAAAACCGCCGCGAGCGGCTCGTCGACGAGTTGATGGCGAGCCGGGCGTTTGTGCGTCAGATGGCGCGGGTGCTCGATGCGATGTTGCTGGAACGCACCACACCTCCAGGCGGGTTGGCGGAACCCTGGCAGGCGTGGCTGTGCGACTCGATTGCCGAAGCGCGGCCACTCGATGAACTGCTCGGGGATGTCGTCGCCGCGGAAGGTGGAGATCCTGCGGTCGTGCCTGCGGCGGCGTTCCTCCTCGCCCGCGAGGCGGAGCCCGTGAAGATGACCCGCGCGGTCGGTCGGATCCTCTTTGGACGCGACTTGCAGTGTGCCCAGTGCCATGACCATCCACTGGATGACGACATCCGGCAGGCAGAGTTTCACGGCCTGCATGCGTTTGTGAGCCGCACGAGTTTGTTCACGGCCGGCAAGGCGCCGCAGCTGTCGGAAGCCGCTGTGGGAGAAGTGGACTTCACGTCGGTGTTTACCGACGACTCGGTGAAGGGGGCGTGGCCGCAGCTTCCCGATGGGCCGCCCTTGATCGAAGAGCCCGTGGTGGAGCCTGGGGACGGCTATCAGACGACGCCCTCGAAGGCATCGCGCGGCGTGCCTGACTACAGTCGGCGATCGGCTCTCGCGAGCCGGCTGGCTGAGAGCGATGTGTTTCGCCGCAACGTTGCCAACCGTATCTGGGCGGTGTTCTTCGGTCGGGGCCTCGTGCATCCGCTCGATGGGCTTGGACCCGAAAACCCGGCGAGTCATCCGCGGCTGCTCAATCGATTGGTGGAGGCCCTCGTAGCGCAGGACTACCACCTGAGGCCGCTCGTCCGTGGGATCGTGTTGTCGAGGGCCTACCAGCGCTCGGTGGAGCCGCCGGCCCCTGAGTGGATCGATCCTGTGGCGATTGAACAGACCATCGCCTCGCTGCATGCGAGGCAGGCGGAGTTGACTTCGCAGCTGGCCGAGTTGCAGAGGATGGCCCAAGCTGCCGAGTCGCAGCGTCAGATGGCGTTTGATGCTGAGCGTGCGATCCACGCCGAACTGCAGCCAACGCTTGGTGCTCGTGGCGAGGCACGCAAGAGTGCGAATGAGGCGACCACCGCAGCGGCGGCAGCCGAGGCGGCTCGCGAGCAGGCTGCGACGGTGGCGGAAGCCGTCGCGAAGGCTTTGGAAGAGGCGAGGCATGCCTCGACGCTGCTCGCGGGAGACGCGGAGGTGACCGGAGTGGTGTCGGCGCTCGACGCCCAGCAGCAAACTCGGCAGCAAACGCTCGACGCCGCCGCGACGGCCGCCACAGAAAAGGCAGCTGCCAAGTCCGTGGCCGACGAAAAACTCGCTGCTGCACGGGCCGCGTTTGACGAGATCGCTGCCCGTCGGGCACCCGCAGCGCTTGCCGAACTCACCCGTGCTGCGGACGAGGCCAAACGCGCGTTCGTGGCGTGCACACAGCAGCTGGAGCGGGTGGCCTGGCGGCTTGAACTCGCGGGTGACCTGCTGAAAGTGAAGCACGCGTTTGATGCCGATCCTCTCGCGGCCGAGGTGCTCTGGGAAGGGATCGTGGAACGCTTGAATGAGAATCTTCAGATAGCGAGCCTGCGGCCGCTCTCTCCCGATCAGTTTGCCTTGTCGCTGCTGCAAGCGACCGGAGCGCTGGCGCGGTTGGAAGCCGCCGCGGCACAGGCCGTGGACGCCAAGCCACCGGCTTCGGTCACCGAGGCACCCGAGCCGGAAAAAGCCACGGCTCGTGAGAAGGCGATTGAGCAGGAGTTTGCCAAGCAAGCCGGCAGCCTGCTGGGCAGTTTTGCCTCGCTCTACGCCGATCCGCTGGTCGAAGGTTTTCAGGCCACACTCAACCAAGCGCTCTATCTGGGCAATGCGTCGCAGGTGTCGAAGGAACTCGAGCCCACTGGCGACAACCTCGCCGCCCGACTGCTGACCACGGAGGATGCCGGCGCGGCTGCCGATGAGGTGTGCCTCGCGGTGCTCTCTCGACCGGCCACCGAGGAAGAACGCGAAGATATCGCGCTGTTTTTCACCGAGCAGGCTGAGACGCGGGGGCAGGCGGTGGCTGAGCTGATCTGGGCCATGCTCTCGAGCAACGAGTTTCGCTTCAACCACTGATGTGGCAGCCTTTGCGGCTCCAACGAAGAGGAGATGAACGATGGCAAACAATCCCGCCTGCCGCAGCGCGGAGCATGGCATCTCACGAAGGAGTCTGCTGGGCGGCCTTGGTGCAGGCGCGCTTGGGATGTGCGGTGGGCTGGCAGCGACGCCAGCGCTCGCCGATGCGGTGAAGGCTGGCAACAAGCGGGTGCTCGTGGTGTTTCTGCATGGTGGCGTGAGCCAACTCGAGAGCTGGGATCCCAAGCCAGGCACCGATACGGGAGGCCCCTTCCGCGCGATCCCCACGACCGTGCCAGGCACATACATCAGCGAACTGCTCCCTCACACGGCGAAGCAGATGCATCGGCTTTCGATCATCCGCAGCCTCGACACGAAGAATGGGGACCACGGCCGCGGCCAACGGGAGATGATTAGTGGTCGTGATCAGCCGGCGCCGCTCGACTATCCGTCGCTTGGTGCGGTGGTGGCGAAGACCTCCACCCCGGCTGGTTTTTCACTTCCGGGCCACATCCTCATTCGCGGCGCGGGCACCGGGCCTGGCTCGGCTGCCTACCTGGGACCGCAGTTTGCCGGGGTGGCGATGAACGACGGCAAGCCTCCGGAATACACCGCGAGGCCCGACGGGCTGACCGGTGAAGCAGATCGTCGTCGTGCGGCGCTGCGGAGCCGTTTCAACGATCGCTTTGCAGGGCGTCGCCGCACCGCCGACACGGATGCCTACACCTTTTCCTATGACCAAGCGCTCGACCTGCTCGACCGCCGCGAGGTGTTTGATGTGGCCAAGGAGTCGGCCCGCGACCACGACCGTTACGGAGCGCATGAGTTTGGGCAACACTGCCTGCTTGCCCGCAGGTTGCTCGAACGGGGCGTGCCCTTTGTGCAGGTCAATCACTCCAACTACGACACCCACTTCGAAAACTTTGATTTCCACATCGAGCAACTCGGTGAGTTTGACCGGCCGTTCGCCACGCTCGTGAATGACCTCACCGAGCGGGGCCTCCTCGAAGACACGCTGGTGTGTGTGATGAGTGAGTTTGGGCGCACGCCGCGGATCAATGATCGCTACGGGCGCGACCACTGGGGCACCTCTTGGAGCATCGTGATGGGAGGCGCGGGCGTGCAGGCTGGAGGGATCATCGGCCGCACGAACGCGGACGGCACCGCAGTGGAAGACCGCGCGGTGGATCACGGGCATGTGTTCCACACGATCCTGCAGGCCATCGGCGTTGACTCCCTCGGTGAGTTTCATGTGGCGGGCCGCGATCATCCCATCGCTGACCCGGCCAAGGGGCCCATCGACGAACTCTTGGCGTAGGAGGATGGAGACGGTGATCGATCCCACCAAGACGCATCAGGTGCTCGAATACAAGCATGGCAAGCCCTTGCTTGCCGTGCGGTATGCCACCGATGGCAAGTCGCTCTTCTTTTCGGCGGAGAACTCGCCGCCGCAGCGATTCGTTCCGGGTGGCGAGGGAGCGGAACCGACGGTAAGTCCGCTGGAAGGCGGGCACGACTCGTGGGTGAAGTCGATCGCGGTGCTTCCTGATGGGCGCGGTGTGGTCACGGCAGGTTACGACGGGCGCCTCGTCTGGTTTGATGTGGCGGGAGAGAAGCCAGAGAGGGTGCGCGTCGTGCAGGGCCACGAGGGCTGGGTGCGATCGGTGGCGGTGAGCCCCGACGGGCGGCTGCTGGCGAGCGGTGGCAACGACGCGTGCGTGCGACTCTGGGATACGACCAATGGTCGCGAGGTGGGCGTGCTTTCTGGGCATGCGTCGCATGTGTATGAAGTGGCGTGGAAGCCCGACGGCTCTGCCCTGGTGTCGTGTGATCTCAAGGGTGTGGTGAAAGAGTGGGACGCATCGGCGGGTATGTTTCGGCGCGATCTGGTGACGGCAGAGGCGCTCTGGAAGTACGACACCACGTTTCGCGCCGACATCGGTGGGGCTCGCTCGATCGACTTTAAGGCCGACGGCAGTGTGCTCGCGCTCGGCGGGATCACGAACGTGACGAATGCCTTTGCCGGCATCGGCAAGCCCGTGATTGTGCTGGTCGACTGGGAGCAGCCTGCTCACCGCAGCGGGGAACCGCCGGAAGCCAATGAGCCTGCGGCCGAGGGAAACATGCCAGACGCACCGCCTGCCGCAAACGATGGCGTGAAGCAGCTCTTAGGAAAAGGGGCGGGCGACGGTGTGTGTTGGGGAGTGGCCTGGCATCCCGAGGGCTTTTGGATTGGTCAAGCCGGCGGTGGGGGCGGTGGTTGGCTGCGGTTTTTCAAGCCAGACGCCACCGAAGACTTTCACGCCATGAAGCTGCCAGCCAATGGCCGTGGCATGGCGTTGTCGCCCGATGCCACCCAGGTCGCGGTCGCCATGGCCAACGGCTTCCTACGGGTCTACGCCCTGCATGGGTGAGCGGGTGCGAAAAGATTGAGGTCATCAACATGGCGACTCATCGGATGTGGCGTTGGGTGGTTGCCCTGATCCTGATCGCCGGCTGTGGCAAGCGCGAGAGGGATGACGCCCGAGCCCCAGAGGTCACGAGCACCGTCAGTGCTCAGTCCGCCGCGGAGATCACGGCGTTCTGCGGAGACTGCCACTCACTTCCGCTGCCAACGAGTTTTCCCCGGGCACGCTGGGCTCATGAAGTTCGCCAGGGCTATGACTTTTATCTCGAAAGCGGACGTGACGATCTGATCCGGCCGCTGGAGCGAGACGCCATCGCGTTTTTTGCCAGCCGATCACCGGAATCACTGCCAATCAGCCCGGCATTCGAGCAAGCCGTCTCGCCGACGGCCGTTCGATTTGTGCCCTTCGCACTTCCCGGAGGCGTTTTCGATCAGCCTGATCCGGCGATCGCGGATCTTCTCTGGCGTCCGCAGCAGCGAGATTTTTTGGCGAGTGACATGCGATCAGGGAAGATTTTTCGGCTCGATGTGGGCACTGAGAAACCTGCTGCGGAAGTCTTTGGACATAGCGACCATCCGTGCCGACTTGCACCGTGGCCGCTGAGCGAAGGTACCTTTCTTGTAGGCGATCTCGGCTCCTTTCTGCCTGCTGATCATGCGAAAGGAAGCGTTCGCTTGGTGAGTCGCGATGGCAAGGACGCGTCCACGCTCCTCCAAGAGGGGCTTGCTCGAGTCGTTGAGGCGCAGCCCTTCGATGCCAATGATGATGGGCGAATCGATGTGGTTGTTGCGGAGTTTGGCTGGCGGCAATCAGGGGCGTTGAGGTTGCTCCTCGCCAGTCCGGACGGCACCTATCGCAACATCATTCTCGACGAGAGGCACGGAGCGGTTGCTGTCCGTGTGGCTGATCTTGATGGCGATGGGCGTCGCGATCTGATTGCGGCCTTCGGCCAAGAGCATGAGACGATTGACGTGTATTGGAATGACGGGCCAGGGATGCTCACTCATCAGACAATCCTGACTCTGCCCGATCCTTCGTGGGGGTCGAGCGGCTTTGAACTCGTCGATATTGATGGCGATGGCCGGTTGGATGTGCTGCACGCAAATGGAGACACGCTCGACAGTGGGTTGGCGAAGCCGTACCACGGCATTCGCCTTTTGCGCAACAGTGGTGATCGATCGTTTGAAGTTGCCGAAGTTGGGCAGATGGTTGGGGCCTGCCAGGCATCGGCAGCAGATGTGGATCTCGACGGCGACATCGACATCGTGGTCTGCGCCCTCTTTCAAGATGCCAAGGAGGCCCCGCCGGGATCGTTTGATGCGATCGCTTGGTTTGAACAAGACGAGAAAGGGAACTTTAGGAGGCATTCCGTCCTGCGGGACACCTGTGAACACGTTGCGTTCGAACTTGCCGATTTCGACGGCGACGGCCGCACCGATATTGTCGCTGGTGTCTGGGGAGGGGAGGAAACCGGGCGAGTCCGCCCGATGATCGTGGCCTTGAGGAATGTGTTGGCTACCGATTAGGCCGCGGACGCCTCTTGCAACCAACCGCCATGCTCCTCGCGACCGCCGTTTTCGACGAACCGAGGATGTGGCGTCGAGGTACGGGCAACCCCCCAGTTTTTTTCGAGAAAATTTGCGTCGCCCTCCCCAAGAGGAGTAGCCTTAAGGAAAGTTCCGGGGGGAACTACGTCGAAAAGTCGTGCGATGCACGTTCCTCTTCATTTTTCACTTTTCGTGGGGGATTCCATGCGAACGCAGAAATGGGTGGCGTCGGTACGTTCTCGAGCATTTACGCTTGTGGAATTGCTGGTGGTGATCGCGATTATTGGTGTGTTGGTGGGATTGCTTCTGCCTGCAGTGCAATCCGCCCGCGAGGCCGCACGCCGAAGTTCATGCCAGAACAATCTGAAGCAGTACGGTCTCGCGCTCCACAACCATCACGACACCAAAGGCCAACTCCCTAGCGGCGCGCCGCCGAACGAGTGGGGCGCTCACGGCTTGAGCTGGCAGGCGCATATCCTGCCATTCGCGGAGTTGACGACGGTTTACGACAAGCTTGATTGGTCGAATGCCAAGACGGTGATGCTTCGCGATGCGAACATCGGTGGAGCGCAGCTCATGCGTGCTTTCACGACGGGGATGATTCGCTGCGCGTCTGATGATGGCCCGCTGCATCAATGGGGCGATAAGAATACTGGGTTTGCTCAAGGGAGCTACGTCGGCAGTCTTGGCTCGCAGCGAACGCCATCAGCCGACGGGAACTGCAATCAGTACCTTCAGTTCGCGGAGGTCCCGGCAGGTAACGCTGATCATGGCAACGCGTGGGATTTAGGCGGGATTTCAGGTGTCTTTTCTCGGCTCGCCAAGAACAGCGCAGGTTGTCGCCTCGCGGACATGTCTGATGGGACGTCGAAAACGATTATGGTGGGCGAAGCTCTTGGGAAGTGCCAGGATCACTTGGAGGGCAACTGGAGTTTTAATGGCTTCAATAACGCCCACGCGTCGACCGTGGTTCCCATTAACACCAACACCACGTGCTTTGGATCCCAGCAGGCTGCCGCGGAAGCGGGTCAGCCAAATCCGCAGTGCTTCACGAAAAGCAACTGGAACTACAGTTGGGGCTTTCGCTCGAGGCACCCAGGTGGCGCCAACTTCCTGCTCGGAGATGGCTCGGTTCGCCTGATCCAAGAAGACGTCAATCACACGACGTTCCAGCGTTTGGGTGGGCGTTCTGATGGCCTTGCTGTGCAGTTGGACTAACGCACGGTGATCCGTCACCGGAGGCAGAAGGATCGCCAAAGCCTCTCCGCATAACGGCGGAGTTCACTCGGCACCTTCGCGGTACGAGAACATTTTCTCGTCACGGTTGTGAAGTGATAGGGAGACACGCAGGCGTGCGCCGTGGTTCTGGCGGCGCACGCTCGGGTCTTTGAAACCCGTTATTCTGCGGTCGCTGGGTTCGTTTTTTTGCGTTTTCCGATCAATCATCTGTGGAGTCTCTCATGTCAACGAGAGTGGCTGTTTTTTGTGCAGGAGTGCTGTTCCTGAATGTGGTTGGGTGTGGATCGGGAGGGCCTGCGGTCTACCCAGTCTCTGGTACGGTGACTTACAACGGCGCTCCGGTCGAGAATGCCCAGGTGACGTTCATTCCTGAAAACGGTGCGCCCGGCATGGGGCAGACGGATGCTTCGGGGAAGTATCAGATTGCCACGCGTGGAGAAAACGGTGCGGTGGTCGGACTGAACAAGGTCACGATCACCAAGATCAGTTCATCAGGGCCAGCGATGCCCGCGAATCCTA
>JAPOIM010000070.1 GCA_029978905.1 Planctomycetota bacterium
CACCTCCCGTGTTGCCCCCGCGGAGCCCCTTCGCATGCGTTTGGCTACTCTCACTCGGCTCGTGGCATTTTCCCTCTGTTTCGTCGCAACGCGGAACGTGGCGGGCGCAGAAGCCCCCCCGAACGTGATCCTGGTGATGGCAGACGACCTCGGCCTGGGCGACATCACCCCAACGAACCCGGCCTGCAAGATCCGCACGCCCCGGCTGCAGCAGATGGCCGACGAAGGACTGACGTTCCTCGACGCCCACACCACCAGTGCCGTCTGCACGCCCACCCGCTACGGGCTCCTCACAGGCCGCTACAACTGGCGATCGCGGCTGGCTCGCGGCGTTTTGAGCGGTACAAGCGAACACCTCATTCCCGCCGACCGCCCCACGCTCGGCCACCTGATGCAGGCGGCTGGCTACCACACGGCCATGATCGGCAAGTGGCACTTGGGCTGGGACTGGACCAAGACCGCCGACGGCATCGACTTCACCCAGCCGGTCGTCAATGGCCCCGACATCAACGGGTTCGACCAGTACTACGGGCACTGCGGCTCACTCGACATGCCGCCGTATGTGTGGGTCGACACGGGCCGGGTCACGGCCCAGCCCGATCGAGAAGAGGGGGTGACCGCCCAGGAAGACCGCTACGGGTGGTACCGCAAGGGGCCCATCGGATCCGACTTCCACATTGCCGAGGTCCTGCCGCACCTCTTCGACAAAGCCACCAGTTACGTCGAGTCGCGGGCCGACGCTGCCAAAGAGGGCCATCCCTTTTTCCTTTACCTGCCGCTGCCCGCCCCCCACACGCCGATTGTGCCTGTGCCCCCCTTTCAAGACGCCAGTGGTCTCAACCCGTATGCCGATTTCGTGATGCAGGTCGACCATCTGATGGGCACCTTGCTCGACTGCGTTAAGGACGCGGGCCTGGACGAAAACACGCTCGTGATCTTCACAAGCGATAACGGGTGCTCTCCGCAGGCCAACTTTGAACTGCTCGCCGAGAAGGGCCACGATCCCAGCGCTGGCTTCAGGGGCCACAAAGCCGACATCTTCGAAGGTGGCCACCGGGTGCCGCTGATCGCCCGCTGGCCCGGCCAGATCGCTCCGGGTCGCACAACAAAGACACTCGCGTGCCTGACCGACGTCTACGCCACCCTCGCCCACCTAACCGAGCAACCAACCGCGGGCGGGGGCGAGGACGGCTTTAGCCTCCTGCCGGTGCTCGCAGGGAACGGCGAATCCGACCGAACGAGCCTCGTGAGCCATTCCATCGACGGCTCATTTGCGATCCGGCAGGGCTCCTGGAAGCTCTGCCTTTGTCGCGGAAGTGGCGGCTGGAGCGAGCCCAAGGAACCGGCTGCAATAAAGCAGGGGCTGCCGGCACTGCAGCTGTATCACCTCGGCGACGATCCTGCAGAAACGAAGAACGTCGCCGACCAGCATCCGGAGCAGGTCGCCGCGCTCCTCACGCTGCTCGACGACCTCGTAAAAACAGGCCGTAGTACGCCGGGCGAGCCGCTGAGCAATGATCGTGACGTGGCCTTTTTGCCAGCCGGTGTGACGCTGCCTGACCAGCCACCTGCGACGGACAAATGAGCCCTGCGCCCGCCATCGTTTTTTCAATCTTTTCGGCTTGTCAGCCAAGACGATTCAAGCGAGACTGCTTTGATTGCACGAAGCACATGTGGGAACGGGGTTCGCTTCTAGCCTCGCATCATGGATCCAACAGACGTTTCCGACCCGCGGTACTACCACAAGGTCGTCGACTGCCAGTGGGCATGTCCAGCGCACACGAACGTGCCAGCCTACATCCGGCTGATCGCTCAGGGGCGCTACTCTGAGTCGTATCTCCTCAACCGAGCATCGAACGTCTTCCCAGGCGTGCTCGGCCGAACCTGCGACCGCCCGTGTGAGCCCGCCTGCCGTCGTGGGCGGATCGACGAGAAGCCCGTCGCAATCTGCCGACTCAAGCGAGTCGCTGCCGACCTTCGCGACGATATCGAGCCGTTTCTTCCCAAGGCTCCGGAGCAGAAAAACGGCAAGCGGATCGCCCTCATCGGTGCGGGCCCTGCGTCGCTGACCGTCGCCAACGACCTTCTGCCGCTGGGCTACACCGTCACGATCTTTGAAAAGAACCGCGAGCCTGGCGGACTGATGCGGATCAACATCCCATCGTTCCGGCTGCCGGCCCAGGTGCTCGACGACGAGTGTGGCTACATCATCAACATGGGCGCGGAGATGCGCTACGGAGCGGCCGTCACGAGCCTCGCTGCAGTCCTCGACGAAGGCTTCGACGCGGTCTTTGTCGGCAGTGGTGCTCCGAAGGGGAAAGACCTCGACATCCCCGGCCGCCACGACGATCCCGCGCATGTGCACATCGGCATCGACTGGCTGGCCAACGTGCATTTCGAGCACATCAAAAAGATCGAACCTCGCGTGATCATCATCGGCGTGGGCAACACGGCGATGGACTGCTGCCGCAGTGCCAAACGGCTCGGCGCGACCGACGTCAAAGTCGTTGCCCGTCGAGGTCGCCAGCACTTCAAGGCTTCCCCGTGGGAGCTTGAGGACGCGGAAGAAGAGCAGGTCGAGATCATCGAAAACCACGCCCCCAAGCGGATGGTCGTTGAAAATGGCACGCTCGTAGGAATGGAGTTTGACGTGCTGGACTGGACGGAAGACGCCTCCGGCAAGCAGACCAGTCGCGTCCTCCGCACCGAGACGATTCCGTGTGATGCAGTGATCCTGGCCATCGGTCAAGACAACGCGTTCCCGTGGATCGAGCGGGACCTGGGGCTTGAGTTCAACAAGTGGGACATGCCAGTTGTCGACTCCGAAACCCACCAGAGCACCAACCCCAAGGTCTTCTTTGGTGGCGACGCCGCCTGGGGACCGAAAAACATCATCTGGGCCGTGGCGCACGGCCACGCCGCGGCAATCTCGATCGACCTCTTCTGCCAAGGTGAAGACGTCACCAAGCGGCCCCCGCAGGGGATGAACCTGCTGAGCGTGAAGAATGGTCTTCATAGCTGGGCCTACGACAACGGCTTCGACGCTTCTGGCCGGCAGGTGATGCGGCACGAAGACCTGACGAAGCGGTTCCGCGACATGAAGGTCGAGGTCGAACTTGGGTTCTCCGCGGAGCAGGTCGCCACCGAGGTGTCGCGGTGCCTGAACTGCGACATCCAAACGCAGTTCAACGCTCCGAAGTGCATTGAGTGCGACGCCTGCATCGACGTTTGCCCAACGGCCTGCCTCACGATCACCAAAGCCCAGTCTTCGGAAGCAGAACTTCGCAAGCATCTGACGGTGCCTGCCACCAATGCCGACCAAGACATTTACCACTCATCGCCGTTGCCACAGACCGAGCGACTGATGGTGAAAGACGAAGACGTCTGCCTTCACTGTGGGCTATGCGCCGAGCGGTGCCCCACCGCTGCATGGGAAATGCAGCTCTTTGATCTCCTCCAGCCCAAGGCTGGCGCGACCTGTCACGAAGAGGTTCCCGCGACGGTATGAACGGCGTCAACGATTTCGCCTTTAAAATTGGCACCGTCAACGGCACGGGCTCTGCGAGTGCCAACGGCTTGCTGATGCGATCCATCTTCCGGATGGGCATCCCGGTTTCCGGCAAGAACCTTTTCCCCTCCAACATCCAGGGTCTGCCAACCTGGTATGAGATTCGCGTCAACGGCGACGGGCATCTCGGCCGCGCGCCGGAGCTCGACATGGTGGTTGCCCTCAATCCGGCAACCTACGCCAAGGATGTCGCTGCGGTCCGTGAGGGCGGCTACCTGCTCTACGACTCGTCGTGGCCGCTGCCGAAGCAGCTCGAGCGTGAGGGGATCACCGTGCTTGGTGTGCCGTTTGGCAAGCTCTGCGTGGAGGCCTTTGAGGGCGACCGCGAGCGGACGCTCCTGCGAAACATCGCCTACACCGGCTCGCTCGCAGCCCTGCTTGGGATCGACATGCAGGTGGTCGACGAGCTGCTCAACGAAACCTTTGGCAAGAAACCAAAGCTCCTCGACGCCAACCACAAGGCGATCCGTCTGGGCTACGACGCAGCGGTCGAGCTGCTCGAATGCCCGCTGCCGTTCCGTCTGGAACGGATGGACGCCACGTCCGACTCGATCCTGATCGACGGCAATACGGCAGCGGCCCTCGGCGCGGTCTACGCTGGCGCCACCGTCGGTGCCTGGTATCCGATCACGCCTTCGACGTCGCTGATGGAAGCCTTCACTGGGTTTTGCCAGAAGTATCGAGTCGACCCCGAAACGAATGAGCGGAAGTTCGCGATCCTGCAAGCGGAGGACGAGCTCGCCGCAGCGGGCATCACGATCGGCGCCGGTTGGGCAGGGGCGCGTGCCTTCACCAACACGTCGGGCCCCGGCATCTCGCTGATGCAGGAGTTTCTGGGACTCGCCTACTACGCCGACATTCCAGCGGTGTTCTTCAACATCCAGCGGTGCGGCCCATCCACTGGCATGCCGACCCGCACCCAGCAGCCGGACATCCTCTCGATGGCCTACGCGTCGCACGGCGACACGAAGCACCCCATCCTGTTTCCTGCCGATCCGGGCGAGGCGTTTGAGATGGCCGTCCAGGCCTTTGATCTCGCCGATCGCTTGCAGACACCAATCTTCGTGGCGTCCGACCTCGACATCGGCATGAACGACTGGATGGTCAAGAAACTCGAATGGGACGACAGCTACACGCCTGATCGGGGCAAGGTGCTCACGGCCGAAGATCTCGAAAAGCTCGCCCGCTTCTCGCGATACCGCGACGTCGATGGCGACGGGATCGCCGCCCGCACGCTGCCGGGCGTCGGTGGAAAGGGCGCCTACTTTGTGCGTGGCTCAGGCCACGACATGCACGCCGACTACACCGAAGACTCCGCGGCCTACTGCGAGTTGGTCGATCGGCTCCGGCGGAAGTTTGCCCATGCGATCACGCTCGTGCCCGAGCCGATGGTCATCAAGCAAGAGGGTGCGGAGATCGGCCTGATCACTCTCGGCGGTTGTGATGCTGCGGTGCGCGAGGCGCAAGATCTCCTTCGTCAGCAGGGCATCCTTGCCGATGTGATGCGGATCCGTGCCTTCCCCTTCCAGGATGAGGTGAAGGAGTTCATCGAATCGCACGAGAGCGTCTACGTCATCGAACAGAACCGCGACGCACAGCTGCGGAGCCTTCTGATGATCGAACTTGGCGTCCCCAGAGAATCCATGACGCCGATATTGGACTACGGCGGCTTGCCGCTGACCGCTCGCGTGGTTGTTGAAGCCGTGGCCGGGGCTCCGGCAGGAGTGCCCGCATGACATCGATCGCGAAGCCCATCGCCACCCACCCGCGGCTGAAGACCAACTCGCTTGGCCTGACCATCCGCGACTATGAGGGGGGCATGTCCACCCTCTGTGCCGGCTGTGGGCACGACTCCGTGACCGCGGCCATCGTGCAAGCGGCCTGGGAACTTGCCTTGCCGCCTCACCGGGCCGCCAAGATGAGCGGCATCGGCTGCTCGTCGAAGACCACCGCCTACTTCATGAAGCAGTCGCACGGCTTCAATAGCGTGCACGGCCGCATGCCCTCGGTGGCCAGCGGCGCCGCAGCTGCCAACCGTGGGCTGAACGTGATCGGCATCTCCGGCGACGGCGACTCCCTCTCGATCGGCCTCGGGCAGCTCACGCACGCGATCCGTCGCAATACGAACATGCTCTACGTCATTGAGAACAATGGCGTATATGGCTTGACGAAGGGCCAGTTCTCGGCGTCGGCCGACATCGGCTCGAAGTTGAAGAAGGGGGAGACCAACGAGCAGCCACCAATCGACCCGGTGCTCCTCGCCCTCTCGGTTGGCGCAACCTTTGTCGGCCGGTCCTTCTCGGGTGATAAGCAACAGCTCGTGCCGATCCTCAAAGCGGCGATCTCGCACCGGGGCCTGGCCCTGGTCGACGTGATTTCGCCATGCGTGACCTTCAATAATCACGAAGGGTCGACCAAGAGCTACCAGTACACCCGCGACCACGACGTCGCGGCGGTTGAGGCCGACTATATCCCGGTCTGCGATCCGATCGAGATCACTGGCCTGGGGGCCCAGAGCAGCAACGGGCACGCCGACAGCCTGCGCGTGGTGCAGCTCCACGACGGGGGTACCGTGCGGCTGCGGAGCACGTCGCCCGACTACGATCCCACCGATCGTGCGAGTGCCCACCAGCACATCAGCGCCTGCCAGCGTCGTGGCGAGATCGCCACGGGACTGCTTTTTGTCGACAGCGGCAGCCGCAGTTTGCACGACGTGCTGAGAACGTCGTCGACTCCCTTGGTCGACCTGCGGCACGAGGATCTCTGCCCGGGAAGTGCGGCCCTCGACTCCCTGATGAAGCGTTTCCGGTAGCTGGTTGTGGCCGCCGCGGCTCACAATTCCCAGTGGGCTGCTGAGTCCTGGCGGGCGGGAATCTGTGCGGCTTCCGTGAAGTTTCCGGGGTCGGGCGTCGCTTTTTAGGCCCTCTCTCGCCTGACTGTGCCTGCTATGCCCTTCGCAGCGAAGGTGCGCGTTGTGCTTACGGAAGGGATCGTGCCCCGCCAAACGAGTGCGTTTACTTCCGGAGCCTCTCTTGGACGAGGCTATGCGTGGAGGAGCCATCCGGGCTGCCTCCACACAGAGCCCAACTGGTCGGCCGGCGAAGTGAGCAGGATGCTCGCGCACGTGCTCATGGCTGCGACACGTCAATCGTTCAGGGAGGAACGGGATGCGTACGACGCTCTTTGCGTGCATGATGTTTGCGTTGATCGCTGGCCACGCTTTTGCAGACGTGGCCTCGCCAGATGCGGCCGAACCGTTTCAGCTAACGTCGTATGAGGCGATCGACAGTGCGTGCCAACCGTTGCCCCCGCTAGGAAACGCTGCGTCGTGCCTCGACAGCTGCTGCGAGCCCACGCGGGCCCTCCGCTGGTACATCGCCCCGATTCTCGGGGCGAGCTGGCTGAACCTCGAACTCCCAGACGGCGACATCGGCTATTCACGGCGGCTGATGACCGCCGGCGGCGCGGTCGGCGTGGCCCTGAAGCGGCCGTTTGGCCAGTGGCGGCTGGAAACAGAGGGGCGCTACCGCGACAGTTTTGAGATCACGCAGCCTGGCATCACCGGTGCTCTCGACATCACGAGCAACTGGATCGCGATGGGCAATCTCTGGCGTGACATTCCGATCACCCAAAAACTCGACATGTATGCCGGCGGCGGGTTGGGCGTAGGGGGCTACGAGTTCAGCGACAACGAGAGCGAGGGAGGCATCACGTTGTCCGGCAGTAGCGTGAACACAGCGTTTGCCTGGCAGGTCGGCATCGGCATGGCCTACGAGCTCACGAAAAACATCTCGCTCGACCTGGGCTACCGCTACTACACGATGGACGACACCGTCACCAACGTCACCGTCTCACCAGGCGGGTCTGTGCTCCCTGTCCGCCAACAACTCGACACGAGCGAACTGCTCTTCCAGGTACGGATCTACGAACCCTTCCGCTGCCTCCGCAGGTGACCTACGCGGGTCAGATACGCCTGCGGCGGGTACGCCGCTGCTTACTTAGAACTGGTACTCAAACCCGACGTTGACGCCTTGGGCCCAGAAGCCGGTGGTGGAGAGGTTGAACGTAGGGGCGACGGGGCCGACGAGGGCTCCTCCGTTGAACTGCGTCGGGTTCACCGCGGTGTCGACCTGATCGCCGACTCGGCCCACGGTCGTCCAGTAGATCAGCGAGTAACCCACGTTCACGCGGAACTGCGAGAAGAATGCGTAGTCAGCCGACACGCCAAACTCGCCGACCCCCGCGAAGAAGGCTTTGGTGTTGCCAGCATTTGTGGGCTGCGCGAGCACGCCGTTGCCAAAGCTCGAAACACTTGGATCAGCTGCAGCATCGGCCTGTGTGATGGTGGTCGTCGATCCACCGATGCCGGTGCCAATCGCGGTCGCCCCGATCGCAGCCTTGCCGAGCACCTGCAGGCTCCAGCGATCGCGCCACCAACGCTCCACAAGCCCCAACTCACCGCCATTGAACTGATTGAAGGTGCGGAAGTTATCCGTCGTGTAGTACCCCGAATAGGGATACGCGCCGCCAACTGAAACGAGAGAGCTACTTTCCACTGAGAGCCGATCATCCAGCATCATGTAGCGATAGCCGGCAAGCAGATAGCGGCGGTGAAAGTTTTCCTTGTCGAGCAGATTTCGCTTGTAACTGACGTTTACGCTGCCGAACTGCGTGCTGATTGCTGCCGCAACTTGCTGCTCCAGAATGTCCGCAGGCGTGACGGGCATTCCCGCCACCGGAACCACCGCGGCTTGCTGTGACGTCACAGCATCCACGTAGGGAAGCGCAATCCACGGCGCGCCGCCTATGGTTGTGAAAACCTGCGACTCGGTCGCGGTTTCGAGCCCGAACCAACTGCCCTCGATGCCTTGCTCCTGCCGAGGCGTGAACCAATAGCCGGCCGTCAGCCGCGCCCCCGACCGCATGATGCCGTCAACGCCGCCACCACCAAAGACAATCTCCGTTCCTGGCGTGCCGATCACGCCAATATCAGAAACCGCGGTCCCGGCAGGGCTCATCGTCACCAGCGGCGGCACGGACTGCCCTTGCGTGGCCCACACGAGATACTCGGCGTTCACCCATGCCCGCCCGAGCATCCAACTACGGAACACGCGGGTGTGATCTCGGGTGCAGGCCAACTTGTTTGGCGAGAGGTGGTACGCGAGTTCGCCGGGGCCCATCCAGGCAGGATCCACCAGATTGCAGTCGCATTTCGAGGCGGGAGCAGGCTCTTTGCCGAAGCTCAGCAAATCCCCCGGAAATTCCGAATAGCCGGGGCCACGAACCGGGTCGAACCCACCTGGCACCTGCGGCTCGTCGACGCGCTTCTGCCGCGGCCAAATCGTGCCTGCTGCTTCAGACGCCACCTTGTCAGCCTCATCCCCTAGAGACTCTGGGTAACCCAGGGGGTCTGGCTGTCTCGTCAGGCCGATCTGCGCGACTCCCGAGCGCTGCGACACACACATAGCCCCGAGTACGAACACGGTCGCAACTGCCTTATGCAGCAAAAGGCGTCTGAAAACCATTTCCGGCTCCCTGCAGGATTGCGAAGACACACAACGTTTATCGGCCCGCCGGCACGCCTTTCCTGAGCGGTTTTCTCCGCCCACTCCAAAAACTTTGCGCAAGCCCCCCGCCTCGCACGACCGCTCAAGTTCACCCAGCCGGCAAACCGATACACCGAAAGGCAACGGTCTACACGCACGAGCGAAGCGACCGCACGGCCTTCATAAACGCCTGCTCGGAGGGGCTCTGCCACCGCTGATGATGCAACGACTTCACACCATACAGCTGTCTTTGCTATCCCGCTGCTTGCTGCTGTCGCTGCTGGCGACTGCGTTCGCGAGTGGTTGCACGCGTGGCAAGTACTACCTCCAGGCAGATCGCGAAGTGAGCACGCTGCTCGCCGAGAAGTCGTGCGACCCCCGCTGGGCTCTCCCCATCAACTACAACGTGCGGCAGGACGAGCGGAGCCGTTTCTACGACGCCTACAACCAGGTCTTCCCGCCGATGCCGCCGGACGACCCCACATCGCACCGCTACATGCACTGTGTCGACGGCAAGTGGGGCTTCCCTCGCTGGCACATCAACGGCGACCGCACCACGCTCGACAACCCGGCCTGGCGGGCTCGGATTCACGAAGTTGCCGACCTGACCGATTCCGGAGCGATCGTGCTCGACGAGCGGTCGGCAATGCGTCTTGCTTACCTCAACTCGATCGACTGGCAGGACCAGATTGAGACGCTGTATCTCTCGGCCCTCGACACCGCAACAGAACGCTTCAAGTTCGACGTGCAGTTTGTTGGTGCATCCGGTGGCCTCAATGGCAACCAAACGTCGTACTTCAACCGCGGCCCACTCGCACCCGCTGGAGCAGCCACGGCGTGGACCACTCAGACGGGTCTCACCGCACGCCGCTACTTTGCCACTGCTGGCACGGCGGTCGTCGGCCTGCTGAACTCCGTCGTCTGGCAGTTCGCCGGCCCAGAACAGACCACCAATGTCTCGATCCTCAACTTCAGCCTCGTGCAGCCCCTTCTGCGAAACGCCGGCCGGTCGGTCGCGATGGAGACGCTGACGATCGCCGAGCGTGCGTTGCTTGCGAATCTTCGCCGCCTGCAGTTCTACCGGCAGGGCTTCTACCTGAGAGTCGTGTTCGGCGGCAACAACCCGCCCGGTCTCCAGCGTCGTGGTGGCTTCGCCGGCGGCACGGGCTTCGCAGGCTTCTCTGGTACGGGTGTCGGTGGCTTCGGCAACCTCGGTGGCGTGTTCTTCGGTGGCAACGGCGTCGGCCTCAATACGGCTGGCGGCGGCTCCGGTGGTGCCGGCTTTGCTGGCGGTGGTGCCGGCAATGTCGGCGGCTTCTACGGACTCTTGCAGAGTCGCCAGCAGATTCGTAACGCCGAGCAGAATCTTGCCAGCCAGGAGCGTGCCTTGGCGCTGCTCGATGCCAATCTCGAAGCCGGGCTCGTGGGGATCGACCAGGTCGATCAGCTGCGACAGAGCGTCGAAACCAGCCGTGCCGGTCTCCTGCAGTCAAAAACCTCTTTGGTCAATCAGTTTGAGTCGTACAAGGTCAGTACGCTCAACATGCCATCCGACACGGCAATGGTCCTCGACGAGAGCTTTATCAAGCGATTCCAGTTCATCAGCCCAGAGATGCAGCTCTTGCAGAACGACATCGGCGACTTCCTCGGGATCTATTCCTTCGGTGCGGCCCAACCGCTGAAGGAAACCGAAGATCCCCGCAAGGACCCGCTGTCTGCCGGTCAGGAGTCGATCACCCTCGTGCCTCCGGCCCTGGAAGGCCAGCCTGCACCGCTGCCTCCGCCACTCTCGAGTGATGAGGAAGCCACTTCGCCAAGCATCAAAGACATCCGTGACCAACTCAGCCGAGACGTCGTAAAGAACGCGCTCGAGAGGCTCGATATTCTGCGAGCACGCGTGGAAGAGCAGGCGGGCGACGTGCTGGAAGACCTGCGGATCGTGCCCGATGTGGCAGCTGCTCGCATCGCTGGCATGACGCCTTCGGCACGCGAATCGTTCCAGCGAGAGCTGCAACTGCTCTCAGACGATCACCAGCGACTGCTGAACCAGATCAACGCCTCGGAAGATGAGATCGAGGTTCTCATGAACGGTGTGAACGAGGACAACCTCGACCTCACCTCAGATGCGATCGTTGAGCTCGTTTCCGACATTGCTGCATCCGTCGATGAGATGTCGCTGATCCAGGCGAGAGCCCGTGTCGAGGCAATCAACATCGTGCCAGAACGCATCAATCCCGACATTGCCTTCGAGATCGCCCGCGCCAATCGACTTGACTGGATGAACAACCGTGCCGGAGTCGTCGATCAGTGGCGTCTCATTCAGTACAACGCGATGAAACTGCTTGCTGGCCTGGATGTTGAACTCGACGGCGACCTCCGCAGCACAGGCAACAACCCCGCTCGACTGCGAGGCCCCGCAGGCAGCATGAGCGCGAGCCTGCAGTTCGACGCCCCGCTGACTCGACTTCTCGAACGCAACGACTTCCGTCAAGCGATCATTCAGTACCAACAGGTGCGCCGCCAGCAGATCGCCTACGAAGACAGCATCAAACTTTCCCTGCGGCAGTCGCTGCGACAGCTGGAACTCAGCGAACGCAACCTGGAAACCCAGCGACGAGCGGTGATCATCGCAATCCGCCGTGTTGACCAGACTCGACTGACCCTCATGCAACCAGCCGATCCGCCACCAGCCCCAAGTTTCGACGGCTCGGCTCAGCGATACCGCTGCGGGCCAACTCTCACCAACCGCCACGCTGAACTTGATCTACGCGTTCAACGACCTCCGTAGTTCCCAAGACGCCCTCACAAGCATCTGGATCAACTACCTCGCTACCCGTGCATCGCTGGCATACCAACTCGGCGTGATGGAACTCACCGACGACGGCATGTGGATCGACACGCCACTCTCCACTGCGGAACGCGCTGCAGCTGACGAACTGCCGCTGCCGCCGGACGTCCCCCAGGAATGGCTCGACCACCTTGACGAAGTGGCCCCACCGCCACCGCTGCCGCAAAACGCGGACGTGCAGATGCTCGACGGCGAACCTGCCCGCCTCCCCGACGTCGCTGCCCGTGCCCTCCCGCCGGTCGACGACGATCCGACCGGATCGGGTGCCCCGAAGCCCATGCCCACACCCGAATCCGGGGCCGGCGTCCTCCCCGCGTCGGCGACGGAGGAAGGGCCAAAGAAGACTTGGGCCTCCAGAATCCCGTCGTTCCTTCCATAACCAGAGCCCCAGAAGGCCGCCTGCGGCCCCAACCCGCAGCCCTTGCCCGACCGCGACGACCCCGAGAAATGTAGACCTCGGGGAGTCGCGGGGTGATAATGGCCGAAAGAGATGTGGAGCGAAACACCGAGCACCCGCGGGCTCGGTGGTGATCTCGTTCCGGCCACGCGCAGGGCAGACCCATTGCTGCCTTGATCAAGGGGTAGCCATGCTGGATTCAAGTTCAACGTCAGGGGCATTCGCTGAGCCCGCCACACAGGCGTCGACAGGCAAACCAAACGCCGCAGCAATCGCCGACATCCTCGGCACGCCTTCGTCTCAGGCTACCCCTTCGCCGACGCGAAAAGGTTTCCGCATCCCGTGGCGGCTCGTGATGCTGATGGCGATTGCTGGCGGGGGCGTTGCGGCCTACCCCTACCTGAAGCCCTACATCTCGTCTGATGACGAAACGGCCGCACTCGACGCCATGCCGTCGTACACCGTGCAGTCGGGCAACCTGCTGATTTCGGTGACCGAAGATGGCAGCCTCGTCAGTGCCGAAAACGTTGACATTGCATGTGGTGTTGCTGGTGGCGCGACGATCGTTTCCATGGTTGCTGACGGCGCTCAAGTAACTGAAGGGATGGAACTCGTTCGCCTCGACTCCTCCACGATCTCCGAAAACGTGTCCGCCCAGAAAATCGCCTACGAAAAGGCGCGGGCAACAATGATTCAGGCGGAGAAAGACCACGCTGCAGCCGTGATCGCCGTCGAGGAATACACCGAAGGCACGTTCAAGAAAGAACTTCGCATGGCGGAGTCGAACGTCACGGCCGCCACGGAGCGGCTGCAAGCCACGCGCAACACGCTTGAGTACGGCGAGCGCATGTTTCGCAAGGGCTACATCACGCCACAGCAACTCGAGGCCCAGAAGTCTGCTGTCGACCGTGCGGAACTCGACATGGGCACCGCCGAGATTGCCCTCGACGTGCTCAACCGCTTCACACAGCCCAAGATGATCACCGAGCTTGAGAGCGTCCGCGACGCGGCGGCCGCCCGCCTCAGCAGCGAACAGGCTTCGCTCGATCTCGAGAAAGCCAAGCTCGATCGGCTCAACTCACAACTTGAGCAGTGCACGATCACCGCTCCCAAGGCCGGCCTTGTGATTTATGCCAACGGCCGCAACCGGGACCGTGAAACCGAGATTAAAGAAGGGGCGATGGTTCGTGAGCGGCAGGTGATCCTGCAACTGCCAGACCTCTCGGCGATGCGTGCCGACGTTGAAGTACATGAGGCGAAGGTCGATAAGATCCGCCCCGGCATGAAAGCAAAGATTCGCGTCCAGGGTCGAGAGTTCACAGGCGAAGTCACGGCCGTCTCCAACCGCCCGGAAACCAACTGGTTCTCGACGGCCAAGAAGTACATCGTGCAGGTGACGATTGATGGCAACACGGAGCAGCTTCGACCTGGATTCACCGCGGAAGTGGAGATCGTGGTCGCGGATCTCGAAAACGTGATGTCGGTCCCCGTCGCAGCGGTGATCCAGCAGAAGGGCGAGTTTGTCTGTGCGGTCCGCAGGGAAGACGGTTTTGAACGTCGACCCGTTGAAATTGGTCTGAGCAACGACAAGGTCGTGGAGATCAAGAGTGGCCTTAAGCCGGGTGACACGCTGTTTCTCTCGCCGCGAGGCCTCTTGGGCGACGACGGAGCCAGTGAAGCTGGTCGCCCCGGTGCTGCTGGCGGGCCGGGAGAGGCTGGCGAACGCCGTGGGCCACCAGGGGGCGGTGAAGGACGTGGTGGCCCTCCAGGCGGCGGAGCAGGACGCGGCGGTCCTCCAGGAGGTGGTGAAGGCCGTGGCGGCGCACAGGGTGGTGGCGAGGGCGGCGGACGTCCGCAAGGTGGCCGTCCAGAGGGAGGCGGCGGGCCACAAGGCGGCGAGGGCCGTCAGCGTCCACAAACCACCGAACCGGCCTAACACCCTGCCTGGAAACGCCGCGTGAACCTCTTTCAACAACTTCAGCTCGGCTTTCGCAGCCTGCTGCTGCACAAACTGCGTTCGGCTCTCGCTGTGCTCGGCATCCTGATCGGTGTCACGGCAGTGATTTGGCTGGTCGCCCTTGGGGAAGGGGTCAGCTACCAGGCGCAGCAACAGATCAAGAACCTTGGCGCCACAAGCGTCATCGTCCGAACCGTCAAGCCGACCGAGGAAACGAACCGCGAGGCCGGCAGCCGCTCGGGCATCAGCTACGGGCTTCTACGCGAGGACTACGACCGCATCCTCGCCAACGTGCCCACGATTACCAAAGCGATGCCGATGCGGGAAATCAACCGCGAGGTTCGCAACGGCGAGTTTGCCCTTGATGCCACCCTCGTGGGGTGCACACCGGACTACTTCGACATCAATCGTCTGGCGATTGACCGGGGCCGCCCGCTTTCCGCGGCCGACATGGAGTACCTCGACAACGTCGCTGTGCTGGCATTTGAGGTTGCCCAGAAACTCTTCCCGATTGAGGACCCGCTCGGCAGGGCTGTTCAAATCGGGGAGGAGTTTTACGTCGTGATCGGCGTCGCTGAGCAGCGAACCGCCTCGGCGGCAATCGGCGGGAGCCTCGCGGCTCGGCAGTACGACAAAGACGTCTACATTCCGCTCTCGACATTCCGGGCCCGCATCGGTGACCAGGTGATTACCGTCCGCGGTGGCACGTTTCAAAATGAAACCATCGAACTCAACCAGATCACGGCCGTCGTAAACGATATGAAGGCCGTCGACTCGTCGGCGGACATCATCCGCGACCTGCTCAGCCGCTACCACAAATCAATCGACTACGCCGTCGTGGTTCCCAAAGAACTGCTCGAGCAGGCGGAGACGATGCGGACAATGTTCAATGTGCTCCTGCTGCTGATTGCCGGCATATCGCTGCTGGTGGGCGGTATCGGCATCATGAACATCATGCTCGCCACCGTCACAGAGCGGACGCGTGAGATCGGTATCCGCCGCGCCCTGGGAGCGACCAAGGGAGAGATTGTGCAGCAGTTTCTCTGGGAAACGGTTGTGCTCTCAGGAACAGGTGGCTTGCTCGGCGTTGCGGTCGGCTTCCTTTGCGGGCCAACCGTGACCCTCGTCCGCACCACGATCGCGGAACTGTTCCCCGAGGTGTGGCGAACGCTTCCGCCAAACATCCGCGATTTGGAGCCGCTGCTCGCACCTTGGTCGATCGCCGCAGCGTTTGGTATTTCTGTTGGCGTCGGCATCATCTTTGGGATTTACCCCGCCCAGCGTGCTGCCAACATGGACCCCATCGAGGCGCTTCGCCATGAGTAATGCCGCAGCTCTCGACATGCCGCACGCCACGCGGGACGTCGTGGCCAGCGTCCGCAATGTCACCAAGGTCTACCGACTTGGCGGTGAGGACGTGCACGCCCTCGCCGGCGTGTCGATCGACTTTCACCAAGGTGACTTCGTCGCCATCATGGGTTCGTCGGGGTCGGGAAAAAGTACGCTGCTCAACTTGCTCGGCTGCCTCGACCGGCCAACCACGGGCCAGTACTTCCTCGGCGGCAACGACGTCGCCACGCTCGACGACGAATCGCTGTCTCGCGTGCGGGGCCGCTACCTTGGCTTCGTCTTCCAGTCGTACAACCTGATCCAACAGCTGAGCGTGGTGGAAAACATCGCCGTGCCGCTGGCGTATCAACGACCCATCAACCCGGACGGCCCCGACCTCTGCCTGCGGCTCGCGAAACTCGTCGGCCTTTCGGGACGCCTCGGTCACCGTCCAAACCAACTCTCCGGCGGTCAGCAGCAGCGTGTCGCGATCGCGCGAGCCCTCGTCAACAACCCACACGTGATCCTTGCGGACGAACCCACCGGCAACCTCGACACCGCGACCAGCATCGAGATCATGGATCTGCTCGACGCGCTCAACAACGCGGGCCGAACGATCGTGATGGTCACGCACGAACCCGACATCGCGGCACGTGCAAAAACGGTGATCAGCCTCCGCGACGGGAAGATCGCCTCGATCACACAGAACGACAAGGCTGACGGTTAAGCCAACGACCTTGCGAAATCGCAATGAGTCGCAGGCGGCGACACCGTTTGAGATCTCGTATCAGGACATGCCATGAAGCTGTCGATGCTCGTCAATCCGTTTAACGAACGGAATCTTGCGCTGGCCGCGCAGGTAGGCGTGGAGGAGGTCGTGCTGACCTACCCAGGGCCGGGCATCGAGCCGCTGCTCACCGCAAAGAAGCATGTGGAGGCGGCAGGCATGCGGCTGACGGTCCTCGAACGAAAAATCCCGCACCGTCGGCTGGTGCATCGCTTGCCTGGCTGGGAGGAAGAACTCGCTGGTTTTCAGTCTCTGCTCCGCAACATGGCGGAAGTTGGCATGACGGTGGCCTGCTACAACTGGATGCCCGCGGAAGACTGGCAGCGGACCACCTGTACCTCGCCCGAGCGTGGAGGGTCGTTCTCGACCGCGTTTGACCTGCGGCTTGTCGACCAGAACGTCACCGATGCGGATGGGGCTCCGGAGCAAAAAACGCCGGCTGCTGCGCTCTGGGACAACCTGCAACGCTTCCTCGACGCGATCCTGCCCGTCGCCGAAGGCTGCGGAGTGGCCTTGGCCCTTCACCCAGACGATCCACCACTTTCGTCGATCCGGGGCCAGGATCAGATCATCACCTCCAACGAAGCGTTACGACGCGTGGTGGAACTCGCCCCGAGCAAAGCCAACGGTCTCTGCTACTGCACAGGTTCGCTGCATCCCACGGGCGCTGACCTCGTGGCGGGCATTCGCGACCTAGGCCCACACATCCGGTTTGTGCACGCCCGCAACGTTCGAGGCACTGCCGACAACTTCCAGGAAACCTGGCACGACAACGGCGACATCGACATGGCCGCGGTGATTCGCGAACTCAAGGCCGTTGGATTTTCAGGCCCAATGCGGCCCGATCATGCCCCGTCGATGGCCGGTGAATCGAACGAAACACCAGGCTACGAACCGCTTGGGAAGCTGTTCGCAATCGGCTACCTGCGGGGTTTGATGCACGGCACCTGATAGTACCGAATCAAGCGGCATTTAGGGCGTCAGCGACGAACGGATCACCGCCGGCTTGTTGGTGGTGATCCCGATCGCGCCGAGTTCTGCGAAGTAGCGGGCGTCGGCGGGCTCATCGATCGTCCACACGTGAAACTCCGCTACGTCACCAGCACGCAACGCTGCCACGAAGGCGTCGTCGATCACCTCCCGCCGGCCCTGCATACCCACACCGTCAGCGCCGCAGCGGTCCACCGTTGCGGCGATCGTGGCCGCCGTCGGCAGCCACTCCCCCGACCCCTTCTCGGTTTCTTTAAAACTCGTCAGCCAGTGTGCCTTCACCTCGGGAAGCTGCTTTTTGCACGCCGCGATCGTACTTTCGTCAAAGGCGATGATCACCAGCGACGCCAGATCGACGTCGACCTCTCTCAGAAGCGCACGGAGCGGTTCCACGATCTCCGGCCCCGTCTTGAGCTCGACGAAGAAGAGCTTCCCTGCGGGCACCGCACCAAGCACTTCCCTCAGTGTGGGGCAGGGCTCACCTGAGAAGGTGGCGGCCTTCCAGCGGCCGTAGTCGAGGTCGCGGAGTTCATCGAACGGTGTGCTCGCCACCACCAACTGCACGCCACAAGTCCGCTTGGTGTCAGCGTCGTGGATGCACACAATCTCGCCATCAGCGCTCAGGCGAAAATCACCTTCGATCGCATCCGCCTCCTGCTCCCACGCCAGGCGAAAGGCAGCGAGCGTGTTCTCAGGGGCATCGTGCGACGCTCCGCGATGGGCAGTGATCATGGGCATTTCGGCCTTCGCGAGCGTTGTTGTCAGCATTATCGCAGCCACCCCAAGCAGGCTTACGGTCTCTCTCGACTGGCAGCAGAGCAGGGGGAATGAAAATCGCATAGGGCACCTCCAGCAGGGTCAGCGGAGCACGAGAGCAGGGGTTTCACGGAAGGACGACAAGCCGCGAGTCGGCCTCTCGGTCAAAGAGATCGATGCAGGAGAGTTTCACCGCCCTGGGCTTTACCGCGGCCGCCAGGTCGCGGGGGAGCACGTGCGAGCGGCGATGCGGCTCAACAATCACTTCGCGCGTCAGCGGCGTCCCCGTTCCCTCCTCGGTGGCAAAGGTCTCCACTACGAAGGCATAGGGGGGGGCGGCTTGGGGGTCGCACTTCCAGGAGAGTTCCCAATCGTTTTTCGCCACGGGTGCGACACCACACTCACTCAACTTTCCGGCAGGAAATGCAGGTGCCGTCTCGTCTCGCACGATGGCGTGCTGCGAGGGGTTGGCCGTCGAGGGCGTGGATTTTCCTCCGGCCGACATGAAGTAGTAGGCGTCCGCTCCTTCACCACGCACCCCCCCGTCCCACACCTCCCGCATCGCAAAGGAACGCTTGCCCGGTTCGAGATCCCAGGCGTTCACGGAATAGCGTGCCTGCGCGAAGGGATACCACGAGCCGTCGAGCCGCCGCTTCCAACCGCCGCGGAGGTTGGTGGTCCGACCTTCCTTGCCCGTGTCGAGCCAGTCTTCGAGAAACGCATCCGTCCCTCCCTCGAAGCGAGCTCCCGCCACAGCTACATCAAAGGTCACCAGATGCGTCCACTCGTTCGTCGCCTCGGAGTGCACCCACATCCCAAGTTGGGTGTGATCACCGACAGCCCAGCACCGCCCTACGAGCGTGTACCAGGCGTCCACGTCCCAACCGAGTTCGAAGTTCCACGACTTGAGCCCGGTGCCTTCGCCGCCGAAGCCCTCGGTCTTCGTGCCCGGCCCACGGTGCACTGCGGTGATCGCCGCGGTGTGGGCAGGGTTGTCCCAGACCGAGCAGATGAAGTTGTGTCCGTTGGGATGTGCCTGCAGGCCTGCGTACCCCGCTGCCGTACCGCGCCACCCCAGCCCTTCGTAGTAGGTGTACATCGCCTCCCCATCCGCCGGCACGCGGACCGAGATGATCACGATGTCGCCAGGGAAATTGTCGTCGAAGACCATGTGCGACGACGGGGCCGCATCCTGGCCAAACGCGCTCACGCCAAGATTCAGCACCCACGCCACCACCACGGCAGCCAGAAATCGAGACATGACAGCGTCCTTTCGAGGCATGTGAACAATGGGCGATACTATAACGGCCACGGGCCTCCCTCACGGGAATCGAACGAAACGCTCACACGGACGCCACTGCCATGCTTCCCAGCATTTTCAACGATGTGATCGGGCCGGTGATGCGAGGCCCCTCAAGCTCGCACTGTGCCGCGGCCCTGCGAATCGGCAGACTCGCCCGCGATCTCGTGGGTGGTCTTCCGGAGAAGGTCCTCGTGGAGTTTGACCGCGCGGGTTCGCTCCCGACGACCCACACCTCCCAGGGCTCGGACATGGGCCTCTTTGGCGGCCTGCTCGGCTGGGACGCGCATGACGCCCGCCTCACGCAGGCAACCACGGCGGTCGAAGATGCTGGCTGCCGGGTGACCTTCTCCACGGTCGATGTCGGCGATCCACACCCCAACACCTACCGGCTCACGCTCACTCGTGGCGAGGAAACCCACTCCCTGCGAGCCATCTCCACCGGCGGAGGCATGATCGAAGTCCTCGCGATCGATGAGGTCACGCTCTCGATCTACGGCGACTTTGCCGAGACGCTCGTGTGGTGCCTCGATGCCGCCGCTGCGGAGGGCCTGACCGCGACGCTCCGTGAAGACCTCAGCGGATTCGTGGTCGAATCGCTGGAGGTGCATGCGGGGCAGGGGGGCCCGCTTGTGCAAGTTCGCAGCCGAACCCCGATGACAGACTCCCTCCTGCGGCGGCTTGAGGAATGCGACGGGGTGACGCTCGTGCGGCCGTTGGGGGCGGTGCTCCCTGTGCTCTCCGGTGGCTCAGCCTCCGCAGCATTCACTTCAGCCGTGGAGTTGCTCCGAGTGGACGCCGGCCGGCATCTTCCGCTCTGGCAGCATGCGGTGGCCTACGAGTGCGGCCGGGGCGGCTTGAGCGAGGCCGAGGTGATCGGGCGCATGCAGGAGATCGTGGCGATCCTCGAAGCCTCGATCGCCGAGGGGATCGCGGGCACAACGTACGACGACCGCGTGCTTCCGGCTCAGGCACCACTCTTCAAAGCAGCCCTCGACTCAGGGAAGTTGCTCGGCGATGAGACCCTCAACCGTATTGTGCTCGCCACCACGGCATTGATGGATGTGAAAAGTTCGATGGGGGTGATCGTGGCGGCCCCCACCGCCGGCGCCTGTGCGGCCTTGCCGGCTGCGGTGATCACGGTCGCTCGGCTCAGGGATCTCGACGAAGAGGCGATGGCGCGAGCGATGCTCGCCGCGGGCCTCGTGGGGATCTTTATCACCTCCGCCTGGTCGTTCGCCGCCGAAGTCGGTGGCTGCCAAGCCGAAGGAGGCTCGGCCTCCGCGATGGCTGCCGCGGCTCTCGTGACCCTCGCCGATGGCAGTCTCGAGCAGGCCCTCGCCGCTGCCGCCATGGCTCTGCAAAGCATGCTTGGCTTGATCTGCGATCCGGTTGCCAATCGAGTGGAGGTTCCCTGCCTCGGGAAGAACGTGATGGCGGCCACCAATGCCCTCGCGTGCGCCAACATGGCCTTGGCCGGGTTCGCCGAAGTGATCCCGTTCGACGAGGTGGTGACTGCCGCTCGACACGTGTCGGAGCAGATGCCCCGCGAGCTTCGCTGCACCGCCCTCGGCGGCTTGGCAATCACGCCCACGAGCCAGGCGATCGAGGCCAGGCTGGCCGTGCGGGCAGGCGCCACGTGCGGCTCCTGCTCATGCGGGTGAAGCACACACTGTCGCGAGATGCTGGCAAACGCGTGGGCGAGAGAGGTGGCTGGCAACCGCGTTCTCGCGGCCGGGTGTTTCCTTACCTTGCTCCCGCCTCGGGGATGACGCCAAGAAAAACCATCTTCTTGTGGGGGCCGGCGTAGGGGATCTCAAACTCTTCCGAGACGACCTCCCACCCCACGCGCTCATAGAAGCCGATGGCCGCGACGCGGGCGTTGCACCAGATCATCCAGTCAGGCTTGTGCCGACGTGCCTCCTCAAGCGCATGGGCAAAGAGACGACGGCCGAGCCCGTGGCCGTGGTATTCCGTGGCGGTCGCCATGCCGCGCAGCTGCCACGCGTCCCGGCCATCCCATTCCGCGGCCATCAGTGTGAGGCAGCAGACCGCGTCGCCCTCGAGTTCCTTTTGGTCGACGACCTCGCCGCGGCGCCTGACCGCGAAGTGCATCACGCCAAGAGCATCGTCTCCCGGAAAATGCGCCGATTCAAATGGCATGCCTTGCCGCAGCATGCGATGCCGCAGCGGCAGAATGGTCTCGACGGGGACTTGGCCCACGTGGAACAAGGAAGTGTCGTCTGCAGGCATGAGCGATTCCGTGCCTCGAACAAGATTCGCGACCGTCACAGCGTCGCATCATACCTCGCACGCAAAGACGAAGGCAGCATCCCGATCGCCGTCGGACCGATGTCCCGGCCCCTTGGCCTTAGGCAAGGCCTTCGGCACGCAGCCGGGCTTCGATCATGTCGGCCATTTCGCGAGCCTGGTCTTCGAGTTCTTCGAGCAACTCGACATCGTCCGCGTCTTCAGCTCGCCGAGCGCAAAAGAGGATGTAGTTGGCTTCGTTCCGCCACGCTTTGAGCCAATCCGGCCGCGGCGTGATCCGGCGATAGACAAGGCTCTCAAGCCTCAAAAAGTCGTCACTCGAAAACTGCACCACCAGCCTCCGTCGCCCGGCCTGCACCACCTCCAACAAGCCGCAGACACGCAAAAAAGCCCGCCCGGGCCTGCATCACCCCCTACGATCGGCAGGATGCCGCGGACCACACAACAAAAAAGCCCGCCCGGGCCATGGATGGCCCGGCGGGCGTGAAATGGCGGGGACAGGGCGCGAACAAACC
>JAPOIM010000071.1 GCA_029978905.1 Planctomycetota bacterium
CGTGGCCGAGCACGCCCTCATGCCGCGTGGAAAACTCAGGCGAGCCGTAGCCGTTGCTGAAGCGGTAGTTCCAACACTGGGCAAACTGCCGGGCAGGATCGGCCGCGATCGAAGGCTCGACCGGCTCCGCAAACCGCACGAGCACGCCGTTGTCGTGGACGTGGAAACCGACCGGCATCTGCACCCGCACGGCGGTCGGCTTGGCGAAGCGAATCCGCTCCAGGCACCCAGGCTCCGGCGTGTAGCTGCCCCAGCCGCTCATCCCCGAGACATAGAGATGGCCATCGTGTGGATTGAAGCGGCCGCGATGGCTGCCTGAGCGAAACGACACAGGCAGCGGCACGACAGCCCCCTGATGCACTCCGGCCACGTCGTCTTCGAGCAGCAGAAACGCGGTGCCTGTGCCAAAGGAAAGATGCACAAGATGCCCGCCGAGTGGGCCCATCGCCCCCTCAGGACACCAGGCCTGGCCACCGGCGGAGTTGTCTTCCCCACGCGGGAGATAAACCAGCGGCAGGGCAGGGGGCTTCCCGTCGCGAAGGCCACCGTAGCCAAAATGAGGCGGGGGGCCTGTGTGGCTGCTCCCCACGGCCGCAATCAGGCTGGCCGGCACCCAGTCGCCTTCGCTGCTGGCCGCCGTGATCAGGCCGGAGGGCGTGAGGCCGATTCCATCAGGATTGCGGAGACCGGTGGCGAGCACGTCGGCGGACGTGCCGTCGGCGGCGATTCGCAACAGGCCTTGGCGGCTCGACGCGGTGAGAAAGCGGCCTTCCGCATCCCGCTCCAGGCCCATCACATAGTCATGGCCGCCGGGGGAGGTTTCGTAGGCGCGGGAGAAGCACTCGTAGTGGTCGATCTCTCCATCGCCGTTGCGATCGTGCAGGCGGGTGATCTGATCGCGGCCGAGCACATGGATCACGCCATCCACCACCTGCAGCCCCAGCAGTTGGTGCAGGCCCGCCGCAATCCTTCGCCAGCGGAGGTCGGTGAGCGGGCCGTCGACGCCTTCCACCCTCCAGACGTCGCCCTGCATCGTGCAGACCACCAGCGAACCATCGGAGAGCGCGTCGTGGCCGCCGCAGTAGAGGACGGCGTTCCAGGGGTTGTCGTGGGGCAGGGTGAGCGTGTCGACGGCGAAGGGGGCGGTGGTGCCGAGCACGCCCTGCGTGTGGATCACCTCAGGCCATTGCGGCGGGCCGCCTCCGGCCAGGGCTTTGAGGGGATGCTCCTCAAGCGGCGCTTGCTGGCGGACAAACTGGCCATCCACCACCGTGGGCACATCGAGATACCGCACGCCATCAAGGCTGTAGAGAAAGCCAACCTGGCTGCCGTGCCGGCAGAAGCCCTCGTAGCGGATGTCGGCGGCGGCTGCGGGCGTGGCGGCATGCTCCACCCGCGTGCCCTGGGCGATCAGGCCACCGAGAAAGCCTGCCCGCACATCCGAGAAGCCCACGAACCCATCCCGCCAGACCACCGGATAGCTCAGCGTGTCGGGATCGAAGCAGACCGAAAGCCCGCCTTCGAGTTTCACGCAGACCGCTCTCGGGACCGTGAGCCCAAAGGCATGCAGCACGCCCGCCTGCAGCGAGCCAAGGACGGTTTCGTTCCAGTGGTTGCTTCGCCAGGTGTCTTCGTTTTGATTGCCCCAGTGGCCCTGCGTGCCGCCGTCGAGGCCAGGGAAGGGGGGCGTGAGCACGGGCCGGGGGCAGAGGTCGCGAAAGAAGCGGGCCTCTTTGGCATAGAAGTCAAAGACGCGATCGCGGTTGACCGGGAGATGCCAGTCGCGGTCGACCTCAGGCTCCAGCGGGGCTTGGTCGTAGGCAAAGGCGGCAGGCACGCCGGAGTGGGCCTGCGTGAGGATCGCATCCACGGCATCGGCGGTGATCGTTTCGTGACGGCCAAGGTCGGTCAGAAACCGCACGAGGTCGTGCTGCTCGGAAGGCGAAAGGGAGTCGAGCAACCGCTCCGGCATCAGGCTGCCCACGGCTTCGATTGAGTCGACCTCTTCAAAAGGGATTTCCACGATCGCATCCCCCACCGCCTCGCGAATGCGGACGCCGCTGGTGGAGTCGACTTCGCGGTAGCCGCGAATCACGCGGCCGTCACTGGTGAGGGCCGCGACTGCGGCATAGGCAGGTTCGATGTGCCGCTGCGGATGGAGCAAGGCATCCGCGAGGCGGTCGGCGGGCCGCTCCAGGCCCACGCGATCCAGTGGCGGGCCGACGCGGCCGCCGTGCTCGCCCACGCGATGGCAGGAGAGGCAGGCGAGCGTGTGGCGAGCGAAGACCGCGGCACCACGCTCCGCATCGCCATGCTCGCCGGCGGCTGCAGCCAGGGCCGCAGCATCTGCCGAGGGGGCCAGGCCCGCCCAGGTTTTCATGGCTGGCTTAGGGGCCGAAGCATCTCCGTCGATGCGAGAGGCCATCCAGGCCAAGCCTTGGAGGTTGTCGTGGAGCCGCTCTTCAGCGTCGAGCTGGGTGTGGTTGAGGATGCCAAAGGGGCCTTCGTAGCCACTTTCGAGGATGGTGGTCAGCAGCGATTGATCGAGGTCACCTTGGCCGATGGGGGCGATCTTGTGCGTCACGCCATCGGGCCCGGAGAACATTCCGTTGAGATTGAGAATCTCCAGATGCGGCTGCATCGCGGCGAGCAGTTCTTTCCACCGCCCCACATGCTCGTGGCCATGGTGTTGGTTGTAGACGATTCGCACGTTGTCGATGCCGCCTGCGGCCAGGTGCTCGATGATCTCGATCTGGTTCTCGGGCTCACCAAACCAGCCGCCGTGGTTGTAGAGGCCCACCGTGCAGCCGATCGCGGCGGCCGCTTCGGCAATCGGGCGAATGCGGGCAGCCTCCGCGGCCACGCGGGCCTCTTGATCGGCTGGGCTGGTCGTGGGCTCGCCGCCGCCGGTGACCCACAGGCTGGTCGTGATCTCGTGCCGCTTGAGCACGTCGAGGATCAGCTTCGCCTCGTCGTTGAGCACGGTGGGAAACCACCAGCCCACGAGATCGATGCCCGCTGCCTTGAGCTGCACCATCTCATCGTCGAATTGCGGGATGTGTTCGGCCCGGTAGTCGTAGGCGTAGCGGGTGATGCCGAGCCGTTTGAGCATCGCCATCCGGTCGGTTGGCGAACGGGGCTCGTCGTCAAAGGGCACGATGCACCAGGCGGCGAGCTGATCGCCGCGAAAGAGGGTTTTGGCGGACGGCTCCGCCGCGAGGCCACGTGTCGCGAAGGCGATCATGGTGGTGAGCATGGCGACGACGAAGCCTACGTGCAGGCTCAACGCCCTCGCTGCGTGGAAGCCTTTTCGCCTCCCGCACACCCCCGACGGCACCACCCCACCTACTGGTTTCAATGACATCCCCATCCCACGCGATCCTTGTGAAAACCCCCTGTTGAGCCACCGCATGTCGCCGATGCGACGAGCGATCCCGGCTGACATCATGACCGATCGCGCGGCGAGAGGCGACCGGCGACGCTGAAGGCGAGAGGCGTCGGAAGCCGATGGCTGTTCTATGGGGCTGGCCCGCGAGTGCGGGCTTTCCTAGGCTTCCTAGATTGTTGACGGGCTGTCGGCAGCCGCAGGTGCGTCGACGCGAAGGCCTCGGGTGAGGCCTTGAGCAGCAGGATCATCAGGTGAGAGGCGGTTACAGGATGTCGAATTCCCGGCTTGGTGTGTGGCTGATCGGTGCTAAGGGTGGTGTGGCCACGACCATGCTCACGGGGCTCGCGGCCCTGCAGCAGGGGAAGACGCCGCCGGTGGGGTTGGTGACAGAACTGGAACCCTTCACGGCCCTGGGGCTCGTGCCGTTCGCCGACATCGTGGTGGGCGGGCACGACATCCGCCCCGGTGCCCTTGGCGAGGAAGCCAACCGCATGTGGCGGGAGAGCCGGGCGATCACCCCCGACCTGCTGGACGCTGCGGCCCCGCTGTTTGCCGCGACCGAAGCTCGCTTGCGGCCGGGCACGATCGTGGCTGCAGGTGAAAAGATCGCGAGTTTTGCCGCGCCCGAGACAGCCAACATTGCCGAGTCGCCGCGGGCGGCGATCGCTCGCATTCGTGGGGACCTGGAGGCCTTCAAGCAGGCTGAAGGGCTTGAACGCGTGGTGGTCGTGAATGTGGCTTCCACCGAGCCGCCACCGGCAACGCCCGTGCCCGAAACGTTTGCTGAGATTGAGCCACTGCTCGACGACGCCGACCGCTGCCCGCTCCCGGCCAGCAGCCTCTATTTCCTCGCGGCAGCCCAGGCTGGCTGCCACTACGTCAACTTCACCCCGTCCACCGGCAGCACGCCCCCGGCGATGCAGGAAGTAGCCCGGAAGCATGGCATCGCCCACGCCGGCTGCGATGGCAAGACTGGCGAAACGCTGCTCAAGAGCGTGCTCGCGCCGATGTTTGCTGCCCGCAACCTCGAAGTGATGAGCTGGGTGGGGCACAACATCTTCGGCAACATGGATGGCAAGGTGCTCGACGATCCCCGCAACAAGGCGGCGAAGGTGAAGAGCAAGGACCACCTCCTGGCCGCAATCCTTGGCTATCCTCCCCAGACGCACGTCTCGATCGAATACATCGAGAGCCTTGGCGACTGGAAGACGGCCTGGGACCACATCCACTTCAAGGGCTTCCTCGGCACGCCGATGATGATGCAGTTCACCTGGCAGGGCTGCGATTCGATCCTGGCGGCACCGCTGGTGCTCGATCTCGTGCGGCTGGTCGATCGGGCTGCGGCTTCCGGGGAGACCGGAGCCCTCACCTGGCTCGCGCCGTTCTTCAAGAGCCCGCTGAATGTGTCGGAGCAGGCATTCCAGGCACAGTTCACTCTGCTCACCGACTGGGCAACGGCCCACGCTGGTTGAACCTCGCCGATCTGGCGAGACGGCATTGGCCAATAAAAAAAGGGCGGGTGAACGCTTGGTTCACCCGCCCCTCTGTTTTTGGCAGTCAGCCGGGATGGGCTCAGACCATTGCCTTGAGGTTCTTCAGAGCGCGAACGCGAACCTTGACGCTCTCAGGCTTGGCTGGACGATCCTGCAGCTCGCCGGTGAAGGGGTTCTTCACGCCCTTCTGGGCCGGACGAGCGGGAACGACCTTGCGTTCCACCTTCACCAGGCCAGGAATCGAGAAGACGCCAACGCCACCCTTCTTGAGGGCGCTTTCAATTTCGGCGTGGAGTGCATCGAGGACTGCAACCACGTCCTTCTTGGCCAGCCCGGTCGCTTCCGAGATCGCTCGCATGATCTCGGTCTTGGTCAAGGGCTTGGCTCCCACTTTCTTCGCCATCATCCGACTCCTGAAAAAGGTTCGTACTCCGCGGGATCGACCGCCCGCGATGCGTTTCGTTCCGGCGTTCACCGCCGATGTTTCATTGATTAAACGAGCTGCCAGCAAAAATGCAAGCCGCGGAAGGTGTTATTTCGCGGAAAAAACGTGGTTTCTCTCCCGTGCGAGGGGGTTGGCGACCCTCGCCTGCGGTGGTGGGAAGGCCGCTGGGAGTGCGGTCAGGCAACGCGTGGCTGACGAACCCAACGACGGTTTTGCCCTCGGGTTGCTTGCCAGATTCCGCCCGCACGCCCTAAGATTCGGAGGTCTCGAAGTCCGCGAAAACCCGGTGAATTCTGCATGAAAAGGTCTTTTCAATGGCCCTGGGGCGGACTGACGGTTGCCTGCGGTGGCCTCCTTGTGTGGGGGCTCCTCGGCACCGGCGTCCTGAGCGTCTCTGGTGTGCCAGGTGGGCAGGCTGCCCGCGGGCAGGGCTTGGCGGTGCCGGGCCAGCCGGCTGAGGGAGATTTCAACGAAGAGACTGGCATTTTTCTTCCATCTGATCGGCTTCGCGAACGGCAGCTGGAACAGGCCAGGGAGGCGCTGGCCGCCGGGGCTTTGAGCGACGCTGGCACGATCCTCGACGACATTCTTGGTGGTGATGCGGACTGTTTTTTACAGTCGATCGACGGTGGGGCGACCTGGTCGAGCGTAAAGGCAGAGGCCACGAGGCTGCTCGATGCGATGCCCGCAGCCGGGCGCGACGCCTACGAACTGCAGTTTCGGGCGCGAGCCGAACGCATGCTGGAGCAGGCGCTCTCTGCCGATGACCGCGAGCAGGTGGTCGCGGTGGCGCGCCGCTGGTTTCACACGCCGTCGGGGCAGGCCGCCGCGGTGATGACAGCCCTTGATTGCCTTGCTCATGGCCAGCCTCTCTCGGCGCTCGCCTGGCTCAGTCGTCTCTCGGCCACGAGCGGGACCGACCGCTTCGAGCCGGCATTGTCGCTGATGCTCGCCGTGGCGGCGTACGAAGCGGGAGATGCGGCAGCGGCCGAGAAAGCGATGGCGGAGGCACTGCGTCGGGGCACGCCCGACTCGCTCCGCATAGCGGGACGAGGCGTCATGGCGGCGCCTGGTGACGGCAACGCCTTGGCGGTCCTTGAGCAGATGCTTCGCCGCCCAGGAGATGCAGGGACGGCGGCCGCCGAGGCCTTGGCACAAGGCGATCAACGCCCCTGGCTGATGCAGGGAGGCGATCCCTCGCGGGCACGGTTGAGCGAAGCCTCGCGCCCCCTGCTCGCCCCCACCTTTCGCGTGCCGCTCACGCGTCATCCCGATGAGTCGCGACTACTCTCCCGGCAACGACTGCTGGCGAAAGACCGCGAGCGCCCGCTCTTGCCTGCCGCGCAGCCGGTGGCTGTCGGCAACACGGTCGTGCTGCGGTCGCCGCTGGGGCTTCTCGGCGTCGACTTCGAGACCGGCAAGCGGATGTGGCTGCAAGCGGGACGATTTGATGACGATGCCGGTCTCGCGGGTCTGGGAGAAGCGGACGACTCCGAGGGTACCGAACAGACCATCGCCCGGGGGTACGAAGACCTGACCACCGGCATGCTGGCGAGCGACGGCCGCTTGCTGTTTGCCGTGGAAAGCCCGGCGGTGGCCACGGCTTCGCTCAACCAGCAGCAGATCGTCAGGCCCTTTGCGTTTGGAGGCAGCACCTTCGCCGGCAACGTGCTCTCGGCGTATCTACCAGCCGACAAAGGAAGTCTTGCGTGGCGGCTGCCTGCCGGCGTTCGTGCGGCGGAAGAAACTCCGCGTGGTGCGACCACGCCCCGTGGCCTTCGCGGCAATGAGATGGAGTTGAGCACGGGCAATCCTTGGTATCTCGGCCCACCGCTTCCGGTAGGAAACGAGCTTTACGTGCTCGTCGAAGAGTTGGGGGAGATCCGTGTTGATGTGCTCGAAGCGGCTACGGGGAGCGTGTTGTGGAGTCAGCCGCTCGCCGAACTCGACGAAGCTCGGCGGATCGAGCAGCCAGGGAGCAGGGGGCGACGACTGGCCGGGCTTTCGCCGTCGTTGGATGACGGTGTCTTGGTCTGTCCGACCGGTGCGGGGGGCGTGATCGGCATCGATGTGGCGACGCGGACACTGCTCTGGGCCTATCAGTACCCGCCGCGTGCGCAGGACGACGTCGTGCGGCTGCCCAACGGAATGATCATCCGACGCGGTGTTCGCGGCGTGGAGCCTGCGGACGACGAGCAGCAGCGGTGGGTGGACTCCACCCCGTTAATCTCGGATGGCCGCGTGTACCTCACCCCCACCGAATCGGAAGAACTGCACTGCCTCGATACACGCAGCGGCGAACTGCTCTGGAAGGTGCCGCGGCGAGATGGGCTGTTCCTGGCGGGCGTCGATGGTGCTCGCCTGGTGGTCGTGGGGAGCGAGGGTGTCGCGGCGTTGGCCGTGGGGGATGGGAGCCTCGCCTGGCCTGAGCCCTTCCGGTTCTCGTCGCTTCGCGGCGGGATCATGCCGTCAGGCCGCGGATTGCTGTGTGCGGATCGATTGCTGCTGCCGGTCGACGCCCCTGGGGTGCTCGAGATCGCCCTCAGCGACGGAAGCCTCACTGCCGTCTCCTCCGGGCGGGATGCCATTCCCGGAAACCTGGTGGCCTTTCACGGCATGATCATGTCGCAGTCCATCGACTCCCTGGATGCGTTTCACCAGAGTGGGACGCTGCGGCAGACGATCGCCACGGCCGAGGCTGAAGGGGTTCCTCCGTTGCTCGGTGGCGGACTGCTTGAGTATTGGAAAGGGCAACTCCTGATTGACGCTGGGATGTTCCGAGAAGGTGCGGAGCAGGTGGCGGCTGCGGGGCAACTCGATCCCGAGCGGGTCACTCCAGCGATGGTGGCCGCAGCCATGCTGCAGGCGATGCGTCGCGATTTTGCGGCCACGTCTCCTCTGTTTTCTGCGGCGCTTGAGGCATGCCCTGACCCCACGCTCGCGGGCGACATGCTGCGTGTGGGGATCGATGGCTTCCTGGCGCAGGGAGACCCACACACGGCCTGGGAGTATTGGCAGCAGGCAGCCACACGGTGCCTGGCTGGTGCAGACGCCACCGATCGTTCCGATATGGATGCTGGGCCGGTTGCCGATGGCACTGATCCCCTCCTCCTCTCGACACCCTCGCGGTGGCTTGGCGGGAGGCTTGAAGCCGTGCTCGTGGCCAGCGACCCCGCGCTGCACGCCGAGATCGGGGCCTTTGTTGAACAGCAACTCGCCGACACCCGCCTGCAGGGCCCGCGCGAAATGGAGCGGTTGGTCGATCTGGTGGCGGCACATCCGGCCGCCGAGACGGTGCGGCGTCAGTTCATCGACATGCTGGCTCATCCATCACCTGGGCAGGAGCCGGTGTCGGTTGGAGGCAGAAAGGATCGGCAACTGCAGCTGGAACTGCTGGAGATGCTCGCTGCCGACGGAGTTGCCGAGGCAGACCCGGTCTTCGACGACGACGACGCGTGGCCACTGGGCCAGGTGGCGGTGAAGTCGACCGCGGAACAAAACCGGCGGGCGGACGCCCCTCCGCTGGCCAGCCTGCCGATCGCAGGCATGGCGGGGCTTCCCTTTCCCGAAGGCCTGCGACTCACGCTCGATCGACGGCAGCCGGGCATGCTTGTGCACGACGGCTATGGTCGCCAGGTGGGCGGGCCGTTGTCGTACGAAGGCTCCTCGCAGACGAGGCGGCTGGGCATTCAGGCGGTGGTGCTGCCCGGAGCAGCGGTGCAGCCTTCGATCGTGGGACGGCTGCTACTGGTGACCTCGTCGACGGGCACGGCGGCCTTCGAGTTGGCGCTGCCAGAGGACGCCTCGGTCGATCTGGAGGCCCTCCAGCATCGCCGCTTGTGGCATTCCGGTGACGGCGGATCGACGGTGAACCTCAGCTTGCAAGGTATGGCAAGCCGGGGAAATAGCCCCTTGCCGCATCTCGCCGGCGGGCTTCCTCTCGGAACCGTAGTCAGTGAGCCGCGACCGGCGGGCCGCGAGGTTGCCCCGACGCTGCGGGGCGCGGCCATCGTGCCCAGTGGCGCTGCAGTCTTGCAGAACCATACGCTCTCGATGCGCGACCCGATCAGTGGCGAGGTTTTCTGGTCGCGGGGCATGCTGCCCTCGGCGGCCAACATCCTGATCGACGCCAGCTGCGTCTGCGTGTGTCCGCTTGAGGGCGGAGCGGCTGCGGTCTATTCGATGCACGACGGTCGCCAGGTGGGGCAGTGCGACCTGCCCCCGGTTTCAGACTGGCTCTCGACGAGTGGGCGTTCGGTGCTCGCCATCGAACGGTCGCGTCTCGGCGGCTTTGCTGGCGGAACGGTCAATCTGGTGCTCTACGATCCATTGGCCGCAGAGCCCACCCGCTTTGGGCCGTTCTCGTCTGACACGCGGGCCGCGCCCGCAGGGGCTGGCAAGGTTGCCCTGCTCGAGCCGGATGGAAAGTTCACGGTGCTCAATCTGTTCACGCGAGCGCTCGATTTTGAAGTGGTGCTCGAGCGGATGCCTCCGGGGTTCAACCAGCTCTCGCTCATGCCGTGGCGCGATCGGCTGATGGTGATTGCCAGCCGTCCCGAAACCGCTGCGGAGAGTGAGCAGCATCGCCAACTGGGCGCGATCAGCGGCGTCCGCACGGCGGGGCTGTGGGATGCAGGGCAGCAACTAGCCCCGTTGGTGACGGGGGCGGTGTGGGCGGTGGATCGTGTGAATGGTGAGTCGCTGTGGTCGGTGCCGGCCACGCTGCTGCGTCATGGATTCGATGCCGAGCAGCCTGCGGACTTGCCGGTGCTGGTGTTTGCTCGGCGGATTAAGTCGCCGGGCTCCACCAGGCAGCCGCATTTGAGTCTCCTCTGCCTCGACAAGCGAACCGGTCGCGAGGTGATGTCGGACGATCGCATCACGACCGATCAGCAGTTTTTCTACGGCTGTGAGATCGCAGCCTCGCCCGCAGACCACACCGTCACGCTGACCCACGGGGCACGTGACATCACGCTCACGTTTACAGGCGACCCGGTCAGTCCGCGGCCGCCTTACCAAGGGCTCACGCGTCCGCTCAGCCCACCCAGCCTTTCCGATAAGATTGAGGAGTGGTTTGATCAGGCCTTGGAGGCACTTCCTTTTTAAGTCGTTGTGCGGAAAAGCTTGCGGGGGCGTATCTTCACGAGCGTGGGGTCGAGATGGCGGTGTCGCCAAGTGTCGCCAGGAGATGGCATGGGTACTTTGAAGAGTCTGCGTGAAGGGTGGCTGAGAGCCGTCGTTAGGGGCCGTGGAGTGGCGCTGCGCGGACGGCCGCTCGTCGCCCTGCTCACGGTTGCGATGGTGCTGAACGTCGCTCCGCTGGCCCAGACACCTCGCGCCACGGCGGCGGAGTCGGATCGAGCCGAAACGCTCGTGCGAGACGGTCTGGACTGGTTGGTGGCCACGCAGTCACGACGAGGAAGTTGGTCGGCGAATGAGTCTCGTTACCCCACCGCCATGACAGCGCTGGCAGGCACGGCGCTGCTGATGGAAGGCTCGACGACCACGCAGGGTCGCTATGCGGATGCGATCCGCCAGGCGGTCGACTATCTCGTCAGTCGGTCGCGCCCCAACGGCCTGATCGGCGACCCCACCGGCGACGACCGCTACACCTATGGCCATGGATTCTCGATGCTCTTTCTCTCGCAGGTTCTCGGCGAAGAGGAAGATGCTCGCCGCCGCGATGAGTTGGTGCGGGTGCTTGAAAACGCAGTTGAGTTTTCGGGGCGGGCGCAGACTGAAGCGGGTGGCTGGGGGTATGTCAGCGCCAAAGACGGGAATGGCTTTGACGAAGGCTCGACGACGATCACCCAGGTGCAAGGGCTGCGGGGCTGCCGCAACGCGGGCATTCCCGTTCCTCGCGAAGTGATCGAGCGAGCCATTGGCTACATCCATGCCTGCACCAACGACGATGGAGGCGTGCAGTACAGCTCTAAGGGAGGGGGAGGCCGGCCGGCCATCACCGCCGCGGCGGTCGCGTGCCTCTTCAACGCCGGCGAATACGACGACACCCATGTGCCTCGCATGCTGCAGTATGCCGAGAAGCATTTGGGGAACATCGCCAACAACGGCTTCGGCCACTGGCACTACGCCCACTTCTACTACGCCCAGGTGGTGTATCGAGAAGGAGGGGAGAACTGGTCCAACTACATCTCGCAGGTTGAGAAGCGACTCGCCAGCGAGGCTCGGAAAGAGGCGAAGGGGGTGTCGTGGCCGCAGGGCTACATAGGCCCGGTGTATACGACGGCGACGAACCTCGTGATTCTTCAACTCGACCGAGGTCTGCTCCCCATCTACCAGCGTTAACTTCCCCGGCAAAATCGCTCCGTGTCGCTGCGATGCGGGGTTCGCTGCCGGTGTCTGTTGGCACGCCGGCCTCGCTCGGAATATGGTGGCGACAGAAAAACCCGGTCTCTCAACGCAGACGGCGTTTGTTTTCCTCAAAGGACACCCTCATGCAATCTCCGGCCGACTCCTCTGCGAGCTCGCGTCTTCACGAGGCGCGGAACCGCATCACCGAGCAGCTTTCTCGGATCATCGTTGGCCAAAACGAGGTGGTGGAAGAACTGCTGATCTGCCTCTTCAGCCGTGGCCACTGCCTGCTTGAGGGAGTGCCGGGATTGGCGAAGACGCTGATGGTGAGCACGCTGGCACGCTGCCTCGACCTGTCGTTTAGCCGCGTGCAGTTCACGCCCGACCTCATGCCGGCCGACATCACCGGCACCGAGGTGCTCGAGGAGGATCGCTCGACGGGAGCGAGGCAGCTGCGGTTTCTTGAGGGCCCTCTGTTTGCCAACGTGGTGCTGGCCGACGAGATCAACCGCACGCCGCCCAAGACGCAGGCGGCGTTGCTCGAGGCGATGCAGGAGCGGCAGGTGAGTGTGGGGCGGCAGCGGCACAAACTCGCCGACCCCTTCTTTGTGCTCGCGACGCAGAACCCGATCGAGCAGGAAGGCACCTACCCGCTGCCTGAGGCGCAGCAAGATCGCTTCATGTTCAAGGTGTTTGTGAAGTACCCGTCGTTTGACGAAGAGTTTGAGATCGCGCGACGCACCACCGGCAGCCCAACCGAAGACGCGCAGCCCGTGCTCTCCGCGGAGGAGATTCTCGACCTGCAGCGTCAGGTGCGGGAAGTGCCGATCAGCGATCACCTCGTGCGGTACGCACTGGCGATCGTTCGGCAAACCCGCGCGGGCCAGCCCGGCGTGCCGGCCGACGTTGCGGAACAGCTTGCCTGGGGTGCGGGGCCGCGAGCGGTGCAGTTTCTCGTGGTGGGTGCAAAGGCGCGGGCCTTACTTGCGGGCCGGAGCCACGTGATCGCGGAAGACATCCAGACGCTCGCACTCCCCGTGCTGCGGCACCGCATCGTGGTCGGCTTCGCGGCCGAGAGTGAAGGAGTCACGGCCGACGACGTGATCAAGCGGATCCTCGACAACACGCCAGCCCAGGAGGACGAGCTTGTCCACGACGCTCGGTTCCAAACGATTTTTGCCTCCTGAGGCGATCGCGCGCATCGCTCGCTTGGAACTGCGGGCCCGCGTGGTCGTGGAAGGCGTGCTCTCCGGACTCCACAAGAGCCCCTACAAGGGGCAGAGCGTGGAGTTTTTGCAGCACCGTGAATACACCAAAGGCGACGACCTGCGACGCGTCGACTGGAAGGTGTGGGCGCGGCAGGATCGCTACTACGTCAAAGAGTTTGAGGAAGAGACCAACCTGCGTCTGTTCCTCGTGGTCGACTCTTCAAAGAGCATGACGTACTCGCACGGCACGGCTGCCAAGCCAGCGCTCTCGAAGTACGACTACGCGGCCACCATGGCGGCGAGCTTGGCGTGGCTGGCACTCTCGCACAGCGACGCGGTGGGCTGTGCCACTTTCGACAACGCGGTGCGGGCCAGCCTCCCGCCAAGGACGCGTAAGACGCAGCTGCAGGGGGTGATTGAACTGCTGGAAGCGAAGCCCTCTGAGAATCCAACGGCGTTCCTGCCGGTCTTTCGGCAGTTGGCCGAGACGTTGCCCAAACGCGGACTGGTCGTGGTGATTTCAGATCTGCTGGGGGATTCGTCGGCTGGTGGCCCTGAAAGCATTCTCAAGGGCTTGTCGATGCTGCGGCGTCGGGGGCATGACGTGGCGGTGTTGCACGTGATGGACTCCGACGAACTCGATTTCCCCTTCGACGGGCCGACTCGCTTTGAAGGTCTTGAGTTGCCGCAGCACATCGCCTGCAATCCTCGCGCGCTTCGCGAGGGCTATCTGCAGGCCGTGGAAGAGTTTCTCTCGTCACTGAGGCGGGGCTGCGCGGGCATGCGATGTGATTACAGCCTGGTGCGAACCGACCAGCCGGTCGATGCGTCGCTGATCCGATTCCTTTCTCAGCGAACCTCGATGGCGGTCTGAGACGCCGCACGCGCCATGCCTACATTCGACTTTCCATCGTTGCTGTGGTGGGGCCTGCCGGTTGCGGCAGCGCCCTTGTTGATCCATCTGATCAACCTGCTCCGGCACCGAACGATCAACTGGCCGGCGATGGAGTTTCTGCTCGCGAGCCAGCGGAAGTACCGCACGCGGGTGCTGCTCAAGCAGCTGCTGTTGATGGCGATGCGGGTGGCGGCGATCGCAGGGATCGTCCTGGCGCTCGCGCAGCCGCGGTGGCGGTCGGCCCTGGCGAGCTTCCTCGGTGGTGAGCAGATCACGCACATCGTGCTGCTTGACGACAGCTATTCGATGTCGGAAGAGACCGGTGACGAGTCGTGCTTTGACCGCAGCCGCGAGGTGGCCCGACAGCTCGTCGATGAGTTTGCAGCGGCGGGAAGCGGACAGTCGCTCGCGGTTGGTCGGTTTTCGCGACTCGCTCAGGCGCAGGGAGATGGTTTTGATCTCGTGCCGCAGCCACTCACCCCTGAGCACGCCGACGACGCGGAAAAGTTGATCGAAGCGTCGATGCCGTCGCAGGCGGCGGCCGGTCCTCGCGAAGCGATTGCTGCGGCAGCAGAGTTTGTCACGTCGGGTGCTGGCGCGACGGTGCTGTGGGTCCTGAGTGATTTCCGCGACCGCGACTGGCGAGCGGCGGAGGAGACCGCAAGCCTTCTGCGGCAGGTCAGTGAGGCTGGAGGAGACATACGGTTTATCGATTGCTCACCGCGGCCGACCGCGACGGCCAAGGAGAACCTGGCGGTTGAGGCGATCAGCCTTGTTGGAGGAGTGCCGTCGGCGGGGGTGGTGTTGCCCATGGAGGTGACCGTTCGCAATCACGGATCCGGGCCGTCGGGTGAGTTGCAACTCGATCTCCGGGAAGACGGTGTCTCGCGGCCTGGGCTGCGATTCGAATCGATTCCTGCAGGGGCCGCAGCCAGCCAACGGGTGGAAGTGCGGTTTCCGGAGTCGGGTGAGCACTCGCTCCAGGCGTCGCTCGGGCTCGACAGCTTGGCGGAAGACAACACGCGCTCAGCAGTCGTGTCGATTGCCGACGCTCGGCAGGTGCTCCTGATTGATGGGGCGACCGTGCCAGGCGAACGAGGAGGCGATGCCTTCTATGTCGCGTCTGCCCTCGCTCCGGGGGCTGGAGCTCCCACCGGCCTGTCGATCCAGATCGACTCGCAGCGAAGCCTGACCCGCGAGACGCTCGACCGCTTCGATACGATTTGGATGCTCGACGTGGCGTCGCTCGATCCTCCAGAGGTCGAGGCGTTGGAAGCGTACGTGCAAGGCGGTGGCGGGGTCGTCTTCTTTACCGGACCGCGGACCTTGGTCGACAGCTACAACAGTCGCCTTTTCCGCGACGGTGCGGGGCTGTTTCCCGTGCCCTTGGCAGGAGACGTGGAACTGCTCGCGGATGTTGCCGCAGCCCGAGGCGGGGATCGCGTCGCCGATGTCGTTGTGGAGGACCACCCGGCCGTGATGGTGCTCAGCGGCCGGCGAAATCCGCTCGTGGACGCGGTGCGCGTCACTCGGACGATGGCCGTGGACCGCATGTTTGAGCCGGAGGAAGGGCGTGGCCTCCGCCGCTTGCTCTCGCTGCGGACCGGTGCGCCGCTGATCCTGGAGCAGCCGTATGGCGATGGTCTTGTGGCGGTGGCCCTGACGACCGCGGCGCCTGTCTGGAACAACTGGGCGAGGGGCAATCCGAGTTGGGTGGTGGTGATGCTCGAGTTGGAGTCGTACCTGGCTCGCGGCCGCCGCACGGCCAGGTCGGCGACCGTTGGGGAGCCCATCACCATCGCGCTGCAGGAAGGGCTCGATGAGGCCGAGGTGGATTTCGTGGTACCGCCCGACGACACCGTGGTGCACATCGAGGCTGATCGCACGGGTGACGGGGGGCTGTTGGCGACGCTTGAGGAGACCGGCGCGGCGGGCCTCTACACCGCCCGGTGGCGGCAGCTGGACGGTGTTGAGCAGACGCGACTCACCGCGATCAATGTCGATCCCGCCGAAGGTGAACTGACCGCCGTCAGCCGGGAGCAACTCGATCGGCTCCTCGTTGGCGTGCCGTACACGATGGAGCGGGCCGAATCGCTGCAGGAAGATCGGGAGAGTCTTGCGGGCTCGTCGCTGACCACGCCGCTGCTTTATCTGCTCGTTGTGTTGTTGTTGCTGGAACAGGTGGTGTCGTACTCCGCCAGCTATCACCCCGTGTCCAGGAAGCGCTAGGCGGCCGCCGCGAAGACGTGTCATGACATTCCTTCCCCTTCTCATTGCTGCCACCGATGTGACGCGCCAGCGGCTCACGAGCGGACGGCTGGAAGGTTTCACCGAATGGTGGCAGGGGCCGCTGACGCTGCTCGCGGTGGTGGGCGTGGGCTTTCTCACCGTGTGGCTTTACCGCCGCGACTCGGCGGAGCTCTCGCCTCGCCTGGCGGCCGGCCTGGCCGCCCTGCGGGTTGCGGCCTTGCTGAGCCTCTTGGCGGCATGGCTTGATTTCGAGCGTCGCTCGGAGCACGAGCTGATCTTCCCGTCACGCGTGGCGGTGCTGGTCGACTCAAGTGCGAGCATGGCATTGCCCGAAGCGGCGAGCGTGGCTGCCACAGCGACGCAGCCTGCAGCCCCGGGCAGTGAGACCACAGTCGTTCCCGAGAATGCGCCAGCAGGCGCCGCAACGGCCACGCGACTCGCGCGGGCGATGCAGCTCCTCGAAGCGGATGGGCTGCTTGAGGCGCTTGGAGAGACGCACGAGATTTCGCTCTGGCGGTTTGATGCTGGGGCCGAGCCGCTGGTGGTGATGCCTCGCCGCGGGACGTCTCGAGAGGAAGACGCCGCACGTCCACGCGAGGCTGCCGTTGCGGATGCGGAACCCGCGGCGGAGAACGCTGGTGATGCGACGTCGGACGACGCCACGATGCGTTGGCAGGATCAGCTGGCGGCGAGTGGCTATGAGACACGGCTTGGAGAGGCACTGCTCCGCGTGGCCGATCGAGAGCCGCTGGATGTGCTCGCGGGTGTGGTGGTGCTGACGGATGGCGTGACCAACGCGGGCGTGGATCCACGCGTCGCCGCCGCGGAACTTGTGGAGGCGGGCGTACCTGTGCTGCCGCTTGGGCTTGGCTCTGAGCAGCTGCCAGCCAACATTCGCGTTGCAGATGTGGCCGCTCCCTCACGGGTGTTTCCTGAGGACCGATTTGCGGTGACCGCCTCGCTGCAGCAGCAGGGATTTGGCGGGGCAACGGTTCGTTGCGAACTGCTGGAGACGCAGGGAGATGCGGTCGAGGGAGGGCGGCTGATCGATGCGGTCGACGTGCGACTGGCCGACGAGGGTGAGCTTGCCGCCGTGCGGTTTGATGTGCCAGGCCTCAGTGCGCCAGGGCGGCGAACGCTCATGGTGCGGATCACGCCGCAGTCGGCAACGAACCGTGACGACAACGAACGCGACAACGCCCAGGCCACGGAGGTGGAGGTCATCGACCGCGTGACCGAGGTGCTGCTGATGGCCGACGGCCCCACCCGCGAATACCAGTTCATGCGCAACGTGCTCAAGCGGGATGAGAGTTTTGCGGTGGATGTGCTCCTCTCCACCGCCCGCGAAGGCTCGTCGCAAGACGCGCGGGCCATTCTGCAGGCATTCCCGCAGACGCCCGAAGAGCTGGATCGCTACGACGTGATCGTGGCGTTTGACTACGACTGGCGGGAGCTCGACGCCATCGAACTCTCGCGACTCGAACGCTGGGTGGAACGTGAATCAGGCGGCCTCGTGCTCGTGGCTGGGCCCGTCAGCATGGAGGGGTGGCTTTCGGCCTCGCACACGGAGGTGATCCGCAAACTCTCGCCTGTCGAGCTTCGCAATCAGCCCCGTCTGTTGCTGGACGCGCCTGCAAGCCGCGAAGATCCAATGCCGCTTGAGTTCACGGCCGATGGGCTCGATGCCGAGTTTCTCTGGTTGGGTGACAGCCGAGTGGCCAGCCAGACGGTCTGGGGCGAGTTTCCCGGGGTCTACGCCTGCTACGACGCTGACGAAGCGAAGCCGGGTGGAACGGTTTACGCTCGCGCACGTCGTTCCGACGCACTCCTGGGCACGGGGGATCGTGACCCCGTCTTCTTGGCCGGCCAGTTCTATGGCTCGGGCACGGTGTTTTCACTGGGGAGTGGCGAACTGTGGCGGCTGCGGGCGATCGACATCCCCGCGTTTGAAAGGCTGACAACGCAGCTGGTGAGGCATGTGTCGCAGGGGCGGCTCCTCCGCGGTTCACGACAGATTCAGTTGCTTGTGGATCGCGACCGGTATGCCCTCGGAGCCACGATCGACCTCCGCGTGGTGCTCCGCGAAGATGCCGACCCAAGCGTGGTGCCTCGCTGTGAGATTGTCACACCCGAAGGACAGCGGATGCCGCTGCGTCTCACTGCCGATCCTGCTCGGCCAGGAGAACTGCGGGGATCGTTTGTGGGAGGCGCCGAAGGGAGTTGGCGGATTGAAGCGGCGTTGCCGAGCACCGCTGCGGAGTCGCCTGAGGAAACCACAGCCTCTCGTCGCATCGTCGTGCGGCTGCCGGATCGCGAACTCAAATCTCCCAAACTGGATCGAGGGAGTCTGGAGCAACTCGCGGGCGTGACCGGTGGCACGGCCCATTTTCCAAGCGTGCAGGCCTGGACTGCCGCGGACACCAGGGCGATCGCGGATGCCTTGCAGGATCGGTCGCGTCATGAGTTTCAGTCCGGAGCGATCGACACCGATTTCAAGGAGTCGCTTCATATCGGACTCCTCGTGGCGGGTATCGGCTTGCTGTGCACGGAGTGGATTCTTCGCCGTCTGGCGAGGCTCGCGTAACTCTCTTTTTGGATTATGAACCGGACCAAAGACGCATGAGTCAATCGACCGCCTCACCCTCCACAATCGTGGTTGCCCAGTCGCCTCAGCTGCGGGCGGTTGCCCGTCTGCTTTCGGCGGTGCGGCGACGCGCGGGTTGGTGGGTGGTGATCGAGGCGGTGGCCCTGGTGGGCCTTGCGTTGGCTGCGGCGTTCTGGGGTTCGCTCGTGGTCGACCGGATGCTTGAGCCGCCGGCGTGGGTGCGGGCTGCGATGGTGCTCGCGGGCGTGGCGGGCCTGTTCTGGATCCTGCGACGCAAACTCGTCGACCGGCTTGGCACGCGACTGAGCAATCGCTCGCTGGCGCTGCTTGTGGAACGGCACCATCCGTTCTTTAACGAGAGCCTCGTGACCACAGTGGAACTGGGGCTCGATCAGCAGGACGCAGATTCCAGCCACGATCTGGTCGATCCGGAAATGTTTGCCCGTACGGCGGCCGATGCTGTCGCGGGGCTGCCGAGGGTGCGGGTTGCTGAACTTTTTCGCGGTCGTGAGCTCTCGACGCTCCTGTTCTCTGGCGTGATGGCGGGGGCCACGATCGCTGCCTGTGCACTGATCAGTCCTGAGACGGCGTCGCTCTGGCTGCGACGAGTGGTGCTGCTCGACGAGACACCCTGGCCGAGGCGGTCGCGGTTGATGGCGACGGACTTCCGAGATGGTGTGCGGATCGTGGCTCGCGGGAGCGATGTTGATGTGGTGGTGGCCGCCGATGCATCGATGGTGGTGCCCGAAGTGCTCGACATGCGGTGGCAATTCTCGGGTGCGTCGCGGTCTGCCCGCATGGGGCGACGCGGGGCTGCGACCAATGGCCAGCAACTCTTCGGCCATGTGATTGAGAACATCGCTGACGACATTCTGTTTTCAGTTCGCGGAGGCGATGCGCGTCTTGATGGGCTGCGTCTCAAAGTGGTCGACCCGCCCACGCTCTCGTCGCTGACGATCGACTACAAACTGCCCGACTACCTTGGTGGCGGTCAGCGACGTGCTCCCGCCTCGGGGATCGTACAGGTCCCTCAGGGTTCGACAGTCAACATCGTCTGCCGTTCCACGAAGCCGTTGCGGGCTGCGGGGATCAGTGAAACGGTGGCTGGTGAACCGGTCAGCCTGGCGGTGATCGAGCCGCCTGGCGGTGAGGCCGGCGGTGGCGGGAGCTCGGCGACCACGACCATCGAGGCCACGCTGCCGAACCTTTCGGGCGAGCACGCGATCAGCGTGAGCCTGGTCGACACCGATGGCATCGCCAACACCCAGCCGATCGGTTTCCTGCTGTCGGCGAGGCCAGATGAGGCGCCGCAGGTGGCGATGCAGCTGCATGGTATCTCGACCGCCGTCACCGCCGCGGCGCGGGTTCCGCTTGTGGGGCGGGTAACCGATGATCACGCGCTCGCGTCGATGAGTATCGAGTTGGAACGTGAACGCGACGACGCTTCCCCGCGAGTGGAGGAGTTGCCTGTGCCGCGGTGCCGTGGCGGCGAGCCGCTGGTGGAGTTTGCGACCGATGCCGCCGAAGTGGTCGACGTCGCTCAGGTCGAGCCCGTGGTCGGTGACACGCTGCGGGTGCGGGTGACCGCTCGCGACGCAGCGGCGGTGGCGGGCGGTCCTCACGTGACCACCGGTGATGCGTGGACGCTCGCAGTGGTCACGCCAGCCGAACTCGCAGCGATGCTTGAGGCCCGCGAACTGTTGTTGCGGCGGCGATACGAAAGTCTGCTCGCCAACCTCACGGAAGCTCGCGATACGTTTGAATCGAGCGAACAACCGCTGGCCGCACGCCTTGGGCAAGCGGCGGCGCGGGCGGCCGGGGAAACCGGTGAGATCGCCGAAGCGTTTGGCTTGATCCATCTCGAGTTCGACAACAACGGCCTCCTAACGGCAGAACTCGACACGCGGCTCCTCTCGCAGATCGCGATGCCCCTAGCACGGATTGCTGAAGAGGATTTGCCAGGGTTGGTAGGGCAGACGCGAACACCTTTGGCGACTGGCGATGAGGCCGGCCGCCGGCAGTTGATCGCACAGACGGATCTGGTCCTCGGCCGGATGCGGGCGGTGCTTGATAGAATGATGGAGTTGGAGACGTTCAACGAAGTGGTCGACCTGTTGCGATCGACAATCTCGGCACAAGAAGAGATTCGGCAGGAGACCCGAGACATCCAAAAGGAGCGGGCCCGCGCGTTGCTCGAAGATCTATGAGAGGCCCATCTCGGATCGGCTCCTGGCACGTCGTGAGGATGGCGACGGCGCTGCTTGTAGGGGTCTCGTCCATGACCGCGTGGCAGGCCACGTTTGGCCAGGAAACGCAGCCCGCCTCACCAGCGGGAGCCACGGAAGGCTCTACGCTTGCCGATCGCGAGGCGTCGCTCGCCAACAAATACCGCAACCTGGAGCGGTCGCTCTTGCGCCTTGCCGACCTGATGGCGGCGAGCGATCCGCAGCGGGCGTCACTCCTGCGTTCGGCCTTTGAGCGATCGAGCACGCTGGGCGTTGGGGAGCGGCTGGAGGTCATCGCCTCCCTGCTTGAAGAAGGGCAGTTTATTGAAGCCCGCACGGAACAGACCGACGCCATCAGCCGGATGCGGCAGATTTTGGAGTTGCTGGAGTCTGGCGATTCGGACCGGCGGCGGGCCAACGAAAAAGAGGAGATCAAGGCGTATCTCCAGGAGCTCGACAAGTTGATCTCGCGGCAGCGTGAGATTGGTGGCTCGACGGAAGCTGGAGGCGACACGCAGGAACTCGCGCAGCGGCAGGACGGCCTCGGCACGCAGGCTGAAGATCTCGCCGCGGAACTCGGCGGCTTCGCGGATCGCATCGACCCGCAAGACGAAGGGGAGCAGGGCTCGCCCGATGGGGGCGAACAGGCTGATGAGCCGGCAGCCGAGGGCACCGAAGCAGGTGAGATGCCTCTCGGCGAAGGGGAGGGCGAGCAAGGCCAGCAGCAAGGCCAGCAGCAAGGCCAGCAGCAAGGCCAGCAGCAAGGCCAGCAGCAAGGCCAGCAGCAAGGCCAGCAGCAA
>JAPOIM010000072.1 GCA_029978905.1 Planctomycetota bacterium
GTGGTCTGCCTTGCGGTAACAGTCGCGGCAGATCGCTTTACCGACGACGGCCACAGACTTTCCATCGGCGAGCGGAAGTTCCCACCCGCGGCCACACGCATCGCAGTGGTGCGTCTCTACCACCGCAACCGTAGCCCCCTCGGGGTTCCTGCCGGCGTGGTCCACGCGGTCTTGGTTGGCGGCCCCCACGATCGTCGCGGCCACGCGACGGCGAGGTGGTTCGTTTTCCGCCAGCTGCCGCACGTGCTCGAGCACCCGTCGATGGATGGCATGGATCGCCAGATCGCTCCACAGCTTCCAGTAGCCTTGGGGATGCATGTCAAACGTGTACCACGTTCGTCCTTCGAGCCGCGTCCTGCCCCCTGCCAGCGGCACCAGCCGAAACTCGCCTCGATGACTCCGGAGCGACTGCTCCTCAAGGTGCGGCGGATGGACATGCCGCCAGGGGGAGAGTTCGACCATCGGATCGGGCTGGCTCGTCACATCGAACGCGAGCCGTGTGGGCTCTTCCCAGACAGTGACAGGCTCCACGAAGTCGCCCGTGGTGAACTCGCAGTGGCGAACCGCACCGACACCAGTGCCCTCGATCCTCGCGCGGAGCGGGCACGCGATGCCGCAACGAAAAAACCATTCTTCCGGGTCAGCCAAGTCCGGAAAGGCGACCACGTAGTGCCAAACATCTTCGGGTGGCGCATCCACCTCAACGGTGGTGAGGACGCAGTGCATCGGCGTTTGCTGGACGAGCGACTCTGCCCCCGCCATCATCGGCAGCGCAGCAACGAGTGGAAGCAGCGAGTGGCCCTTGGTCGCAGTGGTGTCGGCAACCGCTTTCCCGAGCACCACCCCCGCCACCGCGAGCGGGGCGACAATGGGAGCTGCCATCGCGATACAGATCGCTCCCTCCAAGGCAAAGCCCAAGAGCACCCCCGCGGCCAGGAGGACGAGCACCACCCCCACCCGCACCGTCGCCATCAGAGACTTCCTCTCCGGACGATTAAACAAAAAACCTGTCACCGCCCCCATCACCAAGGGCGTGCCGAGAAAAAGCGCGGCCGCGTAACTCTCGATGAGATACACACAGACTCCAAGCATCACCACACCCACGGCGAGTCCGGCGAGCAGAGCGGTCAACCACTGCGACCATGATTGTGCAGCTGGTTCCGTCACAGGCTCGCTGTCCGCCGACAGATCCATCGCTGGCGGCATCCGGTCAGCCACAAGGCCAAGTGCAACCATCACGAGCAGCCCTACCACCGGCACGAGCACGAGCAGCCCAAGCCACGGCGACTGCCCGGCGCCTGCCGCTCGTCGCACACTCATCGTCAACGCCACCCAGACAAAGGGGAGATTCCACGCGAAGAGAGTCCAGCCAAGCCACTCTGGCCCTGCCGCGAGAATCTCCCGACGTGCCGCCAGCGACGGGTTGAGAAAGTCGATAGGCGACAGCCAAAGCCCCGTGAGCATCCAGATAACGGCCATCTCGCAGAGGTATTTCCCTGCCGCCAAGCCAAGTCCGCTGACGAGATACGCCCGCCGCGACACCGGCAGCGACACGCCAAACCACAGCCTGAGACAGTGGCGAATATCCACGTGATGCCCTCCTCCGATGAAACCGATGGTTGGCGAGCGCGGCTGGTTGCCGCCGTTAATTTTTTGTCGGCAAAGCCTCGAGGATCACCTTCGCCACGTGCTCGCCGAGGGCCTGCGAACCTTCCGCGGTGTAATGGACATTTGCGGGCTGCTGCCGATCGGCGACGCTCTCGGCAAACGCAAAGAAGGGATCGGTGCCAATCCCTCCCACCTCAGTGATCGCCTTGGCGGCAGCGGCGTTGAATCGCTTCGCATCCCCCGGCACGCGTCCGGCGGCCCCCTCGGGCACCGGCGTCGTCTCGCGCCAGATCACCACCTTCGCCCCCTTCTTGATCCGCTCTGCGAGCGTTTTGATGTTGGCCTCGTAGGCGTCGATCGGCACCTGGGGATGCGAGGTGGGCGCTGCTGGATCGGCAAGGTTCTCTCCATTGGGTCCCATGTACTTCAAGTCGTGCAGGCCGAAGTTCCAGTGGACGACGTCCCAGCGGCGGTCCCCGAGCCACTGATCGATCTGCTCAAGGCCACGGGTGGTGGGGCCGCAGTTGGTCTTTGGACGAAACACATTCGCCTTGCCAGCGAGGGCCTCGCGGGCAGCGACGTGGTAGCCGATCGAAATCGAGTCGCCAATCAAGAGCACGTTGGGAAGCGCCGGATCGATCTCAGGGTCGGTAAACGCTGGATTCACCCGCCGGCCGTTCTGTGCAAGTGCGGTCGAGGCCAGGACGAAAACAAGCAGCATGGCCAGAGGTGCACAGCGTGATCGCATGAGAGTCCCCCAAAAAGATGTCGTCAAAAAACCGTTGCTGCAAAACAGACAGCATCACCGCCAAGGCCTTTAGCCTATCCGACCGACCGCTCAGCGGGTGATACCTTGCGGCGAAGCCGTTTCCAGATGCAGTATCACCGGCCGCGATGTCCGTAAAGTCACCCGTGGCTGTGGCTCGATCGGCGTTTGGTCAGCACGCCGCACGCAGAATCGCGACAGGAGCGTGCCGACGATGATCTGCGACTCAATCAGCGCGAAGTTGTTGCCCAGACAGGTTCGTGGCCCGGCGCTGAAAGGAAGATAAGCATAGGTGTTGTGCGGCTTCCGCCCGCCGTCAAACCGCTCCGGCTGAAACGCATCCGGATCGGGCCACAGTTCGGGCAGCCGATGGATCGCGTAGGGGCAGAAGATCACGAGGTCGCCTTTTCGCACCGCTGTGCCGCCGAGATCATCGGGGCCCAGCGCCCGCCGATCAAACATCCACACCGGCGGATAGAGCCGCATCGTCTCGAGCATCACGGCCTTCGTCCGATGCAGCTGCGCGAGGTCGCCAACCGTGGGAGGACTGCCGCCGGTCGCTGCCTGCAGTTCCGCCCGCAGCCGCTCCTGCTCGTCGGGGTGTTGGTCGAGCAGCACCCACAGCCAGGAGAGCGCGTTGGCAGTCGTCTCATGGCCCGCGATCATCATCGTCATCACCTCATCGCGGAGATGGACGTCGCTCATCGACTCGCCCGTCTCCTCATCCCTGGCCATCATCAGGGCTGTCAGCAGGTCGGGCGGTCCGTCTGGGGTGAGCCCCTCTGACGCCAGCCGTTGCCGCTTGGTGGCAATCAGCCGGCTGACGATCCCATCCAACACCGCCAGAGCAGGCCGCAACCGCCGATTGTTGGCGGTCGGCAACCAGATCGGTGGTCGCAGCGGTGACGACACTCGAGCGGCGAGCGACGCCAGAATGTCGGGAAACACGCGGTTAATCTCGTCGGCGCTCTCGGCGAGGTCATCGCCAAACAGCGACTCCGCCGCGATACGCAGCGTGACCTTCATCATGTCCGTGCAGACATTCACCGGCGTGCCGCCGCGAGCGGCCGCCTCCCACTCGGCCCAAACCGCTTCACGCTCTCACCGGAGAAGGCGGGCTGAGCGATCCGCCGTTGCCGTTTCCAAAAACTCCCGCCGCTCGTGAGCAGGCCCTCTCCCAGCACCACCCGCACGGCGTCGAAGGCGGGCGTGCGTTTGTCGTAGTTGGCGAAGTTGTCGAGCAGCACGTGCCGAATCAGAGCTGGATCGTTCACCAGATGGCCCCGCTGGAGGCCAATTTTCAACGGCACGATGCCGCCGAGTCGCGACCGCCTGCAAAACTCGCCAAGCGTATCCCGCGACAGCGCCTCAAGATCACCGCCAATCGTCTTCAGCAGGAACGTCGCAACGACATTCGCCATGGAATCTCCGTAGGCCTAAGGCAGGTGGGTTTGCTCGCTAGCAGACATCGATCGCCGCCTGTGATGAGAACCGCCAGAGCGGCTCCCAGTAGCTGCGGACAACGTCGCGGACAATCGTCTCTGAGTCGATGATGTAGCCAAACTCCTGCAGGGTGTGCGGGTAGATGTTGTCAGACCCCACATGCAGCAGCGTCTCATCCACGATCCACACTTTCGCATGGTTGCAAAACGTGAGTTCGCGGCCATCATGCTTCCACCGCTGACCCGCCGCAGAAAAGCGAATGGGTGCCAGACGCATCCGACCGGTGACGGGCCTCCCTGCGATCTTCTCACGGATGATGCTCGCGATGGCCTCGTAGGTTGTGCCAAAGGAATACGCACCGCCACCGGCAACCTTCGCCCCCACCTCGCTGAGCACCAGGCTGACCTCCACCGAGCGGTCGGGCGCGGTCAACACCTCGGCGAGTGCGGTGACCACATCCTCCCGCCAGTAGTTCACTCCCTCCAACAGGATGCCGAAATCCATCTGGCTCAGGCTGATCGAACGGCGTGCCTGGGCGAAGACAAGCGTGGTCGCGGCCGCGGCCACGTTCGCGACCTTCGCATCGGGCACCACGCCCGCACCAAGCCGCCCCACCGCGATCACAGGGATGGCACCCTGGCAAGCAGACGGCATGGCTGCAGGCTGCGAAAGCACTGGGGGCGACGGGCTCGCGACCGCGGCAACCTCTCCGCCCGACCAGCAGACAGCATGACAGAGCGCGTGCTCCGACGGGTGCTCTGCCTGTGCGGCAACAAAGGCCCACAACACATCGAGAAACCGATGGGCTTCCCCAACACCTTCCCCCTCCACAAAGGCCGAGACGTCATGCACGGGGGCAAACGACAGGTAGTCGTCGTGCCACAGGTTGTGCCCGCCAACGATGCCTCGCCGACCATCGGCAGCGACGATCTTGGCGTGATTCCAGGAGGGCGTCGGCCACTTTTCCCACGTTCTGAGAAACGCACCGTGGACCCGCACAGCCGCCGACGGCGGGATCTCCGCTGCGAGGTCTTCCACGAACCGCTCGAAGTCCTGCTCACCCTCGCGGACAACGCCATGCAGCGGGTAGTCGTGACGGCCATAGAGAATGCGAACCGTCAGCGGCTCCGTGCGGTTGGCTGCCGCCCGAGCGAGCCCACGGCGAATCGCCGCAGCAAACTCCCCAGATGCAAGCGGCTGCAGCGCCGCAATGTCGAGCCAACGCTCCGCGTTCGCCACCACATCCTCAATCAACTCAACCAGACGTCGACTTGCCGCTGGCATCCGAGAGACTTCGCCATCCCCGCCGGACCAGTAGGAATTATCTGCTGGATCCTGCCCCCACAGTTCTGGCGTCTGCAGCAGTTCAAAGTGGTCGAGCGACGTGGCCGCCAGCTGCCCGGGCAGGCCGCCGGGCGGGAGGTCCAGCGCCGCAGGAAGCCAATCACAGATCGATCGTTGGGGGGCCATTGAGAGGCGTCCTCAGGGTGCCAGAGGTCATCCAAGCGTTAGCACGATCTGCTGCAGCGTGGCGGCGAGATCCGCTGGGAGTTCGTGCGTCGCCAACACCTCGCCGACCTGCTGCCGCAGGGCTTCCACACACTCTATCGGTGTCGCGTCCTCATCGAGGTCGATGACCTTGTCGAGTTGGATGTGCGAGTTGCCGGTGAGAAACTGAAAGAGTTGCGAGATCGACTGCAGACGCGCGTCGGCGGTCTCCGACGCGGTATCAGCAAGCACAGTGCCCACGTGTGCGGCATTGAGCGACAGCCGCCGCTGCACCTCGGCCGCCGCAGCTGCCCGGAATCCCGATTCCTCCCTCAGCACGTCAAAGCGGGCCTGGTCAATGACCAGCAGCCGCAGCCGATTGGGCTCGCGGCTGATCACCGACGCGATCGCCGGCTGGCCACGCCACATGCCGATTTCCCCCAGGATGGTCGGTGCCGACAACGTGGCCAGTTCTCGGGGCCCCTCCTGCTCATTCGTTTGCCGGACCACCGTCAACGGTTTCTCGCTCGAGAGCACCACATACATCTCGCGGGGCGTGTGCCCCTGCACGATCAACGCGTCGCCTGCCTCAAGCACCACTTCTCGCTGTTCCAGAGGCGTGCCGTTGACCTGCCCCTCATCCACGAGATGCAACAGGATCGCCCCCAGCAGGCGGTCGTCGGTCGAATCGTGCGTGGCGGCTCGATACGCCTGGTCGAGCGCTGCGACATCCGCCCGCGCCCAGACAGCGGCACGTGCCGTCGACCGAGCCTTCAGGGCTTCCACCGAGGAGTCTCGTCGCCCCATTGCCACAAGACGCTGGCGTTGCTCTTCAATCGCCGGGTCTGGAGCTTCGGGGAAGAGAAACTGCCGGGTTTCATCGTCGAGATGCCGGGCCACGTGCTCAGCAACGCCGACCCGACTAAACGCGGTCGTGGCCGGCATGATCCGCACCGCGATCTCCTGCGCCATCCGCCGCAGTCGCGGAGAGACCGGGTGATCACGGAGGTGCTGGTCGTAGGCATCGCGAAACCGGTTGTGCGCATCGAGATTGCGTGGGATCCGACGCAGCCCCGTGTAGCCGGCCGCCTGATAGAGAATCGTGCACATCGCCTCGCCGAGTTGCCGCCCTCGCCTGCTCTCGGCGGGCACGCCGCACATTTCCAGGCCGCGGCGGATCGACTCCACAAACGCGGTGGCGACGTAGGCATAGTCGGCTTCGTAGCCGTCGATCACGCGGTAGCCACCGTCCTCGACCGGCATCGCCACGCCGGCCACGTGGTGCCGAAGATTGACAAGCCGCACGATCTCGCGGAACTGACTCGAGCCCGCTGGCAGCAGAAACGACCCTCGAAAGAAATCGCTGGTACCGGAGATCCGGTGCCCGGCGCGAAAGTGCCCTTCATTTCGATACGACGTGGCCACGATCGGCCCCACCAGCAGCGTGCGATACACACCACCCCAGGCAAAGCCAAACGCATCGTTCGCAAAGGCCCCGCGATGCACGAGCAGGTTGCGGAGCGTGCAGAACTCCCAGGCGATCCCACGGCCCGTTTTCTTTCGTAGCGTGTTCCACTCCTCTGCGGGAAGGGTCGGAAGGGCGATGATGTCGTCGGCTGCGAGAAAGGTGTCGAGCGTGCCGCGATGACGTGTGTCGTGAGAGTGGAGCATGGGGCGGAAACTACCTTTCTTTCCCCGAATCCTGCAACCGCTGGGTAGCGGAGGCCCCCACGGCCTGGCGGGGATCGCCGCGCTGCCGCGGTCACTGCGGAGGCGATGCCGCCGCCAGCCGTCGCTCGGCCTCCACATACTCCGGACACGCCGCGATCACCTCCGCTTCGTTGAGACCGAAATCGGCGAGGGCGTAGCGATGCCGCGGACCTCCACGGCGAGGCCCCGCCAACTGTTCTCGCATCGCGTGCTCCGCAGCTGCTGTCCACGGCAACCCAGCCCGCTCGTAGATCGTGTGCACCGCAGCGATCGGGTCCGCCACGAGATCGCGGTAGTGCACGTTGATCACACGATCGGGGATCGCAGCCGTGGCCACCGCGGCGGTTCGCGACGAACGCGTGATGCTCGCCAGCACATCCCGGCCGTCACCCACCGGATCCCAGGTGTCGGAGCCCATCGCCCGCAGGGCGGCGGTCAGGCTGCAGAGCGACCCGGTCGACTCCCGAATATCCCGGTAGGTCTGCACAAACACCGCCTGCGGCAGGAGTTCGGAGAGCGTGCTGATGCGTTCCGCATGAAGCGGACACTTCAGCACCCAGTGGCGGTCGGTCATGCCGGCATCGAGATGCCGCAGCAGCGCGAGGTAGTGCCGATACGCGGCCACCCAGTCGGCTTCCGTGAGCGTGTCGAGCCATGCTTCGTAGCCCGGCACCCGCCACTGCATTCCGAAGGCCCGCGTCACCAGCGACGCCATCAGCAACCAGTAGCACTCCTCGGGCCCGTCCACCTGGGTTTCGTGGATGCCGTCGAGGTACGGCACGAGTTTCTGAACCGCCGCGAGCGTGGCGTCCTCCTTCTTCCTTCTCGCATCTGCTGATAACTCCATCCGGTTCTTGTTGACCGCGAGGAGCGGTGCGCTCGACTCCCAGTACACGAGCGGCCTCGCCGCAGGGTCCGCGGCCAGGAGCCGCTGCAGCAGCGTCGTGCCGGTGCGGTGGAGGCCGACGATAAACACCGGCGGCCGACTGGGCCGCAGGAGGTCGGAGTCAGACGGCGCTCCCGCGTTCCACCGCTGCTCGAGGACCGCCTGCGTCACGAGTTGCTGCAGGATGGTGTTGGCGGCGTGGACACGCCCCAGAGGATTCAACCGGGCCTCCGCCGCCAGGCTTGCCGTCAGACGGCGGAACGGCTCACGAAACGCGGTGTCTTCGAACCTATCCCGGCCAGCGATCGCCACCGCTTGCCGCTCGAGCCACTCCGCATCGAGTCGCGGCTGAAGCCCACAGCGTTCACCGGCCCAACACACAGCCTGGGCCACGTGATAGGCAAACGATCGGCGATAGGGTGAAGCAGACTGGATCATGGAGGTGCGGACACTCGAGCGTGCCGCCGAAGTGTGCGTTAGCGAACGTGGCTGTTGATCCAGTCGTCGTGGAGTTTCTGCAGTTCCTCCACGACATCGGGCTGCGCGTCGGCGAGGTTCTTCATTTCGCCGACATCGTCAACGAGATTGGCGAGAAACCGTTCCTTGTCGTCGAGCGGCGCCTTGCCCGAGGTGTCGTTCGGCTTGCCGATCAGCTTCCAGGGCCCGCGCCGCACCGCCCAACTGCTGCCGATCGTCCAGTGCACCGCGTCGTGCGGCGATGCCGCGTCGGAATCGCGAATCACCGCCGCCAGACTCTCGCCATCCACGTCATGCGTGAGAGGTTCAAGCCCGCAGAGTTCCACGAGCGTGGGCAGCCAGTCACAGCTGTGGGCCAGTTGGTCGCGGACCTCGCCTTCGGGCAGATGCCCCGGCCAGGAGATGATCGCCGGCACGCGGATGCCGCCCTCAAACAGGCTGAACTTCGCCCCGCGATACGGCCCCGCGCTGCCGCCGCCCCCGTGGGCTCGCTCTTCGGTGGAGTGGCCGTGATCGGACTGAAACACCACGATCGTGTCGTCTTCCAGCCCATGGGTCTCAAGATAGGAAAGCAGTTGCCCAATTCGCTCGTCTTGCGAGGAGAGAAACGCGGCGTACAGGTTGCGAGGAAACGGCAGGTCCGCGTAGGCCTCAAGCCACTCCGCTTCGCCTTGATACGGGTAGTGCGGGCAGTTCATGGCGAAGTAGAGAAGGAACGGCCGTTCGCGGTTCTCCTCCATAAAGGTCGTCGCCTCGCGGACCATCAGATCCGGAAAGAACGTGCCCGTCTCCCGCACACGGGTGTTGCCCCGCCAGAGGTCGTGCCGGTTGGGGCCGTTCCAGTAGAAGACGTGCGAGTAGTTGTCGATGCAGCCGCCCATATGGCCGAAGGAGTGCTCGAAGCCCTGGTCGAGCGGGCGGGCTCCATCATGGGCGTGCAGGTGCCACTTGCCGATGTGGCCGGTCGCGTAGCCTGCCGTGCGAAACACCTCAGCGATCGTGGTCTGCTCGGCCCAGTCCGCACCGGCGGTGCCGTCCACTTCCTTGAGGTCATCGATCGCTTCACTCGGCGACGCGCCGGCGTTGCCAGGCATCCCGGCCCGGATGGGATACCGCCCGGTGAGCAGCCCGGCACGCGACGGCGAACAGACGGGGGCGGCCGCATAGAACTGCGTAAAACGCACACCGCGGGCGGCGAGCGCATCCATCGCTGGCGTCTGCAGGTCAGTGGTGCCGTAGCAGCCCGCATCGACCGAGCCCTGATCGTCGGTGAGGATCACAATCACATTCGGCGGTCTCTCCGCAGCAGAGACCGTGCCTCCAGCAGCAACGATCACGCACAGCCATGCGACTCCACGCACGCATCTCAGCAGCCCACAACGCATCGCGTCTCCATTCCCCTCGTCGCCCCCAAGCCCGCTGCGGCTGCCAACACACAGACCACCGCTTACACTCAATCACGACCATTGCATGCCCAAACCCAGCGTGGGTCAAGTCGCCCGCCGAGCCGGAGAGCCCTCATGCGTTTCTTCCATGTCGCCTGTGCCTGCTGCCTCGCGATGGCCGCGTTCACCGTCCACGCCGACGATGCCCCCTGGAACGTGCTCTTCATCATCGCTGACGACCTCACCTCAACAGCCCTCTCCTGCTACGGGAATGAGGTCTGCCACACGCCCCACATCGATTCGCTCGCCGCTCGCGGCACCCGCTTCACCCGCGCCTACTGCCAGGGCACCTACTGCGGGCCGTCGCGGGCGTCGTTCATGAGCGGCTACTACCCGCATGCGACCGGCGTGCTCGGCTACACGAGCCCGCGGCCACAGATCGGCGACCGCGAAACCTGGGCGGAAGCCTTCAAACACAACGGCTACTACACCGCCCGCGTGAGCAAGATCTTTCACATGGGTGTGCCGGGTGGCATCGAGGAAGGAGGCGATGGCGCCGACGACCCGCAGTCGTGGACCGAGCGGTTCAATAGCCCGGGGCCAGAGTGGAAGGCCCCCGGGGTTGGCGAAACGCTCGAAGGCAATCCCGATGGCATGAAGCCTGTGGTTGGCGGCAACACATTTGTCGTCGTTGAAGCCGACGGTGACGACCTCGTGCACTCCGACGGTAAGACCGCAGCCAAAGCCTGCCAACTGTTGCGTGAGCACGCCGATGAGCCCTTCTTCCTCGCTGTCGGCTTCGTGCGCCCCCACGTGCCCTTTGTGGCTCCCGCCTCATACTACGAACCCTTTCGGCCGTTCTCCTCGATGTCGCTGCCGCCGAAGCTCCCCGGCGACTGGGACGACATCCCCAAGGCGGGCATCAACTACAAGACGAGCGTCAATATGAAGATGGACGAGCGGAAGCAGAAGAAAGCGATCGCGGGCTACTACGCCTCCGTCCGCTACATGGACGCCCAGGTGGGCAAGGTGCTCGACGCCCTTGAGGCCTCAGGCCAGGACGACCACACGATCGTGATCTTCACCAGCGACCACGGCTACCACCTCGGCGAGCACGACTTCTGGGCGAAGGTCAGCCTGCGGGACGAGTCGTCGCAGGTGCCGTTGATCTTCTGCGTGCCTGGAAAGGAGCCGGCGGTTTGCGAGTCGTTTGTGGAACTGCTCGATCTGTTCCCCACGACCTTCAGCCTGTGTGGCATGCCGGTGCCGGAGCGGTTACAGGGAGAAGACCTTTCGCCCCTGCTCGACAATCCTCAACTCGAGGTCCGCGACACTGCCTTCTCCGTCGCCCCATCCAGTAAGGGCTTCTTGCTTCGCAACGACCGCTGGGCCTACATCCAGTATGGCGAAGACGGCGGCGGTGGCAGCGAACTCTTCGACATGCACGCCGACCCGCAGCAGTTCACGAACCTCGCCTCGTCGGCCAAGCACGCAACTCTCGTCGACCACTTCCGCGAGCAGCTCCGCGACAAACTCGCGTCCGTGCGGTCTAACGACCTCACGCGCAAGTAAACGCTCCCGCCTCTCCTGCCCAAACACCACACGGCACACACCGCAGATGCTTGCACATCGCCGCGGTCACGCGGGGACGTCTGGTTCGGTTGGCAGCGACGCGATGCGGGCGATGAGGGTGGCGGGATAGAGAATCCCGCAGAGGCCTTCGAGCGTGCACAGCATGAGGGGCAGTCCGCCAACAGGCACCAAGTCGGAGTAGCCTGCGGTGGTCAGAGTGGCGTAGCTCAGCCACACAAAATCAATCCACCGTGTCGACCGCAGGCCCTCCACCTCTACCGGCAACGCGTACGTTGCTCCCAGCGCCACGTGCGCCACCGCGTGCCCGGCAGCAAACATCATCCCCAGCATCAGAAACCCAGCGCAACCGCAGTAGATGCGTTGTTTCGAGTCGACTCCCGCCATAAACGCATGCAACACGCAGAGGTAGGCTCCCGCGGCGTAGGTGCTGATGAGCACGAGCGTTGGCGGCAGCCGCACGGTTTCGAGGGTGATTACGTGAATCGCTGCCCAGCCGAGCGCGAAGATCGCAATCAAACCCACGATTCGGGCAACGCGGCGATAGCCGAGCAGGCGAATCGTGGCCACAGCGATGGCCTGCGACAAGATGGCGAAAGCCCCCGGCGTGAGCCTTTCCCCCGTATCCAACAGTGGCGCAGCGAGCAAAAGCCCGATCTGCATCATAAAAACAGCGAAGCCATGCTTCGGGATCCTGAGATACCGCAGCCGGCGAGAACGAGCCCCCGCCAGCATCCAGCGAAAACGCTTGCCGCTCACCATCAACGCGTCCTCGAAAGCCAAGCCCATCTACCCGGGCTCGTGGGGTGGGTTATGCCACGCCGGAGGCGGCTTCGCCTATGGCACTTCGCAGACGCGATAATGGCGATCGGCGGCCCGTTCGCGAAGGCCTTCGACATTCACTGTCTGCTATTCTGCGACGACCGCGTTTCCTCGTCCTTGGCATTGCCTTCACCACGCCGTCTCGCCCGCCATGCACCACCTCGTGAAACTGCTTATCGCCGCCTGCACGCTCCCCGCAGTGTCCCTCCTCCCACCGTCGGTGCAGGCGGCCCAGCCCTCGGCTCAGGCTGATTCGATCACGCCCTCTCGCGTGCCGCCGCACGTCACCGGCGTGCCGGGCACGCTACTCACCCATGAGCCAATCAAAACCCCCATTGCCAATGCACGGGCGTGGAAGGTTCGTTACGTGTCCGCCGACTTCAATGGCGTGGCCCACGAGGTGAGCGGTTTGGTGATCGCGCCGCGCGAGCCGGGTGAAAACCGCAAAGTCCTCACCTGGTGCCACGGCACGACCGGCCTTGGCGATGCCGCCTGCCCGTCAGCCCAGCCGAGCCCCGCGTGTGAACTGATCACTTACTTCGATTCCACCGCCACCCAACAGATCGACTATGGCGTGCCCGGCCTGCAGGGGTTCGTCGACGACGGCTATGTGGTCTGCGCGACCGACTATCAGGGCCTCGGCACACCGGGCCAGCATCAGTACATGGTCAACCGCACACAGGCCCTCGACGCGGTGTTTCTCGTGCACGCTGCACGCGGGCTCAACGTCGGTGCGGGCACACGGTTTGGCTGTGCCGGGTGGTCACAAGGTGGCGGTGCCGCGGCGGCGGTGGCCGAACTCGATCCTGCTGACTACGGCGAGTTGATGCTGGTTGGCACCGTGGCGATGTCACCAGCAGCAGGCGAGATCGCCTTCACTAGCGGTGATGGACCGGCAGCGGCAATGAGCGACGCCTCAATCGCTCCGGATTCCCACATCGTGATGCTGCTCGCCGGCACGCAGATCGCCAACCATGACGAACTGCATCTCTCCGATCTCTTCACGCCGCTCGGCGAGGAGATCATCACCACCACCTGGAACACGCAGCCCGTGCACCACCTCAACGACACCCTCGCCCGCCTGTTCCGGCTCAAGGGGCCGGTGTTGCAGCGCACGCCCACAAACGTCGACGCCTGGAAAGCGGCGATCACCGCGGGCTCCGCCGCGACCCGCAAGCCGGTCGCCCCTGTGCTGCTGTGCATCGATGGCTTTGGCGATGGCACCGTCGTGCCGGTGACCTGGCAAAAGGCCTACGCCGAGAAGGTCGAAAAGTTAGGCGGCAGCGTGCAGATCCGCGACTACCCCCACGACGACCACTTCTCGCTTCCGGCTTCGTGCGTCGGCGACGCCCGCCGTTGGCTCAACGACGCGTTTTAAGCCAACGACTGAAAACGACAGCACGGTTCGCAACACATCGACGATGCTTGGGCGACACGACGATGCCCGCGCTTCGAATCACCGCGTCAGCCGGGCCACGTCAAACTCAAGGCAGCGTGCGCGGGCAACGAGCATGCAATACACCTCTGGAGGCAGCGATCGCTCACGAGCGAGGATCCAGAGAAACCGCCTGTCAGGGGTGCCGACCATGGCCCACTGGTAGTCCTCGTCGAGGGCAATGATCCAGTAGTTGCCGTCGCGAGCAACGGGCATCCAGCCAGCCGGACCCTCAAAACGCACGCGCAGCCGAGCGTTGCCCGAGCATGGCACCGGGGTTGCCGTGCCCTCGATACTCCGACAACGTCCGCGGGCGTTGCGGCAACTGTTTTCCACCCGCATTGTCCCATGCTCGCCGAGCGTGTAGCAGGCCGTCGCACCAACACAGCCACGTTGAAAAAGATTGGGCAAGCGTGCGATCTCGTACCAGGTCCCGGCGTAGCGAGCGAGGTCCACGCAGGGCACGGTCGGTAGCGGCTCATGAGCAGTCGCTACCGAAGCACGCCATCCGCAACAGCTCGCCAAGAGCACCACAACCAAGAGCCTGCGGTGCGGTCGGTTGGCAACGTTCAACAGGGCACCTCGTCAAATCAGAACTCATCGACACGCTTTACGCCGTTTCTCCAACGCAGCCGTAGAACGCATTCACGCTCGAGTTTTGCTCGCGAGCGAGGCGTGGTCAAAGGAGCGCCCCACGCTGAGCGTCACCCCTCCTGGAGCCAGCGGCGTAGCCCTACGTCACCTGGGCCGACGCAGCACCCCTCAGCGGTGGGCCAATCGGCCCTTCAGCTGCGCTGTCAGCTCGGCCACGAGGTCGGGATGGCTCGCCGCAAGGTTCTCCGTCTCCCCGGCGGCGGTGCGATGGTCGTAGAGTTCGACGTGCCCGTCCTTGTGGAGGATGAGTCGGTGGGTCGGCGTGCGAATCGTCGAGGCGTTTCCGGTGTACGCGATCGCCGAATGGCCCTCCTCCGACCCATCGTTCACAAGCGTTGCGAGCGACACCCCGTGCGGGAAGTCTGGCGGCTCGATGCCCGCGAGGTCGCAGAGCGTGGGGAACACATCGATCGACTCCACGACAGCCGACGACTGCGAGCCTGGCCGCGGCGCGTGCGGCGAGCGGATCACCAGCGGTGACCGCAGCGACTCCTCAAACAGCGCATGCTTCCCCCAGATCGCGTGTTCGCCCAGGTGCCAGCCGTGATCGCCCCAGAGCACAACGACCGTGTTGCCATCGGCTCCTGATTCTTTGAGCCGCTGCATCAGCCGACCTACCTGGGCATCGGCAAACGTCACGCAGGCCGCGTAGTGCCGGCGCACCTCCGTCGCGAAGTCTGCATCGCTGTTCGGGTCACGCCCCCAGCGGTTGTATTTCATGAACTCGCCCGAGCCATGCCAGGTGGTTTTGCCGGCCGGCTTGTGCGGATGCGGAATCGGTGGGAGGTCGGCATCGCGGTAGGGCTCCATATATCGAGCCGGGGCCCCAAACGGCAGGTGCGGCCGCAGGATGCCAACCGCGAGAAAAAACGGGCGATCGGCGTCACTGACGAGTTGATCGAGCTGCCGCAGCGCCTCGTTTACGCTGTCCCCATCCGGATAGGCGGTGTCATCGCCGTCGAACGACTGAAAAACATCCATCGCTTTCGCATCACCACGGATCTCCCCGTTGGCGAGCCCGTGCATCCACCCCCGCGGATGCTGCCAGGCTCCAGCGGGCAGGAGATGCCGGTCCCACGAATCGGGCATCTCGGGTTGCGCAGGATCGTCCCAATCCGGGCCACCGCGGCCGCCCGGATGGTGCGACACCTTGCCAACCGACACCGTTGTGTAGCCGTGCCTGCGAAACCAGGCCGGCATGCTCGGCGGCACAGCCCGCGCCTCACCGTTTTCCCGCCCATCTCGGATCTGCTTCGCGCGTTCAAACAGCGCCATATTCCCGGCAGGACCATACCGCCCTGTGAGCATGGCAAATCGCGAGGCCCCGCAGGTGGGCGCCTGCACATAGTGCCTTAGGAACGCCGTTCCCTCGGCAGCCAGCGCGTCGATGTGCGGGGAGTGGATGTACGACGCGCCAAAACATGCAAGTTCCGGCCGCAGGTCGTCCACGCAAATCAAGAGCACGTTCTTTCGCTGCTGGTCATTCTTCTCCGCCGCCCCCGCCACCTGAAACGCACATGCAACGAGCACCAAAGCAATCAGCCCCGTCAGTCGTTCCATCACGTGTCTTGCTCCACTTCTCATCGACATCACACTCCCCAATCACAGCGTCTTCGCAAGGCTTCCTGAACGTCGCCACCGCTCTCCCTCTTCACTCGGCTGTGTCGCGGCCCTTGAGGCGGTCGAGGTCATCGTGAAGGGTGGCCGCATCGCCGGCATAGGTTTCGCGATCCACGACGTTGCGGTTCTCGTGGGGGTCAGCGACGTGGTCGTAGAGCATCCTGCCAGTCAGGCCGCCGGCTCCACCTTTGCTGCGATACTCCGTATATCGCAAACCATCAGAGCGGATTGTGTCACCCGCCTGAAACCGCCCGACGGCGAAGGGCTTCCCTGGCATCGACGGGTCGCGGAGCCAAGGCACAAGGCTCACCCCCTCGAGATGCGTTGGCCGCTCGAGCGAGGCGAGTTCGCAGAGCGTGGGGTAGATGTCGATGAACTCCGTCAGGGAACCTGTGCGGCCGGCAGCGATTCCGGGCGCCTGAACCATCAGCGGAGCGTGCATCGACGTTTCAAAGCAGGAGTGCTTGTTCCACATGCCGTGCTCCCCGAGCTGCCAGCCATGATCGCCCCAGATCACGACGATGGTGTTGTCGGCCAGTCCCGACTCGTCGAGGCTCGCCATCAGCCGCCCAAACTGCGCGTCAACAAAACTCACGCAGGCGTAGTAGCCATGGATCAACTGCCTCGCGGTCTCCAGGGAGACAGGGCCGGTCGGCGGGATTGTCGCATAGGCTCTCAGTTCGCCTGAAGCATGCACGGCCCCGTTCGGGGCGTCGATCGGCGGCCCATCGTTGGCGGGAAGTTCGATTGCGTCCGCGTCGTAGAGATCCCAGTAGCGCTGCGGAGCGCAGAACGGCAGGTGCGGCTTGTTGAAGCCGACCCCCAGAAAGAAGGGCTCCTTGCCGTCGGCAAACCGGGGCAGATACTCGATTGCCTTCGACGCCGTCTCGTAGTCGCGATAAGTCTCGTCGGGATCGTCCGACGCCTCGTACGGCATTCCGCGGACCTGCTTCCGCTCAGGATACTTCGCTCGGTGCTCGGCGATGGCCGCCTCCTGCACCTCCGGATTGTGGTAGTCGGAGGCTGTGGGACGCCACGGCTTCTCGCTCCATCCGTCGCGGTTGTCGTCGGGGAAGTGAAACACCTTTCCGAGGCTGATCGTGGTGTAGCCGTTGTGCTTGAAGTGCGTGTTGAGCGTGGTGGCCTGTGGCGTGTCCTGGTCTGCCCTGGCCGTGTAGGAGACGAAACGCGCAGGCGCTGGCCGCACACCGGTCAGCAGCGAGGCCCGGCTCGCACCGCACGTGGGCACCATGCAGTAGGCCCGCTCGAACAGCACGGCCCTTTGTGCAAACGCGTCGAAACAAGGCGAGTGCATCTGCTCTGCCCCGTAGCAGGCGAGTTGCGGCCGCAGGTCATCGACCGCGATAAACAGCACGTTCGGTCGGGTGCTGTCCGCGCCATAACACACCGCGACCATGCTCAGGCAGACGACAAATCCCAGTGCTGCTCGTTTCATCAACGCTTCCCCCTCGCAACCTCAAGCGCCCCCGCGCTCACGCGCGGAGAACCAGCTACAACAGAAACCATACCAACCCCACACCGCCATGAGCACCTCCCCTCGCGGAGAACGGCTGACCGGAGTGAATGCGTCCATGCTTCGACCACATCTGATCGTCTTCATGCTCGTCCTGATCTGCGTTAGGAGCACGCTCGCCTCCCAACCCGCCTCTTCTCCCGAGGCCCGACGTCCCAACGTGCTGTTTCTGGCCGTCGACGACATGAACGATTCGCTCAACTGCCTCAGCGGAGAGCTGCGAGCGATCACGCCCAACATCGACCGACTCGCTGCCCGCGGCACGGTGTTTACCAATGCCCACACCGCCGGTGTGTTTTGTGCGCCAAGCCGCGCGGCGATCTTCTCGGGGCAGTTTGCCTCCACCACCGGGTGCTACAACGACGCGACCTACTTCGTAGACCACCCCGATCTTCAACCGCTGCAAGTGAGTTTCTCGCAAGCCGGTTACACCACGCTGGGCGCGGGCAAGCTCTTCCATCATCCCGAAGGCAACATCGACACCCGCGGCTGGACTGAGTTTTTTCTCCGCTCGCCCGAGCAGCGGCGTTCCGGTTGGCCCCTCGACTCCTGGAACGCCGACACGCCCTTCCCGGAGCCCTTCCCCAACAGCGTCTACAACCATGGGAAGGAAATCACCGGCGGCCTCTTCCTCGAATGGGCGGCCCTTCCCAACGATCGCGAAGACGAAATGGCCGACACGCAGCGTGTCGCCTGGGCGGTCGAGCAACTGAAGCAGCACCACAGCGAGCCCTTCTTCCTTGGCGTCGGGCTCTACGCCCCCCACTACCCCAACTACTGCCCCCAGAAATACTTCGACCTCTACGACCGTGATGCGATTGAGCCTCCTCTTTTTAAAGAAGGCGACCTCGACGATCTTCCGGAGCGGATCCGCAAGGCAAAAACAAACCGTTCCCAGATCCTCCGCACACTGGACCAACTCGATGCGGTGAAAGACGCGATCCACGGCTACCTCGCCTGCATGAGCTACGCCGACGCCATGCTCGGTCGGGTGCTCGACGCCCTCGAGGCCAGTCCCTATGCCGACAACACCGTCGTCGTACTTTGGAGCGACCACGGCTACCACCATGGCGAAAAGGGACATTGGGGCAAACACACGCTTTGGGATCGCACGTCCCGCGTGCCCTTCATTTGGGCCGGGCCGGGGGTGGCTGCCGGGCACCACGCGACCAACACCGTGAGCCTGATCGACATCTACCCCACGCTCGTGGAGATGTGCGACCTTCCCACACCACCGCAACCACTCGAAGGGCGTTCGTTGGCCAGCACGCTTCGTGCTCCGGCCAGCACGCTGCGTGCTCCAACCAGCGGCGAGGATCGCCACGTGCTCCTCCCCGGCCTCGAGCCGGGCGAGTACGCGCTCATCACAAACCAGTGGCGGTACATCCACTACAACGACGGCGAAGAACTCTACGACCGCCAAGCCGACCCACACGAGTGGACCAACCTCGCGGCAAGCGCCAACTACGCCGCGGTGAAAGAGCAGCTGCGGCAGCATGCGCCACGCACGTTTGCGCCATCGGTTGAAAAACGCAACGCGCGTCGTGACCTCGTGATCACTGGCGACACCTTTCATTGGGAGAGAGGCCAAGGCAACTACGTGCCTGCGGCCAAGCATCTTCCCTACACGGTGATGCCGACGACCGACTCGCCGGACGCCCCCGGCAAGCAGCCCAACACGGGCTCCGCATCACCGGCGAAGAGCGGCCCACCGCCCAAGCACGCCCGGTCACCAAAAAATCTGCTGCTGATCGTGTGCGACGACTTAAACGGCCACATTAGCCCCACCGGCTACGCCCCGATTCACACGCCGACCCTCGAGCAATTCGCTGCTTCGGCGATCACCTTCCAGCGAGCCTACTGCCAGTATCCCGTGTGCGGTCCCTCGCGGGCGTCGCTGCTCACCGGGCTCTACCCGGAAAGCACGGGTGTGCTCAACAACACCGACGACGTCCGCACCACTCGGAACTCAGCCGCGCTGCTGCCTGGCTATCTTCAAGACCATGGCTACTGGACCGCCAGCGTCGGGAAGGTGTTTCACTCTTCTCGTCAGGAACCAGGCGACGACGTGTGGGACGAGCATCTCCGTTTCGAAAACGATGAGCTGCCCGTGGTGACAAAAGCTCGCGAAGCATTTGAACAAGAGCACGGGTCGGTCACCTTGCCCGCCAACCGGCAGGCGTGGCGGGCAATAGAAAAAGCCACCTCGGGGCCACTGACCGCCCAAACGCCCCCGGGCTTCGGCCGCAGCGGACTCACCGACGCCCAGCACAAAGACGGCAAGAACGCACGGCAGGTGGCTGCGTGGTTGCACGACAACGCCCCTGGCGACAAGCCTTTCTTCATCGCCTGTGGCATCCAAAAGCCGCACGTACCCTTCCTGGCGCCCGACGCCTACTTCGATCGCTACCCCACAGACGAACTCGTCTACACGCCCGATCGCCCCAACCTGTGGGACAGCCTTCCTGCATCAGCGATCTCCCGTCGCTACGAAGCGTTTGGCTTCGAACTCGGCGTGGAAGACGATGCCCGCCGTCGGGCTTACATGCAGGCCTACCACGCCTGCATCTCGTTTCTCGATGCCCAACTCAAACTTGTCTTTGACGCCCTCGAAGCCAGTGGCCACCGCGACGACACGATCGTGATCTTCACGAGCGACCATGGCTACCATCTCGGCGACCACTTCCTCTGGGGCAAGGTCACGCTCTTTGAGGTCGGCACCCGCGTGCCTCTGATCGTCCGCGTGCCCGGCCTCACCCAGCCCGGCACCTCTTCTCAGGCACTGGTCGAACTGGTCGATCTCTTTCCCACGATTGTGGATCTCGTGGGCGTGCCGCCTCCTGACAGCCTGCAAGGCGTTTCGATGCGTCCGCTGCTTGGGCATCCCGAGCGGCTCGGCAGGAAGACGGCCGCGTACACCGTCGTTTCGAGGGGCCAGCATCTCGGTGCCGCAGTCCGTACCCAACGCTGGCGATACGCCCGCTGGCCTGACGGCGAAGAGCTCTACAACCTCGCCAACGATCCCCACGAAAAGCGAAACCTTGCCGGCAAGCCGCATGTCGAGGAACGCCTCCGCGAGATGCGGCTCCTCCTTGAGGAGCGGCAGGCCGCCGCGCAGGGTGACTGAGCCGGCAGCGCCATGAGGCAGGCGAACCTGCTGGCATGATGCCTTGCGCGTGGAGCACCAAGCCGCACTTCACAGCAACGACGCCGACTTCTCCCGCCATCCGCGGCTCCGCTGGCAAAACCCGCTCAGCTGACGTACGCCGAGGCAATCCCTCACCCTCCGCAACCATCGCGTCGCCGCGACCGGAGCAGTGAGTGTGTCACTTGTCACCGCCTCACTTGGGAGCACTGTCGGCAGGAGGCAATCGCTCAGCTCTCGCAGCGACCGTCACTCGTCGCGAGTCACCTCTGCGTTCGGGGCATGCACCGCCGGCTCTTCCGCAAACACCCGCTATGCGAACTC